>NZ_MRXX01000001.1:0-14791 GCF_016642265.1 Streptococcus lactarius
AAACTAAACAAGACTCTCGCAATTACTTCGAAAGTCTTGTCTTTTATTCTAAAACCATGCAATACGTAACAAGAGGCTGGGACAAAAGTCCTAGCCTCTCATTTGTTTTTGGATTGTCGAGCAAGACGCAGTAGTTGATTAGGCTCTACTACGCCGATTTCATCAGCTTTTACAGCTCTACTCAACTGTGCGGAGGTGGGACGACGAAATCGAATTCTAACGAATTACCGATTTCTGTCCCACTCTCAATTTTCATTTTTAATAAACGCTTCCCAGATCTTTTGCTGTGGTTTAGCAAAAGGATAATCTGAAAATTCTTCTGGTGTTAACCAAACAGTCGATTCGCTCGTTGGCTGCTCCCCTTCTTTTACCAAGCCGTAACGAAGTTGAACCTGCCACTTACGATGCGAAAAGACATGCTGGACGATGGGATATGATACGTCATGCCAATCAATAACCAGGTCATAGTCCTGTTCAAAGGAAAGAATTTCAGGGTTGTCCTCCGCTTCCTTTTTCCCATCCAGTAAAGATAATTGACCCAGGTTCTCGGATAGGCTATCCACTTCAATCAACGGAAAATGCCAGAAGCCTGACAAAAGTCCTTCTTGCTCATTTTTCTCCAGCAAGTAGCGCCCGTGATGATCCTTTATAATAAAGGCTGTTAAATAAACTGGTACTGGTTTTTTCTTGGGTGCCTTGATCGGGTATCGATCCATGGTTCCATGCAAATAAGCCGCACTGTAGGCCTTTACAGGACTCTCTTCTGGTCGTGGATTGACTGGGGATTCAATATCTGAACCCAAATCCATTAAAGCTTGGTTAAAGTCCCCTGGACGATCTGGATCAATCAAGATCTCCATCATAGCTTGGAAAATCTTACGATTGGAAGGGATCCCGATATCATAATCCACCTCAAACAAGCGAGCCAGTACTCTCATGACATTACCATCCACAGCAGGCTCTGCTAATCCAAAAGCAATACTAGCAATGGCACCGGCTGTATATGGCCCAATTCCCTTCAATTTAGATATTTCCTCATAGCTTGATGGAAACACACCTTCATGTTTTTTCATGATCTGTTGGGCAGCCGTTTGCATATTGCGCACGCGAGAGTAATACCCCAAACCTTCCCAGGCTTTTAAGAGCTTTTCTTCCGGCGCATTGGCCAGATTCTTAATCGTCGGAAACCAGTTCAGAAAACGTTCGTAATAAGGAATCACAGTATCGACACGTGTCTGCTGAAGCATAATTTCAGAAATCCACACCCGATAAGCATCCTGATTTTGTCGCCAAGGGAGATCTCTTTTATTTTCATCGTACCACGCTAGAAGATCTCTACGAAAGTCTTTTATTTTTTGAGGCTCCCACATTTCAATATTGTACTCTTTTAGATCGACCATATTCTTCCTTATATCTATAATAGAAAACTCTGGGACAAGACCAGAGCTTTCACATTCTATGCTTCTTGTTTCGCTTGGGATGCAGTGATTAACGTCAACTTGAAGACATCATCTGCATTACATCCACGAGACAAGTCATTGACCGGTTTGTTCAATCCTTGAAGGACTGGACCAACAGCCGCAAATCCACCGAACCGTTCCGCCATCTTGTAGCTAATATTTCCAGCTTCAATGCTTGGGAACACAAAGACAGTGGCCTTACCAGCTACCTTACTTCCAGGAGCTTTTAAGGCTGCAATTTCTGGCACAAAAGCGGCATCAAATTGCAATTCCCCATCGATATCAAGGTCTGGGCGAAGTTCTTGGGCAATTTTAGTTGCTTCAACAACTTTATCCACCCCTTCACCAAAGCCAGATCCCTTAGTTGAATAGCTTAACATCGCGATATGTGGGTCGATGCCAAACATTTTAGCGGTACTTGCTGAATTAATGGCAATCTCAGCCAAACCTTCAGCATCTGGATTGATATTAATAGCACAGTCAGCAAAGAGATAACGTTCATCCCCACGCACCATTAAGAAGGCACCGGAAGTGCGTTTCACACCTGGTTGTGTTTTGATGATTTGAAGTGCAGGACGAACCGTTGATGCAGTTGAATGAATGGCACCTGAAACCATTCCATCCACTAAGCCAAGATAGACCAACATTACACCAAAGTAGTTGACATCTTCCAGCAAGGCTTGACGCGCTTCTTCTTCTGTCATTTTTCCCTTACGGCGCTCCACTAGTGCAGCAACCATTTCCTCAAAGCCATCATAATGATGGGGATCAATGACTTCAAAACCTTCTGTAACCCCTTCAATTTCAAGGTAAATACTGATTTTTTCAGTATTCCCTAGAAGGACGGGTGTAACATCTGATTCTTTAACAATCCGCTTAGCCGCTTGTAAAATCCGTGGCTCTTCGCCTTCAGGGAGAACAATGCGCGCATTGCGACCAACTAAGCTTGATTTGAGTTTTTCAAAAACTTCCATGAGTTTTACTCCTTTTAATAATTAATAACTGGTTTGAAGCTGTGTTAGAACAGCTTGGAAATCTGGAGGCAGTGGTCTTTCTATGACCAATTCTTCCTCTAGAAATGGATGATAATAGGAGAGACGATGGCAATGAAGGGCCTGGCGCTCAATGCCGTCTTCTAAACTTCCGCCATAGAGATCATCTCCCAAAAGGGGAAAACCGATATGAGAAAAATGAACTCGGATCTGATGGGTTCGACCTGTGTGTAACTGAATATCCACTAGGTGAATATCACCAAAAGATTGAACGACCTGGTAGCTGGTATGAGCATACTTGCCACCTTTTGCTACCTTTCGAGTAATGATCGAATCTTCATCACGCGCAATCGGAGCAATAATCTCTCCGACAGGATCAAGCTTTCCTGACCCCTTAACCAAGGCATAATAGCGTTTCTGGATCGTTTTGGCCTGCAATTGCTTATCTAAACGGGCATGAGCATAGCCATGTTTGGCAAAAAGCATGACACCACTTGTATCCTTGTCCAAACGAGTAACAATGTGAACCTGCTGATTCTCGTACCCCTGCGTAACGTAGTAACCTTTGACATAATTTGCCAGAGTATTGGAATGAATCGAACTTGGAATCGAGGAAATGCCAAAGGGTTTGTCTAAGACTAAAAAGTGATCATCCTCAAACAAAATATCCAAAGGTCGATCCAGTGGTTTTAAGGTTCCAAAACCTTCTTCTGCTGGAATCTCAATGACCAAGCGATCTCCTATATTCAACAGATAAATCACATTTTCTGGCCGATCATTCACTAAAATCTGACCACCACGAAACTTGATCTTGGCTAAGAGGCCTTTTGAAACCTCGTGCTTTTTCAGGAAAGTTTTGACCTTGACATGCTCATCGGCTATGAATTCAAATCTCATTCCCTTTCATCTCCGATAAAGGCATCCTTGACCCGATTCCAAAAACTAGTATGACTAGAGCTTGCCACAAAATTAATCTTATGATTATCGATCTGGTATTCTACCTTAGCAATATTGCGATAAGAATAAGTCGAATTATCAACAGAGATAATGTGGAAGCCAGGTCGTGTCGGTGTAATCTCGATCTTATCCTTTTTAGGAACAATGACCGAAGAGCCTAGCGTCCGATAGACTCGGTTGTTGAGACTAGCGATCTCAGCAATCTGCAACGCCTCAATAGTTGGGTGAAGGACTGCTCCTCCCAAGGATTTGTTGTAAGCCGTACTTCCTGTAGGAGTCGAAACGGTAATCCCATCTCCTCTGAAGCGCTCAAAATCCACACCATTGATCATAAGATCAGCCACCATAGTCCTGTCACTGCGCTTGATCGTAGCTTCGTTCAGCGCTCTCATCGTACGGGTTTCCCCATTGTCAAAGGTAATCTTAACATTTAAAATAGGGTAGGAAACCTTGGCCCCCGTGTCATATTTTAAATTTTCGACCAGCTTGTCAATCTCGCTGTCTAAGTAATCGGTATAAAAGCCTAGGTGCCCAGTATGGACACCGATAAAACGAACCCGATCTAACTGGTGTTCATACTTATGAAAAGCCGACAGCAACATCCCATCTCCACCAATGGAAATGACAATATCGGGATGTTTCTCCGTTAAAATAAAATTATTTTGACGAAGCTTGTAACGCAATTGTTGAAAAACCTCTTCACTCTGACGCTTTCGATTGCGAATGATGGATACTTTTTTACCTATAGTCTTCATCTGTGTCATCACTATTTCCAACGCCATCATTTAACTTACGATGAAGTGGATCAAACAGGGCTTGAGCTTCCTGGATCGCATCCCGAATGGCACCCATCTCTTCATCCAAGAGATAAGCAAGGTTTGCGGTCGTCTCTAAGCGTTTTTTGATCTCGTCTGGAAAGTCTCCTTTATATTTATAATTTAGCGAATGTTCGATTGTTGCCCAAAAATTCATGGACAAGGTCCGAATTTGAATCTCTGCTAAGATGGTTTCATTTCCATCGATGGTATCAACGGGATACTCTACTACCACATGGTAGCTTCTGTAACCACTGGATTTTTTGTGGCGAATATAGTCCCGCTCTTGGATCACACGCATATCCTGCCGATGTCGCAAGACCTCCAGAACCTCATCCACATCATCCACAAACTGGACCATGATCCGAAGCCCCGCTATATCTTGCATATCCTGGGCCAGATTTTCTTCTGAAATACTTCTTCGAACCATCTTTTCGCGGATACTCTCGATGGGTTTTACACGGCCTGTGACAAACTCGATGGGTGAATGCTTTTGTTGCTTCCGGTATTGTTTGCGAATTCCCCGAAGTTTAATTTTTAATTCTCCAACTGCTTGGATATAGGGGTCTAAGAAATTTTCCCAATCAATTGCCATCCTACCACCTTGTATTCTGAAACGTTTTTGTATACAATAAACACATCTCTTATTATATCATGAATCGCTACCAAAAAAAAGCAAAGGATGACAAAATGAACCATTTAGAAATTGAATACAAAACCATGTTAGACATGGATGAATACCAATCCCTTCTTCCACTTTTTACTGACACTCAAGAGGTCGTCCAAACCAATCACTATATCGACACTCCAGATCAGCTCATCCGCAAAGAAAAGATGGCACTCCGCGTTCGGACCTTTGCAAGCACAGCTGAACTCACCCTAAAGGTACCTGAGACAGTCGGCCACTTCGAATACAATCAAGACCTGAGTCCAGAAGAAATCCAGTCTATCCTACAGCATCAAGCCTTTCCAGATGGTGAAATTAAGGAATTGTTATCCTCCAAAAAGATCCCACTTGAGAAACTGGCCGTCTGGGGAAGTCTCACGACCAAACGCTTGGAAAAAGAGACAGAAGCAGGCCTAGTCGCACTTGACTACAGTACTTATCTAGACACAGCAGACTATGAATTGGAAATCGAGGTAGAGACAGCTGAAGAGGAAGCAAATTTTCAACAATTCATAAAGGATCATGGTATCAGCTACAAACCCGCTAAAAGTAAAATCGCAAGATTGGCACAAAGGTTGTTAAATAGCTGAAATTATCACAATTTTTTGCTAAAATAGTGCTAAGATTAAAATTCTAAAAGAGGTTGGAATCACATGTCAGATAAAAAAAATATGAAACTCTTCTCTCTCAATTCAAATCCAGACATTGCGCAGAAAATAGCGGAACACGCTGGTGTCCCACTTGGGAAAATTTCTTCACGCCAATTTTCTGATGGAGAAATCCAAGTCAATATTGAAGAAAGTGTTCGTGGATACGATATCTATATCATTCAATCAACGAGCTATCCCGTTAACAATCACTTAATGGAACTCTTGATCATGGTTGATGCTTGTCAACGGGCTAGTGCCAATACGGTCAATGTGGTCATGCCTTATTTTGGCTACGCCCGTCAAGACCGTACTGCTGCTCCTCGTGAACCAATCACAGCTAAATTGGTTGCGAATATGTTGGTCAAAGCCGGTGTTGATCGTGTCGTAACACTGGATCTTCACGCTGTTCAGGTCCAAGGGTTCTTTGATATCGCAGTAGACAACCTCTATACCATCCCACTCTTTGCGGAACACTATATTAACAAAGGATTAACTGGCTCCGATGTCGTCGTGGTTAGTCCAAAGAATTCCGGTGTTAAACGCGCTCGTAGTTTAGCCGAATACTTGGATTCTCCAATCGCTATTATCGATTACGAACAAGATGATGCCAACCGTGATTATGGCTATATCATTGGAGATGTCAAGGGTAAGAAGGCCATCTTGATTGATGATATTTTAAACACTGGTAAAACCTTCTCAGAATCATCTAAAATCGTTCAACGAGAGGGAGCAACTGAGATTTATGCCGTCTCTAGCCATGGTTTATTTGTCAAGGGAGCTGCAGAATTATTAGACCAATCTCCTATCAAAGAAATCTTGGTAACAGATTCCGTTGCTACCAAAGAAAAGACTCCTAAAAATGTGAACTATCTGACAGCCAGCGAATTAATTGCTGAAGCAATTGTTCGTATCCAAGAAAGAAAACCGGTTAGTCCACTTTTTGCTTATCATAAGAAATAAGGTCCTCATTTGATATACTTTGATAATGCAGCAACGACGCCTCTCTTGCCTGAAGTCATCACCAAAATGACTGAAACCATGCAATCGACATATGGAAACCCTTCTAGCCTCCATGCCCATGGTCGAATGGCTAAAAAACTCCTCAGAGAAGCGCGTGAGCAAATTGCTCAAGCTCTCCATACCCTTCCCAATCGCATTCTCTTCACTTCAGGTGGATCAGAAAGTAATAATACAGTTCTAAAAGGCTACTGTCTCAAACACCAAGATCAAGGCAAGCATATCATTACGACTGCTCTTGAGCACCATGCTGTCTTAGAGCCTCTTGAATACCTTGTCGAACGTTTTGGATTCGAGGTAACGATCATTCAACCAAGAGATGGTCGCATACAGGTCGATGATCTCAAGGCAGCCCTGAGACCTGATACCATCCTTGTCTCGACCATGTATGCCAATAATGAGACAGGTGATCTCTTACCCATCAAAGAAATCGGAAAACTTCTAAAAAACCATCCTGCAGCCTTTCATGTCGATGCCGTTCAAGCAATTGGCAAGATCCCTGTTTATCCTGAAGAGCTGGGAATCGATTTTCTCAGTGCTTCAGCTCATAAGTTCCATGGACCAAAAGGAGTCGGCTTTCTTTATGCAGCGACTCCAGATTTTGATCAACTCTTACACGGTGGCGATCAAGAAAATAAAATGAGAGCCAGCACCGAAAATCTTATTTCCATCGTCGGAATGGCTGAGGCACTTCATCAGGCTAGCCTTCATCAAGAAGAAAACTTCCGCCAAGTTCAAAAACTCGGACAAGAACTAGTCAATGGTTTAGCAACCTACGACTATTACGTAAACGCTTGTGATGACCACCTTCCCTTTGTATGGAACCTTGGCTTTCCAGGTGTGCAAAATGACATCTTACTCATGCGACTGGATCTAGCGGGTATCTCTGTATCCACTGGTTCTGCTTGCACTGCTGGGACCGTACAACCCAGCCATGTTTTAGAAGCCCTCTATGGCGCTGAAAGTCCTCGCCTAAAAGAATCCCTGAGGATTAGTTTTTCAGAACTCAATACCACTGAGGAAGTTCAAACCTTCCTCGCAAGTCTTAAAGAAATTTTATCATAGGAGAACAATATGGCATTTGAAACCACTGTTTCATTAAAAGACTGTAAATATACCTATCGTCTTCATCCCAATGTGAAGAAATACACCCTTCGCGACAACACCTTTGCTGTCACAAAAGTTGGCAACTTCGAATTAAATCGTTTACTTGAAGCTGTTCCCAACAGCGGTGATGGATTTTTACTCAAAATCATCTTTAATAAAGACCTCTCAGGCTTCAAAATTAACATCACTGATAAGTCTGGGCTTCGCCTAGTCAACATCTTTAAAGATTCAAAAAATGACATCATCCAACAAAAATTTTATTTCTTAATGGATAGTCTCGTTGAAAGAGAAATTTTCGATAAAATCGAGGTTTAAAAATGGTTACTTTAACTTATATAGATGCTTATCATGTGGAACGTACCACTACTTACACTGATCTTGAGGCCTGTATCCTTGCTTTTTCAGGCTGTGTGACCCTTCCGGACACCTACACCGTTACGTCCATTCACTACAAGGGAAAAAGACTTCCTTATACTGGAAAAATAGACGGCCTCTACAACTTTCTAAAGAAGGTTGAGCAAGACGAAAGAGCCTAAACAGTTGCTACAAACAGAAAATTCTTTGTTTGTAGCAACTGTTTTCTTTTGGTAAAAAAAATAGAGAAAAATCGGTTTAGATAGTTGATTTTTTCACAATCTTCCTATACAATAAAGGGGAAAGGTTGTGATATTGTGAAACATGATAAAAATACACCAATTCCACGCGCAACAGCAAAACGCTTATCCCTTTATTACCGCATTTTCAAGCGCTTCAACTCCGAAAAAATAGAGAAAGCCAATTCCAAGCAAATCGCAGATGCTATCGGAATTGACTCAGCGACAGTTCGCCGAGACTTCTCTTATTTTGGCGAATTGGGAAGACGGGGCTTCGGATATGATGTCAAAAAGCTAATGAACTTTTTCGCAGATCTTTTAAATGATAATGCGATTACCAACGTAGCCATTGTTGGGATCGGCAATATGGGAAGTGCGCTTCTTAACTACCGCTTCCACGAGCGAAACAAAATGAAAATTGTCATGGCTTTTGATGTAGATGACCACGAACTGGTTGATACCAAAAGTAAGGATGGAATTCCCATTTACGGAATTTCTTCAATCAAAGAAAAATTAAAACAAGAAGGAATCCAGACAGCTATTTTGACCGTTCCTAGTGTCAAGGCGCAAGAAGTGGCAAGCCTCCTTGTCGATGCTGGTATCAAGGGTATTTTAAGCTTTTCACCGGTTCATTTATCCCTCCCAAAAAGTGTTGTCGTTCAATATGTGGACCTAACCAGTGAGTTGCAAACCCTTCTTTATTTCATGAGAAAAAACGAAGAATAACAAGAAACAGCTTTAGTAAAAAAAGAGAGTGGGACAGAAATCGGTCATTCGTTAGAATTCGATTNNCACTCAACCACTGCGTTTTGCTCGACAATCCAAAGAAAATTAAGAGGCTAGGACTTTTGTCCCAGCCTTTTTTATACTAAGAGATCAGTCTCTTCACGGTAACTGTAATAGTTATCTTCTGAAACAATCAAATGATCCAACAAGGTTAAACCCATCACATCACAGGCTTCTATGACACGATTGGTGACCTCATCATCATTTTTACTCGGAAATACTGCACCAGATGGATGATTGTGAGCTAGAATGATAGAGGTAGCCATATGCTTTAAGGCATAGTGGAGAATTTCGCGCGGTTCTGCGATACTACGATTGACCGTTCCGATAAAGATAGTCTGTTGGTGAATAATCTCATTTTGTGTATTCAAATAGAGTGCTACTAGATGCTCCTGCTTCTTATGGCCAATTTCCTGTTGAATTTTATGGGCCAATTTTTGACTGCTCATGATCTGTTCTGAACTCATCAACTGATCTTTGTGAATCCGTCTTCCTAACTCGATAACCGCTTGCAGTTCAATTGCCTTGACACGACCAATTCCTGAGATTTCCTGCAACTCTTCTAAGGTCAAATCCCCCAGCTCTTTTAAACTATTCACAGACGTCAAGAGGTTTTGGGCAATCTCATAGACACTTTTTTGTTTATTTCCAGTCCTCAGTAGAATAGATACCAGCTCCTGGTGACTTAACTTCTCAACTCCCTCTGAGACCAAACGTTCTCTAGGAAGCAAAGATGGTTCAATAAATGAAATTTCGTACATAATTTCCTCCTCACTTATTAATTCGTAATCAAAAGAGAAAATCATGTATTTCTTTACTGACAAGATATTTCTTGCTTCAAATCATCCAATACTAGCACTTGGTCTTTCTTAAACCAAATTTGGTATCCGCTCTGTACTTGCTCCAGTTCTTTTAAAAATGTTTGAATCTCAGAACGCATCAAATACTCTTGGTGCTGAGGAATCGCCTCTAGTGCCTGATAAAGCTGCTCGACTTCATAAATGCCTTTTGTAATTAAACCATTTCGTGGAAAATCATTGACTAAAAGTTTGTAAAAATGATGTAAGAGATGATAAATCCGATCCTTGGTCACAATTTTTCCTCCTTATCCTGCCTTACCACCTAGTATTATACCTTGAATTTCACACAGAAGTATGACAAGTCTCTTACATTATGTTACCAGTCTCTTACATTTTTACAGTTTTCATTCATAAAAATAGAAGCCTAGGCCTTGCCTTAAGCTTCTATTTCCTTAAAGTTGCATTTGATTGTAGGATTTCCCAAAGGAATCCAAGATATCTTTTGGAGCCTTGTCATAGTCAACGGAGGTTTCCAAAGTCCCTTTGACAATCGTACGATAAGTTGCTGCAGCATCCTCACAAGTTACTAGCGTAATTTCATTGACACCTTCACGGTCTTGGATTACATCCACACGATCAGGGGTCACCGTCTCAACAGACGAGATGACATAGGTATAAATCTTTTCCTTATCCGTGATGTAGATCTTCATGCCAGCCTTGGCTTTTTCCAAAGGTGAGAATAACATAGCATTAGCACCAGTCAAGCCAAAGACATGGTGACTGGCAAGTGAATAATTGCCTTTCCCCATGACTTGGGTTTCCTTCATGGTCCCTGCGCCATAATATAGGGCAACGTTTTCGAGTCCCTTAAAGATGGGAAGATTCATGTTTAATTCAGGAATCGAAATTCCACCAATAACAGGAAGCTTCTGAGCCTGCCATTGAGCATTGATCACTGCTTCAGTCGACAAAGACTGCACATGCTGAAAATCAAAACTCGTCTTTACTTTCTTATTTTTATCTAGGGTCTTTTTATCAACCTTGCTCACCTGGTATTGATTGGTGTGCCATACCATGATCATATTTCGGATCGGTGCATTAAAGATCAATAACAGCGAGAGGATAATCAAGAGCGTTGCAACGACATTGATAAGAGTATTGCGTAAACTCTTTTTCTTTTTTCTTTTGCGTGACATTCTGTCCCCTTATCTATTCGTTTTCTTCTACTATTTCTTCGTCTTTTTCATCGGCCTGAACTGTTGTAAAGGTCACAATCTTAGCATCCTGATCCAGTCGCATCACTTTCACACCCTGAGTGGAACGACCAGTTTGAGAAATATTAGCCACACCCGTCCGAATCATCACACCAGTATTGGTTATAATCATAAGGTCTTCATTGCCTTCAACAGTCATGAGACCTGCGAGAGCACCATTTTTCTCTGTAATGTTGGCTGTCTTAATTCCCTTACCACCACGACCTTTGGTTGGGTATTCACTTGCCATTGTCCGCTTACCATACCCTTTTTCAGTGATGATCAACACTTCATCTTGGTCCGTAATCACGCTAGCACCGACAACCTGGTCTCCATCACGAAGATTCACTCCACGAACCCCAGTGGCTGTCCGGCCCATATTCCGAACGACCGATTCATTAAAGCGAACAGAATAGCCATACTTGGTACCGATGATAACGTCTGTATCTCCATCAGTAAGGAAGACATTGATCAATTCATCATCATCTCTTAGATTTAAGGCTTTCAGTCCATTTTGACGGATATTTGAAAACTCTGCTACATTGGTCCGTTTCACCAAACCTTGTCGCGTCGTAAAGAAGAGATAAGCCTCATCACTTCGATCTTGCTCAACATTGATAATGGTTTGAATGGACTCTCCTTCGTCCAGTTTCAAAAGATTGACAATCGGTAAGCCTTTGGCTGTACGTCCATATTCTGGGATTTCATATCCTTTCAGACGATAGACACGTCCCTTATTGGTAAAGAAGAGCAGATGGTCGTGGGTGCTAGTTGATACCAGTTCACGGACAAAATCATCATTTTTTACACCCGTTCCTTGAACACCACGTCCCCCACGTTTTTGAGCTGTAAATTCAGCTTGGTCCAAACGTTTGATATATCCTTTGTTAGAAAGAGTAATCAAGACATCGGTTTCTTCAATCAAGTCCTCATCTTCAAGAGACAGAACTTCACCGACCATCAACTCCGTGCGACGAGCATCGCCAAACTTGCGTTTGACTTCTTCCAATTCTTCTTTGATAATTGCAATGACCCGTTCTGGTTTAGCCAAAATATCTGCTAAATCAGCAATCAAAGCTACCAAGTCATCGTATTCATTTTGAATTTTATCTCGTTCCAAACCAGTCAAACGACGAAGACGCATATCCAATATAGCTTGACTTTGGCGTTCTGACAGCTTAAATTTGCTCATCAATTCCGCTTGAGCCTCTGCATCCGTTTGGCTGTTGCGAATGATTTTGATTACTTCATCAATATGATCTAGGGCAATGAGCAAGCCTTCTAAAATATGAGCTCGCGCTTCTGCCTTTTCTTTATCAAAGATGGTCCGGCGAGTCACTACTTCTTTTTGATGCTCAATATAAGCGCCCAAAATTTGACGAAGAGAGAGAATTTTAGGAACCCCATTTTCGATGGCCAACATATTGAAACCAAAGCTAGTTTGCATTTGAGTCAGCTTAAAGAGGTTGTTTAAGATCACGTTTGCAGATGCATCCCGGCGTACTTCAATGATAAAGCGAACCCCTTCACGGTTGGATTCATCCCGTACAGCTGTAATCCCTTCGATCCGTTTTTCTTGCACTAAACGGACAATATGTTCATGGACCTTGGTCTTATTGACCATATATGGAAACTCAGTCACGACAATGCGTTCTCGGCCGCTCTTAGTTACTTCAATCTCAGTGCGGGAACGAAGGACGATAGAACCTTTCCCTGTCTCATAAGCCTTGAAGATCCCTGATTTCCCCATGACAAGAGCTCCTGTCGGGAAATCCGGACCTGGCAAAACTTCCATCAAGTCGCGTGTCGTCACTTCAGGATTGTCCATCATCAACTTCACAGCATCAATGGTTTCTCCAAGGTTGTGAGGTGGAATATTAGTGGCCATCCCAACAGCGATCCCCGTTGCCCCATTTACAAGAAGGTTCGGAAAACGCGCTGGAAGAACTAATGGTTCGCGCTCACTGGCGTCATAGTTATCCACAAAATCAACGGTATTTTTGTTGATATCGCGCAACATTTCAAGAGCGATCTTACTCATACGAGCTTCGGTATACCGTTGTGCAGCGGCACCATCACCGTCCATAGAACCAAAGTTTCCATGACCATCCACTAACATGTAGCGATAACTCCACCACTGAGCCATCCGAACCATGGCTTCATAAATAGAGGAATCCCCGTGTGGGTGATATTTACCCATAACATCCCCTGTGATACGAGCTGATTTCTTATGTGGTTTGTCAGGTGAAACCCCCAACTCGTTCATACCGTATAAGATACGGCGATGAACAGGTTTTAAACCATCTCGAACGTCAGGAAGAGCACGAGACACGATTACACTCATGGCATAATCGATAAAGCTCGTCTTCATTTCTGATGTTAAATTCACATTAATAAGATTATTATCCTGCATTCAAAAAATGCCTCTCTTTACTTAATTCACCCCTCTATTATATCACATTTTACGCTATTTTACTCTCTGTGAGCACAAATGTAAAAACGTTTACATCTCAGGTTCTATACTATTTTGAGTGACAAAGACATTTAAAAGTGGTAAAATGAAAACGAATGAGAGATAATCTCAAAAAAAAATGAAGGAGATGTTTAGACTCATGACTGCAACTAAACAACACAAAAAAGTCATCCTTGTTGGTGACGGTGCCGTAGGTTCATCTTACGCTTTCGCACTTGTAAACCAAGGTATTGCTCAAGAACTTGGAATCATTGAAATTCCTCAATTGTTCGAAAAGGCTGTCGGTGATGCTCTTGACCTTAGCCACGCCCTTGCCTTCACTTCACCTAAGAAGATCTACGCAGCTAAGTACGAAGACTGTGCAGATGCCGATCTAGTTGTCATCACTGCTGGTGCACCTCAAAAACCAGGTGAAACTCGTCTTGACCTTGTAGGTAAGAACCTTGCCATCAACAAATCAATCGTAACTCAAGTTGTTGAATCAGGTTTCAAAGGTATCTTCCTTGTTGCTGCGAACCCAGTTGACGTCTTGACATACTCTACTTGGAAATTCTCTGGATTCCCTAAAGAACGTGTTATCGGTTCAGGTACTTCACTGGACTCAGCTCGTTTCCGTCAAGCCCTTGCTGAAAAATTGGACGTAGATGCTCGTTCTGTTCACGCCTACATCATGGGTGAACACGGTGACTCAGAATTCGCTGTTTGGTCACATGCTAACATTGCAGGTGTCAACCTTGAAGAATTCTTGAAAGACACTCAAAACGTTCAAGAAACTGAACTCATCGAATTGTTCGAAGGTGTTCGTGACGCAGCTTACACTATCATCAATAAAAAAGGTGCTACTTACTACGGTATCGCAGTCGCCCTTGCTCGTATTACAAAAGCTATCCTTGATGATGAACATGCTGTCCTTCCTCTTTCAGTATTCCAAGAAGGTCAATATGGCGTGAAGAACGTCTATATCGGTCAACCAGCCGTTGTTGGTGCGCATGGTATTGTACGTCCTGTAAACATCCCATTGAACGATGCTGAAACTCAAAAGATGCAAGCTTCTGCTTCTGAGTTGCAAGCCATCATTGATGAAGCATGGAAAAACCCTGAATTCCAAGCAGCATCTAAAAACTAATCCATCAATAGAAAAGGCTCTCTGATTTCCAGAGAGTCTTTTTTCTAACTCTAAATAAATAAAAAGAGAGAGTGGGACAGAAATCGGTAATTCGT
>NZ_MRXX01000001.1:14821-39515 GCF_016642265.1 Streptococcus lactarius
CTTGCTCGACAATCCAAAGAAAATTGAGAGGCTAGGACTTTTGTCCCAGCCTCTTAACTACTCCACCCTGAGGGAATCGAACCCCCATCTCAAGAACCGGAATCTTACGTGATATCCATTACACTAAGGGTGGCAACTGTTATAGTATATCAAATTTTCAAGTATATGACAAGTAAAAAAAGAGTGGGATATAAATCGGTGATTCGTTAGAATGCAATTTCGTCGTCCCACCTCCTCACGGTTAAGTAGGGCTGTGAAAGCTAATGAAATCAACGTAGTAGAGCCCATTCAACCACTACGTCTTGCTCGACAATCCAAAGAAAATTAAGAGGCTAGGACTTTTGTCCCAGCCTCTTAAAAATTTTACAATTCGATATCGCCAAACAAGTCAGCCATTGAGAATCCAGTTTGAGTTTCTGGAAGATCAAAGTCACGTTTTTCTTGTTTTGGACGACGTGGGCGAGATTGACGTTTTTCTTGCTTTTCGCCTTCTTCTTGAGCTGGACGTTCTTCAAGAGCTTTGATTGAAAGGGATACACGTTCATCAGCAGCATTTACTTCAAGAACTTTAACCGTTACTTCTTGTCCAACTTTAAGAACATCTTTTGGATTTTCAACACGTTTGTGTGAAATTTGTGAGATGTGAACAAGTCCATCGATACCTGGCAATACTTCAACGAATGCACCGAAGTCAGTCAAACGTTTAACTGTTCCCTCGATCACGTCACCAGCAGCCAATTTTTGTTCAACGCCATCCCATGGTCCAGGTGTTGTAGCTTTCAATGAAAGGGATACACGACCTTCTTCTTCGTTCAAGTCAAGAACTTTTACTTGGATTTCTTCACCAACAGTTACAACTGATTTAGGTGAAACGTTGCGTTCGTGTGACAATTCAGTCAAGTGAACCAATCCATCAACACCACCAAGGTCGATGAAAGCACCAAAGCTTGTGATACGTGCAACTTTACCAGTTACGATATCGCCAACGTTCAATTTACCAAATACTTCAGCGCGTGCTGCTGCAGCTGATGCTTCAACAACTTCACGACGTGAAAGAATGAAACGGTTTTCTTTTGGATCTACTTCTTTGATTTTCGCATCAAATTCTTGACCTACGAAACGTTCAGTGTTACGTACAAAACGAGTATCAAGCATTGAAGCTGGAATAAATCCACGAAGTCCTTCAAATTCTACTGAAAGTCCGCCTTTAACAGCGCGTGTTCCTTTAACAGTAACAACTTCTTCTTCACGACCAACCAATTTGTCCCATGCTTTGCGAGCTTCTAAACGTTTTTTAGATACAAGGTAAGTTACTGTATCAGTATCTTTACCAACTACTTGACGAAGAACAAGCAATTCAAGTGTTTCACCTGGTTTAACCAAATCGTTGATGTCCGCATCACGATCGTTTGTCAATTCGCGAAGAGTCAAGACACCTTCAACACCAGTTCCAGAGATTGCAACGTTAGCTTGGTTCGCATCAACTGTCAATACTTCAGCAGTAACGACGTCACCTGGTTCAACTTGGCTAACACTGTTTAGCAAATCTTCAAATTCATTCATCTAAAAAATCCTCCAACAATCAAGTTTTCTTAACTTGACATACTAATAATTATTTTTCCTAAGCAAGCACCCGAAACGAGATTCAATATCACCTTTAACGACTTCACCCTATAAAGAAATAAAATACCTAGTTAGATATTTTATCACTTATCTGATATTACCTAAGAACTGGGGTAGCTGGATTCGAACCAACGCATGAGGGAGTCAAAGTCCCTTGCCTTACCGCTTGGCTATACCCCATTAATGAGATGGAGAGAGAGGGATTCGAACCCCCGAACCCGAAGGAGCGGATTTACAGTCCGCCGCGTTTAGCCTCTTCGCTATCTCTCCTTATAAATCAACAGCATCCATTATACCATTGATTTACTAAAAATGCAAGTCCTTATTTATTCAAATTATAAGTTTCTATTAAAATTTCAACTGCTTTTTCTAGATTTTTGTATAGGGAATCAACTGTCCCATTTTTGACAATAGCAAACTGACCTGCCATATCTGCAATTTCACCTATTGTTTTTTTACCAATTGAAAGTGTGAATCCATCAAAAGTATCCTTTCCAACGGTTACTTTACTATCTACGATTTGAATTTCAATTTTCTTGTCTTTTTTACTCATTTCAGTCCTCTTTTCACTTTTTCTATTTTACAAAAATTTAGTTTATGGCGCAAGAAAAAAGCTATTCTCAACCGAGAAATAGCTATTTCTATTAATCGACTTTAACGATCCATCCTTCAGGTGCTTCGACATCACCAAATTGGATACCCGTCAATTCATCATAGAGTTTGTGGGTCACTGGACCGACTTCTGTTTCGGAATAGAAGACATGGAAGTCATCTCCGTGTTGAACACCACCGATTGGTGAGATAACTGCTGCGGTACCACAAGCTCCTGCTTCTACAAAACGATCCAAATCATTGATAAAGACATCCCCTTCGATTGGTGTCATACCAAGACGGTGTTCTGCCAAGTAAAGTAAAGAGTATTTGGTGATAGATGGTAAGATAGAAGGGCTCAATGGCGTCACAAATTCGTTATTAGCAGTGATTCCAAAGAAGTTTGCAGAACCGACTTCTTCAATCTTGGTGTGGGTTGCTGGATCAAGGTAAATGACGTCAGAGAAATTACGATCGTGAGCAATTTTACCAGGAAGCATGCTGGCTGCGTAGTTTCCTCCAACTTTAGCAGCCCCTGTTCCATGTGGAGCCGCACGGTCATACTCGTCTTGGATCAAGAAGTTAGTTGGCACCAAACCACCTTTGAAGTAGTTGCCGACAGGCATGGCAAAGATGGTAAAGATATACTCCTCTGCAGGATGCACACCGATAATATCCCCAACACCGATCAAAAGAGGACGAAGGTAGAGGGTTCCTCCTGTACCATATGGAGGCACATATTCTTCATTAGCTTTGACGACTGCCTTACATGCATTGACAAACATATCCACTGGTACTTGTGGCATGAGCAAGCGATCAGCTGTCCGTTGCAGACGTTTAGCATTTTGATCTGGGCGGAACAATTGGACACTTCCGTCTTTTGTACGGTAGGCTTTTAATCCCTCAAAGGCTTGTTGGCCATAATGCAAACTTGGAGACGATTCTGAGATATGCAAGGTCGCATCCTCTGTCAATCCCCCCTTTTCCCAGGCTCCGTTGCAGTAATGCGCCAAAAAGCGATAGGGTAATTTCATATAGTTAAAGCCAAGGTTTTCCCAATCAAGTGATACTGTCATGATAGTTCTCCTTTATTCTTTTTTTCTAGTCGATTTGAAATTGACCGATTCAGTTTCTCAATCTATGTACACTATTGTACACCAATTCATGAGAATTTCAAGCGATATTTTCAATTTTCAGAAAATTTATTTGAAAAAAGTCAGTCTAAGAATAGACCGACTTCCTTTTTTATTTGATTCGTGCTGAAAAGACTTCTTGATCTGAGATTGTGTCGTTGACAAAGGAGCCATTGCTTGTTCTTTCCGAGACACTGAGCTGAGTCAGATCCACTTCGGTCACTTGACCTGTAGTTGAAGTGATAGCTAGAATTTGATCTTGTTCCGCTACTTCTTCTTGGCTCGTAAAGAGATCGAAATCTCCTTGGTCTGTATTGACTGGACCTGCCATGAAAACACGGTGTGGTTTGTTTTTCAGTTCACGCAAGACCTGTAGTCCACGTTTAGCCCGGCTGGTCACAGGAATATCGTCTTGCGACATCCGTTTCAGACTACCTCGCTGGGTCAGAATGTACATACTTGGTGTTGTAGACTTAAAGACGGCTACCACCTGATCCCCATCTTTGAGGTTGATGGCTTTAACCCCTGCTGCCTTCGCTCCTACGACAGGCACTTCTTCGATGTTGAAGCGCAGACCATAACCATTTTTTGTAATGATCATGATGTCCTCGAGGACAACTGGTGCAATTGCAACAATACGGTCATCGTCATCTTTCAACTTAGCATACTTAGTCGATTTAGAACGATAAGTCCGCCATGGGCTCAATTCCTTGCGTTCAAAACGCTTGATTTGACCTTGTTGGGTTGCCGCAAAGTAGGTCACGCCGTCAAAGTGATCCACAATCTCTGCAAAGAGAATTTCCTCATCCTGCTCGAAATTGGTCAAGGTTTGGCTGAGGTGTTCGCCGATGTCCTTCCACTTGGTATCTGTCAATTCATGGATAGGGCGATAAATGGCATTTCCCAAGTTGGTAAAGAGCAAGAGATGCTGGGTGGTCTTGGCAGGTTCTATGAAAATCAAGTCATCATCGTCACGTTTCCCGACTTCTTCCACTGTCGAAGCATTGAAAGAACGAGGAGAGGTCCGTTTAATGTAACCAGCACGGGTCACGCTGACAAAGGTTTCCTCTTCAACGATTAGACTGGCTGTATCAATCTCGATCGTCTTAGCAGTGTCTTGCAACTCACTGCGACGAGCATTGCCAAAGAGCTTCTTCACTTCACGCAATTCCTTCTTCATGAGATTGAACATGGTCCGTTCATCCCCAATGATGGCTGCCAAGGTCGCAATTTGCTCCTTGAGGTTAGCATGCTCTTCTTCCAAGGTGACGATGTCTGTATTGGTCAAGCGGTACAATTGCAAAGTGACAATGGCTTCTGCTTGTTCTTCCGTGAAATCGTAGCTGACCTTGAGGTTTTCTTTGGCATCTGCCTTGTTATCAGAAGCACGGATCAAGGCTATGACTTCATCGAGGATAGAAATCACACGGATCAAGCCCTCTACGATGTGGAGACGGCGTTCCGCCTTTTCCTTATCAAAGCGAGAGCGAGCGACAATAATATCCCGACGGTGAGCAATGTAGCTAGACAAAATCGGAACTATCCCAACTTGACGAGGGGTATAATTGTCAATCGCCACCATATTGAAGTTGTAGTTGACCTGCAAATCTGTGTACTTGAACAAGTAGTTCAAGATCAAGTCTGCATTGGCATCTTTCTTGAGTTCAATGGCAATGCGAAGACCATCCCGGTCTGACTCATCCCGAACTTCGGCAATGCCGGCCACCTTATTGTTGACACGAACATCGTCAATTTTCTTGACCAAGACAGCCTTGTTGATCTCATAAGGAATCTCGGTGACGACGATTTGCTGCTTGCCGCCTTTGAGTTGCTCGATCTCTGTCTTAGAACGGACAACTACCCGTCCCTTACCTGTTTCATAGGCTTTCTTGATCTCGTCTCGCCCTTGGATAATGGCACCCGTTGGGAAATCCGGTCCAGGAAGAAACTCCATGAGTTTGTCTACCTTAGCAGAAGGATGGTCGATCATGTAGACTACCGCATCGATGACTTCAGCAAGGTTATGGGGCGGAATATCTGTCGCATAACCAGCAGAAATACCAGTAGCCCCATTGACCAAGAGGTTTGGAAAGGCTGCAGGCAAAACAGTTGGCTCTTTCTCTGTATCGTCAAAGTTCCAGGCAAATGGTACGGTGTTCTTTTCGATATCTTGAAGGAGATAACCAGCAATTTCAGATAGACGGGCTTCCGTATAACGCATGGCAGCCGGTGGATCACCGTCCATAGAACCATTGTTACCGTGCATCTCAACAAGAATCTCACGATTCTTCCAGTCTTGAGACATGCGGACCATGGCATCATAGATCGAACTATCCCCGTGAGGGTGGAAATTCCCCATGATATTTCCGACAGACTTGGCCGACTTGCGGTAGCCCTTGTCATGGGTATTCCCATCCTTATTCATAGAATAAAGGATCCGCCGCTGAACAGGTTTCAAGCCATCCCGAATATCAGGAAGAGCCCGTTCTTGAATAATGTATTTGGAGTAGCGACCAAAGCGCTCTCCCATGATGTCCTCCAGGGACATATTTTGGATATTACTCATATAGGATACAAAGCCCGAAAAATACAAAGTGAAAATAGGAAATTCTTGCAGTGAGCCATGCTCACAAGAGAATTTATCTTTTTCACACAGTATTTAGGGCGTGTTCAACTCCTTTCAAAGAATGTTGAGTAGTCTTTTATATATAGAAGTATTCAGTTACACCAAGTAACCAAAGGATCTTTTTTTAGTTTTAAATAGATTCATTAATGATTAGAAAGTTTCTCTTTAGCATAAGCTATCATCTGCTTAGCCTCTTTGTCATTGTAGGAAAACCCCATCCTTTTTGCTAATTTTTGCGCTTCACAATCGAATAGCTTCATGGTGGCAAATAAAGACTGACTGATTTTCTCTATACTAGATAAATCTAGCAGATCTGAGAACTCTTTTTCCTTCTCGGCAGACAAATAGTGAAAGAGATACTTGTAGTTTTTCCCGATGTCAACTATCCCCTTATCCCTTGATACCTGCCAAGCCAAGACCTTCAAGAGCTCTTGCTGGCAAATGCCATAGAGGTGATCGGTCGCATAGATCAGCTGATTTCTTCGAATGGCCTTGACGACATAAGCCGATACCCACCAAAATTCATTGCAGGATGCTGCAAATTCCTCTTCTGAGGGCGAAGCAGTCCAGTAGCGCTGAGGATTTGGAGAATAGGCTTCAAACAGACCTTTGTCGTCTTTTAAGACTTTGAAACTTGCCTCGCTGTCCACCCACTCTTGAATGTGCTCCTTGGGACAGAGTGTCAAATCGATCCGATTGCCATCTTCAAAAAGCATGAGGTAGAGACGACGATTTCCAAGTACATTGTGCTGTTCAATCAAACGATTACCAAACTGATCTAGCCAAGATAAATCTGAAATAAGCTCTTCCAAATTCTCAACAATATAGACCACATCATAATCTTGAAACTCATCTTTTGAGGACTGAGGATTCGTTCGAGATCCGGATAAAGCAATTGCTGAAATACTTAGATTTTTTGAGATCTGCAAAATTTTATTAACTATCTTAATTTCAGATTTCATGGAAATATCTATTCTAATACAGTCTAACAATAATTAAATTCAAAAGTTTGCTACTCTTTAATGATTAATACATTAACTTGGAGAAATTACATAATTACACAACCTAAAATACTTATCATCCTGTCCTTTTATTCTATCCTGTCCTTCTTTTAATATCTTTTCATCGATAAAAAATATGAAATTAGATAGAATATTGATTTTCTCATACTTACAAATTTCTCTAACATAAAGTTCAACTCCTTGAGCAGAAAAACCTTGTTGTAGTTGTAACATTTGTTCGTTGAAATTTTCTTTAAGAAACTCCTCAGTTCTTTTTTCAATAGAAAACCAGAATTGACTTCCATCTTCTCCATTTACATCTACGGGAAGACAAATATATCTCTTTCCTTCTTTAACAGTATTTTGGTGTTTTGAAAGAAGTGTCACATTCCTAACAAATCTTTCAAACTCATCTATGCTGTTTATTTTGAAGCAAGAATACTCAAGTCTAGAGTCAAGATAAAGTTTTATACAGCGTTCTACTGTTTCACACTCCGTTTTTAACTCTTTCACTTTTCTATTTAAAGAAATCATTTCCTCATCAGTTAACTTACTTCTTTCTGATTCAGTTAATTTACTTTCTAGTTGAACTAGTTCTTTATACTGAACATGGATAGGTATATCTTCTAAATCATCAGTAATATATTTCACAATTAGTTGTTGAATCTCATTTCGATTAGTAATTTCTGGTACATCTTTTTTTACATCAATTTCAATGTTTAAACTTTTAGCTGATTGTTTGATTCTTTCACAATTATTTATTTTTACATTATCATTTTGGTGTGTCAATTCATCAATGTTATTTCCAAAACTATCAATTTGAGAATGTGTAAGTGAATTGATAGTTAGTAGAGTAGCTATGTCTGCTTGTGAAAATTGCGAGGTTTCTTGAATTGTTTTTATTAATTGTTGATAAAGCTCATCCATAAGACTAATAGATAAATCCTTATCTATATCTTCTTTGTCATCATATAACTTCTTTAAATAAGTTTTAAATTCTTCATAATCTTTATATTTACTATTCCAGTTATATTGAATTTTTATAAGCTCTTCAGAAACTTGGTTTTCCTCCCAGAACTTAGCTATACCCTCATAACTAGGATTTTCGCCATGTCTCTCCAATATATATTTTTCAAAATCGTTTACTGCATTTTGAATTTTTTGGAGTTCAAGTATTTCATCTATTCCCAGCCCCTCTAAAAGCTTGTCCAAATCCATCCCAGTAAGATCACAGAAAAAAGATATTAATTTTTGTTTATCCATATGTTTTTCTCTCTTAAAACGCTGTCGTTTCTTCCAAGGTAAACTTAACGTTATCTTCGATCCATTGGCGGCGTGGTGCTGCCTTATCGCCCATGAGAACGGAGACACGGCGTTCCGCACGAGCCAAGTCATCAATGGTGACGCGAATTAAGGTACGGGTTTCTGGGTTCATAGTTGTTTCCCAAAGCTGGTCTGCATTCATTTCCCCCAATCCTTTATAACGTTGGAGGGTTGCTCCACGGCCAAAGGTCCGACGCAACTCCTCTAATTCGCTATCTGTCCATGCATAGGCCACTTCTTCTTTCTTGCCTTTGCCTTTCGACATTTTATAAAGAGGAGGAAGCGCGATGTAGACATGTCCGGCTTCTACCAAAGGCCGCATATAGCGATAGAAAAAAGTTAGGAGCAAGGTCTGAATGTGGGCTCCATCCGTATCCGCATCGGTCATGATAATAATTTTGTCATAGTTGGCATCTGCAACTGTAAAGTCTGCACCAACTCCTGCACCAATGGTGTAGATCATGGTGTTGATTTCCTCATTTTTGAGGATGTCACTCATATTGGCCTTCTCAGTATTGAGAACCTTCCCACGAAGGGGGAGAATGGCTTGGAACTTACGGTCTCGGCCTTGCTTAGCAGAACCACCAGCTGAGTCTCCTTCGACTAGGTAGAGTTCGTTTTTAGCAGGATTTTTAGACTGGGCTGGGGTCAATTTACCAGATAGGAGCCCTTTGTCTTTCTTATTCTTCTTGCCATTTCGGCTTTCATCCCGCGCTTTTCGAGCTGCTTCCCGTGCATCCCGGGCCTTGATAGCTTTACGGATCAGACTGGAAGCCAACTCCCCATTTTCCATGAGGAAGAAGGTTAATTTATCCGAAACAATGCTATCGACGACTGGACGAGCCAGGGGACTCCCTAATTTGTCTTTGGTTTGTCCTTCAAACTGCAAATGAGCTTCTGGGACCAAGATTGAAAGAACAGCAGACAAACCTTCGCGGTAGTCTGATCCTTCCAGATTCTTGTCTTTTTCTTTGAGAAGTCCGGTCTTTCTTGCATAGTCGTTCATGGCCTTGGTAATGGCTGTCTTCAGGCCAGTCTCATGGGTTCCGCCATCTTTGGTACGGACATTATTGACAAAAGATAAGATGTTATCAGAGTAACCATCATTGTATTGCATGGCTACTTCTACCTGAAAACCATCTGACTCCCCATTAAAGTAGAGAACAGGTGTCAGGGTTTCCTTGTCTTCGTTCAAGTATTCAACGAAATCCTGAACCCCATTTTCATAGTGAAAGGCCACATGGTTGTCTTCTTCCTTACGGAGGTCGGTCAGCGTCAGCGTCACGTCCTTAAGCAAGAAGGCTGACTCTTTGATCCGCTCAGCAATGGTATTAAATTTGAAATCTGTCGTTGAAAAGATGGTTGGATCCGGCATAAAGGTAACCTTGGTCCCGGTCTTAGACTTGGGAGCCGTTCCTATCTTCTCAAGAGTAGTGACAGGCTTCCCACCATCTTCAAAGCGTTGCTTGTAGACAGCTCCATCACGGGTAATTTCTACCTCAAGCCAGCTAGAGAGAGCATTCACGACGGACGATCCCACTCCGTGAAGACCTCCAGATGTCTTATAGCCTCCTTGACCAAACTTTCCTCCAGCGTGGAGGACCGTAAAGATCACCTCAACGGTTGGTTTACCCATAGCATGCATCCCTGTCGGCATCCCCCGTCCTTGGTCTACCACGGATAGTGAACCGTCTTTATTGATGGTCACATCGATTTGTGAGCCAAAGCCAGACAAGGCTTCATCGACTGCATTGTCAACGATCTCCCAGACCATATGATGCAAGCCGTTTCCATCGGTCGATCCGATGTACATCCCTGGACGTTTACGGACCGCATCTAACCCTTCTAGTACCTGAATGGCATCGTCATTATAATTATTAATATTGATTTCCTTTTTTGCCACAAGGAACCTCCTGTTTGTTCATCTTTTCTATATTACAGTTTTTTAGGAAATTTTGCAAAATTTTTTCTCTTTATATGGAGATTTCTATATCTAAGTATAAAATGCTAGCTAAACACTTTCTTCAGATGTCACACTTGAACTACAAAAATTGCTTTTTCTATTGATGGCTTTTTGATATAATGAAGGTATGATGAAAGAAATAAGTATTTTAATTTTGGCCTATCTGTTAGGCTCCATTCCTTCGGGATTATGGATTGGAAAAGTCTTTTTTAATATTAATTTACGAGAACATGGCTCAGGTAATACTGGAACGACCAATACCTTTCGGATTTTAGGGAAGAAAGCTGGGATCATCGTCTTTGCGATTGATCTCTTGAAAGGAACACTGGCAGTCCTTCTTCCGACTTTCTTTGGAATTCAGGGGATCTCACCAATGGTCTTTGGCCTCTTAGCTGTTTTAGGCCACACTTTCCCAGTTTTTGCTGGATTTAAAGGCGGAAAAGCAGTGGCAACTAGTGCTGGTGTCTTACTTGGCTTCTCGCCTGTTCTACTACTGATCTTAGCTGTGTATTTTGTAGCTAGCCTATATTTAACCAGTATGATCTCGTTTTCGAGTGTAACTGTTGCTCTACTCGCCATTTTATCAGTCCTTCTTCTCCCTTTGACTGGATGGATCTTGCACGGTTATGATCCGCTTTTTACAATCATTGTCTTGGCCTTAGCGACCTTGATCATTCTTCGTCATAAAGACAATATCCAACGGATCAAAGAGAAAAAAGAAAATCTCATCCCTTGGGGAAAGAACATCACCCACCAACAACCAAAAAACTAGAGCCTGCGCTCTAGTTTTTTTGATTGGACTAAAAATAACGGCTTATTCCTTGTTCGGAACATCTTTTGTCTCTATTATACCATCTTTTATCCTTTCACAAAAAGAGCATTCAAAACGAAATTACAATATTACCTTAAAAACTTTCCTTAGGTGAGTACGGACGTCAGCGAACTTCAAAGAAGTTCCATGACTTAGTTTTGAACCTAAGGTTTCAAAACTCCCGAGTTCTAGAAACAATAGTGTTTCTAGAACTTTTCTCACGGAGGAAAGTTTCGGTAAATTATTGATAATTTTTAAAATTAGAACTCATTTATATTCTTTGAACAATTACTAACATTAGTATACCAGAACCTAATTTGAGCACAAAAAAAGCATCCCAATTGGAATGCTTTTTTCTATTTCTTAATAGTACTCCCCTTGGCGGTAGTTCCAAGAGTTGAAATGATCAGATAAGTGCATCATGATCTTATCGATATCCAATCCCTTACGGATCACGACTGGACAAGTATTGACAGAACGGCTGCCTGCTCCTTGTTCTGGAATGAGTTTACCTTCTGCATCCACCATAGAAACCATCACTCCTTGTTCATAGCGAGTTTCGACGGTCTTGTCTGGTTGGATAGAAGCTACATAGTCATCGGCTTCGATAACCAAGTCCACAGCACCTTCGATGCGCTCACCAATTCCTTCGACCTTCCCGCGATTTCCTTTCCCTGAAGGGTTAGCCGAAGAAGCATAAACCATCTTGCCTTCTTTTTCCCACATTTCTTTGGCGATTTGCTCACCAGCTTTCCCAAATTTAATGACAAAACAGCTGGTTCCACGAACGTCTGTCATGAGTTCTTCACGTCCATCTCCGAAGGCTTGCAATTTTGCATAAGCATCTTCGCGCCATGGAAGGATACAACCAAGCAAGATATCTTCATCCCAATGTTTTTGGTAGAAGGCTTCGATTTCAGGATTCAATTGTGCAAGGGCACGAAGTTCATCCATACTTCCGCAAAGAACTACACCAGGTTTGTTACGGTTGCGTTCTTTGGCTTCAAACTTCCGTTCCAAGCCGGCCTTGTCACTGGTCATGATGATGTAGCCGACTTTTGTAGGGCAGACGATACAACCACCCTCTCCCTTCAAAATATCAAATCCTTCTTGTGAAAGTGTTCCGTCCCATTGAATGTGTCTTGTCATAAGTCTCTTTCCTTTTCTATTCTTTTTAGTAGTTTATCAAAAAATCATGAAAAATTCAATATATTTTCAGAAAATTCATAATTAAGTATACAATTTTATCACTGCCAGTAAGCTGGCCGATTCTTCTCATATGCTGCGATCAAGTCTTCGTACTGAAGCGTAATCCCAATATCATCCAGCCCATTGAGCAATTTGTGCTTCCAATCTTGATCGATCTCGAAGCGAAACTCTCCTACAGGCAAAATGATCTTCTGCTCTTCCAAATCCACCGTTACTGGATCTGTGGGCTTCAAGCTTGCCAGTTTTTGACGAACCTCTAGAGGTTGCACAATCGGCAGCATGCCATTATTTAGTTCATTATTGTAATGGATATCTCCGAAAGATCCAGCGATCACGACTTTAAAACCATAATCTGCCAATGCCCAGGCTGCGTGTTCCCGAGAGGAACCTGCCCCAAAATTGTCACCAGTGATCAAAATGGTTGCCTTGCGGTATTCTGGCTTATTAAAGATAAAATCTGGATCCTCGGTATACTGGTCATCCAAGTAGCGCCAAGCATACATGAGGTATTTCCCAAAACCTTTTTTATCAATCAACTTCAAGAATTGCTTGGGGAGGATTTGGTCGGTATCGATATTATCGTTCATCAAGGGAACCGTTGTCCCCGTATAAATGGTAAATTTCTCCATGATTCCTCCTTTTACTCGACTTCTGGCAATTGGCGCACATCGACAAAGCGACCAGCAATTGCTGCTGCAGCGGCCATAGCGGGGCTACAAAGATGAGTTTTGGCCCCAAACCCTTGGCGATCTTCAAAGTTTCGATTGCTAGTAGAGGCACAGTGGACGCCATCCGGCACCTTGTCTGGGTTCATCCCGAGACACATCGAGCAACCTGGATCACGCCATTCAAAGCCTGCATCCATAAAGATTTGATCCAAGCCCAACTTTTCAGCGGCATGCTTGACCGGACGAGAGCCCGGTACGACAATGGCTGTTAAGTTGGGTGCGATTTTTTTGCCTTTCACAAACTTGGCTGCCAGCTCTAAATCACTGAGACGCGCATTGGTACAGGAACCGATAAAGATATAGCCCAATTCAATGTCTGCTGGTTTTTGACCAGGTTCTAAATCCATATAATGATAAGCCCGTTCATCATTCATGTCCCGAATCTCTGGGAAGGGTGTCTCAAAATCCACTCCCATAGAAGGATTGGTCCCCCAAGTCACCATCGGAGCTAGTTCAGATACATCCATACGGATGACCTTGTCATATACCGCATCGTCATCACTGACCAGGGTCTTCCAGTCAGCTACTGCGGTCTCAAAATCACTTGGCACACATTCGCGTCCCCGAATGTAGTCAAAGGTCGTCTCATCTGGATTCATGATCCCCATTTTGGATCCAAACTCGATCGACATGTTGCAGATGGTCATGCGTTCTTCCATGGTCAAGCGATCAATCGCTTCCCCCCGATACTCTACGACATAGCCAACTCCACACGCAACACCATAGCGTGCTATCAAAGCTAAGATGTAATCTTTTGAATAGATCCCTTTTTGTGGGGTTCCGGTGAATTCGACCAACATCTTCTTTGGTTTGACTTGCCAGATGGTTTGGGTGGCAAAGACATGCTCCACTTCACTGGTTCCAATCCCAAAGGCAATGGCACCAAAGGCTCCGTGGGTTGCGGTATGGCTGTCTCCACAGACAATAAATTTCCCAGGCTGGGTCCGACCGGTTTCAGGGCCTATCATATGAACAATCCCTTGTTTTTCTGAACCGTGAGCTGCATGTTCGATCCCGAATTCTACTACATTCTCAGCTAATTTGTCAATCTGGGCCTTTGAAATGACATCTCGTATATCATAAATATTAACCGTTGGAACATTGTGATCAAAGGTTCCAAAGGTTAAATCGGGTCGGCGAACCTTGCGTCCTGCATCCCGTAATCCTTGAAAGGCTTGGGGACTCGTCACTTCGTGGATATAGTGTTGGTCCACATACATGAGTTGGGGTTGCCCTTCCACTCCTGTAATCACGTGGCGGTCCCAAAGTTTATCAAAGATAGATTTTCCACTCATCGTCTTTCTCCATTTATCTTGTTGCTAGGGAATCCATCGAAGGATTAGAAAGAGGATACCTGCTAAGAGAAGGCTACTCATCCACCAGGTGGCTTGGAAATACCATTTCCGTACCTTGTGGTGAAAGAGATGCCCACCTAGAAGAGCTCCAAATCCACCAAGCAGCCAGCTCTCGAGTAAGAGGACCTTTTCAGGAATCCGCCATCTGTTTTGGATGGCTTTTCGCTTATCTAATCCATAGGTCAGAAAGACCATACTATTCCAAAGAGCAATGACCATTAAACAGCGATCTCTCCAAGTCATCTTAGAGATTCCTTATGATAGCTGTTGTCATCTCTGCAGTCGAAGCCTGACCACCTAGATCTCGGGTCAAAATCCCCTGATTCAAGGTTTGATTGACAGCTTCTTCGATCATTTCTGCACCTGCTGTTTCTCCAAAACTGTCTCGGAGCATCATGGCAACGGACAGGATCATGGAAATCGGATTGGCAATGCCTTGACCAGCAATATCTGGTGCTGAACCATGAATCGGCTCGTACATGCTTGGCCCTTGGTCAGAATGACTGGCAGACGGCATCACGCCTAGTGTTCCTGGAAGAACGCTCGATTCGTCAGATAAGATATCTCCAAATAGATTCTCTGTTACGACAACATCAAAGCGAGCTGGATTGGTGATCATGATCATAGCCGCACTATCGACAAGCTGGTGCTCTAAAGTCACATCTGGAAATTCTTTGGCAACTTCTTCTGCTACTTGCCGCCACAATTTAGACGTTGCCAGAACATTTTGCTTATCGATACTGGTCACTTTCTTGCCACGTCCTTGTGCAATCTTGAAGGCTTGGCGCATAATCCGACGGATTTCTTCTGCGCTGTAATCATTGATATCGCGCGCTGTATCTTCTTTCAAAATATGCTCTCCAAAGTAAATCCCACCTGTCAATTCACGCACAACCACGAAGTCGACACCCTCGATACGCTCTGGTTTCAAAGGAGACAGGTGTTTCAAGGCGTCAAAAATCCGTACAGGGCGAATATTTGCAAAAAGATTTAATTCCTTACGAATAGCGAGCAAACCTTGTTCTGGACGAACAGGAGCATGGTCATACTCCGGACTTCCGATGGCCGCAAGAAGAATAGCATCCGCTCCTTTCGCTGCTTCTAGAGTATCTTGGGGAAGTGGATGACCAGCGGCATCAATCCCAGCACCCCCAAAAGGTTTGTCTTCTAGGCTATAATCAAAGCCAATTTTGGGAGCAACGGCTGCAAGGACCTCTAGCCCAGCTGCCATGATCTCAGGGCCAATCCCATCTCCTGCAAGTGTTACAATTTTCTTTGTCATGTTCATTTCCTCTTAGGCTTGTGGAAGATCACGGTAAGAAACAGCTCGTCCCATCTCACCCGCATTCTCTTTTTGCACTAGGGTATTGGCATTGATATAGGCAATCGCTGACGCCTTCAATACGTCAAAGTCCAAGCCAGAGGCATTGAAAATCGTATCTGTATCGACATTTTCCACGGATACCAAGACACGAGCTTGGGCGTCAATCCCATCGGTCACCGCATCGATATTGTAAGATGTCAAGCGAACAGTTTGGTTGAAGAATTTATCAATCGCATTAAAGATGGCTTCGACAGATCCTTGACCATCAGCCAAGAATTCAAGCACTTCTCCCTCTTCATTTCTAAGGCTAACTGCTGCAGAAATACTTTCATCGGCATTGGTCGACAAGCGGAGATCGTTAAATTGGAAGCCATCTGGATTTTCTACTGCTGTACCGGCAACAAGGGCGCGGATATCGGCATCGGTGATCTCGTGTTTTTTGTCTGCCAGAGATTTGAACTTGGCAAATAATGGTTGGATATCTTCCTCTGAGAAATCAAGTCCTAACTCATGGAGTTTCTCAATAAAGGCATGGCGACCAGACAATTTTCCAAGAGGAAGACTGTTGCTCTTGACGCCCACCAACTCAGGGGTGATGATTTCATAAGTAAGCGGGTTTTTAAGGACCCCATCTTGGTGAATTCCAGACTCATGTGAAAAGGCATTGCCACCAACAACCGCTTTGTTTTTAGGAATTGGAATCCCAGAGTAACGAGAAACCAACTCAGAAGTATTGATGGTTTCATTAAGGACAATCGGACTTTCAACCTGGTAATAGTCTTCGCGAATATTAAGAGCGACCGCTACTTCTTCAAGCGCTGCATTTCCAGCCCGTTCACCGATCCCATTGATGGTCCCTTCCACACGGCGGGCCCCATTTTTGACAGCAGCAAGGCTATTCGCCACTGCCATTCCTAGATCATCATGGCAATGAGGGGAATAGATAATCTCGCGGTCCGTCTTGACATGGTCAATCAAGTATTTGAAAATCGCGCCATACTCTGCTGGTGTCGTGAAACCGACTGTATCAGGAATATTGATGTAGCTAGCCCCTGCGTCGACCGCAGTCTGGACAACTTGCAAGAGGAAATCCAATTCCGTCCGTGTCGCATCTTCTGGTGAGAACTCCACAACCTCAAACTTTGAACGCGCATATGAAACGTGCTCTTTAATGGCTTTAAGAATTTCTTCCTTGCTCTTGTTGAGTTTAAACTCCCGATGAATGGGACTGGTTGCGATAAAGACGTGAACTTGCGGATACTTGGCATCCTTTAAGGCTTCATAACAAGCATCAATATCTGATTTGACAGAACGGGCCAAACCTGTCACAGCTGTCTTGGTCAAGACCTTTGCAATCTCTTTCACAGCTGTGAAGGAATCAGGACTTGCTGCAGGAAAACCTGCTTCAATAGCAGAAATACCCCATTTTTCCAATTGTTTGGCAATGGAAACTTTTTCCTTGATCGAAAAATTTACACCCGGTGTTTGTTCACCATCTCGAAGACTGGTATCTAAAAATTCAACTTTACGCATAGGGTCTCCTCATTTCTATGTAGTGGATATAAAGAAAAACATCTCACTCGGTCAACCAAGCGAGATGTTTCTGCCCGCTTGGTAAGCCAAACAGGACTAATGCTTCTGCACTAGCCCTTATACCTCAACAACAAAGCAAATTGAATAAACTTAGCTGTTTTCATGTTTGACTTTCTCCTTTGTTCAATGTCTTGTTTAGTATTTTAGCATAGGGAAAAAGCAATGTCAAGAATTTTCTGTAATATTCTGAATTTTTTGAATAGAAACAAAATATCCCCTTTTGCCCTACTTCTTCTGATACAAATCAAAAACGATCTTGTCATTATAGAGATCAATGGTATTGGCCTTGGCATAGATTCCAAAGTCGTTGTCCATTTCCGACAAGAGAATGGTGATGGTGGACTGCTTAGGTGAGATCTGAACGAATTTTGGGATGTTTTTATTTTTACTCAAGAGCTGCAAGACCATCTTTTGGGGGATTTGGAAGCTTCCCACTGAAAAGTCCTTGACACTCAAAAGAATATTTCCGTTTTCCAATTTGGATGGTTGGAAGTAAATGTACAAGGGGTAGGATTTGCCCAGAAGACTCAACTGCCCTTCTAGCAAGATTTGTTGGTTGTCCGCATAGACCTTGTAATCGGATAAATGGTATTTTTTTAGCAGATGTTTAATGGTGTCATTGAACTGATCTCTGGTTGTCGTCATGGTCCCAACTTGGACGTCACTAGTCTTTGCAGTCCGTTGGAGCTGACGGACATCTTCTCTAGGTGTTGCCAATCGGCTTTGTACCACAAGGCCTAGAGCTACAAGGAGACTCACCAAGCCTAAAAAGAGCCATTTCCAAATATTGATTTTTTTAATCTGAGCTAGTTGGTCTTTCTTGGGGATTCCGTTAATTCCAAGTTTTCTTAGTCGCATTGATTTTCTCCAATATTGCTTGTTTCATCTTTTCATAACCTGTGTTGTTGGGGTGAAAACGATCTTCTTCATACAAGGCATCGTTAGCAATCGTCGCCTTGCCATCACTGACTTCTGACACACCCATTTTCCCGTCGATTCCTTTATACAGGGCATCATTGATCGGAACGAAATAGACCTGATCAAATTGTGCGATGGTTTCTTCCGTCGTCTCATTCCAACGATCTACAGCCGTCTGAATACTGGTTAATTCAGGAAAATTCAGGTAAAGAGGATTGTAAATCCCCACTACATAAATGGGAAGATGGGGATTGTCCTTTCTGGCTTTTGTGATCATTTCTTTGAGGTTAGCTGTATAATTCTTGAGCGGTTTTCGGATATCTGATTGAGAAAAATCACTCAGATGATCGACAACAACTTTGCGTAGATCATTTCCTCCAACCGTTAAGGTCATGACATGCGCCTTCTTGAGATCCTTCTGAAGGTCTGTTTGCTTCTTGAGTCGATCTAAAATCTGATCACTTGTATTTCCAGCTACACCATAGTTGACAGGCTGGTAGTGACCGTCATTTTCATTGGACAGACTTTGGGCAAGGATGGGCACAAAGCCTCCTTGCTTGGTGCTATCCCCTACTCCTTCGGTCAGTGAATCTCCTAGAGCTACATAAGTATAGGTGATTTCTTTTGCAGACGTTTTGGGCTTGGTCATACGAGGAGATGCAGTCGGGAGCAAAGCACGAAATAGAAAGACAAAGACAAGAAGGCTGGTTAAAAAGAAAACCAAGCCTTGCATCATTTTTTTAAGATTCATATGAATACGATCGCTTATCCTTGGAAAATCACTTGTCCATCACAGATAGTATAAGCAACTTTCCCTTTTAATGTTTCACCCACAAATGGGGAATTTCCAGCTTTTGAAGCGAAATGATCCGATACTAGGCGGTCTGCTTCCGGATCAAAGAGAGTCAAATCTGCTGGTCCATCTACTGCGATATATCCAGCATCAAAATTATAGAGACGTGCTGGATTATAGGACATCTTTTCTAGCAACTGCATGAGGCTCAAATGTCCTGCATGCACCAAGTAGGTCAATCCAAGAGAAAGTGAGGTTTCAAGACCGGTCATTCCAGATGGTGCCTTGGTAATATCAGGAACATTCTTCTCATCCGAATGGTGAGGCGCGTGATCCGTCGCAATCACGGAGATGACGCCTGACTTCAAGCCTTCAATCACTGCTAGACGGTCTGATTCCAAGCGAAGGGGTGGGTTCATCTTGGCATTGCTTCCCTTGGTCAAGAGGAGACTTTCTGTTTTTGAAAAGTGTTGGGGAGCTACTTCTGCCGTCACATGAGCTCCTAATCCTTGGGCAAATTCCACAACCTTGACACTTTCTTCCTTGGAAAGGTGTTGGATATGAAGGTGGGCACCTGTCGCATGGGCAATCATGGCATCCCGCGCAGCCATCGAGTATTCGGCCACACCCGTAGCCCCACAGACATGGAAGTGTTCCTTAGCAATATGTTCATTTAAACCAAGAATGCCGTTCAACTCAGGGTCTTCTTCATGCAGACTAATAAAGGTCCCTAGACGCTTAGCTTCTTCCAAGGCTTGGCGGACAACCTTGGTGCTTTGAAGAGGAATCCCATCATCTGAAAATCCTACCGCACCAGCCTTAAGCAGGGCTTCAAAATCTGTCAGGTGTTGACCGTCAAAATTCTTGGTCACCGTCGCAACCGTACGAATGTGGAGATTTTCCTTGGCTGCAGAAGCTAAGACTTCCTCTAAGGTAGCAATATCTGAAATAGTCGGATTGGTATTGGCCATCATGACTACTCGAGTAAACCCACCCGCAGCTGCTGCTAAAGCACCAGTATGGATATCTTCTTTATGGGTTTGGCCGGGTTCACGGAAATGCACGTGCACATCGATCAAACCAGGAGCTACCACTAGACCTGAAGCATCAAGCACCTCTTCTCCATCCGTTGGGAGATTTTCAGCAATCTCTACAATTTTCTTTCCCTCAATGCGAAGGTCACAGACTTGATCCAAACCGGTCTTTGGATCCATGACACGACCATTTTTAATGACAACCATTGCATTCTCCTTTATTCATAAAAATCAACATGCGACTCTAACAAGCGGTCGCCGTCATAGCGAAACATTGCTGAAAAGAAGGGTTTATCCTCTAACAACCACTCGACAAAGGTGTGGTCCCCCTCCCAGGTTGGTTTTAAGAGGACTTGATCATAAGGCACCCACTCTAGTGTCCCTTCGTTACATTCGATCAATTCTCCTTCAAACTCGGTCACCTTGAAGACATAAGTGTACCAATCCAGATCAGGTGTAAACTCAGGAAAGGTAATGATCCCTTTTAAGACTGGCTTGGCTCTTAGTCCCGTCTCCTCAAAAATCTCACGCGCCGCACACTCCTGAGGGGTTTCCCCGCGTTCTAATTTTCCACCAACCCCGATCCATTTACCTTCATGGACATCATTGGGCTTTTTATTGCGATGCAACATGAGAAATTCTTTCCCGTTGTCAATGTAACAAATTGTTGCTAATTGTGGCATTTCTTTCTCCTATCTTAACCAATCAATCGGCTCACGTCCCGCCTCTGTCAAAAATTGATTGGTTTTTGAAAAGGGCTGGGACCCAAAGAATCCTCGGTAGGCCGATAAGGGACTTGGGTGAGCTGATTCAAGGACCAAATGTCGATCGTGGGTAATCAGAGGCTTTTTCTTACGGGCATAAGATCCCCAGAGGATGAAGACAACAGGCTCCTCTGAATCATTGACCACCTTGATCACAGCATCTGTGAACGGTTCCCAAATTTGACCCGCATGGCCATTGGCCTGACCAGCAGGAACCGTCAAGCAGGCATTGAGCAAGAGCACTCCTTGCTCTGCCCAAGAGGTCAGATCATGCGACCGCTTCTCTCCAATATCTGAGCGCAATTCTTTGAGAATATTTTGCAAAGAAGGCGGCGCTGGCACATGATCCGGAACAGAAAAACTTAAGCCTTGTGCTTGATCTGGTCCATGATAGGGATCTTGTCCTAAAATCAAAACCTTGACCTGATCCATCTCCGTTGTCTGCAAGGCCTTAAAAACCTTATCACGCGGTGGATAGACCACTCCTTTGTTATAGACCTCATTCATAAAGTCATTGATCTGATGAAAATACCCTTCAGGAAGGTGGGATTTGATGGCTTCATGCCATGGTGAATGCTCCATGAAAACTCTCCCCTGTCCAATAAATTCTTACCTTCCATTATACCACAAAACTAAATCACATTCTATCAGGTATTCATTAGATGTGGTTAGTTGATTTTACTGTATTTTAGACGTGGTCACATATCGCTCAAATAAATAAAAACGTAGTCAATAACGTAGTCAGTCAATTGCCGTTATAACAGAAAAAACCACTAACTGCAATTAGTGGTTTTAGAATGAGAAAATACCATACATTTGGCGCAGATCCACTGGATAAAAAAAGGCTGGACATATTATCCAACCTCTTTTTCTGCCTGTCAAACAAGCGAGAGTTTTTATGTATTTTCTTTCTTACTGAATCCTGCTAGACCGATCGAAGCGACTAGTATAATTTGCGGCAAGAATTGGATGAGGTAGCGGGTCTTCCCACCTTCAAAAATGGTCAAGAAGAGCAAGCCACCAAAGACCGCTAAGGAAAGGAAATTGAAGGCATCTGTATCTCGACGTTTGAGAAAGGCCCCAACCAAGCCAGCTGACAGGACAATCCAGATCAACTGCTTTACAAATTCATAATACTTGTATTGCGGACGGTCGATGCTGAGGAAGTAAGTCCGTACCCATTTTGCCAGACCATTGTTTTTCGTCAGTGGCTCATAGAGAGGATTGATAAATGGGGTCTTTTCGTACTCCACGTCACGATAAAGCCAACCAAGTGTCCCCTCTGCCACTGTCAAGGACTGCTTGTAATAGATGTGCCCCAGCAAGCCCCAAGGACCATACTCTTTGAGACGGCGCTTGATTTCTTTGATGACATTTTCTTTCTTAAAGAGGCCATTGTTATAATCCGACCGCTTGTCCTCATCGATATAAGCCAGCAAGCCCTCTTTCATATCCTCCTGGTTATGTCCCATATCCGTCAAGCCTAAATTGATAAACAAGAGTGGACCCTTAGCAAGACCTTCCTTTTTCAAAATCGGCACAACCGACTGATGCTCCACCGCGGTATTCAAGCCAGCAAAGACAAAGCCCGTCGCAAGGCCCGTCACCATAGCGATCTTGCCAAAGGACTTCCAATTACCACGGAAGAAAAGCACAGCCCAAAAGGCGATCATGACAATAATCGTCGTTGGACGGATCAACATGGCAACGCCTGATAAAACACTCAGTCCTAGCAGCTCTTTCCAAGAGATGACTGCATCATCAGCCTTCAGAAGGTCAAGTACCCACCATAGCTGTAGGGTGATCAATGGGATGGGTAGAATATCCGTGTACATGGAATAAAAATAAGGCGAATAGCAAATCAAGCTCACATAAAAGACAAAAGCCAAATCAGCTATTTTTTGACTGAAATGCTTCTGGGACAGCTTGTACAAGAGGACGGCACCCAAATTGACATAGAGTATGTTGAGAAGCTGCATGACCCACAAACCGCTAGAACCAAAGATCACGTAGAAAAACTTTTCATAGAGAAAGAGCGGAATGTTATTGGGATTGCGACTGAGGTAGTTGGTGATGGAAGATTGCTTAAGAAGATCAAAAGCTCCCTTAAAAACAACCGCAGCATCTCGACGGATAAAGAGCTCCGCACAAACCATCATCACAAACTGACAAATAACGGCTCCAATCAGGAAACCTTTTTTATGCTGGATCAGCCAAACATAGGCTATCTTTAGCCGATCACGTAGCAACCAAGTTAGAAGAAACAAGAAGACAGCAATGAAAATCGCAATATTTGAAATTTCTTGTAGATACACCACACTTGTATACAACCAGTGGACCATGAGAAGCAACAAGACAAGATGCAGGAAGCCAAATAAGGTACGTTTACTTTTCGATAACATAGGTCCATTATACCAAAAAAACAGCATTTCTGCTGTTTTGGAGTCAATGTCAACTGTAAAGTGAAAGGACAATTGTTCTGAGATAAAATTTATGGATACACTCATTTTATCAAACCAATTTTTTACTCTTTACCTTAATTTTCAATCCTAAAACACTAGGAATAAAATACATAATAGTCCCAGATAAATTCCAACTGCTAATATCATTCCAATTTTATAGAAACCAACTAAGCCGGCATAACGTTCGACAAAACCTATCTGGGGGTCGTCTGGATGATAAAAGGCTGTCATGGGAGAGCCGATTGGAAAAATCAACCGTAAATCCAGATTTTTGCCTGATCCAAGAATGTACCTTCTATCAAAAACATCTGTCTGTTTTGACTTAGAAGAGGTCTCTATAAAATAAGCATAGCTAAAGGTCTTTTGGTAGCTTTCGACACCGACTTGATATTCCACCACAGGCAAGGATACAAGGAGTTGATTTTTGGAATCAAAAGCAACGACTTCTCCCATAACTTGTGCGGTTGATGATGTTTTTACCTTCATTTCACGAAGATACAAGGTGTAAAAGATCAGCAGTATGATCAGGAAAACAAGAGTCATCATTCCCAAAATAAGCCAAAACAAAACCGTTAAATCCTCTCTAGAAAACCAATTTATTTTTTCGAGTTATCTTTCTTAATAATAAAAATTGTTTCAATAATCGATAATGAATTTAACTTTATCAATTAAAATCTCCTATAAATCTATCAAGAATGTATAGAAGAGGAATCCTTACTCTCCTCTTTTCAACCAATTTTGTTGCTGTGCCTTTTCTGCAAGATCTTTTGCTTTGTTGATATCCAGTGATGGTGAATCTGATGGGGTGTTTGATTCGATATCCTCTTTCAATTCTTGTAAGGTTTGAACATCCTGTGGTGTTAAATTAGAGACCGTGCTAGACTCTTTATCTGTTGAACTTTCCGGAACAGACTGAATCTCGCTATTAGTTTTTATTACCTCAGTCCCTACATCCGTTTTTGGAGCTGGTCGGTATAACATGAAGAATCCAACAATTACAATGATGAAAGCTAGGATCGATATCCCATTTCGTTTTTGAATTTCTTCCTGAGGAATTTCTACTCCCTTTGTTGATAAATTCTTCCATTCTGGATGTTCCTCCTCAGCTGCTTTTTTCTTATAAAAAACAGGTGCAATCAATGACTGATTGGTTAAGATGAGAGTTCCAATACAAATTATAAAATATGGTACTTCACGAGAGTTGCTGAGTAATATCTTAATATAAAATACACTAGCGATTATAGCTAGGACGATAGTAATTGTAAATCTAATTTTAAATTCCTTTTTCAATTGCAAATAATGTTCTTTTGTCATTTTTTCTCCCTTAAATTAGTTTTTATCCTTCCTCTAATGAAAACAATTACTACTATCATACCGGATTTTACTTTGGGTTTCAAGTTAACCACCAACTAGTGAAAAGAGTATAAAAAGAGGCTGGGACAA
>NZ_MRXX01000001.1:39573-173314 GCF_016642265.1 Streptococcus lactarius
AATCGAATTCTAACGAATTACCGATTTATGTCCCACTCTCAGTTATATTATTTGTCTTGCCAAGTTTCTTGGTTTTCTTTGAAACGGTGCAACAACTCTAATCCTTCAGAGGTAATGTAGCCCTGTTCTTCTGCCAAGTGGATCAATTCTGTGTAGTTTGACAAGGTTTCGAGTTGAACGCCAGCTTCCGCAAATTTCTTATCAGCTTTCTCCAATTGGTAAGTAAAGATCGCTACCACACCAAGGACGTCTGCTCCTTCACGTTTTGCAGCTGCAACAGCATCCAAGACAGATCCACCAGTAGAAATCAAATCTTCAACCACCACCATCTTTTGACCTTGTGGTACACGGCCTTCGATTTGGTTTCCAGCGCCATGATCTTTTGGTTTGCTACGGATGTAGGCAAATGGCAGATTCATCTTATCTGCAATAATGGCTCCATGAGGAATCCCCGCAGTTGCTGTCCCCGCAATCACTTCGACTTCAGGGAAAGCTTCCTTGATTTTATCCACGAATCCATTCTCAATCAAGGTACGAGTTTCTGGATAAGCAAGGGTCACGCGGTTATCCGTATAAATAGGGGACTTGATTCCAGAAGCCCAAGTAAAAGGTTCTTCTGGTTTCAAATAAACGGCTTCAATTTTTAAAAGATGGTTGGCAATATCTTTAGCTAATGACATGATAACTCCTTTTTACGATTTTAATCATATACGAATTAAATCCAAAATAGATTTAAAGAATAAACTTTACAGGTTAGTGAGTAAGTTAGGGAAGGTCCTATCGGACTTCCCGTAGAGCTACAAAAGTTTCACTTTTAGTAGCTCTTACGCATTCCACTGTCTCTTAATTTCATGGTAAGCGTCCCATGGGTTTTCTGCTTGAATAATTGGGCGTCCAACAACAATATAGTCCGATCCAATTTTATGGGCTTCTTGTGGTGTCATAACCCGTTTTTGGTCGCCGATTTCAGCTCCTGCAGGACGAATCCCTGGTGTCACACATACAAAATCTGATGAAGTAGCATCTTTGATCAAGGCTACTTCATGGGCTGAACAGACCACGCCGTCCAAGCCAGCTTCTTGGGCCTTGCGAGCATAATTAACGACTGATTCTTGGACCGTTGTTTGGATGTTTTGGCAATCACGCATGTCTTCTTCACTGGTCGAAGTTAACTGGGTTACGGCTACCAACTTAGCTCCTTCACCAAGAGCTGCTTTGGCTTCGCGCATCATCTCTACACCACCAGCTGCGTGAACCGTCACCATATCTACTCCGAAGGTCCCCAGTACGGACATGGCTGATTTAACTGTATTAGGGATATCATGCAATTTTAAATCAAGGAAAATACTGTGTCCAAGCCCTTTGAGGTAATGTACAATTTCAGGACCAACTGCATAGAAAAATTCCATTCCAATTTTTACAAACAGTTTTTCATCTTCTGGAAAATGCTCTAAAAAGTTTTTGACATCCTCGAAAGCTGGGAAGTCAAGGGCGATAATAGGACGTTCTTCACGCATGGATTACTCCTTTTTAAGATTGATCATTTTGTCTACAAAAAAACCTTGCCGAGGCAAGGTTACACGAAAATTTGGTAGGAACAACTACCATGATTCACCGTCTAACCTTAGCTGCCTCTCTGGACTGCTTTAAAGGTTTTTATTTATTGTAGTACGATATGGGGGAAAAGTCAAGGATTTACAATAGATTTTCCCGTACATGTTTCCGAAAATTCTCAAGCGTGTCAATGCCATATCGATCCATGACCTGTGGTAGGTCTTCGATAATGGTTGGACAAGCATAAGGATCGGTGAAATTGGCAGTACCGACTCCAATCGCTGAAGCACCAGCAATCATCATTTCAATGGCTGCTTCTGCTGAATTGACACCTCCCATACCGATAATCGGAAGTTTAGTCGATTGGGCTACTTGACGAATGAGTTTCAAGGCTACTGGGAAGACAGCTGGTCCTGACATCCCTCCTGTACCATTGGCAATGATGGGCCTACCAGACTTGAGGTCAAAGCGCATCCCGACCAAAGTATTGATCATGGTCAAGCCAGTCGCTCCCGCATCTTCTGCTGCTTTTGCGACCTGAGTGATGTCTGCCACACTTGGCGTTAATTTGACATAGACAGGAACGGAGGAGGCTTCTACCGCAGCTTTTACCGCATTATAGGCCAATTCTGGAACCTGCCCGATTAAGAGACCATTGTTGCCATGATCCACATTGGGACAGGAGATATTGAGCTCGATGGCTTTAACATTTGGTGCCTGAGAGATTTTTCTAGAAACCGTCGCATATTCTTCGTTAGAGAAGCCAGCTACGTTGGCGATAATCGGTAGATCTGGATAATGCTGAGCCAACCAAGGGAGTTTCTCGGCGAGGACCACGTCTACACCTGGATTTTGGAGACCAATGGCATTGAGCATGCCTGCGGGAGTCTCAGCAACACGGGGCGTCGGATTACCAAAACGAGCCTCAGCAGTCGTCGCCTTGATCATAATGGATCCAAGCAGATCCAAATCATAATATTTAGCGTATTCCTGACCAAAGCCAAAACAGCCAGATGCTGGAATAATAGGATTTTTTAAGTCTAAACCAGGTAAGGATACGGCTAGTCGATTTGCTGTCATACGGTCCTCCTACATCACAATCGTACCGGTTTCAAAGACCGGCCCGTCTTCACACACGCGCTTATTGGCTGCTTGGCTTGCATTTTCCAGATGAACCACACAGGCATAGCAAGCCCCCATCCCACAAGCCATGCGGGACTCCATAGAAATGTAGGCGCGGGGATGGTCATAGAACTTGCTGTTGACGTATTTGAGCATGCCGGGAGCCCCACAAGAATAGATGGCATCAAACTCCTGATCCATCTGGTCAACGATAGTGGAGACATATCCCTTTGTGCCATAAGATCCATCGTCGGTTGTAATAGTTACTAGACCATACTGCTTCAATTCTTCCTCAAGGATAACTGCTTCTTTATTTGCAAATCCCAGGACAGAATGGACTTCTACTCCTTGCTCATGTAGTTGTTTAGCCACTTGGACCAAGGGAGGCACTCCAATCCCGCCACCGATGATCAAAGCACGCGCCCCTTGGCCAAGATCTTTTAGGTCAAAGCCATTTCCTTGCGGGCCCATGACACTGAGAAAGCTACCGACAGGCAAGTGAGAAAAGATGGCCGTTCCGCCTCCTTCTACCCGATAGATGAGGCGACAGGTCTGGCTGTCTAGATCAATCTCTGAGATAGAAATGGGACGACGAAGGAGCTTGGAGTCATCCGGTACACGGATATGGAGAAACTGCCCCGGCAACATCTGCTCCACCATTTCCCCCTTCAAGACCATTGAAAAAATTCGTGGCGCAATCTCTTCTTGAGCGATTAGCTCCATGTCTTCCATCATGATTTTTCCAAACCGTTTCTTACAGCTGTCACTGACCATTGGTTTCCTCTTCTTTCTTTCAGCAAAAAAGACCTCGCAAAGGCAAGGTCCTACAATTGACCAGCTAGACTCGGTCCGCTGATCTTTTTTCTGTCTTTCCTTGCAGGCCTCTCTGGACCTCTTAAAGGTTAAATTTTTCTCATTATATCGTGCTCCTTCTCGCTTGTCAAGTAGAAATCGGTGATTTAAGAAGCTTTCTTGGGATCAAAATCTTCTGGAATCGGTTTGATGTATTGCATGGCGATTCGGTTCTCGGGCTTACGATCGACTAGATAAAGAACCAGTAAAAAAATCCATTCCAAAGGTTTCATCAGGTAGTAGATCAAATCCATGGCCCATTTCTTCTTGATATGTTTGGCAAAAGGATAGCCGTAGCGGTCATAATTGCGTCGTAAGAAGCGATGGAAACGTGGTGTCTTTTCTTCCAGTAGCTGCTCAAAAGCATTAGCAATACAGAGCTGGCGATTGACAACGACTGGATAGCCGTGCCGGACGCCCATCCGCTGGGGTTTAACAACTCTTTTATGGCCACCAGCCGCAACGGTACAGAGATAGTGCTCATCAATGATGAGATTCTGAGGAGGGATTTTTTGTGAGAGAGTCCAATCAGCTGTATTGGTCCAGGCCTTGATCATGGAATCTGGTTGTTGGCCAAAGAGCATGAGAACCAAGACAATTAAGGCTAACGTCGGAAGGGCAAGTAAAGCCGCTATCCACGGCCAATTACGCGATTTGTTTAAGAACTCTTGGCATCGTTGAACCAGACGATTTTCATACCTTATCTTCGATCGATTCTCTTGCCACTCTCTGATTCGAATGTCTAAAAGATTCAAGGAATAAAAGACCAAAAACAGGGTATGGAGACTGACTAGTTGCAATTGAAAGTCAAAAACGGCTAAGAGAACCAGCCCTCCTAGAATCCCACTGATACAAAAGACATTAACCAGAGGGGATAGGGAATTGGCATCCCGGTAGGAATAGATGATCAAGGCAAGCAAGGTGAGAGCTGCAAGGGTGAAGAAGGTTGGATAAGCACCTGACCAGATCAAGACGTGCTTCTGCGAATTAATCAAGCGTTCATTCCAGTCATAAAAGGTCATATCTTTCACGATGAAAATGATCACTGCTTCAAAGAAAGATCCAAAGAGTCCCAACCAAAGAAGTGCTGTATATTTTTGATTTTTCTTTTTAGCAGGGGCTAACGATTCCTCATTTTGAGTTTCTTTCTTTACGTCTACCTTAGTATCTAGGAGGTCATTGCTACTATCCTGATCCTCTGTCTGCCCTCCATCTAGCACTTCTATTGACTCTTCTCTATTTTCAAATAGGTCCAGGTCTTTTTTTGCTTCTTCCTCAGCTTCCTTTAGTCGGAGATGAGACCAACGACGAATCGCGTACATTAAGACGAAAATATTAGGAACAAGAATCGCCGTAATAAAACCATACGGCAGCAATTGGACACTATAGGCAAATAAGGCCAGAATCGATTGGAAAAATCCCATTTCAGGAAAGAGAAACAGAATATTTGGCAGTACAAAAAAGAGGTAAAGGCCACATAAGATCAAAACATTGGTCATAAAATTCAGTACCAACAAGGCAAATGTAAATTGTGTTTCCAATTCTTTATCCCATTTTCGATACCAGGATGCTAATTTCTTCATAACTGATTCTCCATTGTTTTTTTCCATTTTAGCAGGCTGCTTTCACCTTAGGCAACTCTTAGCCCTACCTTCTAGCCAAAATCGGTCTCTAGATGGAGATCTTTGGACCAGCCCTCATTTTTTCTAAATCTATGATTCAGCTGACCTAATCCCTTGAGCAATTCTCTCCAACAATCCTTGGAGTGACCACATTATTCGGGAAAAACGTGTCTTTTTATGTTAAAATAAAAGCATGAGAATACAACAATTACAATACATTATCAAAATCGTCGAAACTGGCTCTATGAATGAAGCCGCAAAACAACTCTTTATCACGCAACCCAGTCTTTCAAATGCTGTCAAGGACTTGGAAAGTGAGATGGGAATTGAAATCTTTATCCGAAATCCTAAAGGGATCACTTTGACCCGTGATGGAATGGAGTTTCTCTCTTATGCCCGCCAGGTGGTGGAGCAAATCGACCTCTTGTCCGAGCGCTATAAAAATCCTGTGGGCTCTCGTGAACTCTTCAGCGTTTCTTCACAGCACTACGCCTTCGTGGTCGAGGCCTTCGTTTCTCTCCTCAAGAAAAGCGATATGGAAAAATACGAACTCTTCCTAAGGGAGACGCGGACTTGGGAGATCATTGATGACGTCAAGAATTTCCGAAGCGAGGTTGGCGTGCTCTTTTTGAATAGCTACAACCGAGATGTCCTCTCTAAGATGCTGGATGATAATCACTTGATTGCTACCCACCTCTTTACAGCGCAGCCCCATATCTTTGTCAGCAAGACCAATCCCCTTGCTAAGAAGGAGATTGTCCACCTGTCTGATCTGGAAGATTTTCCTTATCTCAGCTATGACCAAGGGACCCACAACTCCTTCTACTTCTCAGAAGAGATCCTCTCTCAAGAGCATCATAAGAAATCCATCGTCGTGAGTGACCGGGCTACCCTCTTTAATCTTTTGATTGGTCTGGATGGCTACACCATTGCGACCGGGATTCTCAATAGCAATCTCAACGGAGATAACATCGTTTCTATTCCCCTTGATATCGAAGACCCGATCGAGCTGGTCTATATCAAACATGAAAAAACAGCCCTCTCAAAAATGGGAGAAAAATTCATCGAGTACTTGCTTGAGGAAGTGAAGTTTGATAAGTAAAAAAATATCTGAGTGCTCAGGTTCACTCAGATATTTTTATTGTCTTAATTGTGAAAATACTTCCCCAATTTTCCCTTCAATAACCAAATCAGCTTGTTTGTCCTGAGGGATACTGGTCTTATTGATGACAACCAGCTTCTTCCCTTGGAAATACTGGATCAAGCTGGCTGCTGGGTAGACCACAAGGGAGGTCCCACCGATAATGAGAAGATCGGTTGCCTGTATGGCTTGGGCCGCTTGGCTAAAGACCTCCATATCGAGAGGCTCCTCGTAAAGAGTCACATCTGGTTTGACCACCTTACCACAGTCCAAACAGTGTGGAACCGGGCCTTCCAAAGCTAGAAAGGCCTCTAAATCATAAAATCGCTGACAACCCGTACAGTAATTACGATCGGCACTACCATGGAGCTTCAAGACCTTTTTAGAGCCGGCCATTTCATGGAGACTATCGATATTTTGTGTCACAACTGCCTTGAGCTTACCAGTTTCTTCAAGACGAGCCAAATAGCGATGGGCTGCATTGGGCTTGGCATCGGGATAGAGCAGGTATTTCTTATAGAAGTCGAAAAAGTCCTCTGGGTAGCGCTCGAACATGGTATGAGAAACCAATTGCTCGGCTGTCAAATGACGCCCTACCTGAACGCTATAGACTCCGTCTGAGCTCCGAAAGTCCGGAATATTCGACTCCGTAGAGACGCCGGCACCCCCGAAAAAGACGATGCTTTGACTCTGATCAATCATCTCTTGTAGTTGAGCAATCTTATCCATCTACTTCTCCTTTAGTAGCTCTTCCATCACAGCATTGGCCTGATCAAAATAAAAGTGAGCTTGATCATAATGGATGCCTGTGTATCTTGCAAGGTCAATCAAATTCTTCAAAAAATCCTGAGAAGAGAAACCGGTTGAACGATGAAGCTCTTCCTCATCAAAGGGTTTGATCAAGTGGGCCAAGGGATTGCGAACGGATCTTTCTAGCTCCCGTAATTGCTGAGACGCAAGTTTGACGAGATCCGGCAAGTCCAAGAGTAAGATCAACTCCGTCAAACTGGATGAATTGACGACACTTTCACTATGAAATTCTTGCAAGATAGGATTGTCAGACGCATGCAAGTCCTCAAACTTCCAGCGATCATAACTGGATTCTTTGGAGTTATGGATATAGTTGGTAATATCAGGGATTTTCAACTGAATCAACCGCATAAAAATCCGATAGATGGCTGGGCTAACAGCACGAACAAAGTCGATAATCTGTTCATTTCTCAACTTCGCCTCTAAGTCATAAAGGTAATTGGCCAACTGTTCATCTTCAGGATTTTCATGCCAAAAAAGCGGAAAACCAGTCGCTTCTAAGACTTCTGTTTTCAACTGTTGATTCATGACAGGTTGGATATTGAGCTCACGACGTTCTACCATCACCTGCAATAAACTCACCAGCAAATCCGGCACATTCCCTTTTTGCTGAAGGGAGCGAAGGGCACGGCTATAGTGATAATGATGAAGATCGTAGAGCCATTCATCATGAAGGTATTCTGCCATTAGTCTGCAATCAAGGTTTCTAGACCAACCTTCATCATATCTGTAAAGGTTGTTTGGCGTTCTTCAGCTGTAGTGTCCTCTTCAGGGTTGACCAAGCTGTCTGAAATGGTCATAATGGCAAGGGCATCCACATGGTGTTGGGCAGCAAGATAGTAAAGAGCCGCTGCTTCCATTTCTACAGCTTTCACACCCCATTTACCAAGCTCAATGTTCTTTTCACCATAATTTGAATAGAAGACGTCTGATGACAAGACATTTCCGACGTGAGTAGTCATACCGAGGTCTTTGGCAATGTGGTAAGCCTTGTCTAAAAGATCAAAGCTAGCGATTTGAGGGAAATCAAATTGAGGCCAGTCATTGCGAATGATGTTGGAGTTGGTTGCGGCAGCTTGTGCCAAGACCAATTCACGGACGTGAACATCCTCATTCAAAGAACCAGCTGTTCCCACACGGATCAATTTCTTCACTCGGTAATCTACGATCAACTCACGCGCATAAATAGAGATCGATGGCATCCCCATCCCAGTTCCCATGACAGAAACACGGTGACCCTTGTAAGTCCCTGTGTAACCAAACATGTTCCGGACTTCGTTAAAGCATACAGCATCTTCAAGAAAATTCTCAGCGATAAACTTCGCACGAAGAGGGTCCCCAGGAAGAAGAATTTTATCAGCAATTTCACCCTGCTTAGCAGCAATATGGATAGACATAGTTTATGATACAAAGAGCGACCAGAAAGCGAATGAAAATTAGGAATCTGACGAGAAATCCTGATTTCTCAGTCAGATTATCTATTTTCCGAGCTTTCCGCTCGTGTTCAAATCAGAACACACGCTCTTACCTTTCTTTTTTAGTAATAGAACAGGCGACAGAGAACAAAGTAAAAATAGAAAATCCGACAAAGATGCCCTGCATCTAGGAGGATTTATCTTTTTTACACAGTTCTCCGCCCATATTCAGTTCAGCGAATACGGTAAACCCATCCTTTCTTGTTTGATTGAGTAATTAGAAAAGCTTTCCGCTCGTGTTCAAATCTGAACACATGCTCTACCTTTCTATAAGATACCAAGCCCGTAAAAAGCAAAGTGAAAATAGGGGATTGTCGCAGCAAGTACTGGACTTGCAAGACAATCGATCTTTTTCACACAGCTTTTAGGGCGGGGTCAATTAAATATCGTTTTGAAAGTCATGGATAGCCCGGGTTCAATTCAAACCCGAACTGCCCTTCCTTTCTTGTTTTTAGTTTGTTAATGAATCCAAAAATGCGTACAATTTTGCATTCATTTCTTGGTAATCGTAAGCACGAATAGCTTCAGGTTTTTCGACAAATGGCAATTGTTGACTTTGTCCTTCCAAGACATCTTCACCGTCTGCAGCAATCAAGAGATTGACTGCACCTGAATCAAATTCCAAGTGAGCTTGGAAGGCATAGTGTTTAGGACTGAAGCGAATAATCTGACGTGGGCAACCTTGACTGGTCGCAAGGACAACAGCATCATTCGTCAATCCCGGCATATCCCCATGCCAGTGTCCTGAATCAAAGCTTGAACCAAACAAGCCGACATGCGGATCTGCCAATCCTTCAGGCGTTAAATCCACAGGATACACCCCAATCTCCCGCTCTGGGCTATGCTCATACTCTGCGCCATAAGCAACGGACATGAGCTGAGCACCCAGACAGACTCCAACGATGTAGCGATCCGCCTTCATGGCTTTTTGAATCAATTCAATCTCAGCTTGCGGATCATAGTAAGGAAAGGTTGCGCGATCCTCATCAGGCGATTGCGGTCCTCCCATAACAATCAAAAAATCAATCTCATCCACTGTCTCAGGTAGCGCTTCTCGCTCGTAGACCTTGGTCATGGTCACCTGATGACCACGCTCCTGCGCCCACTTGAGATAAGCACCTGGTACTTCAAAAGTTTCGTGCAAGACAAAATGTACTCTCATCGTTTATTCTCCCATCTATTTTGAATCACATAAGACACACCAGCAGCTAGTGCCAGCGGTAGAATCAAGGCCCAGCTCTGGCCTGTAAAACCAAGGCTTAGGGCAATGCCTGTCAATGGAGCCTGTAAGGTCGTTCCTAAAAAGACGGTCGCTCCAAGCAACATTCCTAGAGCAGGATCCATTTGAATGCCAACGACTGTCAAGAGCAAAGTCGCTAAGTAGCCAGATCCGATCCCCAAGGCAAATGACGGTGTCAAAGTCCCTCCGTATGCCCCATTTCGCAAGAGAAGGTAGACTAGGAACCCTTTCATGGCCAAAGTCAAGACAAGGTTGGAAAATGGCTGGCCTGATAAGAGGGCTTGGGCTAGAACCTGTCCATTTCCCATAAAAATCGGATAAAAGGCCACAATGGCTGCTAGCACCATAAAGGCTACAGGCAGAGCCCAAAGAATGGTCCAATCCTTCCGCCGTTTGCGACTAGCCCGATTAGCTAGATAACGGAAGGCCAGTGCCAAGGGAGTAACCAATAGAGCCACTATGACAGCCTGGAATAAACTACTGGCTGAGCAATGAACTGGCGACATGTGATAAATAGCACCATGTCCAACGATTGGCTGGGCCACCCAAGTCGCTAGATAAGTACTGGACAAGACCAGTACAAAATTTTTCCAGCGATAGGACAGTCCCAAGGTCTCAAAGACAAACAAGCTACTAGCAAAGGGAACCTGATAGACCGCAGCCAAGCCGGCTCCTGCTCCACAAGCAATCAAAACTCTTCGCTCTTTGATCGTCAAGGAGAAAGCCTTCCCCAAACGACCAGCTAGAAGAGCCCCAACCTCACGTGGGGCTCCTTCTTTTCCGACCGAAGCGCCGGCCCCGACAATCGCAACCTGCATACTTGCGTGAAGGATATGGGCTAATGGTGCCGGATCTCTCTCTCCAACCAGGTCGATTTGCCTACGAATGGAGAGAATGTTATAGCGACGTTGCAGAATATACCAGAAGACAGCTGCCAAAATCCCTGTCACACATAGGACAAGGAATCTACGGAAACCTCCAGCGTGATTAAATTGCTGGAACAAGTCCCCCTTATCTTGACCAAAGGCCAGTCCTTGCACGCCTTCTAGTAGATAATGACAGGTCATTCCGACTAGACCCGTTCCTATTCCCAAAGCGACAGTCGCTAAAATCAGGCGCCATCCGTAAGGCAGGCTTTGGACTCGTGCTTTCATGGTCTTACAATTCAGCAAGAATTGCTTTTAGCAAGCCTTTGAAGTCGCCTTTGATGCGCTCAGTCACTTCCACTACTTCTTCGTGGTTGAGCTCTTCTTGGAAACCAGCCGCAAAGTTGGTGATACATGAAATGCCAAGAACCTTCAAGCCAGAGTGAGCGGCCACGATGACTTCTGGCACTGTAGACATCCCAACTGCATCTGCACCAAGTGTCTTATACGCACGGATTTCTGCTGGAGTTTCATAAGTAGGACCTGTCACACCAATATAAACCCCGTCATCCAATTTGATGCCCAATTTGTCAGCGACTTTATGAGCGGTCTCACGGTATTCTGGAGTATAGGATTTTGACATATCAGGGAAACGTGGACCAAAGTCATCCAAGTTTTCACCGATTAATGGATTTTGTCCAGTCATGTTGATGTGGTCAGTGATGGCCATCAAAGTACCAGGACCAAAGCCAATACCACCAGCAGCGTTGGTGACAAGAACCCCTTCACATCCCAACACTTTCATGACCCGAACTGGGAATGTCACCACTTCCAATGGGTTTCCTTCGTAGAAGTGGAAACGTCCTTGAAGGGCTAAAACCTTATGCCTAGCAAGCTTACCGTAGACTAATTTACCAGCGTGTCCTACAACCGTCGAACGACCCCAGTTTGGAATGTCAGCGTAGTCTACTACGACTGGATTTTCGATTTCTTCAGCCAGTTCTCCAAGACCTGATCCAAGGATCAAGCCAAACTCAGGTGCTTCAATTCCTTTGCCTTTCAAAAAAGCAGCTGTTTCATTGATTTTTGCTAACAATGTCATTGCATATCTCCTTTATGATTTCCTTAAAAATTGGCCAATTTTGTCACATGTATTGGCAGTGCAAATGATCAAAAGACGGTCAATCGGCATCTTAGTTCAATTTGTCTAAGAAGCTTTCACCAATCATGGCTTTTTCAACACCAAAGTTCTCTGCAATGGTTGCTGAAATATCAGAGAAATGGCCGACTGGAAGCACACCGTTACCCTTGAAGGATGGGCTATAAGCCAAGAATGGGATGTATTCACGCGTATGGTCTGTACCAGCGTAGGTTGGGTCGTTACCATGGTCAGCCGTAATCATCAAGAGGTCATCTTCACGCATGGCAGCGATGATTTCTGGCAAGCGCTCATCAAACTCATGCAAGCAATCGCGGTAACCATGGGCATTGCGTCGGTGACCATAAAGAGCATCAAAGTCTACCAAGTTGGTAAATGAGAATCCCTTTTCAAACTCAGGAAGTCCCATCGTCTTAATTAAGGTATCCATACCGTGGCTATTTGATTTGTTGTGGCCCATATCGTGGTTGATACCAGCTCCGTTGAAAATATCGTTGATCTTCCCAACGGCATAGGTATCGATACCAGCTTCGTTCAACTTGTCCAAAACAGTTGGCGCAAATGGAGATACAGCCAAGTCACGACGGTTAGCCGTACGAGTGAAGTTGCCTGGTTCTCCAACATAAGGACGAGCAATGATCCGACCAAGAAGAGCTGGACGTTCCAAGGTGATCGAACGAGCATATTCACAGATACGGTAGAGTTCATCCAAAGGAATGATATCTTCGTGAGCTGCGATTTGAAGCACAGGGTCAGCGGATGTATAGATGATCAACTCACCCGTTTCCATTTGGCGTGGTCCAAAGTCATCAATAACAGCTGTACCAGAATAAGGTTTGTTAGCTTCACGGATAACCTTACGGCCTGAAAAGTCTTCAATCTTCGTAATAATTTCTTCAGGGAAACCATTCCAGAAGGTATCAAATGGTTCGGTGATGTTAAGTCCCATGATTTCCCAGTGACCAGTCATAGTATCTTTCCCGAGGGAAACTTCTTGCAATTTTGTTGCATAACCAGTTGGATTGCTTTCAGCAGGAACCGTCTTCAATGGTACTTCACGAGGAATATTTCCAAGACCAATCTTCGCCATATTTGGTACATTCAAACCGACGGTTTTAGAGATGTGACCCAAAGTATCAGATGCTCCATCCGGAACTCCTGCATTGACAAAGTTATTAGCATCTGGTGCAGCACCAATCCCAACTGAATCCAGCACAACTAAGTGCATGCGTTTAAATTTTGACATAAACTGCCTCTTTCCTTTATAAAATTTAGACTAATATCGAATCCCTATCCGTAGAAACCTCTAGGAGACTCTGCCTTCCTCTTAAAAATTATTTTTCAATAATGACAGGACCATCCGGTGTCCCAACAATCACTTTTGAAATCATGTTCAAGAATAAACCATGCTCGACAACTCCAACCGTGTGATCCAGTTCATTTGCCAGAGCTTCTGTATCCTTGATCACTTTAAGATCCAAGTCAATGATAAAATTGCCTTGGTCAGTGACAAAACGGTGATCATCCGCAAGACGGAAAGAAGGGTGGTAACCTTTTTGCTCAAAGTGACGGAAAAGATTTTCAGCCCCGTACTGCACAACCTCCACTGGAAGTTTGAAGGCCCCAAGAGTTTTGACTTGCTTGGATTCATCCACGATCCAAATGCAATCTTTTGAATTGGTAGCGACGATTTTTTCCATGAGGAGAGCCCCGCCACCACCTTTGATCCCGTTTAATTGAGGATCCACTTCATCGGCGCCATCCACTGTCACATCGACCACTTCGACATCGTCGATGGCCTTGAGCGGAATACCTAAACTCTCAGCCTGATCATAGGTCACACTTGACGTCGTGACAGCTGTGATCTTCAAGCCCTCTTCTTTGATGCGACGACCTAGTTCAGCTACAAAATAATAAGCAGTTGACCCTGTACCGAGACCGACAATCATGCCGTCTTTGACAAACTCAGCCGCCTTGATTCCTACCTGTTCTTTTAGGTTTACCATCATTGACCTCCTTTTTACACTCCTCTAGTATAGCATATTTTGGAAGAGATTTCACTAGTTAAATGAAAACCTTTCCAGCTTATCGTTCAAAATCAAAACCTTGCCCGACAGCTGACTTTACGATAGAATAGAGATGAATCTACAGGAAAAGAGAAATGACATGATTACCAAAGAATTTGATACCATCGCTGCCATCTCGACACCACTCGGTGAGGGAGCGATCGGGATCGTCCGCTTAAGCGGAACAGACAGCTTTGCCATTGCACAAAAGATCTTTAAAGGTAAGAACCTCCAAGAGGTGGCTAGCCACACCCTCAACTACGGTCATATCGTTGATCCAGATAAGGATGAGATTCTCGATGAAGTCATGGTTGGCGCTATGCGCTCACCTAAGACCTTCACCCGAGAAGACATCATCGAGATCAATACCCACGGCGGGATCGCTGTGACCAATGAAATCCTGCAGTTGGTCATCCGCGAAGGAGCCCGTCTTGCGGAGCCTGGTGAATTTACCAAGCGGGCCTTCCTCAACGGTCGGGTCGATTTGACCCAGGCTGAGGCCGTCATGGATATTATCCGGGCCAAGACCGACAAGGCCATGAATATTGCCGTTAAGCAACTAGATGGTTCCCTGTCTGAACTGATCAACAACACCCGCCAAGAAATCCTCAATACTCTGGCTCAAGTTGAAGTCAACATCGACTATCCTGAGTACGATGATGTCGAGGAAGCTACCACTGAGATCATTCGTGAAAAGACCACCGAGTTCGAAGCCCTCTTGACCAATCTCCTCAAGACAGCTCGTCGTGGAAAGATATTGCGTGAAGGGATCTCTACTGCTATCATCGGTCGACCAAACGTCGGCAAGTCTAGCCTTCTCAACAACCTTCTTCGAGAGGAAAAAGCCATCGTGACCGATATCGAAGGAACCACCCGGGACGTCATCGAAGAATACGTCAACATCAACGGCGTTCCCCTCAAGTTGGTAGATACGGCTGGGATCCGGGAAACCGAGGATATCGTCGAGCAAATCGGTGTCGAACGTTCGAAAAAAGCCCTCAAGGAAGCTGATCTAGTCCTCCTGGTCCTCAATGCTAGCGAGCCTCTGACCGATCAAGATCGCCAGTTACTTGAAATTTCTCGAGATAGCAACCGCATTATTCTGCTCAACAAGGTAGATCTCCCAGAGAAGATCGAAATTGATCAACTGCCAGAAGATCACATCAAGATTTCCGTTCTAAAGAACCAAAATATCGATCAAATTGAAGACCGGATCAATGCCCTCTTCTTCGAGAATGCTGGGCTCGTTGAGCAAGACGCTACTTATCTATCTAATGCCCGCCACATCTCTCTGATCGAAAAAGCTGTTGAAAGCCTGCAAGCTGTCAACGAAGGTTTGGCCCTTGGCATGCCGGTCGACCTGCTTCAAGTCGACCTCACTCGCACTTGGGAAATCCTCGGAGAAATCACAGGGGATGCCGCTCCAGATGAGCTCATTACCCAACTCTTCAGCCAGTTCTGTCTCGGTAAATAATAAAAATGCGTATGTGTTCGAACCATACGCATTTTTTTGGTTTATTTATCTTGCTCTACCTTCTCGATCGTTTGATAGGCTTGGTAGATCAAGAAGAGACCGACAGCATTTAGAAGCGGGATCGCAATCGGCAACTCGGTCACGATTTGTGAGAATGGGGAATTGCCCACAAAATGAAGGGCAAAACCTGCGATGAAGTAACCCCAAGCCGGAACAAGGAGATCCTTGCGACCTTTTCGAACTTGCGCTAACAAGAGAAGTCCCAGCATGACAAGGCCGGTGTAGACCCAGTGAGACATAGGCGCATTAGCCACACGTCCGAGAATCCCTGACACCGTGTAGGAGAAACCTCCCGGCAGATCCTGACGAATATAAGCAAAGTCCTCCACAATCTGGAAGCCAAGACCAGAGGCAATGGCTAAGAGAAAGATCGACTTGATCCGACGGACACTAAACAAATAGAGAACAAAGAAGATCGGAAGCAATTTAAAGGGTTCCTCAAAGAGGGGCGCCGCGATGGCACTCTCATACTGGTTCCAAAAGGCGCTGTTTGGCGCTACTGCTTGGACCATGTCATGAAAATAAGTATTGGCAAAGCTAGACAGCCACCCAGCCACAAAGCCTCCACCTAAAAGCGAAAAGAGGACCGGTACCCAAGACAACTTCCACTTCTTGGCAAAATGAAACAATGCCCAGACAGCAGGAAGTGCGTAGACCAAGAGGATCAGGGTCGAAAGTCCCACAATCCCATACTGGCTACCCGACATCCAACCTTCCGTCAGCGACTGGGTCTCATAAGCCAACCCAATGGTCAGTAACAATAAATAAAGAAACAAAATCGATTTGCGTTTCATAAAAGACCTTTCTATAAGGAAATGAAAAAGGCTGGAAGACCAGTCCTTTTCTGTGATTCTATTGTATCAGGATCAGCTTAAAAAAACAATAAACTAAGCCCTTATTTCCTACTTCTACTGTAGAACAGCTAGGATCTGCCGAATCATATCAGGATCCCCATCAGGCAATGTTACCGTCTCCGCATGGTCTAGGATTCCTTGGGTGAACTGAGTCATGTATTCTTGGCTGTTCAACTCATCCGCAGACTGTTGCCAGTGACTCGGTACAGGATAAATCGTCACTGTTCCATCACCGTTAGACGCATAGGTCACATTTCCCTCAGCCGAATAAGAGCCATATAGATGATGGACCGTCTTCGGATAGGTCACTCCCATCCCATCTGTGTAAATATAGGTACCAGCAGCACTTTCGTTGACATTCAATTCCTTAGGAACAGACTGAATCACATAAGCCCAAACACGCGCAGCTTCAATCTGGTCAGACGAATAGCCTGGGAAGCTATCCTTATCTGATTTTTTCGATGACTTGGTATCGGATCCTTGACTGCTAGCCCATTTTTTGGCCTTGCTTGTCTTAGTCGTACTACTGCTATCGTTTTTATCTACCTGCTCCCGATCTTTTGGTTGCTCTTTCTTGCGATAGTAGAAATTGTCATCATCACCATAAGCCGGTGACTGACCCGCCCAGATCCGATCCTTGGACTTATCCGATGCATCGTCCTTACCAGCAGTCTCCCCCTTAGGAAGGAGCAAGATACCAAAGCCACCGACACCAGATTTGGCACTAACCGTCATCTCAGCACCATGGTCCTTTTGCTTGAAGCTCGATGCATCAAGCTCAACATCCTCGCTGACCAAGCCCTTGTCATCAAAGACCAGCTCATTCCCATGGCCGTCAATCCAAGTCCCCTCGATACTCGAGTAATCCTTGTTCTTAATAGCTTTCAAGTCCATACCTGAGTGTTTTTTATCAGCATGGCTAGACTGCTTGGTAGACGGAGTCTTCGGCGTAACCGACCGATAGGGCCGACCACACGAAGCCAAGACCAATGCAGAAAGCATAATCACAATACCTTTTTTCATATTAATCTCCCTTCACACACCTACTATTTTAGAGAAATAAGAAAGGATCGTCAATGGAAAAGTGGAGGGGGAAAATAAATTAATGACATAAAAGTCTGTAAAATTATTATTTGAATTTCTAAAGAAAAAGAAGCTCAATGTATCGAGCTCCTAGACCATCATTTTTTGTTTTTCTCGTTGTGGGATCATTCGAAAGAATACAGCTCTAAAACCAGGAAGCATTGATACTATCAACTCCACACATCCTACATAGACAGTTTCCCTTATTTTTTTAATATTCTTTAAAACTATATCTTATACAAATGATTTAATCTTTCTAACTCTAATACATTCATACATACTTCTACTCCAGTAACTCCCCACTTACTATGAATAATTCCACAAGAAAACACAATCCTCTCCTTACTCAAAATATTTGACAATACTACAAATGATTCCAAAACATAATCCTCAATAGTAATAAAACAATTATTCTCATCTTTGAAAAACTTTATAAATCCGATATCCTTACACCTATCACCAAAATAAAATCTAAGTGATTTTAAATAATAATCCAAAAACACATCACTCTCCATAGAAAATCCCTTCATTTTTAAAATATTCCTTTATAACATACAAAAAATAAATTTTGAGACCATTCGAAACAACACGGCTCTAAAACGCCCGTGTCGGTGGTCATGACGATAGTCTTGTTTTGGGACCATTCGAAACAACACGGCTCTAAAACTGGGACATTCGATAGCAAGATGAAGCAATCGTTTTGGGACCATTCGAAACAACACGGCTCTAAAACTAAACGCGTTCAAACGTGATGGCATGACAGGTTTTGGGACCATTCGAAACAACATGGCTCTAAAACTTACTGATGGATTAAAGAAAGCTGGAACTGTTTTGGGACCATTCGAAACAACACGGCTCTAAAACAGGAACCCAATAAGCAATTCCTGAAGCTCTGTTTTGGGACCATTCGAAACAACACGGCTCTAAAACCAATATCTCACGGGAAGCGTAACGGGAATTGTTTTGGGACCATTCGAAACAACACGGCTCTAAAACAGCGTGAGAGCTTATCTGGTGCATCTGTTTGTTTTGGGACCATTCGAAACAACACGGCTCTAAAACTATTGCGGAGCAGTTATCATTCAACCAAAGGTTTTGGGACCATTCGAAACAACACGGCTCTAAAACTCAAAGGTATTCCGTGACAAGATTGGTCGTGTTTTGGGACCATTCGAAACAACACGGCTCTAAAACAGATCAGACCAGAGAGCCAGACCAGTGCGAGTTTTGGGACCATTCGAAACAACACGGCTCTAAAACTAAAGGAAATGTTTATAAGATTATTCCAAAGTTTTGGGACCATTCGAAACAACACGGCTCTAAAACCTCCAGCCTGTTCAATATACGCTTCTAACTGTTTTGGGACCATTCGAAACAACACGGCTCTAAAACGTAATAATTGGTATTTTTTCCGTTTGCCGAGTTTTGGGACCATTCGAAACAACACGGCTCTAAAACCAACTTAGTTATTGACATACCAGCTAGATAGTTTTGGGACCATTCGAAACAACACGGCTCTAAAACCCTACTGTTGCGACTGCTGCGATTGTTGCGGTTTTGGGACCATTCGAAACAACACGGCTCTAAAACTAATTCGTCCAGCGTGATCCTATCGTCCAAGTTTTGGGACCATTCGAAACAACACGGCTCTAAAACTATTACTGCAACAGGTGGCTCAACAGATGGTTTTGGGACCATTCGAAACAACACGGCTCTAAAACAGTTCTCCCAGCCGACAAACTGAGCAAATGGTTTTGGGACCATTCGAAACAACACGGCTCTAAAACCTCGTAGAATAATTTTTCTTTCGAAATTTCGTAATCGCACCATTCGTCTTAGCTAGACTTCAGTCCGTCTGAATCCCTTCATTACTGCTATTATAGCATATTTTCAGTATTTAAAAAATAATCTTTATCTAGTACAAATTGTGGAAAATTGTAAACTCGCCTTGGTTCTATAAATAAGACACATAATTGATTTAAGCTAATATATTCCATCAAACTTTCTAATTCTTTCTCTGACAAGTAAGAAGCAACATTTATAAAAACAAGAAGTCTCTTTTTAGAAAGATATTTAAAAACTTGCACAATTTCCATGCATTTTTCAAATAACGTATCACTCAGTGTCTCTACTTTGACTCCTAATGCTTCGATCAATTCTAGGATAGTGATTTCGTCATATTCTAGATCCAATTCATTCTCTAAGCATTCATAAGCCAATAATTCAGTGATCGTTATGACTAATTTCTCAATCATTGACTTTACTTCAGGTTTTTCATTCAATTGATTTTCTAAATCCGCATGAATCAATTTAAGCATAGAACTTGAATTTAAATTATAGCCTAAAATATCTGTTATCACCAGAAGTTCTGAATCTTTTAATACTGAATGACGAGAGTCAAAAATATTTAAATCACTATCACCAGTGTATTGATACAATTGCTTTACAAGGTCTGAAAATACTTGCTGATCTTCAAGGACTAAAAAGGTGGCATTTGCTATTGTTATTGCCTCATCTAATAAAGGGAAATTAATCTTCATCTGAAAATTCCTCTCCTAAAAAAACTAAACGTGCATCTGAATTCGCTACGCTAGTATCTCTCTCACCGCATAAATATATCATACGGGAAAACTGTTTTTCCGTAACTGTTAGCAGCGTAATACTTCCTTTTTTAGGGTTATGGTTTTTTAATCGTTCAATCATTGCGTTATTGGCTGAATTATTTAGCAACAACTTACTATAAATGGAAAACTGATGCATGATGAATCCTTCATCAATTAGAAATTGCCTGAATTTACGATAGGCTTTCCTCTCCTCTGCTGTTTCAACTGGCATATCAAACATTAAAATCATTCGCATATATCGATAACTCATATCCTAAACTCAGGAACTCCTTTCTGAGGATTATTTAATGACTGAATGACTTTCTTCGTATAATCACTAACAATATTCGTTAAGTACATTTCTTTATCATTGTAATGAAAAGTATCTGAAAATATCGAGAATAATTCTCTTTTTATCTTTATAAATTCTGAACCTCTATTTTCATATACAATACGATCAATAATAGGTCGAAATGGCTCCATAATATCACTTGCTAGGTTAAATTGATTAAACTGATTCGCATGCTTTAATCCTAGTTGCGTCATACAGCCTGATAACACAATCTCACGCGCAAACATACTCAGTAACAAAGTATACCCATAGTCCAATGCAGCATTGATATCATTATCTTGATCACGACTAAAATCATTTCCAAATAAGGTATTAAAATAGATTCGAGCAGCATGTCCTTCTCGATTATTTGGATCAAAAATTTCTAACCCGTCATATAAGTTTATGATAGATTTTGATTTTTCATAATAACCACAACTTCCTAAATACATTGCTTGATTCAATATCTTTTGAGAAATGATACTTGTCCAAACAAAACCTTTAGTTTCTTCATTCCAAGAGATCTGTTTAGATAATTGTAAACTTGAATCATGGCGTCCATAATAAGGCATTAAATAAGCAGTTGGAAGTCTTTTATCATCACAAAAGATCACTAACACATTCTCATCAATAAGCCGTTTTACAAGCATGGTCGACAAGACTATATCAGTTGTTTCAAGAAGCAAGATATCAATCTCGGACAGATGAATTAGTTCTGTCCGAGATGCATCTTTAAAAATTAAATGATTGTTTTTATAGGTTAGTTTAGAATGAGTGTTTACTACTACTGTACGCCAGCCCATTACTCTTCTCCTAATTTGCTCAAGTCTATACGAGTTTCATAAAGTCCTGTAATAGATTGATGGATAAGGGTAGCATTAAAAATTTCTGTAACAGATGAGTAGCGTTTTCTTTCAATATCAGTTCCAAGAAATTTAAAGACAGCAGGGGCACCAAATGCAGTGAAGGTCAACAAATTGATAAATGAATTTGCTAGTTCTTCCATGTTACTTTGTTCAGAATCACTATATATTTTTTTAATTTTTTCTAGATTTGACTCTGCAAGTACATACTTTTGTGAAAACTCAGATACAAAATTCAATAAATCATTAAATTCAGTATGATGTTGCTGAATATATTCAAAATGCTCCGGTTCATCTTTTTTTTGTATTTTTTTAGCATGGTAAAGCAAGGATATTAAATACGATGGTAGCACCATTTCATTACCTTTTTGAAGTTCTTTGGCACTTGCTAGCATCCGTCTGCGACCATTTTCAAGTTCAAATAAACTATACTTAGGTAGGAAAAGAATGTTTTCTTTACGGACATTATGATAACCTTTATTTTCAAGGAAAGTTATTGGATTCTTCTCAAAAGTGGCTTTTTCCATAATCGTTATACCAACTAGAGTCTTGACCGTCTTAAGTTTTTTCCCTTTTCCTTTTTCGATATCGGCAATGAGCAAGATCGAATAGGCGATAACAGGGCTATCAAATCCCCCGTATTTAGTAGTGTCCCAAAAAATTTTCTTTGTTTTTCGAGGGATTAGCTTGTCAGAATTTCCTTTAGGAAGAATGGACTCTTTAGAGAAGCCACCTGTTTGGACCTCTCGCTTTTTCACAATATTCACTTGTGGAAGAGCAAGCACTTTTTTGATTGTTGCAAAATCTTTTTCTTTATCCCAAGCTATTTCACCAGTATCCTTGGAATATTCGATATTCTCTCTTTTTACGACTGTTCCGTCTGCGTATTGAACTTCTTCTTTAAAGAAGTTCAACAAGTTTGAGTAGAAGAAATACTTTTCTGTTGCTTTTTCAATTTCTTTAGGATCTTTGGTTCTTGAAATGTATCTCTTAAGATCGTATTTTTGGTAATCACCATAGACAAATTCAGGCTCTAATTTAGGATATTTTTTAAGGATAGCCTTAGCTACCACTGCATTTAAGTATGCATCATGTGCATGGTGGTAGTCATTAATTTCCCGTACCTTATATAATCCAAATTCTTTACGAAAGTTGGAAACCAGATTGGATTTCAATGTAATGATTTTAACAGTACGAATTTTTTGGTTTTTTTCATTCACTTCTGCATTGAAGCGAGCATCTAAAATTTGTGCAACATGTTTTGTGATCTGCCGTGTTTCAACCAACTGACGTTTGATGAAGCCAACTTTATCTCGCTCATCTAACCCTCCACGTTCAGCTTTGGTTAAATTGTTAAATTTACGTTCGGAAATTAATTTGGATTTCAGTAATTGTTGCCAAAAGCCTTTCATCTTCTCAACTATTTCAAGACCTGGAACATTATCAGATTTACCACGATTATCTTTTGAACTAGTCAAGACACGGTTATCGAGCGAATCATCCTTAATAAAAGCCTGTGGGATGATGTGGTCAATATCATAGTTGCTCAATTGGTTGATGTCAAGAGCTTCTCCAGTATACATATCTTTCCCATTTTGGAGATAGTAAAGGAAAAGACGGTCATTTTGCAGTTGAATATTATCTGTTGGATGTTCTTTTAGAATGTTACTTCCAAGTTCAGAAATAGCATCTGAGAGTGTTTTTAAGCGTTGTTGCGACTTACTTTTTCCTTTATTAGTAGTCTGATTTTCACGTGCCATTTCGATTACAATAGACTCAGGAGAATGGCCCATAACCTTGACAAGTTCATCCACAATTTTGATACTTTGTAAAATTCCCTTTTTAATGGCAGGACTTCCTGGAAGTTCTTGGACAACTTGCTTCAAATCATCTGTCTTACCAACCACTTGTGCTTTTTGGATAACTTCTTTGAAGGAAAGTCCATCATCATTGATTAACTGCATAAAATTACGATTGCTGTAGCCATCATCAATCAGATAATCAAGAATCGTTTTTCCAGTTTGCTTGTCACGGATTCCGTTAATCAGCTTAGCAGAGAGTTTTCCCCAACCAGTATAATGTCGACGAGCTAGTGCCTTGATTACTTTCTCATCAAAGATAGAATTATATTGATCAAGTCGTTTCTTAATCATCTCACGATCTTCAAATATTGTTAGAGTATGGATGATCTTTTCAAGAATTGCTTCATTTTTAGTATCATCCATAAATTCTTTATCCTTAATAATTTTGAGTAAATCATGATAAGTGGATAGACTGGCGTTAAATTGTTTTTCTATTCCTTTTATTTCGATTCCGTCATAACCATCAACATTGTGAAGATAATTAATGATATCTTTTTCAGTTACTTTTCTTTTTTCTTTGAATAATTGATCGACAATTTTCTTTTTCTGTCCACTATCAAGGAATTGATAGTTTCTCATTCCTTCTGCAATAAATTTTACTTTTGTTAATTCATTATAGACTGTAAAAGTTTCATATAAGGGACTGTGTTTAGGTAGAACCTTTTCCTCTGGGAGATACAAATCATAGTTAGTCATCTTATTGATGAAATCTTTTGCAGAGTTTGCTTTATCAACAATTTTCTCAAAATTCCATGGTCTGATTGCTTCGTCAGAATTTCGAGTCAGCCAAGCAAAATTACGATTACCACGAGCTAGTGGGCCAACATAATAAGGAATACGGAATGTTAGGATCTGTTCAATTTTTTCTTTGTTCTCTTTTAAGAAAGGATAATATTCTCCTTGGTGTCGGAGGATGGCATTCATTTCTTGAAGATGAATTTGATGAGGAATAGAACCATTATCGAAGGTGCGTTGTTTTCTCAAAAAATCTTCACGTTCAATTTTTTCAAGGAAATAGTCTGCTCCTTCAAATTTAGAGATGAGATTTTTAATATATTTGTAAAATCCTTCTTGAGTAGTTTTACCATCAATATATCCAGCATATCCATCTTTAGATTCATCAGAAAAGACTTCATCATATTTTTCTGAAAGATTTCTTTTTATAAATTGTTTTAATGCTGAAAGCTCGTTTTGATGATTATCATAACGTTCTATCATAGAAGCAGATAGTGGCGCCTTGGTTGCAGTGTCTTTAACAGATAATATCCCTGCTAGTAGTATGGCATCATAGAGTTTTTTAGCTACTACAAAAAGATCAGCATACATGTCCCCAATTTGACCTAATAAGTTTTCCAAGTCCTCATCATAAGTATCTTTAGAAAATTGCAGTGGAGCCTTTTCTTCTAAGTCAAAATGTTTCTTAAAATCAGCTTGATTCCCAACAATTAATTTCAAAAACTCAGAAAATATTCCCGTTGATTTTTCATCAGGAAAAAGTTTTAAGATACGGTCTCTTTTAGCAGATTTACTAATCTTATCGGTAAAAATTTCTTCTACCTGTGCATTTCCTTTGCTAAGCGAACTTTCTTCAAAAGTGTTATCATAGAGACTTGTGAATTCGTTAAAGATTTTTTGAATATCATTATTTTTAATATCGAATGAGTCTTCATACAAGAAATGCCCACGATATTTAATGATATGTGCCAAAGCTAAATAGATTAAACGCAAATCAGCTTTCTCTTTCGAATCTGCAAGACTCTTTCTTAAATGATAAATGGTTGGAAACTGTTTATGATACTCTTTCTCCTCCTCTAAGGTTCCAAAAATTGGATATTTACTTCCTCTCTTATCTTCAGGAACTAAGAATGAATCATCTAAGCGATGAAAAAAGTTTTCATCCACTTTGTTCATTTCTGTCGCAAATATTTCCTGTAGATACAAAATTCTATTTCGACGTCTTGTATATCGACGTCTAGCAGTTCTTTTTAAGCGACGGTCTGCAGCTGTATTACCTGCATCAAAAAGGAGTGCTCCGATTAAATTCTTCTTAATAGTCGTCTTATTAGTATTTCCAAGTACCTTCATTTTTTTAGCAGGAACCCTGTAATCATCTGTGATAACAGCCCACCCTACACTATTTGTACCAATATCTAATCCAATTGAGTATGGCTTTTTCATAATTTTCTCCCTTATGTATTGCATTAACGATGATAAAGTTGTAAAATAATGATGTTGGAACTATTCGAAACAACATAGCAAGTTAAAATAAGGCTTTGTCCGTATCCAACTTGAAAAAGTGTGCACCGATTCGGTGCTTTTTTTATGCCCTGTTCCGTTTATTCCTCACCAATCATTATATTAATTCCATTTTACTCCTTCCTTCCTCAAAAATCAAATCTCCATATGGAGATAATTTTTCTATTTCAAACATTTTTAATACACACAAAAAGAGAGTGAGACCGAAATCGGTAATTCGTTAGAATTCGATTTCGTCGTCCCACCTCCGCACAGTTGAGTAGGGCTGTAAAAGCTGATGAAATCAGCCTAGTAGAACCCACTCAACCACTGCGTCTTGCTCGACAATCCAACATCAAAAATAGACTAGAACTTTTGTCCCAGCCTCCTTTTTCTTCATGTCCCCTGCCGGAATCGAACCAGCAACTACTCCTTAGGAGGGAGTTGTTATATCCATTGAACTAAGGGGACAGATAAAAAAGAAGCGAGATCACTCCCGCCTCCTTGTTCGTCTTAACGACGGATTTCTTTAATACGAGCTGCTTTACCTTGCAATGCACGAAGGTAGTACAATTTCGCACGACGTACTTTACCGTAACGTACAACTTCGATCTTTTCTACACGTGGAGTGTGTACTGGGAATGTACGTTCAACACCGACACCGTTAGAGATTTTACGAACAGTGTACATTTCAGTGTGTCCTTGACCTTTACGAGCGATCACAACGCCTTCAAAGATCTGGATACGTTCGCGAGTTCCTTCGACAACTTTCGCGTGAACACGAACAGTATCACCAGGACGGAATGCAGGGATATCAGTACGAAGTTGACCTTCAGTCAAACTTTGGATTAATGGATTCATTATTTTCTCCTATCTTCGTCAATCTTGAGGGACCTCCCTCAGCGGATAAACTGTATTTTTGTGCTTCCATTACGCACAAAAACTATCATATCAGATATTTTCAGGTTTGTAAAGCTATTTCCCTACTTTTTTGCAACTTTTTGACCGGAATAAATGCTCCAGTCTTTTGGCAGGCAATAGGCGATGGCGCAGGCGATCACAAAGAAAGGAAGATTGCCATATCCAAAGACCTCCCCTCCGATCAAGATCGGTGCGAGCAAGGTCGTGGTCGCACTGCCAAAGACACAGGCATAGCCGATAGCAGCCACGACTAAGACGGGTAAGCCCAGCAGAGGAGCAAGAAAGACGCCAAGTGTCGCTCCGATCGCAAAGAGCGGTGTCACTTCTCCTCCTTGGTAACCAGCTGAAATGGTCACCACAGTAAAGAGGAGCTTGAGGATCCAGTCATAGCTCTGCGCACTACCTTGGTGAAAGGCCACATCAATCAGATTGGTTCCGAGTCCGCTATAAGAGCCGACCTTGGTCAGCTGGAGAGTCAAGAGGACCAAGCTGAGTCCAGCCCCAATGACCGAGATTCGAATATAAGGATTAGGCAGTACTTTCGCGACTGTTTTTTTCAACCAAGAAAGGCTAACTGCAAAGAGCTTCCCAGCGAGGCCAAAAGCTAGGCCAAGAAGAGCAACCTTGATCAAGGTCTCTGGTGTCCAGCTCAGCGTTTCCTTGAGTGGTACAGCAAATTTCTCTAAACCAAGGGCATGAGAGGTGAAGCTCGCTACAATCGAGGCGATAAGGGCAGGATAGAGAGCAATCAACTGCAATTCCCCAACGGTCAAGACTTCAAGGGCAAAGAAGGTTGCTGCTAGCGGCGTCTGAAAGAGCCCCGCAAAACCTGCCGCCATCCCGGTCATGAGAAAGATACGCGAAGCATCTGGAATCTTAATATGACGGGCAAAACGATGCGAAAGGGTCGCTCCGATCTGGACCGCTACACCTTCCCGTCCGACCGAACCACCAAAGAGGTGGCTCATCCAGGTCGTCAGCATGATCAAAGGCACAAGGACTAAGGGGATTTTCTCCTCACGTGCATGCCCGACATCAAAGATCAATCCCATCCCTTTTGAAGCCTTGCCACCAAAACGTTTATAGAGATAAACGATGATAAGCCCTGCTAAAGCCAGGAAAAGAATCAAGGGCCAATGCTGGCTTCGGAAATCTCCGATCAGGAGCAATCCTTGACCAAAAATCATGTCAATGGCACCGACCAAGAGACCGATCAACAAAGCCATCCCAGTTAGTACCAAATACTGCTGTGTTTTTTCTTGAATCGATTGATTAATCACGCGCCTTCACCTCCTCTTGGAAGTCTCTCGAACGCGCCATCAAATCACGAAACTGGGCTTGGATGGTCGAGCGATACTGCTCATCACCCACGAGAGAAGCCACCTTCTCTAGCACCTCTCTTTCCCTTCCTTGATCAAGCACAGGTAGCCCCTGCTGCTCCTTATATTCTACAATCTGACCGACACAAACCATCCGTTTTTCCAACAAGGCTACAAGCTCTTGATCGATCTGGTCAATGTCCTTACGAATCTGATCTAACTTCATGTGTTTCCTCTTTATTTTTGGATACAAATCGAGGCTGTAATCCATCGATCCAGCCTCTTTATCATTAATTTGCTTTGGCTACGAGTTCTTCTGCAAAGGCTTCTAATTTTTCAATATCTTCGTCTTCAGCAGACAAATCAACTTTGACATTTTCAGAACCTTTTTCAGCCCCTGTCGCAGCGAAGCAACGGTCGAAATCATCAACTGCTTTACAAAATTCATCGTAGAAGGTATCCCCTGATCCTACAACACCATAAAGTTTGCCTTTGAGATCAAGGCCAGCCAAATCTTCGTAGAAATCTTGGATCTCATCTGGAAGCTCTCCATCGCCGTAAGTATAGGTCGCAACCACTGCAATATCGGCTTCAAGGAAGTCTTCCGCATCCACAGTTGTGCACTCATCCACGTCTACTTCTACACCAAGATCACGGAATTTGTCCGCTACGATATCTGCAATTTCTTCAGTATTTCCAGTCATACTAGCAAAAACAATTTTCGCTACAGTCATAATTTCCTCCCAAAATCTATTTCCCGTATTATACCATTTTTTCAGGTATTTTGTACAGAACCTTTCCTGAGAAGGTGAAAGAATAGGTTCATTTCAAGAAATTGGACCGATGGAACCTAATCACCCTCGTTTTCTTTTTGAATTTCTTTAATAGTTTTGATTTCTTCATCAAGCTTCTTATCAAAATCAGATTTATTCTTAAATGGGTACGAATAGGTGCGACAAGTGTACCATTTTATTCCTTCTCCACCCTTATAGTACCACTCGATTTTGGTTGGTAAGAATTCTTTGTTATAGGTGATACGAACTTTGGTGAATTGACGTTTTTTATTTAAATAAATCGCCTCAAATTCTGGGGGATACTCTTCTTTCATCAATTTATCGTCCACAAACCTATTCGGTGAGCCAGTAATTTGATAGTTATTCTTTTTGATTTCATCCGGTGAAATTTTCAGATTAACTAATATGGAGGGTATTTCTCTGTTAAAAGAACGCTGATACATTTCTTTAGTTCCATAATTTCCATAACCACCATATAATTTATTTCTCTTAATAACTGCAAAATACGAATTGTACAGTTCCTTATCTTTTAAATCAAATCCTACTCCAGTACTCCACTGTTTTCCCCAGTCATTTTTATCTTGTACCAAAATAAATCTCTGACTCAGCAAAATATCATAAACATCTTTTGGCTGCTTTTGAACAATATTGACTATTAGCATTTTTAAAACAGCCATTATTATTATGATTGCTGCGATTAGGAGGAGATAGGTCCTTGATAAATTCTTTAACTTTAATGGATTTTTTAATAGCTTTATAGCCTAATCTCCTTCTTTTTCACTTTCAATTTCTTTAATCAGCTGGATTTGTTCGTCCAACTTCTTATCAAAATCAGCTTTATTTTTGAATGGGTAAGAGTATGCGCGAATCGTATTCCAACTCATTTCACCATCTTTTTCATAGTAGCCCTCAATTTTTGTAGGCAGAAACTCCTTGTTATAGGTAACACGAACTTTTGACATTTTATACTTCGTGTAAAAATTTTCAATATCACCTCTTTGGATGTTGGAAAGTTTCTTACTATTTATAAAATCCCTTGAATCAAACTCTAGGATATAACCATGATTAATGATTTCATTATTGGTTATGGCTATCTTTAGTATTCCATACGTTAGAATGAATTCTTCCCACTCCTTGTACAGTTCTGAAGCTACAGTTGAATCAATGCCATAAGCACGACCATTTTTTACAGCCAGGGAAGAACTATAAAATTCATGAGTTTTCAAGTCAAAACCAATCTCCTCATTAGGATATCTAGTATCCTGAACTGTAACAAATTGACGTACTTTAATTCTTTGATAACTAGTTTGATTCGTATCCATAGAGTTTTTCTGATTTGAAATAATCCAAAATACCATTAAAATCATGCTTACCACTCCAATTAATATAGTCGTTATAAACTTTTTGTTTATCTTTATTTGGAACTTTCTGCCATGCTTCATAATCTTCATGTCCTCCTCTTACAATATCCGCAAATTGACCTATATGACCTGTGTTTTTATCCTTTTTACCCAAATCTTCTTCATAGGAAAATAATTTTTTAGCTCTAACTCGAGTGGCTGGCTCAGGAGTACCATCCACATCGAGTGTTCCATGTTTTCCTTTATAAAATTCTGTAACATCAGAATTTTGACCTTTTGAAGGGCCATAGTTAAAAGATTCCGTATTGGCGATTTCCCTCAATTCATCATCAGAATATGCGCTTGGATCGGAGTTATAACGACCATTTGGAAGTTTGTGTTTGTCATAGGCATCCCATTGACTCTCAAACTCGCCAGTGTCTATATTCACAATAAATTCCACCATACGTGCGTTGTTCAAATCTTTTCCTTTAGCTGAATTGCCCTGAGGGACTTGAACCTTCATATTATACGGACGTTTGAAGCCATCTGATTTCTTAAAGCGATTATGGTAGTTAGAGCCGGTTGTATAATCAAATTCAATATTATTTTCTTTACCATATGCTAACAGTTTCTCGTAATCATTTGCACCTTCGTAGTGACTACGAATATAGTAAATTGCTTGGCGATCCAAATAATAGCGGAAGAAATGAACTTGTTGCCTAAGCGGATCCTTTTGGTAATTAAGATTTTTATCACCAAACGCTTTTACCACATCCCGTCTGAAATACATGTTAAAATCCCCATGTGGTGCCAGGTTCTCTGAAATCTTATGGGTTTGACTTGTCAAATGCATAAACTGCTTTTTGTCCGTTTCCGCACCCAATTGCTTAAGAACCAGTTCTACTTTCGCTTTGGAATCGAGTTTACTACTAGCATACATCTCCGTGTAAATATCAGATCCAATCTCTTTGGTTTCCGCATATAAAGCATCTCTCCTTGCATTTAACTCACTGCCTGTCTTGGCATCAGCGGTTCTTTTTGAAACGCCTTTAACATACCCTTTGATTGCATCCTTATCCCAGCCATCTATTTCTTTAAGGTTCACTGATTGTTCACGTAATCCCGTAAGAAATTGGTTATATTCGAACGCTGTTACATCCTTTGGTTTCGTTGGCAAATATTCATTTTCAAACTCTTTATTCTTAATCGTTTCATTTACGAGATCAGACCAGGATAAATCCTTTGGAATAGAATACATTCCAGTATTTGGATCCCACGCTACGTTAATTTGATTGACAGCTATTTGAATAGCTTGGGCTAAAACATCAATTTCCCAGAAAATGCTTGGTGACGTCCCATTAAATGCTCTAAGCTTATTCAATTTTTCTTGAAATTCATTTTTAGCTTTTTGAAAAGATGCTTCTATTCTTTGCAATCCTTGTAATCTTTGAAAATCTCCCGCACTGGTCGATTGACTAGCCGCAATTTCATTAATCTCTGCATGAAAGATAGCAATCATCCGATCACACTCTTCAATTTCAGACAACAACTTATCTTCCTGTAAGTCCTCATCAGCCACCTCAGAGCGATAGGATTCTGGAAGCTTTTTCACACTTTCTTGTGTCGCATCCGCTAAAGCTATCCCGGCCTCTTTTAATGGCTTGACAACACTTGTCACAAAGATTCTAAAAGAGTCGTAAGCCTGTCCTGACAAGCGTGAGGCTGAGTTTTCTATTTGCGTTAATGATGTTTCTAGTGCTTCATAGGCTTTCAGTTGCTGCTCAACCATCGTCCCTGTGCTAGTAGCCTGACTATCCAAACTACCTCGATAAACTTCGATTCCCATCGTCACTCTCCTTTTCAAAGTTTAGTTTTTTTCGTTCGTGATAAATATCATTTAAATCATCTTCGATTTTTCTTTTTTGGATAGCTAATTCATCTATTTCTTCCAAATAACTAGTTGAAATTTTTCTTGATTCATGAAGGACTCCTTCCTGAAGTTGGTCAAAAAAATTTCTAGAGGAAGGGTAAGATTCAAATGCATTCCATAAAAAACGGTGTGCATCATAGCTATACGCTTCAAAGCGGTTCAAATCCTCTTCCAACTTTCTTGTTTCTTTTATAATAGCCCTTTCTTTTTGGAAAAGTTGGTCTTCTATTTTTCTTAATTCTGACAGTTGTTGATCGTAATCCATCTTCCTACTCTTTCAACCTATTGCATGCTCGCAGCAGTCGCTTCATCCACTTCTGTAAATCCAGTTGAAACACTTTGCAGATTAGTCCCGATGGATTCAATCGCTGCTGCAATTTCTTCTGCTTTGGTTTTAGCCGTATCAATGGCTTGGTGGGCAGCATCATTACCGGAAAGTTTGGTTTGTTCATCCTTTGTAGCTGGTGTAACTGATGTAAGTGCATCGCCACTACGTTTTAAGGAGGCAGCTAACTCTTGGGCTGTCTCAGCATTGCTTTTAATTTCATTCATTCCAATTTCTCCCATACTAAATCTATTCATCCATTCTACCAAAATATTGAACATCTGTAAAACCGCTTCCATAGCTCCTAATTAGTGATAAACGCTTGCTGGATGGGCCTTTCTTATGTTAAAATTGACTAAGAAAACGAGGTAATGTATGAACGTAATGAATGACATTCTTGAAAAGATTCAAGCTTATGACACGGTTATTATTCACCGTCACCAGAATCCGGATCCGGATGCGATTGGGAGTCAGGTGGGCTTGCGGGACCTCCTGCGTGCGCACTTCCCTCAAAAGCGGGTTTTGGCTACTGGCTATGATGAACCTACCTTGACTTGGCTTGCTGAGATGGATGACGTCAAGGATGAGGATTATGAGGGGGCTTTGGTGATTGTCTGTGACACGGCCAATACTCCCCGCATCGATGACAAGCGCTATACGTCTGGTGATTTCCTAATCAAGATCGACCACCATCCAAATGACGATGCTTATGGCGATCTGCTCTGGGTTGATACCGATTCTAGCTCTACTAGTGAACTGATTGCTCTTTTTGCTAAGGAATTGGATCTCGAACTTCCAGTTAGTGCTGCGCGTCTCCTCTATGCTGGGATTGTCGGCGATACAGGTCGCTTCCTTTATCCTGCTACTTCGACTCGAACCTTTGAGCTTGCTGCCTTCCTTCGAAGCATTCCCTTTGATTTTACATCACTTGCTCGTCAGATGGATACGATCAATCTCAAGACGGCTAAGCTTCAAGGCTACGTCTATGACCATCTCGAGATCGATGAACATGGCGCTGCGCGTGTGACCCTGACACAAGAGCTCTTGAAGAAATTCGATCTACGTGATTCCGAGACTGCTGCGATTGTCGGAGCTCCTGGACGCATTGATACCGTGTCTGTTTGGGCTATCTTTGTTGAGCAAGCCGACGGTCACTTCCGTGTCCGGATGCGTAGCAAACGCAAAGTGATTAACGAAATTGCCAAACGCCATAACGGTGGTGGCCATCCACTAGCGAGCGGTGCCAACTCCTACTCCCTAGAAGAAAATGACCAAATCTACCAAGAGCTACAAGAAGCGGCTCGCACAAATGAAGGCTGAGAACGGTTTCTCAGCCTTTTTATCTCGGTCATGGGGTTTTCATTTGTGATCTCTTGTGGTAAAATAAACCTAACAAATTTTAAGGAGACTGATTATGGAAAAAAATCGTTTGTTTATCATTATCTCTGCTGCGGTAGGGATTCTTGGTTCTTTCTTACCATGGGTAAGTGTCAACGCTGGTGCCTTTGGTTCGTACAGTGTGAATGGTCTTCACGGAGATGGATGGTTCATCCTTATCTGTGGTGTCGTTGCGATTGTCCTTGCTTGCTTAAATGATGTGAAATCTTCATTACCAAAAGGTTTAGCAATTGGTGTTATCGTCTCAGGCGCTATCGCAACTGTCGTTGGATTGATCGACGTATTTAATGTGAACAAGTACGTTGTTGACTTCAACGGCTATGGCGTTTCAATCGGATTTGGTTTGATCCTTACTTTGATCGCCTCTGTCGCTATCATTGTCGCTGGTCTCTTGGCTATGTCTGGTGGTAAAATCACTAAAGGAACATTCGAGGAGCTTGCTGAATCAGGTAAAGGATTTGCCCAATCAGTTGGTCGCGTGACCACTTCTACTGTAAAAACTGCTGTGAACGAAATCAAAAAAGAAACACACGAACATACAGAAGGACAAGCTGATCAACCAGTTGAAGCACCAAAAGATCCAAACCAATCTGAACAATAACCAAAAATTGATCGCTCCGGCCTAACAGAGTGATCTTTTTTATGAATAAATTTGATAAAATCAGGGAAAAGACTTGTCAAGATCCTTGAAATTTGGTACACTAGCTAAGTAACAATCTATGGCTCGGAAAGAGACCATGGCAGAAAGGAAATATTGCAAAATGAAAAAAGATATCCATCCAGAATATCGCCCTGTTGTCTTCATGGACACTACTACTGGTTACAAGTTCCTCAGTGGTTCAACTAAGTACTCTAACGAGACTGTTGAATTCGAAGGTGAAACTTACCCATTGATCCGTGTTGAAATTTCATCAGACTCACACCCATTCTACACTGGACGTCAAAAGTTCACTCAAGCAGATGGACGTGTGGATCGTTTCAACAAAAAATACGGTCTCAAATAAGAAACCAACAAAAACCACTACCCTCTTGGGAGTGGTTTTTTTGATTTTAAACCGCTTATTTAGCTTATATGAGAAGTCGAATTCTGTTTCTATGATTTTCGTTTAGCCACTAGCCAAGAGGCTAGCAGGATTTCAATAATAACTAGAAGGATGATCTGAGGAAGAGAACTCTGAACCAGCATAGGAACAGCTAAACTATCGATTAGCATATGAGCGAGGATACAAGGAACAGCACCTTTCGAGTACTCCTTGAGCGCTCCAAATAGGAAGGTATTCCCTAAAATCATCAGGTAAAAGATGAGATAGTTAGACGAACCTGCTGTAATCCAAGGGAGTTGATAGATAGGTATATGCCAGAGGAACCAGACAAGGGAAAGAACCATCATTTTAGATATAAAGTGCTTGCTAAAGGAAAGATGATCTTGTAAAAACCAACGCCAACCGACTTCTTCCAGACCTCCATATAAAAAGGTCCAGGGGAAATAGAGGAAGAAGGCCAAGAGGGAGTTTCCAGTAAAGCGAACATTCATGAGCAGGATGGAAATCCCATAATAAATGATGGGGATGAAGAAAGCTAGCATCCAGGACAGGTTACTTTCTTTTTGAAGAAAGACCTTTTTGAAAAATTCTCCCAGGGATTTAGTTTCACCTAAGACGATGGAAAAGCAAAGAGCCGTTATCATGGGAATCAAGTTCATAAGGATAAACAGGAGTGAAGCCCCCATACTACTCCTATCTGGGAAACACCATAGGATAACTTGCCCTACTATAAATGTAGCAAGAAGGGCAGTCAGTGCATACCAGATAGCGACTGATTGTTTTGAAATAAATTTGCTCATTATTTCTCCTTTAGAGTTACATACTTCTTTCTTGCAATCATCATTGCTAAACTAATAATAAGAATTTTACTGACTAGAGATAGCCATACCTCTTCATTCACTAGAATCTGAGACAGGGAATTAATACAGGCATGAGTCATGACACAGATCCATAAATTTTGCGTTTTATGATACAAGGCTGATAAGATAAAGCAGTTGATGAATAGCCCTACTAGAAACGGAAGCAACTGAATGACAGCTAAAGAACCATCAATGTAAAAGTAAAACAGATGCCAGATAGACCAGGCTAAAAAAGTGATCACAGTAGCTGAAAGATAAGGTATTCTTTCCTCCAAAGTTGGTTGAAAGAAATAACGCCATCCAATTTCTTCAATTCCACCAAAAAGAAGAGCCTTGAAAAAGAGCACCACTGGCAAGACCAACGATTGAGTGGTAATCTTACCACCTAAGATAAATGGGAAAAAATCGAGCAGCAAGAAAACAAGCACCAAACAATAATTTACTAAACTATCTTTGACTTGAAAAAAATCTTTTAGAACTTGTTTAAAACTAGAAAGATGGTAACTAATGATTGCAATACTGCCCCACAAAGCTGATGACAAACCACCTACAATAACAGCGATAATCCCCATTGGTGATGTAAAATCAACCTTGACTCCTCCTGCTCTTAAAAACCAAACCAGAAGGCTGACACCTAATACTTGACCAAAGGTCCCTAACAAATACATAGATAGGGCTTGTTTTCTACTCATTCGTGATTCCTTTTCTTTCAATTAATTTCCAGTGCTATGTACCTTAAACCCATACCTGCCTGCATTTTGCTTGAGTTTTTCAACCAACAGTTCATTCTGTTTACTTTTACCAAAAAAGAAGGGAATGGTCTTTCCATTTCTGAGTTCAATATAGAAAGCATAGCGACTCCCACCACCAGCACGACCACGAAAAATTGCATACGTGAATTGCTTGATTTCTTTTAGTGGGATACTGCGACGGCTGAAACACAGAGACACATGAATATAGAAGAAGCCATAGCTAATATGAAAGGGGGCAAAGAAGGGACCGCCACTAGATCTCACGATTGCGCTTCTTCTCAAGAAAAGGAGAACACTGAAAAAGAGCAAGAAAACTAGCACATATAGAATCGGAGCACTCTCCATCATCTTTCTAAATTCTAACACGCTGTTCTTCATCCTCTATTTCATCTCAACCCATTTTTCATTGTCCATGATAAAGGGCTTAGCTAGACCTTCGCCTGTGTAGTCTTGATACTTGGTCTCCAAGTATTTGTAGACATCTTCCTTGGTCGCAAATTTGATGGCTTGATAGGGCTCTTCAAAGGTCAGCTTTTCAACAAAGAGATAACCGTCCTTGGCAGGAACCAAGACACCAACGTGCCCGACAAAAAGGGTATTTCCGTCTAGGTTATCATGAACGATGACAGAAAGCATGCGAGCATTTTCATTGAATTTGAAATGAGAAAAATATTCCTCCATCTTCTTGGCATGGACCTTGACATCCGTTGTCGCCTCTGTCGGAACCCGTGAATACAGTATGTTAAAGGCTTCCTTGTCTGCTTCGTCGAAGACTTTGCCTTTGTCAATGGCATCATTGTCCACGAATAAGAGTTCACTATCCGCTTTCATCTTAGGAATCTCGATGCGATTTTTCAGCAAGGTATAACTATTGATCCGGCAGTTGGTCCCGACGAAATCGCCCTTCTGCTTGGTCCACAAGTCACTGATCTTCTCAACATTGTAGTCTGTTTTCTTGAAGGTGGTGAAGTTACCCGTCAAGCCGGTCGAGCCAACAATGCTATCATAGTCCGTTACTAGACCTAGAAATTTATCTACACTTTCCTGATCCAAATAAGCAGACAAAAGAGTCCGCACTTCTTCGACACTTGCCTTGCTGTTGAGGTTGCTGTAGGTGCCCTTGTAGCGCTCCTTGTCTGTACTAGATTTCTGCACCGTTGAGGGTTCCTGCTTTCCCTTGGATTGCTTTTGGTTGCTCCCACAAGCCGCTAAAGCAAAGAGTGCAAAAGCACAACTAGTAAGGAGCATGATTTTTTTAGATGGTTTCATAAAATGGTTCCTTCTAATGATTTGTTGTAAGAATCATTTATTTTAAAGTTTCTTAAGTTCATTATAACAAAAAACAGATTGAAACAAAAAGAAAAAACTCTCTACTATAACACTGAATTTAAAACTATAGTTGAGGATCTACTGTTAAAATAGCTATTTTCTTACATACTATTAATTATTTGATATAATACTCCAAAGGAGGTAGGCAAATGGTAAGAGAAACTGTAAAAGACGGAAATTCAACCACAAAAGAACTGGCGAATGCATTTAATATGGTAAGGAATGTTAAAAGCAAAGTAAAATTGATCCAAAATAGTGAAGTTATCAATACTCCCAAAGAAGACAACAATCTTGACTCCGATTTATCTAATGATATTTTTGATGAATATGATGATATTTTCAAGGCTTTGGTGGAAAAATGACAGTTTACCTAATAGAAAAGTAGATTGATAAAAAAAGCATGTTTTTGCCAATTTCTAATAAACGCGCAGCGTTTTTCGTTTTAATACAGCATAAAAAATAAGAAAAAAGACAATATTAGATTTCTGGAATACAGAGCACTGATATTGTCTTTTTTTTATAGAATGTTGATTTGTAAATATAAAATAAACACGTTCCCTTTAAAAGTCTTATTTAATCTTGTGTTTGTTCATCTTTTCTTCAAAGATGGCTGTCATAATCTTGCGGAGCTCTTCCCCTTCTTTTTCAGGAAGGTCTCCTTGACGTTTTGCCACGGCATAGAGTTCAGGGTATTGCTTGGCTACACGCTCAACTGTCTTGGTCGTCGCATGCCCTCTGACAAAGAATGGAATACGCTTGATCCATTCTTGCGGGACTAAAGCGAGCAACTTCTTCGCTGCTTCTTTATCAGAAATCTCAGCTGTACTCAATCCTTGCTTGATTTGTTCTTGTTCTTTTTCTGTAAAATCTTTTAATTCCATGGTAAATTCCTTATTTGCTTATCTAAGTATACATTATACACCTATGTAGGGGAAAGTACAATTAAAGGATTTCGGAAAATAGCACACAAATGCGTCCATTAGACATTGATTTATCCATTCATCTCTTCCTTATAAATAACAAATCCATTTGGTTGGATAACCAATTGATCATCAGAAATGATTCCAAGACTCATCAGATCTGCCTGTCCTTTTTCTAAGACAACGTCTTTCTTCGACTGGTTAAAGTAGGCTTTGAGCATGTCACCTTCATGCTGCCATTCTATTGCCACTACATCTGGCTCTACTTCTTCCAGACTCACTTTACCATACTGAATCATGCCCGCTACTTCTTTTCGGAGCTGGATCAAGTCCTTCATAAAGTTCAGCATGTCATTATCAGCTGCCACGCGCTCCCATGGCATGACACGGCGGCAATCAGGGTCTGGCCCGCCAATAAGGGCTAGCTCCGTTCCATAATAAATACATGGCGTACCCCGTTGCAGATAAAGGAAGGCGAGAGCAGACTTGACAGACTGGAGATCGCCTTTGGCCGTCGTCAAAATGCGCTCTGTATCATGGGAGTCCAAGAGGTTAAACATCACCTCAGAGATTTGTTGCCTGTAATACATGGACTGGCTATTGATTTCCCAAATGAAGCGTTGCGTTTCCTTATGCTCCCGCAGGAAATAATCCTTGATACTTTCAGAGAGGGGATAGTTCATCACTGCATGGAACTCATCTCCCTTGAGCCAAGGTTGGGACGAATGCCAGATTTCCCCGAGGATATAGAGGTCTGGTTTCTTGGCTAAGACCGCCTTACGGAAATCTCGCCAGAATTGATGGTCGATCTCATTGGCCACATCCAGTCGCCAAGCATCAATATCAAACTCTTCAATCCAGTAAGTCGCCACCTGCAAGAGATAGGCCTTCACCTCAGGATTAGCCGTATTGAGCTTAGGCATATAGCCTGCAAAGGCAAAAGCATGGTAAGACAAGTCGCGACTATTCCACAGATTTTCTGAGGAGACAGGGAACTCTTTGATATGGAACCAGTCCTTGTAAATCGAATCCTCCCCGTGTTTGACCACATCCTGCCATTGAGGTGAATCATAGCCAATATGGTTGAAGACGGCATCCAGCATGATCTTCATCCCACGCGCGTGAGCTTCTTTCACCAGCTGGCGGAAAGTTTCCTTATCTCCAAAATGACGATCAATTTCAAAATAATCAATGGTATCGTACTTGTGGTTGCTTGGAGATTCAAAAATCGGGCAAAGATAGAGCCCTGTAATTCCTAACTCCTGCAAGTAGTCCAGATGATCGATGATCCCTTGTAAATCACCACCAAAGAAATCCAAGATTTGAGGGGAAATAGAAGCATCCCAAGGACGAACACCTTCTGGGGAAATGGCTGGATTCCCATTGGCAAAGCGCTCAGGAAAGATTTGATACCAAACCGTCTGCGCCACCCAATCCGGAACAGCACACCCATCAATCTCATGGATAAAGGGAAGCTTAAAGCCGTTCATGACGAAGTCCAGGTTCTCCTTGTTATAGGCTACCACACCTCGGTCTCCATACAAAATCTTCTCTCCCGCTGTGTCCTCTAATTCAAAGAGGTACTGGATCCTTGCATGGCGGACAGATACCGACACTTGCCAATAATCAAAGAGGTCATCTGTCGTCACCTTGTCCATTTCCTTGGTTGCCTCATAAAGATCCTCTATAAAAATAAAGGGATCCCCATAGTGCAAGACAATCCGTTTGATATCTTCTTTCTTGGTCCGGATGCGAATGTGAAGCTGGCCGTCCTTATAAAGATAGGCGTACTCCGATTCAGGCCGGTGATAAATCGCTGTTAATTCCATCTGTCTCGTCTCCTACTATACTCTCTTTTCTTCATTTACCAATTTATGCAAACGATTCCATAAACTATTTCTAGTATACAACTTTATGAAAAGGTTTGCAAGATGCTGAGAGATCATTTTAGATTACTAGCTTTTTAAGATTGTAATGCAACAAAAAAGCCCAGCAATTGGGCTTTCTCATTATCAAAATAACTGATACTCATTCCTTACTTGTATGCCGCTTTCCAAGACTTAGCGCTTGCTTTTCTGACATTTGAACAACCTTAGAAAAATTAGCCTGAAAATAATTTTATCCTATCTCTGAAGGCTTTATTCATATTTCGACGCTTTTTCCGATTCTTCAATTCTTTCCACATACCAGTTGGCCATCTTTTTGCCCTTGTCTTTATAAGGGTTGGGAGGAAACAAGGTAAATGGGGGAATGCTGGCATCTGGGAAGAATAGTTCTACGCTTATCGTTCGCTCGCGATTATGATTGACGTAGGCTGTAAAATAGATGTGGTAATTTCCACTCACATCACCACCATTATCATACTCTCCTCTAGCAGTATTTGGCAATAAGGTGACAGATTTTATGTCTTGCTTTTCCTGAGCTAAGTGTGCGATAATCTCCTCCTTAACAGTAGCCTCATGATTTCTGACGAAATTACTATCATCACTATATCCAGGATGCCCATTGCGCAAATAGAAAACAATGTCCATCAGAAAAGGTAAGGAAATTAAAAAAATAATCAGTTTATTCGATTTTAACATGGGGGTCCTCATCCTACTTATAAAAAATCTTGACCCAATCCTGCTTTGCACTTAGAATACGAGCAACATACACTGTATGCTGCTCAATATAATAAAATGCGAGATAGTTCTCTATTGGCATATAACGATAGGGTTTTCCATCATTCGTCATCTCACCATACCCCCTGCTTGATACCAGAGGACACGCTTCTGGAAACAGTTCTAGGGTCTCAAGAGCGCTTAATAGCAAATCGACTTTGCCATCTGCAGCTTGCTGGCTATAAAAATTCACAAGAATATAGTCGTGAATATCACGCAAGTCCTGCTTAGCTCGATCTGCAAGTAAGACCTGATAGCGTTTCAACTTAGTCAAGACCAAATTCCTTTCTCACATCTGCTACAGAAGTGACTTTTCCTTGAGCGATTTCTTGATGCCCCACTAAAATCTCCTTCTTCAAATCCTCAAAGGCTACTTGATACTGTTTGTCCTTCAAATCACTCGAAACAAATTCTCTCGGATCCACAGTCCCGTTGGCAATTTTCCGAAGTGCTGCATTCAGGACATCTGACACAGAAATTTTTTCATCAGCAAGTACCTCTTTTGTTTTCTGGTAAAATATCGCATCTGCGCGAAAATTCACTGCTTTCGTGTTTGCCATTTCTACCTCTCCTTTGTACATACAATTTGTATATACATTCTATCATACGAAAGAGAAAGGATTCAAGTGAAAAATGGATTCTTCTTTCACTAAATCTAATTGAGAGATACCGAGAGTTAATCTATATCCTTTCTCTCGGGTCATCTGATACCTCTTAGAATCAACAATTTAAGTAGATTCCACATCTTAATTTAACAACTCCAAGTAATTGTAGTCAATTATATTAGATATATTTTATTAATTTCTTTATAGTAAATTCCTATTTCTCTAGCCAAAAGAACGCTTGGTTTAACATCTCTTTTGCTTGTCCAATGATACACGGTCCATGAGAAATAATAATATTCTTAGGATCCCATTTTTTTATTTTGTGATAACTCCTCAAAGCTTGTTTTTTACCAAATAAGAAACTCATTCTTAAATCTCTTGGTGTTTTACCATTTGGATAGTGATTATCACCTATTTTAAAAAGTAGCTTTTCAAAAAGCGATAAATTCTCAACTTCTATATTTTCAATAAGATCCGTTAAAATTAGAGTTGAACTTTCAGTATGGAAAAAAACAACCTCTTTCACATAAAAACTTCCCTCAAATATCGTAAAAAGAATTTCTTCGTTCCAATTGGCTTTCTCTAGTTCATGACCATAATCTAAACTCATTCCCGATTTTCTGGCACGCTTTTGAACACCACTAGCTAGCCATACTTCTGCTTCCGGAAATAGTTCGTGCCACTCATTTATATAACTATAATGTAAGACATTGGGTGCAATAAGGTGTTTTACCTCACCTAATTGCTTGATTTCAAAAAGTAAATTGTCACTAGGCTTAATCGGCGAATGCACCCAAAGACCACCATTCTGCAGACGGATAACTGTCATTCTAGTTGAAAAAGGCACTTTGAAGAGTTTGAAATTCATCAGTACTTCTTCCCCATCTACAATCCAGAGGTTATCTGCTATCTTTTTTAAGGAATTGAGCGGACTATATTTTTTGACTTCCATGAGACTCTGCTTTCTAAATTAATAAAGTATAATCAATCGTTATCCTCCAAAAATGGCACCACCAAATCAATCCACTCTTGAGGCAGGTAAGCTGATAAATAGCCGTGGTTATAGCCCTTTGCTTCATACAGGATCGTGTTGGGATGTAGCTGCGGAAATAATTTCGCCGATGCTTTCACACAGTTCAATTCTTTTTCACCGTAGATATACAGAACCTGGGCCTTACTAGCGGAAATCGTGTCCTTTAACTTGTAACGTCCCATATAGGTTTTGTAAATGGTCACAAATGTTTTGATAGGTGTCCTTGGCAGATCCTCCAAATAATAAGCTTTTATTTCCTCTGGATAAGCCAGTTTAGGATAGATTTTATTCATCATGCTTAATTGAAGTTTACAAGAGAATTTACTGAACATCAGTTTACCAAATAGAGCTACTAAAAAGATGCTGATTTTAGCTAACCTTGGTTGAGGAATACAGAGACTTCCATCTATGATGGCCTTCTCAGCTATCTCGCTGTCTAAGGATAAAAGCTCCATGGCAATTTGACCACCAAGTGAAACGCCACCGATCGCAAACACCTTTCCACCACAGTTAGCTTTGACATAGTCTAGGATCTCCAAAGCAGAATCTTCCGTAGAAACATAATCGAGTGGATATTCTTCACCGTGGCCATTCAAAGTGGGTAGAATCACACGGTATTCTTCTGACAAGATCCGCGCTTGACGAAGATAATTCCACCAAGAACTGCCACCGCCATGTATCAGCAAGATAGGAGGCAAATTCCTATCACCAAATTCATGGAATTTCATGTTTAAACTCCTTACTGTGAGACTTTCAATAGATACATCCCTATTTGGACTTTTTTTACTAGTATTTTCAGACAGGGTTGGCTCTTTTTTTCCATTTCACCTCTCTTCGATACTTCTGATTCTTTATCGGCGAATTTCCCCCAAATAAAAATATGTTGGTCAAATTTTCGCGTTTTCTAAAGATACATAAATTTTAAACAAGGTTTGTCCATGTTCTGAAAATATAATTTCTTCTGAGAACAAATTACACCATTTACTTTTAATAATCTTTATTATTTTATGACGACATTAGTTTCCCACCGTCTGAGCACATCCTTTAAGGGCTCATCAAGATAGGTATAAGCCTTGTCCTTAATCCAATCAGGAATTCCATAGGCTGCCTCTGCGATACTTCCTGTGATAGCAGCTAGGGTATCACTATCCCCACCAAGAGAGATGGCATTTCTAATCGCATCTTCAAAGTCTGTACTTTCAAGAAAAGCAATGATGGCTTGGGGTACTGTATCCTGACAAGTTTCATTAAAATGATAGTTAGGACGAATGTCATCGAGTGATTGAGAAAGGTTATATCCGTACTCTTCCTCTATGTATTCCCCGATGCGTCTCTTACATTCTGCCGGGTCATCATTGATTGGTTGCTCGTAGTCGCCACAGTAACCTCCAAAGTAATACCGACACATAAAGATAGCATCAGACGTTGCCATAGCTCCCTTAATCCCTTCTGGATGGTTGTGCGTCACTTCTGCAGAAAGTCGCGCAAGAGCTCTTCTGGACGGCCAGGCTCCCGTTCGTGCACAGAAACTACAATCCATGGCCCAAGCACAGGGAGAAACACGCATGGCAGAGCCATTGCCAAGGCTATTATAAGGGGCGCGGTCATTGCTATGAATCCATGCGTCAAACCTAGCACCATAACCAGCATCAGGATACATCCCACCATACTTCTTCATGGCATTAATAAAGTCATCCTTCTGACCACCATTCATAATAGCTTCTGCCACAGCACAGGTCATAACCGTATCATCCGTGAAAAAACAAGCCTCACGAAATAAAGGAAAATCCTTAGTTTTGATATTGTTCCATTCGTAAACTGAACCTACAATATCTCCAATAATAGCTCCTAGCATGGCATTTCTCCTTATAAACTATTGGTTTAGACAGACATTTCTATTTGTCATACTCTTTTATTTTATCAACATATTCGGTCAAAAGATTCTTTGAATAAATTTTTTCATTACTTGAATTTCTAACTTCTTTCCAAAGAATAGAAGCTACTTTTAGTTTATTCGAGTAGTTGCCACTATTTTCGTCTGCACAGAAGTCCTTTAAAAATTGGTTCCATTGACAAACCGAATGATCATACTTGGCATAATCTGAATTTCCATAATAAACTTTTAGCATATCTTGGATTGTGAAACTCAAATCATTGTCGCTTTTTACTTTTCTCCAAGCAGTAGCCATATCGGCAGTAAACTTAAAGGGCGAAACATCTGTTAAAGTTGAGAAATATTCTCTAAAGTGTGCATTAAAGGAGAATCCACATTCAAGTAAGGGCGTATTTAAGGTAACGACTTCTACTTGTTTCTTTTCCCTTTTTATTGATGATTTTTTAATCAAATTACCCTTAAAGTACTGCTCAATAATATGATTAAGTTCCTGTTTGGTCCCTCTATATTCAAGCCCTAATGACTTGCATATCTGTGAAAGTTCATCACGATACCAGTAATATTTATTAAATTCATCAAAGGATGAGATTTTTTCAAACATAGGTCTGCTTTCTATCAATATTTCACCTCCTTAAAAACAGTTTAGGTTTTCATCTCAAAATAATGGAGTTTTAGTTTCTTTATTTTGAGGATTAACTACGTTTCACTAACAAACTCACACACTCAGCGGTTCGGATTTACCGTATCATCCGTGAAAAAACAATCCTCACGAAATAATGGAAAGTCTTTCGTTTTGATATTGTTCCATTCGTAAACTGAAACTACAATATCTCCAATAATTGCTCCTAGCATCCGTTTCCTCCTTATGGCATATCAGATTCGTTACACATTTCTAATGAGTCACTCTTTAAAAATGGCACCACCAAATCAATCCACTCATAAGGTAGGTAAGCTGATAAATAGCCGTGGTTATAGCCCTTTGCTTCATACAGGATCGTGTTAGGGTGTAGCTGCTCAAATAATCCAGCTGACTCTTTCACACAGTTCAATTCTTTTTCACCATAAATATACAGAACCTGCGCCTTACTAGCAGAAATCGTATCCTTGAGCTTGTAACGCCCCATATAGGTTTTGTAAATGGTCACCAATGTTTTGATAGGTGTTCTTGGCAGATCCTCCAAATAATATGCTTTTATTTCCTCTGGATAAGCCAGTTTAGGATAGAGTTTGTTCATCATGCTTAATTGAAGTTTACAAGAGGATTTACAGAACATCAGTTTACCAAATAGTGATACTAGAAAGATGCTGATTTTAGTCAACCTTGGTTGAGGAATACAGAGGCTTCCGTCTATGATGGCTTTCTCAGCTATCTCGCTGTCTAAGGACAAAAGCTCCATGGCAATTTGACCACCAAGTGAAACGCCACCAATCGCAAAGACCTTTCCACCACAGTTTGCTTTGATATAGTCTAGGATCTCCAAAGCAGAATCTTCCGTAGAAACATAATCAAGTTGGTATTCTTCGCCGTGGCCATTCAAAGTGGGTAGAATAACACGGTGGTCTTTTGATAAGATCCGTGCTTGACGAAGATAATTCCACCAAGAACTACCACCGCCGTGTATCAGTAAGACAGGAGGCAAATTCTTATCACCAAATTCATGGAATTTCATATTTAAACTCCTTACTATGAGACTTTCACTAACAACATCCTTGTTCAATCAGTTTGGACAACTAGAGTGGGCTTACTTAATTTGTATGCTATTATAATATACAAAAAATAGGACACCGTCGTAACGTTGCCCCGTCAAAAATTGATTACAATTTTTAGTTAATAAAGTAATTCTACCATCACTCTGGTATTTTGTCAAATTTTTATTTACTTTATAGTATCATTTACAATCTTCTGAAGGAATGTATATGTACTATTAATCAATTGATTATTTTTGAAAAAACCAGCTTTTTCTTTCATCCTTTTATTGAATAAATCGTCCAGTTCTTTGAATCGATGCTTTTTGACCTTTCCTGTGACAATCTGATCATAAACATATATTAATGCAACAAATTCCAGAATAGCGCGAGATGACAACCTTTTCCTTCTGCTAGACGTTGTTATACCAGGAATTCCTTTAACAAATTTTATAATCGCTTGAGGGGGTACGGTTGTCCCAGGATTCAAGTCATATAAAATACAATTATTGTGAGCTGCAGCATTTCTTAAGCTTCGTACTAGATTTAAAATCTGACTTTGAATATGAGGGGAATTTTTTCTGGTATAGTAGTCTAAATAAAAATTTATAATAGATCCAAAACTCAATAATTCCATCAAAACCCATACTGGGCAATCCTCATAGTTTGTAATCTCATAACAGACTGAACGACTTTTTGTTGTTTGCTTAATGGTGAAATATTTCTTTAAAAGATCTCCAGTATGTGGTGATAAGATTGTTCCTTGAATTTTTTTAATTTCTCGAGGATATTTTTTTAAAAACTGTTTTACTAAATCATAGCCATCTGTTGTTACATCTTTCTCCACGTCATGAATCAAGTTGACACACATACTATGTTCAATATCAGAACACATTTTTTGTACTAAAAATCTATAATGCATGTCCAGTATACTCATCTCAACCAAATAAGAAAAATCAAGTTGTATGTACTTACCTTGTTTTGCTCCTTTTTGATATTTTTGATAATTTTTTCTATATGAAGCCGTACGTAGATAGTTATTAATATTAGATAAATAATTGGCAGCTACAGATTCATCAATATAATTAAATGTAATGCCTCTATTATTTTTCATTTCTAAAATTAATTGGGAAACTAACTTCTTAGGTTTTTTAACTTTATTTGCCATAACCTCTCCCTAAGTAGATTTATTGAAAAGAATCCAATTACAGTAAGCGAAAAATCTATAATTAAGATATTTAACAACGTTTTACTAACAAACTTTTACACTCTTCGTATCGTTATAAACTTCTATATTATAGAATGAAAGTAATAGAGTGTTTTATAAAATTATACTATAAAATGAAAGAGAATTACACACTCAACTCAAACAACTTACAAAACTCACCTCTCCTATCCATCAAATCACTGAAAGAACCATCTTCAACAATAACGCCATCTTTCATAAAGAGGATTCTATCGTATTTTTTCAAAATGTTCTCATTCAACTTGTGGGTTACTACAAGTGCAGTCAAATTTTGAATATCCAAGATTGAACTTTCAATTTCAGTAGTTACTTGATTATCCAAAGATGAAGTAGCCTCATCCAATAATAAGATTGGTGTTTTTCGAATCAAGGCACGCGCAATACTAACTCTTTGTTTTTGTCCGCCAGATAAATTTGATCCATTCTCTCCACATAAAGCTTGTAGACCTAATTCATTTTCTAAAACATAACTTTCTAAACCTGACTGCTGTACAGCTTTCTTTATTTCCTCATCGGTAAAGGATTGATTAAGAGTAATATTGGCTCTTAAAGTATCATCAAAGATATAAACATCTTGTTGAACAATCGTCATTAAGTTATAAAGACTCTCTGCTGAAATAGCTTGTATATCTTGATTATCAATTGAGATATACCCACTTGTTACATCGTAAAAACGCAGTAATAGATTGAGCAAAGTTGATTTCCCACTCCCTGACATTCCTACAATTGCAATTTTTTCTCCTTTTTTAATCTTCAAAGATAAATGATTAAAAATTTTTTCTTCAGCATTAGGGTAAGAAAAGTCTATATTTGAAAAAGAAATAACATCATCGAAATATTCTTTCGTTTCACCGGTCTGGAGTCCAGTTACATCTTTTACCTCAAATGCATTAAGTGTTGTCTGACCTTCACGGAATTTACTCATTCCCATACCAATTTCATTTAGTGGCATTACTACAAAATTGACCAGTTGAACAATAGCTGTCACACTTCCAATTGTGGTAGAGCCATTAAATACGAGATACATCCCTCCACCAAAGGCTACCAAAAAAACAATCATCCCTGAAAGCTGGGAAATAACATTTGCTAAAACATCAAATTTTCCTTTTATAAAATATATCTCATCAAATTTTTCACTTTCATGACTATAATCCTCACAGATAGCGTCTTTCACATTAAAACTTTTAATAACCAGAAATCCTGCTAAAATATCTTTAACCTTCGCTAAATACTTCTGATCGGCAATCATAGCTCTATTTTGTAGAGAGGCTGATTTTTGTCCAATAAATCCTGAAATCATCATCGGAATAATGCTAGCAATGATAACTAATAAGGTCAAAAACCAATTACCTACAAACATAGCTAGGAGTGAAAAAATCATTAAGGAAAGGTTTTTTGAAATATTAAAATACTGGTGTAGATAATCTTGCTCAATTTTCTTCATATTTTCGGTTAATACAGAAATAAATTTCCCTGATTTTTCGTTAGAAAAGTCTCTATAATCCCTATCTAAAATAGATTGTAACACCTTGTTTTTGTATCTTGACATGATTTGCCTAACAAGTTTATTTTTCAATCGCAGAGATAGAAAGTTGAGCCCTGCATAGATGAAAATAACAATAGCTCCTACTAGTACCGCTTGAGTTAAGGCTTCTTTATTTTGAGACATGCCACTATCAATAATACCTTTAATAGCATAAGCAAAAGCAATATTAGTTAAAGGGACCAGTATATTAAATATCATGAAGGCATAAAAAGCCTTCTGATGGTTCTTTATCAATTGTTTCATCCTTAATCTACCTCATAATTCTTAATTTCATTTAGAAAATGTGACATAAAATATTCTTCTAAATCGATATTCTCTCTTCTAATCTCTTTCATAGAGACCTGTTCTACCATTTCTCCATTTTTGATAAAACCAATCTTATCTGCTATCTGTGAAATTTCCGATAATATATGACTCGATATTAGTATTGTAATTCCATGCTCCTTAGAAAGCGACAACAAAAGATTTCGAATTTCTTGAATTCCTATTGGATCTAAACCATTGATTGGCTCATCTAAAATTAACAATTTAGGTTTTGTTAGAAAAGCACGAGCTAAACCAAGCCTTTGCCTCATTCCTAACGAAAAATCTTTTACTTTTTTAGTCGTATTTTTTAATCCGACCATTCTTAAGGCTCTTATTATATCTGATTCAGTAATAGTTTTCCCCATATACTGAGCGTGAATTTCCAAAATTTCTTTTGCAGTGCAGTTATCATAAAAAATTGGTGATTCAATAATACTTCCAACCTGACTTAGTATTTCCTCTCTGTGTTCATGTAGATTTTTCCCAAAAATTTCAATACTACCTGATGTAATTGTTGATAAGGTTAACATACATTTCATTAGCGTTGTTTTTCCAGCACCATTCGGTCCTAAAAAACCATAGATTTCTCCTTCAGCAATTTGAAGGTTGATACCACTTAAAATTTCTTCTTTATCAATTGTTTTAAAAAGTTCTTTTATTTCAACAATATTTCTCATTTCTATCTCTCTTTCTATATCTGGCTTTAAATACAAGAATTTTTCTCCCGGAGAATAAATACTAATTTATACAGTCTCTTTTTTTATAGAAATCATTAAGGAATTATCACTTTCCTTCGATTAAACTCAACTACGCTACTTGATACTAATATCTTGTCTTGAAATATCAAAAATTGAAAATGAAGTAATCATTAAACTTATGAAACTTGCAAATATCAAAAAGAATAAGTTATCAGCAATATTATTAGATAAACTTCCTGGACTTACATTTGAAAGTAATGCTGCTAAACCAAGTCCTGTAAGCATTGTTATAGCTGTTGAATGCTTAATCATACCTAAAACAAATGGTAGTAACCCTATTAGTACTGTTGCAAACGTTATTCCAGCTAAGTTAATTAATTGACTAGCTACAGGGATATAACTAGATTCAGTTACAACAGCCATGAATCTAATGAATAATTGAATCACTAAATGTGCAGAAAAATGGGCAATACATGCTATTAGAATGACTGAAATAATTTTTCCCCATAGTAACTTTATTTTAGAAATAGGGTAAGAAAACAACTGAAAAATTGTCCTTCGTTTAAATTCATCAATAATAATCGTAGATAATAAATAAGATTCGAAAATCAAAAATACTGCTTTTGTAAATAAAGATGAAAACAATGATGCTACAATTGCCCAACCTTCCCATTTACCAGTAATTCTAATAAGATTAGAATCCTGTCCAGTGAATTCTCCTAGTTTATTATCAGTACCTAACCCCATAATGATTATTCCTGTAATACCTAACACTATAAATATAGTACACAACCAGGCTAAAAATAATTTAGATTTAGAAATTTTATTTAATTCAATTTTAATAAGCGACAACATAGATTCTTTCCTCCAAAGTGTAAATAAAGAATTAACTATTCAAACTAATCTCACCAAATATTTAAAAATAAGCTTATTTAACAGACAATCCCATCAGACATACTATCGGTATGTAAATATCAAAAAACAAACATACCTATGGTATGTATAATGGAATTTTAATAACACACTTAAAGTATGTTATTTTTTAAGTATCAAAATGTAAAATAGATCGTTCAATTGATATTACATAGATAGAAATTAGTATTAACAAGCATGTCATGCAACTACTTATTTCCTATTTTTTTAAGTGATCAAATAAGTTGAAAATCACCTCCATCATTTCATCAGAAATTAACTGTACCCCTAGACCTTCAAAAGTAAGTTTAATGAAATTCATTTTGCGCTTTAATTCTACTAATGAAAAAACGGAAATTTGAAAACCGATCCAAATATTTAGAGTTAAAACAATTAAATCCGCTAGCTCTTCTGGATATTCTGTTTTAATAGACCTATCTTCAACTCCTTCGTAAACTTTCTCTCTAATTTCGGGTAAAAAATCAGAAAATAGACCTAGATACTGCTCCCCTAACAAACGGGGACTTCTTAGCATGATTGAGGCAGAGTATACGAGCCTTTGGTGTTCAAAATTAGAGAAAGAATCCATCAAAGAATTTTGTATCTTTTCTAATCCAGTATTTCCTCTCCAATTATAATTTAAAATTTCTTGATTATTTTCGCTAATGATTGTTTGAAGTATATCATATTTAGAATCAAAATGATGATAGATAACTCCTTTTGTTAATCCACCTAAGCCATCTATGATATCTTGGATTGACGTATTATCAAATCCTTTTTCTAAAAATAAGTTTTTAGAGACCTCTAGTATTTTTTTTCTAGTTTCATGTGAGTTTCTATTCCTTGCCATTTTAGTCCCTTTCTATCATACCGGTGGTATGTAACTTCTATTGTAATTGACGAAACTAAAAATGTCAAGTTCTTTATTGGAATATAACAAAAAGCCTTAATTCAAGGCTTTTCATTAAACATTTCATCTACACTTTAGTATCCTAATTCCGGATTTTAAATATTGAAAACTAGTCAATTTTCTCTATGATGTTTCCAAGTTTATCTAATACAAGACAGGAATAATCATTTAGTGGAATTATGGGAACATGAACGAGTTCTTCAGCTCTATCCTTATTAGCTTTATCATTCACTGTAAATTAACTACTTTCACACTGCTTCAGCTCGTACAAGCAGTAATACTGCCTCAACATGTCTTGATAGGACAGTCCGTTACTCTGAAATGGATTATCGAGGGATAGAATTTATAAGGACACTCCGAAACACTTAAAATATGATATAAAATTCAAAGTAGATTCTTCTTAGTTAGAAATAGTGTATATACAACAATTTTACAGACTTTTCTGCCTATATTCGAAAATGTTCAACAGATTATTCGAATCTATGATAATCTGCTTCAAGTAAATGCCTTCCGTATTCAAAAATAACTCCTGAGTAGAATACAAGCTTTGTATCATATTCCAAATCAATAACTGATTCATCTGACTTTCTTTTAAATTTTTGACCATCAAAGTAAATATAGTCATATAATACCGAATAGTCTCGTATACTTTTAATAAGGGTATGACCTTGATGTTTCATCCTTGCTGAAAACTGCGAATGATTTCCCCCATTACAAATAACAATATCCATTGGATACAAATAATGATTATAGATATTGAAACTATACTTATCTCCGTCAAAAACATTTTGGTCGTTAATATCATCAAGATTTCTAATAATCCTATCTGAATTCCAAGGGTTTAATAAAATCGGTAACTCATTTACTTTTATGCTAATCGGGCCTTCTTTACGTATTTTCTTATTTTCATAGTATTTCATATCATCTACATGTACTTTTTCACAAATAACTTCATCAATATCCAAATCTGTTTCGTTAGCAAGTAAATTATAGATTTCTTCAATATTTGAATTATATTGAACTTCATGGTCTGTTTCAATAGCTTGAATTGCTTCATAAAAGTTTAGATAATCAATTATCACCGATAAAATATTTTTTACAATTTTTACCTTTTTATTAGTATTCTCACTATTGTTTAGTTTCTCCATATACCTTTTATATTTACCTTGATAATCACCATTCCTCTCAGTTCTATAAAAAGAACCAAAAAACTTACATATTTTATCAAACATTATTTTCTCCTATTAGTAAAAAAGACTAAAAAATCCAGTTCTGATGGGGTTCTAACTTTAACTTAAATTTTTTAACCAAGCTGGATTTGTTTCAATTAGATTTTTGATCGTTTTCCATCGTGCTGTATTCTCATTATAACTTTTTCTAAAAAATACCACTTTTTATGTGAGCTGTTTCAGCCCCTTGATGTTGACTATATATTATCGTAATATCCTTATCCTTGATTAGCTCATATATTTTTGGATAGAGTTCCTTTGTTTTCAATAAATTTCCTTTTGTACGATGGTACTTATCTTTTGGTAAATTGGGATTTTGAGCATGTATAACATCCCAATTTTTCACTCCTACTGGATAAATTCCATCACTTGTAGAATCTATTCGGTCATAATTAACAATGGTCTGCCTTGCAGTATCAGTTATTATATATTGAGTAGGTATCTGACTACTAAAATGATTGATAAAATCAGCTATACTAAACTTCCCTCTCCCTCCTCTGATGCCAAAATAGGAAATAAAATTTTGATACTCACTATTACCTTCAATAGTAAATTTAAATCCTTTTTGAACCTTTAGTGTTAGTGTATCTCCTAATCCTTGCTTTATAAATATTAGAATCCACTTACGGGTATCAAAAATAACATTTGACCTAATGCTATTATACTCATGTATGAAACTTCCAATTTGGACTCCCAATCCACACATTGATTTATACAATTCTTTCAGACCATCAATGCTTTTACTATAAAATATTCCATTATTGCACCTCCTCCATGATGACTAATATTCTTTCTTAAACTCCATTATATCAAAAAAGCACAGAATTTATCTGTGCTTTCAGAGTTTTATAAAGCAACTTCAGTTTCATCCAAAAAGCAAATTGTAACTTGCGCACCGACTATTATTTTTCAAAGTAGCCAAACTATCAAGTTGGAGTGAATCTCCTTACATGCACCCACCCATAGTAAGAATGATTTGAGTATGTTTAAAGCCCGTATTTTTATCACTACATTCCATAATGATATAGTAATCCTCATCATTCTCAGCTTTTACGACTATTCCCATCGAATATGCGGTTTTCCACAGTGGCTCAACACCATAAAATTTTGAAACAAACTCATTTGTTGGGTTTGGTATATCTAGACTAAATCCATTTTCAAAAAGCCAGGCATGCCAATTTTTAAAGGCTGGAGGAAAAACAAGCATATGACAGGATTGGAGAATCGTAATTCCAAAATCTAGTTCTTCATTGAGATCACTTACATATTTTTCAGTGGGATCAAGTATGTACCCATCAATTTTAGAAATACTCATTTGCTCACTATTTAGTTTAATTTTTTTCATGATAGTTTACTCTCCAGATCTTTCTTTTGATCTTGTTTCTACATATGGCTGATTTTTATCCAAAAAATTATCCACATTCAAGAATGAGTCACCCAGTTCATTCAAACTTAAAATCAACATGTACTCTGCAATTTCGCCAGAGTAATCTTTCCAACGCATAGGATTTAACGTTTTGCGAAACTCCTCGAATGTATCGCCAACAACTAACCAATCATCTCTTTCTTCATCATAATAACAGTGATATTGTTTCCACAGTTCTATATCATCTTCTTCAAAAAACTCTTCATCAGGAGAAAAATTTGCCCATGGAAACAATTTAGGAAACACATCTGTGTAGGGAGTGTAAGGAAACCAATATGGATAAATATATTTTTGGATTGTTTTCCTATCATCAACTATTAACTCCACTTCACCTTTACCACTTGATTTGTTGATCCATTCTCTAGAATGCAACTTTATTTCGCCACCATTTTTAATAATCTGCATAAAATTCTTTTGAGATGATAGGAAATTGTAGTTGACAATGTGCTGTGGCAAATTTGTATAACTAAGCAATTCCTTATTTGAGGATTCATCTAAGAAAACTTGACTCAAAGGAATTCTAACAATAAAACCCCTCCCGTCTCCATTTTTTGTTCTTTCAATTGTATCAACAGTTAACTTTTGCCAGATACACACGTTAGTCTCTGGATGATACAGTACAATAATGCAAGGAAGGGAATTCATAGTCCAATAGTTATATTGTCTTTCATTTATCTTTCTGAAAATGACACAATCATCTTTCTTTTCTCTAAACCAACTAGGTCCAGATTTTATTTGTAAAGCTAGAAGCTGTTTTGGTTTTCCATTTTCAATATATTCAATATGTGCATCAATACCGATATCATTAACGGGTTGTTCTCTAAACAACCATTTATTATGTTCTACAATTCCTGCACAGTAATGAACTCCTAAACGTTCATTTGTATTTGACATAAGCACTCCTTTAAGATCTTACAATCAAACTTATTAATTAGCACAATAACTTCATTAATTCTAATTTAGAATAATATCTACCTCAATTATACCAAAAAAGTAAAGAGCACATATGTACCTCAATTGAAACATTTTAAAGTGAAACTTCTGTTCCATCCGCAAAACAGACTATCACTTGCTCACCAACAATGATTTTTTCAGCAATCTAACTATCAAGTCTGGATCGAACTCCTTACTACTATCCATCAGTTCTTCTCTCATGAGTGAAGCTTTGTACTTCTCAAGAGATGTTCCTTTCTCAATCATTCTCTGCCACTTCTGTTCGCAGTCCTGCTGATGAGAGAGTAATTCCGATATGGCTAGCTGGTAGCCTTTCGCAACATTTTTTCATCAATATGTGTGTTTGAACAACCAAGTTCTCCCTTTTGAACTACATTATCAAATGGGGCGTTTCCCTTTGGTAGTTGTCCAATGTTGCCTCGCAAATGGCGAACCACATACACCGCAGAAAAGCTTTGATGAGAATGGATTTTCTTCAATATTTTGGGCAAAGCTTTTGATGATACTGTCAATAATTTTGTGTAAACACTCAAGCAGAGTTACGGAGTTTTAATCAAATAAGCTTTCAAGTGTGTCAGAACATTGGCCAAAACCTTTTGAATTCGCTAACTTTGCCTGAAATTATAATCTTCAAACAGAGTAACTAAATAACGTTTCAGAGCCTCCTCGTTAGGAAAAAGAACCTTCTTTTTCGTTTGATGTTTGATTTCTTTGTTAAGAGCCTCAATGAAGTTTGTCGAATAAAGACTGTGCCAAATCTGGTATGAAAACTGATAAAAAGTTAAAGATTATCCGTATTCTCTAGATTTCCCATGATATTTCTATACTTTGATTTCCATTCGACGATAAAGTAAGCTAAAGCTTGTACTACCATTTCTAAATTTTCAGCACGATAAATCGTTCTAAATTGCTCCAGAATAACTGCCCGATCAGATCGTTTCACCTTACTAGCCAGATTACGACTAATATGAATTAAGCAACGTTGTTTCGCTAATGAGTAAGCCTGACTAATAATCTGCTCATCCCCCTTGACGCCATCGGTCACTAAAAGAGAATTAGGTTGGATTCCTTGGTTTTGAAGTTTGTCTAGCAGAGCCAACCAAGAATCATCATTTTCATTTTGGGCATCTCACATCCGAGGATAGTCTTTTGTCCTTCTGGTGTAATGCGAAGCTCGATATGAATACATTTTTAAAATTATTTATTATTTTTTAGAGTAGTCCACTTTTTTCAAATGTTTCATTTATTGAGTTAATCATATTAGAGCTCTCGTGTTCTATTTATCATATACAAAAATAAAGAAAATATTTTGTTTTAATAAGTGATATATTCCAAACTAAATAGATTTCTACATAGTAATTGATTATTGTCTTCGTAGGAAATCTTTTAAAATGGCTTCAAAATAGCAATAAGCATCGTTACTTTTAATATTCAATGTATTCTCGAACCAAGTACTAGTTCCGAAATTTTGAGAGGAAATCCATACAATATTGTCCTCAACTAAAATCATCTTTGAATGTAAATTTGGTCTTGTTTCAAAATCCAAACTTGGAAACTCATTTCTAAGTTTCTCTAAAGTTGGTAGAGCTATTGAATTTGCGTATATTGTTACATCATTTTGCTGTTTGAATAGTTTAGTTAACATTGTTCGAATGTAGTCCATATTTGGGAGTGTATAAGTAGTAATAATAATTTTTCTATTTCGCAATCCATTGAATTTTTGATTCCAATTTAACTGCTTAGAGAATTTAACTTCAACGTTATGCAATGTTTTTGATGAATATAATGGTGTAAAAGGAGTATAAGAAATTTTATTTAGATTCTGCAAGACATAATCTGAACTTTTATGCGAATAATTATAAGGTAATTTTCCTTTCGCCAAATCATTAACAATCTTTAGATAATATTTATAAATTTCTTGGTCCCTAATTACCACTCCTGTCTGGAACCAGTCTGACTGATCAATATTTTGAGATCCTAGATATACAAAATTAGGCTCCGCCAAAACAATTTTGGCGTGACTCTCTTCAACCTTAATTACATCTGAATTTGGTACAATCTCTCGAATTAAATCTGCGTAATGTTGACTTTGCTTAGAAACTTTACTTAATAGTACTCTGACATTAGTTTTTTTACGGAAGAGTTTTTTAACAAATTCATCATCATAAAAACTGTAAGTAACTATATCAATTTTAGCTGAAGTAGAAATTTCTTCAAATATCTTGATAAAATCGATATTTGATAATAATTCTATATTATCTAAACAGTAACTATCCCCACCATTGTCAGACTTAGATTTTAAATGATATGTAGTCATAATATTTTTACCCGTTTTACTTTCTATTGATAAATCTACTATATTCTCCAATTTTAGATACATTTGGATTTATAAATTTCTTTTTGGAATTCGAGATAATCTATAAGATTAACTACTTTGTTATTATTATTTATTCTACTAATATTTCTAGTTTTAGATTTATTTGCCTCAGCAAATTGAATTGTATAATCATATATAAGCTCAAACAATTCATCAAATGTAGAATTAAGTTTCAATGCAAGTAGTATATTTTGATTATCATGTAAATACTTTAAGTAGTTATCAACTTCTTGCTCATTCACATCTCCCTTTTGGGCTAATTGAATAAAATGAATTAGCTTCTATATGAGCTTTTTGCTGCCCTCTTGTATCTATTAGAATTGAAAATATAATAACCGGCTCCACCAACATAAAGAACACCCGTTCCAATAGCAACAGCATATTTATTTTTGGCTAGACTTTTAGCAGCCTTTTGCGCTGGTTCAACAACTTTTACTTCTTTTAGATGCTTTACAATATTACCAGAGTCGTTTCTGATAACGGAACCATAACGTTGATAAACTCCAGCATCTGAACTTTTCTGAATATCTGATGGTATTTCAAAAATAACGTGATTTACTGACATAATTCTACCTTATCTCCCAATATGATTAACTTAAATCATTCAAAAACAAAATCAGCAATTCGCTTAGCAGCTTATTCTGTCATTAATTCAATATCACCTTTAGTCCAGGTATCATTTTGATAGTGAACTAGTGATTGTGCAATAGGCAATTTACTTCCAACATAGCCATGACCACCGGTAATCACATTCTCCCACTTTGTTCTGAACCTTGCTTCTCCGATAACACGGTTGATATCGGATTCCAGAAGAATCTTATTACCAAATTTCTCAGCATACTCATGGAACTCTTCATGAGTTACAAAACCAGCGTCTAACATAATATGTTCTCTATTTGAAACTTTAAAACTATTATAACACACCCTTTAGATAACTATGACTTTATATCAACAACTGAACTGATAGTTCTTTCCACCATTTTGGTGATACTTGGGAGAGTATGTTTTTTCCCATTAACACCTAGTCTATGGAAACAAATCGTACCTGCCTAGGGTTTATGGAAATAGATTAACAGCCTATAATGCTATCACATCAAGACACTCAACTTGTACTATCACTCTGATACTTAGTTCCCTATATGACAAAAAGCCTTGCAATCAAGGCTTTTACTATCCCTTTAGTTCAAAGGTTTCTATTTTTTCACAAGTAGAGCTACACACTCGACATGTGCTGACGTTATCTTCCTATACTATGAAACGAAATAAAGACCGTCTAAATATTTGAAGTAAAACATTAAACGTAACTTATCCGGTTACTTAGTACGTCTTCAACATATAGCACAGCATTAAAAATTTTGAGGAAATCGTTCTTACTAATTTGCCCTTCCCATCTTCCATGATTAATCATATGTCGATTCGGTCTTTCTAACGTGAAGTTTTTAGTATCTGCGAAGAACAGCTTTAACCATTCTATAAATCCAGAATCTCGTAAAGATTGATTAGTAAACTCTGAATCTAAAAAATCCACCGCTTTATACCCTACCTTCAACTTGTTGCCGGTATTGCTACCTGCTTCTGCAAATCTATTCAAAGCACCGTCAATTATAATTGTTGCAACTGTGTAAGCTGCATAATAGTTTTCCGATTGATAGCTTTGAACCATAGATTGAGTCAAAACTGATGGAATAAACTGAGATTGCTCTAATTTTGTAATTATATTTTTATCCTCCAAATCAGATTCTAGTAACTCAAACCAATACTCCTCTACTTCCTCAAAATCGTCAATCTTAACATCATAAAACAGATCATAATCAAGGAAATATACTACCCAACCTCGTTCAGCTAAAATATTTAGCTTATACTGTATATCCTTTATTTCCTCTTCAGTATGAGTAGTTGTAGTTTCTAAGATTTTTGTAAAATTAGATAAATCTTTAAAAATCGTTGATTGAAAATTTTTTAAAAATGCTTGCAGAGTTGCCGACATAGAACTAATAGAATCAAAAGGAATATTGGCAACTTTCATTGCATCAGTATAGCTCTTAGTTAGAGTCCCTGCAGCATCTATAAGAGTTTTATTAGTCCCAATCTGTATGGGATTAATGAAAGTCTTAGCCATTGAACTAGCTGCAGCCTGGATAGATTTATTTGTTGGATCATTGACTACTTTAGCAATTTTTTCTAACGGTTGTAGCATCCTGGCGATTTGTTCAGCATTCATACTTGCATACAACTTCGCAAACTCAGTCCTAGTAGCCGCTACACTCCCTATAGTTTCCTTTGGTAATTCCATCTTTTCATCATCCAAAATTATATCTCACCTCCAACTATCCTTCCTTAGCAGATTGCCCACCTAACTTCTTATCTGCATTTTTCTTTGAGTTCACTAGTACATCATATAATTCAAATTCTATCTCGATAAAATAGATAAACGCATCCGCAATTTCTAAAAGGAGAGGGTTAACCTCTTCTCTGATTGGAAGACCAACAGAATAATGAGGGATATCTTCTTTATTACCCCACCAACTCTTATGAACTGCTATATCTGAAAAATGAACATAACCGGATGCTTTCACATAGACATCATCAATCTCAGGACAATAAACTGATATTCTTTTCCTGAGATTATAATCCGTCATCTTATTTCCTTCATCATCATATAGTTTTCGGACAGGTGTACCTTTTAAAACCTTCTTTATAAATTCTGACCTATCTGCAGCTATAAAAGCCGCAAAAACTCTCATCAAATTATCTAATTGTATCCTGACTAAGATACCTGCACAAGTAATATTCCTAGTTTCTAAAAGGTTTGATATTCCATCTAAAATATCCACTGTTCGTCCAATGGCTGAAGAAAAAAACAAATCTTCTTCAAATAAATGTTCCCCTATTACTCCAGCAGCTAAAGTTATAGCTTCTTTTCTTAGGACCTTGAATCTATCTATTCGCTTACTGAGTTCTTCAAAATAGTCCTCATTCAACATTTTCAAATTGATTGATTCATTAGACTGTGATAATTCATCATTACTGCTCATGCCGTACTAGATCTCCATTTTATTGTTAGTTCTATTTTACCGTATAAAAACAAAAAAGGCCACAGCTAGAGTGCTACTCTCTTAGCTATGGCCTTATAAATTAACTTCCGTTCCTTCTAAAAATTTGATAGAGATGCTGCCGTCTTCTCCAAGACTAATTTTCTCAAGAACCTGGCACATCTTCCTTCCATTGAATTCTTCCTGATTACTATTAAGTGTCTCCTTTAATTTAGCTGCATGGTACCTCTCCAGCTTTTGTTCTTCTCTAAAGTTATCCCACTTATCTAGTAGCTTTTCTTTATTTTCCCTTAGAATTTCTAAAGCTCTAAGGAAAGCTTGCTGCAGCGTTTCCTCATCAATATGGCGATTAGTACAGCCCTGAACACCTTTTACCTTGTACCGGTTATTGCACTGCCAGACAGGACGTTTCCCTCTGCTCGTGGTCCAGTTCTTTCTGCCAAATAGTCCTCCGCATTCTTTACAGAATACTTTGCAGGTGAAAGGGTTTTGTTCGCACTGGATAATGTAAAAATTGATGTGATTGTCCTGCCTAAACTGATTTCTCCGCTCTACCTCGAGCTGAACCAAGTCCCATTCTTCCTTATCAATGATGGCTTCATGGTTGCCTTCGATATAGTATTGGTTGACCTGTCCTTGATTCTCACTGCGCTTCTTGGTCAGAAAATCTACCGTATAGGTTTTCTGCAGGAGGGCATCACCCATGTACTTCTCATTTTGGAGCATCCTTTGAATGGTAGTGGGGTACCAGTTGGCTTTCCCATTCCAACCTGGAACCCCTTCTTCTTTTAAAGTTCTCGCTATACTTTCTGGCGTTTCTCCTTGTAAAAAATCCCGAAAGATTCGTCTGACAATCTTGGCTTGCTCCTCATTGATGACAAGATTTCCATTCTCCCCTTTATCATAGCCTACAAACTTGATTGTGTTAACTCTTATTTCGCCCCGTTCGAACTTCTTTCGAATCCCCCATGTCGCATTCTCTGAGATAGAACGAGATTCGTCTTGGGCCAAGGAAGAAAGAATGGTCAAGAGCACCTCACCTTTGGCATCCAAGCTGTCAATATTCTCCTTTTCAAAGGTAACTCCAATTCCAAGTTCTTTTAACTCCCGAACATATTTCAAGCAGTCTAGCGTGTTCCTAGAAAAACGGCTGATAGACTTCACAATGATTCTATCTACTTTGCCTTTTCGGCAGTCAGCTATCAACCTATTAAACTCTGTGCGTTTCTTGGTATTAGTTCCTGAAATCCCCTCATCCGCATAAATATCAACCAACTCGTAGAGAGGATTCTGCTGAATATACTCTTTGTAATACCGAACCTGGTTCTCATAGCTTGATAGCTGTTCGTCTTGGTCGGTGGATACTCGGCAGTAGGCCGCCATTCGGATTTTCTGAATGTGTTGCTTCTGCTCGACTTGTATCGTTTTCTTTGCTGGAATAACTGTAATATTTTTTGCCACCGATGTTCCCCTCCTTTACCACTGTGGGCTCATGGATACTCCAATCCTGTACTACACTGTCTGGCACGCGCATGCCGATGCAGGCGACCTTCCCTTCTCGGATATACTTGCTGCAGACCCACACAACCTTTCCTTTGTAGTACTTCTGTCGTTTTAAAGTAGAGCCACAATGCTCGCATTTCAATAAGCCACTCAAAGGATATCGTCTATTGTAATCAATGCTTAGCTTTGCCTTTCGATTCTGTTTCAGTCGCTTTTTAACGGCTTCCCAATCTTCTCTGGATACAATAGCTTCATGGTTATCTGTAATCAGGTACTGCTGCACCTGACCTTTGTTGAGCCGTTGCTTGGCCTTGATTTCCGCAAAATAGTATTTTTGTAGGATTGCATCTCCCTTATACTTTTCGTTTTTTAGAATATTGGTAATGGTGCTTGAATACCATCGCCCACCGTCTACCGTAGGAACTTCCTCTTCATTGAATAGCTTTGCGATAACATGAACTCCCATACCAGATAAATAAAGGTTATAAATCCGTTTGACGATTTTAGCTTCTTCAGGATTGATGATTAACTCGCCATTCTCATCCTTGTCATAGCCTAAGAAACGCTTAGTGTTAATCACTAGCTCTCCTCGCTGGAACTTCTTCTGAAAAGCCCACCGTTGGTTCTCACTCATGTTGCGCAGTTCTTCTTCTGCATAGCTAGCCAGAACCGTAAGCATGACCTCTCCTTCGTTTGATAAGGTATGGAGATTTTGTTCTTCAAAGAAGATATCCACTTGAATAGTTTTCAGTTCCCGGCATACTGCAAGTAATAACTCAGTGTTTCTGGCAAAGCGAGAAATGGACTTAGTATGAATGACATCAATCTTTCCTGCCCTACAATCTTCCAACATCTGCTGAAAGCCTGGACGCTTGGCCAGTTTTCCTGAAATCCCCTGATCATAATAAACTCCGACAAACTCGACATCTTTTTTATTTTTAAAAAAATGATTATAGTAGGCTTGCTGATTGGTGAGGGATTCCTGCTGTTTTTCTGTCATGGTTGAAACCCGCGCATAGGCACAAACTCTTATCTTTCCTGGCTTCATCCCATTCTCCTTTCTTCCTTACTATATATCACTCTAAAGGCCAAATTTATCAAGTATTCAGCCCACTCATTCAAGCTTTTTCTAGTTGAAATGCTGTCTATGTAAAAGGCCCGCATGGACAACCACACAGACCTTGATGGATTATTCAATTCGTAACACTTGACCGGGATAAATCAAATCCGGATTCTCAATTCCATTGATAGCCGCTAAGTGCTGGTAGTTCGTGCCGTACATAGCTGCAATAGCGGAAAGCGTATCTCCGTTTTCAACGGTATAGTTGGTAGTACTGGATACTTTAGCACTTCCCGTAACCTGCAAAACTTGCCCCGGATAAATCAAGTCAGGATTGGCAATCCCATTGATTGCCGCTAATTCCTGATAACTTGTTCCATAAAGAGACGCAATAGCTGATAGGGTATCCCCCTCTTGAACCGTGTAAGTCCTAGTTGACGCTGGTGCTGCCGGTGCTGGAACCGCAGGGCGAGGTTCAGGGATTTGGCCAGTATAAACAGAACGCAAATCCCGATACATATAGTTGGAATCCACTCGACCACTGATACCGCCAACAACTCCGTCACTAGTAAACTGCCAAATATCTGTTGGAACAGAACAAGCAGCTACCTGCCACTGAGCTACCCAATTCGTATATTGGGATAAGTCACCCATATTCTGGAACCAGTACAGGCTCGCATACACACCAGCCCAGTAACCAGCGGCTTCTACATTGTCACAAAACAGTTGACAAATAGCCGTAGAAGTTTCCCAGCTCACACCTCCATTGTTGGCTTTCCAACCGTCCGCATCTTCCATGTCAATGTAGAGAGGCATAGAAGGATGAAATTGCCGGACAAAATTCAAAAAGGCATTGACCTCAGCTTGTGCTTCTCTCAAATTTCGAGCATAGCTATAATGGTAAAATCCGTACGGAATGCCAACCCGCTCACATTCAGATGCATTTCGCCGTGCACACAGGTCTTCCGCAAAGCTACCCCAAGACGAACGAATAATGACAAAGTCAACATTGTTTTTCAACTGATCAAAATCAATAAAACCATTGTGTTCGCTGATATCTACTCCAAATAATGCCATCTTATTTTTCCTCCGATTTTAATTGTTTCAAAGTTTGTTTGAGTTTCTCTGGAACTGGCAGACCAATCCGTGCTGCATTTTCTATAATACTGAGCCCCTCGTTAGACAAGTAATAGAAAATAATAGCGGTTCGGATGATGCCTCCCTGTTTCAAGATATGAGTATCAATAATCTGCCCCATAGCCACTAACATCAAAATGACAACTTTTTTAAACAGTCCTCGAAAACCAACTGCACTGGATAGCTTCTTTTCAACAACTGCTGCCATCAATCCACTGATATAATCAATAGATATAAAGACAATCAAGGCAAAAATAAAACCATCCCAATCGCCAAAAACACTTCCTAAAAGTCCTCCTACCGTAGTAAATAGTACTTTATTCGCAAAAACTAACTGCTTCATGATGCATTTTCCTTTCTATGCGGTTCACTCCAGTCGGGATTTCCCTTTTCATCAAATTGCATGATATAAAAGTTTTTATGGAATAACTCAGACAAATTCATGGTAGGGACTGTCGCCCCCCACTGAGTCAAAGCTCCCACTGTTTCAATTTCCATCAATTGACGTCGACCTTCTTTAATCACGGGACGCTTTTGTACTTCTCGGTACATATAAAAATCCTCCCCCTCATTCTTGCAGCGAATGAACTCACCATTCTCGCGCATATAAGTGAGTGCCGCCACCAAATCAAAAGGTTCTATAATTCTACTTAGATCAGGTAGTAATTCCTTTTCTTCCATCTTTCTTTCCTCCATCTATTTTTAATGGTGTAGTCGCTTCTTTGAGATTAGCTTCCAATTCTTCTTTCTTCTGAAGGAGAACTTGGTAAGCTTCCTCTTTATGCGTCAATTGAATGGCTAAGAGGTTCTTTGATGTCACCTCATCAGCAAGCTTTCTGCTCAGCTCTTCAATGGTTAAACGAAGAGCCTGATTGACTTCTTCTGGTTTCATTTGTTTCCTTTCTTATAAACGTCCCACTAAGCTTCTGGTATCCCACCAAGCTGGATGCCCTTCACCATGATTAGCCCGATACTCATAAAGTACTCCAATGCTATTAGACAAGCGTTGGAGAATCTCATGGAGTGAGACATAATTTCCACTTGTATCTAAATAAAGCCAAACGTCCCCAACATTAATAGTCGAGTCTCGTCTATCCTGTTTTCTGCTTGGACGGAGCTGAAGCTTTCCTGTTGTTGTCATAACCCAACCATCTTTATTATCATAGGCAGAACTGGCAAAGGACAATTCATCTCCAACTATATCAAGTGAGTCAACATTAACCCCATTCCAAGCCCGAATACCGACAAAGCCACCATCATTAGAGCTTTCATTGCCATAGCGATTAGACCCAATGACCGTCACACCAGCCCTTCCCTTACCATCGACATTTCCTGTCGCAAACTTAATGAACTGGGTTGGATAACCAGCTAGAACTCGTTTCAAGGCAGCTTGGTCTGTATAATACAAAATTTGACCCGCATTGAGACTGATTTCCATAGCTCGGTTAATGGCTGTTAGGATACCACCTGATATCTTGTTCGCAGATAAAGTTACAGACTGCACCTGGCTGATGAAGGCATGATTTGAGAAAAGTTTCCTCAAGTAAGCTTCGGTCGCAGATAACTTGTTAAACAAGGCATCATCTACTTTCAGTTTCTCAGCCGTTACTGCTTCTGCACTTAAGACTGCGGTGGTGACTGATCCCGATTCAAAGTTGGCTGTCTTTAACTTATCCACCATGGCAGACTTAATCACAGCATGGTCAATCCACGTTTCACCAGTAATATGAGTAAGTCGTCCATGAATCCAATTCCGACCGTCTGCTAGAAGATTAATACTGTTTAAAACTCTACCACTAGAAGTCAAATGCTGAACCGACCAACTGTTTGCGAGCTGAGTTTGAACAGTAGAAACTCTCTGGGTCAAATCCGTCACCTTGGTCACATAGGAAGAATCTGTCAGGACAATCTGGGCCAAGTTATGTTTGACACTGTCTTCCTTTGAGCCAATGAGCCGTGAGTACAGATTAACTGTTTCCTGAACCTTTTGAAAATCACTGCTGTTGGTCTTGCCATTGACTGTCTGCAAAATTTCTGAAAAGCGTCCCTCCACTGTTTGAGAATAGGAGGCAATCTTGGTTTCTGTGTACTGCCGGTCATCCTCTGGAGCTGGACTCGGTGTCGTCGCAATTGTCCCATCTTCCAATTGTGGATCCCGAATATAAAGAACATCACCAACAAGCCAGCCATTCGAATAACATACCCAGGACCAATATCTCTCAAACTTCACGGTAAAAGGATGAACAAACCGATGCCATTCAGTTTGAAGTGTCACGGTTGAAACACCACCGGTCTCAAAACCAAACCGAACAACTACCGACCGACTCGCTTTCATGTCGGCCGAATAGACCATTTTCTTCCCTTGCCATTCAGCCCCCCTTAAATCAAAAATGGGCTTATGAAAGCCACCATTCCCTGCTTTGGTACAAGTAGCTTTGAGATAGTATCCACTTTTGGCATTCGTATCCGGTACCCGTTCAAACTTCCATTCTGATACATTAGACGAGAGGGGCAACAGACCATCAAAATCATAATGACGAATGTAGTTGCGCCCACCAATTTGCAAACTCTCAAAGCGACGATTTAAGCCTTTCACATCTTCTGAATAGGAGGCTTTTGCGACATAGTCCTTGGCTACTTGCTCTCGGACAGTTCTGGCCTGATTGGCTGTTTCCGTCCGTACATACTGCTCCAGTCGTTCCCGCCGTTCACCATCTTTTGAAACATACTCCTGAACCTGTTGGAGAGTTGTTTCAAGACCGGATAGAGTTTGCTTGACTTCTATCTTACTGACAAAAGTGCCCATTTTCTGAAGAATTTTTGTTTGAAAAACTTTCAAGTCTGCTGTTGTTTGATTCGTTACTTCTTGGACATTGTTCAGAGCTTTCTGAGTGGCTCCTGTCTTGCCTAAGGCTTCTTCCGTCTTTTGAGTAATCGTATGAAGAGTCGACTCTGTCGATTTCGTAAAAGCAGTAAACGAACTCTGAATCTGATCACGAGTCTGAGCTGCAATTTCCTCTGCCTTTGCTTTTGCCTTTTCAATGCCATCTAATACCTTACTCTCTTGCTTCTCAAAAGCAGCATCAAAGGCCCTATTGGCATTTTCTAAAGCTCGTTCAACCATCAAATCATGGCTGCCTTGAGCAAGGGTTAAGATGGAATGAGCTGCAACCGTCAATTTTGAAGAGGTATTATGGCCACCTTCTCTGACTTTATCGTCAAAGGTCAATGAGAAATATTCTTTAGTCAGTGCATCGTATTCATAAGCCACGGCTTGCTTTAACAAATCCACATAATGCTTTCGGCTTTTTAGAGTGACCCAGTCTCCCAAATGAACCGTTTGACCATCTAGCTCATAGGCTTCTATCACAATGGCATCCTGCTCTCGGTCAATCTTATCATGATAGAATTTACTCTCACCCCATTTTCGCAATTCTTCAAGGGTTTTAAGATTGTTATTCGTGAACTCTTTTTCATTGATGTAGGGATAAGCATCAAGCAAAGGACTGTCAATAGTCACGGTTAACGTCTTCTCTTCTTTAGCTCCTTCTGGTTTAAAGGTCGAATGAACATGGATACGTGTCACTACAGTTTGCGAACTTCTATTCCGTTTGTAGGATTTCAGGTTCTGATGAGTCGTAATAATGACACCACGATTCTCTCCTCGGTGCTCTTGAATAGAGAATAAGAAATTATCTCGAGTGACCTCACCTTCCCAGGTTCCAACAATGGAATGCGCTCCATCTAGCAGTACACTGTATAGTGTTGTTGTCTCTTTGGTATTGAAATCCCTGTGCTTTACGATATCACTGGTAAAAGAGAAAGGACTAAGACTAGTTTTGGCTGCCTGAACCATACTGGATAAGGCCGTCATACATCCGACCTGAGAATTTCCAATTGGCTTAATGGAATGCTGCATGACATCATCCGTAATGTGATAGCATAGTACCTCCACATGTTCATCCATCTCAACTGGTTTCTTAATCCGAAACAGCTGTTCTCCCAGTTCAGGTACAGGAGCCTTAATGAGTTTATCTACCTTCAACTGACGATAAAGATGGCTGTCCGTTATAGGATACTTGAGGGTTAAGGTAAAATCTCCATTCAAGGTTTCCTTTACCCTAGCAGATACCGCTTCATAAAGGGGGATACCGTTCCATTTAACTGTTTGTACTTCCTTATCCAATAAATAAAGCATTAGGCCCACCCCCAGACAATCTCAAAACGAATGGACTGAATCCCAGTTCCCAATACGACTCCCACTGTTTTATCTTTTGAAGAGTCAATCGTCAAAAAGTCACCAGACCAATTGATTCTTTTTCCTGATAAGGCTCTAAAACTTGGTTTGTCAGGGTTGTTATCCATCACTAGTGTTTCACCAGACTCTATTTTCTCCAAACGAATAACCTGACTACCAATCGTAAAACTGGTTTCAGTTGAAGTGTTTCCCATTATGGTCAATTGGGGAAAAGCCAAAGCCGAACCTTTCGTTCGCAAAGCACCATTTTGAGTGAATGACTGACTATCTGTATCTTTAAAGAATTTTGTAGGATGGCATTGGAAGGTCGCTTCCATCTCATAGACTCCATGCTTGTCCTTTATCATTTTTGAAACAAGTACCTTATAGCACCAAAGACGGACTGTCTTCAACTGCTCACTCTCCAGCCAAAACTGTTCTTTAGAAAAGAGAGTCAAAAACTGAAAAAGTTCTTCTTCACTTGGCTTGACCACATAAATCTTAAATGTCAACTCCATCACATTTCGATGCTTGTTGGTTTCCATGACGGCACCACTGATCCCTCTATGCTCAAGGAGCTGAGTCTTGCTGCCTTTCATGACAATCGGTGGACTGTTTTCCACTATTACCTTAAAAGGAAACGAAGAGGTATGCACTCCATCAATGACTAATTCATTGTATCGAATCATGTTCCCAATCCTTTCAGTTGTTTTTGCCTAGCGAGTTCTTCTGCCAATCTTCCTGCTACATGTTCTGCCAAGCGTTCTAAATCCGCTTCTTCTCTGATCACAACATCTGAAATAGTGATAGTAATCTGTGGCAGAGCATCCAAGGTAGAAACAATTCCACGACCAATCTGACCCAATGTTTCTCGGTTTAAGGGAAGAACCGCTTCTCTGCCTGCCTCCCCTCCTGCTAAGAGATTCGTACCATTTAGGCCAAAGATGGTTGGCTTGGTTAAAATCCCACCCTTGGCATACCATTCAATCCCAATCCGTGGAATATCCCCCTTTAACCAATCAAGCGGATTGGCCGACCCGCTGACACTAAAGTGCGGCAATGGAATATGCGGCCAAGAGATATGAAAATTAAAGAGATTCTTTATGGCATTGATTGCAGAGGATACGGCATTTTTAGCCCCATCAATCGCTCCAGAAATGGCATTTTTGATTCCATCCCAAATATTTCGAACAGTTGAGAAGATGTTGTTTAGGACATTTGATATGGTCTGCAAGATCCCATTCCAGATATTGGATAGTGTGCTTGCAATCCCCTGAACAATCCCTGTCACCGTGGATTGAATGGCATTCCAAATGGATGAAAATAAAGAAGAAAGGGCTGATAGAATATTTGAAACACTATCTCTGATACCGTTCCAGCTATTCACTATAAATTGCCAGATGGCATTAAGAATGGTGCCAATGATGGACTGAATCCCTTCCCATATGGTAGATACAATTTGCTTAATGGTTTCCCAGGCACCAGACCAATCCCCAGTGATCACTTGCATGACCAATGTGATAATGCTAAGAATAACATTTAGGACTGTTTCTATTATCGTCTTGATAATATCCCAGGCTGTTGTGACAACGAGCTTGATATTCTCCCAAACAGCTGTTAGATAAGGCCCAATTAAATCCATAATGGTGGTGATTACCGTCGAAATGGCATTCCAGACTGTTGTTGCAGCATCTTGAATCAACTGGTGATTTTCCTGCCACCAAGAAACCAAGGTTCCCCAAATTTCCATCACAAAGTCTACGACTTGTTGAACGATGAAAGAAATAGTTGAATAGATAGCATTCCAAGCATCCGTAACAGCTGCTCTGAAAGCTTCATTATGTTCCCACAGTTCCTTAATACCAATGACCAATAAAGCAACAGCCGCTATCACCGCAAGTACAATCCCTACAATCGGAGCAGCCGCAGCTAACATCCCTCCAATCGTCGTCCCAAGAGCTAAAGCTGCAGCTTGTAAGGCCACAATAATGGGTAAGAGAATACCCGCAACAGTCACCAGTCCACCCACAACCAGAATGAACTCCCGCACAGGTTCCGGAAGATTCACGAACCATTCCGCAACACTTTTTAAAAGCGGAACAAGTTGTTGAAGAAACGGAGCTAGGGTTTCTGCAATTGCTCCTCCAACTTCGGCCATGGCCTCTTTAGCTGCATTTTGTGCAAGCGTGAACTGATCGATAGGGTCAAGCGTTGCTTCATAGGTGGAAGCAACCACACCCTTTGCTTTTTCTGCAGTTCCTGCTAAATCATCAAAAGATAGAGCTCCCCTCTTAATGGCATCCACCATCCGTGGAGCAGCTTTAGTACCAAAGATACTGGATGCAAGCGTTAAGGCTTCCGTTTCACTAGTGCTGTTTCGGATTTGTTCGACCGTTTCTCTTAAGCCTTCACTCAGTGTCTTGCCCTTAGCCGCATAGTTGACTGCTGCTTTGGAGAGGGAAGAAAGAGTAGCCGAAGAATCGACCCCACTTTTTTCAAACTGCCCCATAAGAGCCACACCCTCATCAAACGAAAGTCCTAAAGCCTTAATTTGTGGAGCACCTTGAATGGCTTTGGTCATCAAATCCTGAACGCTGACACCAGTCGCCTGGGCCGTATAAGTGATGGTATCTAAGACCCGATTTAAATCACTCGTCTCAAGTCCATATGCTTCAATGGCTTGTTTTGCGGAAATGGCTGATTCCGTCACGTCCGAACCATTGATTTCTGCGTACTTAATCAAAGTCGCAGAAGCGTCCTTTAAGGCATCACCAGTCAACCCAAACTGGGTATTAAGCTCACCAACAGCACTGCCCACTGTTTGAAAGTCCGTTGGAATTTCAGTCGCAAGACCTTTTGCAATATCTGTCATCTCATCCAGCGCTTTTCCACTGGCACCGGTTTTGGTGACGATGATATCCATCACTTCGTCCACTTCCCGAAAAGCTTCCAGTGTTGCTTTTCCGAAGTCAATCAGCTTCTGACTGATTTCGTTCAGTTTTTCACTGAAGTTGGCTAGAATCTCAGACCTTAGAAGATTGTTAGTTTCTACTAAGCTGTGGTTGGCATTATCACTTGCTCCACTCATGCTGCTCATCTCATCTCGCAGATGATGATAAGCTGTCTTGGTTTCATTGAGTGACTTTTCTAGTTTATTGGCTTCAACTGAGTTCTCACCGTATTCAGCCTTGGTCAACTCTAACTGCCGTTCTAAATTGGCAATCTGTTTCTCGACAATCTCTGACTGAGCCGCAACCTTTTTCTGAGCAAGGGCCAGTTTTTCAGATTCACTGGCATTACGACCTAGCTGACTTTCTTGCAACTTAAAGGAGGAAGCGACTTTCTCACTCTCTGATGCTAGTTGATTTTGTTCAGCTCCTAAAGCAGCTAGTTTACTTTTGTTGCTGGTGACACTGGAGCCATTTTGCTCCAAAGCTCGGTTGACACCCTCTAGCTTATTTTCATAGCTTTTGAGAGTGTTCTGAGTGATTTCGACCTCTCTTTGAAAAGCCCGATACTGATCAGCTCCGATTTTCCCGCTTTGAAACTGAGCTTCTACCTGAGATTGGGCTTGACGTAGTGTCTCTAGCTTCTCTTTGGTTGTTTGAACTTGCTTGGCTAAAACCTCTTGTTTCTGAGTTAAGAGAGTGACATTGCCTGTGTCAAATTTTAGTGCCTTATCAATTTGTTTCAGTTCTCGGCTTGCTTCTAAGGCTTCGTGGTTCACCCCTTTTAGAGCTTTTTGTAAGGGCTGGGTATCGCCTCCAATTTCAATTGTGATTCCTTTAATGGTTCCAGCCATACCCTACCTCCTTACCGCTACATCAAAAGTTATCAAAGTCTGTCTGCGTAGCCTTGCGAGTTCTATCTGCTTCTTTGGTACGCACTTCCACATAGTCTGTCTGATAGTCCAAGGCCATGCCAATCGTTATCTCTTTTAAATCTGACATGGATAGTCCTGTCTCTTTACAACAGTGAAGATAGGATTCTACCGTGAAGGTTTCTCTACTCGCTTCTTCCGACGCGTCGACTTTTTTCTGGTGGTCATTCCTTGATTTAACAATTCCATCAGAACCGGTCCTACTGTTTGAAGCGGAAATTCTTCTAAGCCCATAAAGAACTCTTCAAAAGTTTCAATAGATGGGTTAGCTGATTTGGCAAAAACCCAAAAGAGCCGGTGGAAAAACGTCATATCAAAATCCGCTAACATGCTCATATCCACATCCGATGCAGATAAAGTTTTGCCTTCTTCTAGCTGTTCAGCTTTTTTTAGAATCGACTCCGCCTGCAACATTTGAAACAGATCCTGAAAATAATCTTTCCCAAATTCTTTTTTATAGGCAATCGGTGTGTAAGCATTAGTAGCTAGCTCAATGTTCTTACCTGATAACTGAATCATTTTTCGCATGATTAACCTCCCGGTTTCACAGTTGGCTCATAGACTTTTGTAAACCAAGTCTTTTTGACATCTTCTGGGGTATCCTCTGTGGTCCTGCGACGGACTAGCTTATCAAGCGGCCGAGGACTGGCTTTGAATTTCAATTCCACTTCATTGATGTCTGAACCGCTCTTTGTTTTAGAAGCTACTGTTGGCCGGCTTGCATAACAATAATAGAGCACATGGAGCGTTTCTTTCTTATCCCCTTCAAATCGGAACATCAAAGCAAAGTTTTTTTTCTCACTGCTTGCAATTTCTGAGATGACTTTACTCTGGGCATCAATAGTTTCTCCCAACACTCGAGTCAAAAATTCCTGTGTCAAAAGAGCCAGTTTCAGAGTTCCTTCATAGCCATCATTAGATTCTGTCGTATAAAAATTGATGTTGTCTGCTTTATAGGAACCAGAATCCCCTTGTGGCTCCAAGGTCAGCTCTGCAGCACCCCTAAGTCGCTCCACTGTCCCGTAGGTCAGCGCCCCATCATCTCCTTCTCTGGTTACTTCTGCCCAATGGACATCCTGCAGACCAAAGGTGACTTTATTTTTCTCCATCGGATTTTTCCTTTCTATTGACTTAAATGATAAATAACCTGATACAGCTTTTCTGTATCCAGATAGGTTTCTTCCTTGTCAAAAAAGAGAGAATGACTATCGAGTGCCGCTTCTATTTTCTCTTCTAAACCAAGGTCTTTTTTCTCGGTATAAAGCTCCAGTCTGACTTGACTTCCTTTGTGATAAGCCAGATTATCTGCTCCATAATTCTGAGAAGCAGGAAACCAATACACCAAAAAGGGAGGAGCTGGACTATGCCCCTCCTCAAAATGATGGTAAGCACTGGACAAACCTAGACTGCTTAAAAATGGAAACCACTCATCTTTTTTCATAACTTCTCCTTCAAGCGCTCTTCAAATTGGCGAATCATCTTTTCTTCAACAGGGGCAATATGCCGAATTCCTTCAACCCTGCCACCGCCTCGTTTGGCATGACCATTTTCTAAGAGATGCGTCAGTCCTGGTGTTCGATTATGAATCGTTTTTGTCAAAGCTAGATTCGTTTCTTTAGTCGCGGTAGAGGTCCATCCTCGAGCATATTTTCCCCGATTTTTTGGAGAATGTTGCTTTAACTCATTGACGGCTTCCTGCGTACTGTCTTCCACCACTGCTTTCACTGTTTCAGTAGACCTTTCAACATAATCTTCTAACTCCTTTTGAACAAACCAAGCTAGGTCAGACGGGTCAATTATTGGCATATTGTACCTCCTCTGTCGCATCTATCAGGATTATCTTCTGAGGATAAGTCAACGAATCAATGGCCTTGATATTATAAACCTTATTCTCAAAGCGAAGACGAGTGGTTTTACTATCCAACTCTTGTATAGCCGGGTCATAGCGCAGCGTAAAGCGTAACTGATGAATATTCTTGACCATTACTGTTGCAGTGCCTTCCGTTTCAAGAAGTACCTTGCAGGAACACCACCTAGAAAACAATGGCTGCCACTGACTGCTTTCATTGCCAATAGCATCTTGCACAATGACTCGTTTTTCAAAGAAAACCCGTTTGCTTAATGGAGCTATCTTCATCAGAACACATCCCTTCTGTGAGCAGAAAGAAGAGCCTTGAGGAGTTCTACCAAACTCTCCTGCCCTCCTTCTTCTCGGTGCTCGTAAAGATAAGCTGTCCCAAATAAAACAATCGTCTGAAGGAAGTCAACTTCTTTCTCCTCCGTCACTTCCTCCAGATTCTTGCGTAGGATACTGGAACACAACTCTTCACTGGCAGAAATCATGACTTGAATCAAGTGGTCATCCTCTGAGTGTTCAACCTTTAGATAGTTCTTTGCTTCCTCCAAACTAATCTTCATGAGAAGCCTCATTTCATGGTCAAAACTTTAACCGCTTCATTCAGAATTAACTTACCATCCACACGCTGACTAGCAAGGAAGCCAACTTGACCACTTTCTGCATAGAGCTCATTCAGACGCTTAAAGGAACGTCCTTGACGGTCCGCAATCCAGTAGTAAGAAAAGTCACCGAAAGCCAAAACTTTCTTACCTGTATCAATCGTCGGTACAAAGCTAGAGGTGAAATAAGGACGATTCAGAATCATATCTGGTACACCAGCTTGAACAGATGGCTGCCAGATATAGTTGCCATTATTGTCCTTGAGTTTCCGTAAGGCTTTGACAGTCGAATCGTTCAAAATCCATACTGCATTTTTCCGATAAGGTGATTTAAGCGAGTGATACAAATCCATGACATCGTCAAAGGTAATCGTCGCACCACCACTAGTCGCCCCTTCAGTGACTGTTTGAAAAATTCCAGTTGGCTTACCTGTTCCATCACCAATCAGAAAAGCTTCTTCTTCCTTCACACCAATACGACGAGCAAATTCATTAGCCATATAGCTTTCCAAATCAAAGACGGAATCATAGAGCAATTCATCAGAAATCTTAATGGCTGTTCCAACCTTATGGGAACCAAGCGTTACTTGACTAAAAGTATCTTCTGACTCCTTGAACTTAGAGTTCTCATCCATCCAAGTGGCTTCACCGTTCCCTGACACAACTGGAATCTTCCGCTCCCCGCTTGAAGTCTGAATGACCGTTGCAAGACTCCGCATGAAGTTTTCTTCTTGAAGAGCCTGAATCAGGCGTTTCTCATATTCATCTGGAACCAAGTAACCGCCACGTGAGTCGTCTCCAATACTGAGGATATTTTCGATATCATAGAAGTTTTTCTTGCGGATATTGTTCCAAAAAGCTGTGTTATAGGCTTTAGAGGAACGTCCGCCTTTTGGATTTCCTCCGCCTACAGTTGGATTGGCGACAATGGCTTGACTAACCGGACTGGCTAATTCCTTGTCCAGTGCTTCCTGCCGCTCCAAGCGTTCAATCTCTTTACCAAGGCGAACAACCTCATCTTCCATTTCTTCATAACGGGCCGTATCTTCTACAGAAACCAGCCCCCTATCATCCCGACAGGTATCCAGAAAGCTTTTTGCTTTCTCCCATACCTGCGCTCGTTTTTCTCGCAATTGTAAAATTTTACTCATGGTTATTCCTTTCTTATTTCAAGAGTGACAACCGTTTCTCTAACTGAGAAACTGGTGTTTTGAGCTGAGGTTTTTTATCAGCCAATTTTAAAAGCAGCTGGTTGGTCACCGCTGCTCGACTAAACATCATACTTTGAACCGTCCCATCTTCATGAGGTGCAGGCTCATACAAAATAGAATCCGCAAACCCAAGTTCAAGAGCCTTCTTAGCATTAAACCAAGACTCAGCATCCATCAAGTGGGACAACTGTACCCGGGATAAGCTAGTTTTGATTTCGTAGGCATTGAGAATGGACTCTTTTACTTCCGATAACATCGCAATGGCCTTCTCCATTTCTTTGGAGTCCCCAATTGCGACCGTCATCGGATTGTGAATCATCATCATAGCTACCGGACTCATATTGACGGTGGTTCCTGCCATAGCAATGACACTGGCTGCCGAAGCTGCAATGCCATCAATATTGACGGTCACGTCATCTTTGTAGTCCATTAACATGTTGTAGATTTGGGCTGCCGCAAAGACATCTCCACCCGGTGAATTAATCCATAAGGTTAATGGCCCGGTGCCACTCATGAGTTCATTCTTAAAAATTTGCGGAGTCACATCATCATCCACCCAGGATTCACTAGCAATCGTACCATTTAGATGCAGCACACGCCCCGTTTCATCCTCGCTGAAATTCCAAAATTTATTCATGACTCTCTCCTTCATGGTTATCTTTCATAAATCCTCCTGCATCTTTTAACTTGGTCATATTTCCATTAATCAAATAAAGGTCGCCGCCTTCTTCTGGTGGGATAGGGTTGAGTTCTTCTAACTCCCGGATATCATTTGTCGAGAGCCAACCGTTTTGTCGACCAATCGCATAGCCGTTCATCCGACTTTGATAGTCTCCACGAAGCAGGCCATCCACATTAAATTTAATGAAATGGGTCTTCTTCTCTTCCGGCAGCAACAAACTTTTCTTAAGGGCCTGTTCAAACCGAACGACCCAAGGATCCAAGGTATATTTGACAAACTCAAGAGACTGTTGCTCGATATTAGAAAAACTGGACTTCTCTAAATCTCCTACCATGTGCGGTGGAATCCGAAAGAGACGCGCAATCTCATTGATTTGAAACTTGCGGGTTTCCAAGAACTGCGCTTCTTCAGGCGGAATCCCAATCTGTTTATAGCTCATCCCTTCTTCTAGGACGGCAACCTTATGGGCATTCCGAGTGCCCTGATAGACCGCATTCCAGGAATCTCGCACCTTTCCTGGGTCCTTTAAAATCCCCGGGTGTTCAAGAACTCCCCCAGGGTTAGCACCGTTGCCAAAGAAACTAGCGCCATATTCTTCACAAGCAAGCGTCATACCCACCGCATTCTTCGCCAGAGCAATCGGAGAATAACCAATCAGACCATCAAACCCTAATCCCGGAATATGAAGCACTTCTTCTTGCGATAAAACAATGCTTCCCTTTTCCTGAAAATTAGGATTATCTTCCTCATAGCGATTGTAAACATAAAAGAGCTTACCCTTTTCACTTCGGTGAACACTCATCTGATCCGGCAGCAAAGGATACAGTCCAATCACCTGACCTGAACGGTCACGAATAATCTGAGAATAGGCATTTCCCCAGATCAAGAGATGGCTCATCAAGGTTTCCCGAAAGACAAAAGATGTCATGTCAGGATTCGGCTCATCATGCAAAAGCGTGTAAAGGACATGTTCCGTATCCTTTGCTTTTCCTCCTTCGGTGTATCGATAAACATGGAGAGGTAAAGATGCAATGGTCTCTGACAGAATCCTTACGCAGGCATAGACCGCTGTCGTTTGTAATGCCGTCCGTTCATTGACCGTTTTCCCACTCGTGGTTCGACCAAAGAGTAGCGAAAAGTCATTCCCTTCATACTTATTTTTGGGCTCTCCCCTCTGTCGTTTTAGTCCTAATTGTTCCAATATTCCCATAGTCATCTCCTTTTCTAGGCATGAAAAAAAGCACCTCGCTTGAGATGCTTTACAATCACTCTTTCAATTGTGGAAAATCTAATTAATTTAAAAGGATAAGATTCCTCGCTCATCATAAATACTACCGTCATTCTTTTGATGTCGAATGCACCTGTCTAAAGCCATAATGGTTGCGACAATCCCGTCAATCTTTTCGACAGATTTTTCTTTATCAGGCTTAATATTTCCGGATGGGTCCTGTCTCATGACTACGTTTTGGGCCATCCATTTTAGGACCGGATGACCTCCATGCTGTATTTTACCTTCCATCATGAGTTTATAGTACTCTTTGGAAGGTGGACTCATGTCCTTATAGCCCTGACCAAATGGAACCATTATTAAGCCCATGCCCTCCAGGTTCTGAACCATCTGTGTCGCATTCCAGCGGTCATAAGCAATTTCTCTGATGTGGTAGATAGTGGAGAGTTTTTCAATGAACCGTTCAATAAAACCGTAATGAACGACATTCCCTTCTGTGGTAAGAAGAAAGCCTTGCTTTTCCCAGACATCATACAACACATGATCTCTTCTGGACCTGAGAGCTAGTGTATCTTCAGGTAACCAAAAGAAAGGTAGAACCTGATAGTTCTCACCTTCATGTCTAGGTGGAAATATCAGTACAAGAGCCGTAATATCTGAAGTGGAAGATAAATCCAGACCAGCATAACAATCTCTGCCTTTTAGATTCTCCACATCAATCGGCTGTCTTCCTTTATCGTAGATATGTTCCGGAATCCAAGTCACTGCTGAATTGGTCCAGATATTGAGTCGCAGCTGCTTGAATATATTCTCTTCTGCTGGGTTATCTAAGGCATTCAGATAAGCTTCCCGAACCCGGTCAATTCCAATTGTATGGCCGAGTGAAGGATTAGCCTTTAGCCAGTTCTCTTCATCGTTCCAATCATCTTCTTCTGAAAGGCCATAGACAACAGGGTAAAAGCTACTATCTTTTTTTCGCCCCTTTAGTATATCTAAGGCCTTGGTATGCAATTCATAACAAATAGAGTTCTTATCGTTTCCTGCTGTCGTGATAATAAAAAAGAGCGGCTGCTCCCTGGCATCACCACTCCCTTTGGTTAAGACATCGTATAAATGGCGATTGGGCTGGGCATGAATTTCATCAAAGACTAAACCTGATACATTGAGTCCATGCTTGGTTCCAGTTTCAGCCGATAACACTTGATAGAAGCCTGCATTGGAATAATTAATGATGCGTTTAGTCGTCCCCATGACTTTGGAGCGTTTTTCTAAAGCTCTGCTCATCAGAACCATTTGTTTGGCCACATCAAATACAATAGAGGCTTGATTTCGGTCACAAGCTGCCCCATACACTTCGGCACTGGCTTCCCCGTCTGCGTATAAGAGATAAAGAGCAATCGCAGCAGCCAGTTCAGACTTCCCATTCTTTTTGGGAATCTCTACATAGGCCGTCAGGAATTGTCGATTCCCATCTTCCTTTACGATACCAAAAAGGTCACGTACAATTTGTTCCTGCCAGGGTAATAATAAGAATTTCTGTCCCGCCCAGCGCCCTTTGGTGTGGCAGAGATTCTGAATGAAGGTTACTGCCCGGTCTGCCTTCTTCTCATCGTAATGAGAAGTTGGAAGCATGAAGGGAGAAGGGATATAGTGATACGTCATAAGCGCCCTCCTAGTAAATCTTCCATTTCATCACCTGACCCCACTTCTGTATCCATTGAAGCCAGCCGTGTTCTGGCAGATGGAGTTAAGCCAAACTGTTCACAGAATTTGAGCATGATTTTAAGATTGGTCTGAGAAATAGAAACTTGTGGCACTTGTTGGAGATAGCCATTGGGAGTTTTAATAATAGAACCATGTTTTGAAAGAAACTCTTCTGCTTCCTTCCAGCGTGCATAAGCTTGGCAGTAACCCGCAAAAGCTGTCATATCCATATCCGTTAAAAGTCCCAATCCTTCTAGGATTTTGCCCATACGCTTCCATTCTTTCTTGGCATCTTCTTCAAGCCAGGAAGGGCATCTAGGAGCTTTTTTCTTGGGCTGAATTTCATTCATTGGAAATGGACGCTTGCCAGGATTCCCTTCTAAGATTTTTAAACTAATTGGTTTGGGCTTTCTGCCCTTCTGTGCCATGCCCTCACCTCCTTCAGCCCACAAGAAAAAAGCCCGAAAGCTTAATTTCTTATGAATCAATTTTCTCTACTTCATCAATACCATGTAACACATGGAGTTGTCGGCCATTGTCCCATTGAACAACCAAGGAACCAATATCATCTACATCTTCCACCGTTCCCAACATACCAATTGGCACTGGATTCGGGTCTTCCATTTTTAAGAGCCGCACCCTTGTTCCAGCAGGATACCGCTTTTTTAATAATTCTACAATCTTCGCATTCATGTTTGTTACCCTCACTTTCCTCTAAGTGAAAGACACTTCTTCCCAGATACGGTTGGTATCTTCGACAATCAGCTACAATTCCATATCAGCCATTTTTCTACTCATATCGGTTTCTTGAATGGAAGTTAGTAAGTTATGAACCTGGGTAGCTTCTTCCTGTTCTACACTGCCCAACTCTCGTTCTTGAGTCAAGGTTATAAATCCTTTGGATAAGAGGTCTAAGCGATTGTGGGCTTGTTCCAAGATGAGGTTGGCTTCTGCACTTGAATAGAGCATCATATGTTTCTCCTTTGGGGGATTTAATTTGGTCAATGGTATAATACCTCTAATCTGCATATTTATCCAGTTATAATAGATAATTATTATGCTTAATTTTGAAATTTTGATTCGAGTTCTTTCATCGCTTGGTCCAAATACTCTAGTTCCAAACATCCAAATTGTCTAGTCTTACGAGCACGCTCTATAGCGTTCCTCAATTCCTCTACCTCAGGAGAATTTTGTGGTAAATCGACCATTTTTTCAGACGGTCCCTTGAGATATTGGAGGGCTTCTGTTTCCGTCACCTTCTTATGCTTCGCTTGTTTCCTTCTCATACTCACTAACTGCTTCTTCAAGAGCTAAGGTCTTGCCCTCACGGATTAGCTGCACATCTGACTTTTCCGTCGCTTCCATATAACGTTTGACAATAACATCCACAAACTTCTCATCCAATTCAATACCATAACAAACCCGACCGGTCTGATCAGCCGCAATTAAGGTAGAGCCACTGCCTAAAAATGGGTCCAGGATAAGTGTCCCTCGCATGGAAGAATTCTGAATCGGATAAGCCATAAGCTGAACAGGTTTCATAGTTGGATGCTCTTTGCTGGATTTTGGACGGTCATATTCCCAAATGGTCGTCTGCTTTCTATCAGAAAACCATTGGTGTTTTCCTTTTTGTTTCCAGCCATAGAGCACAGGTTCATGTTGCCACTGGTAAGGGCTTCTACCTAATACCAGGGCATTCTTTTTCCAAACGCAACAACCGCTCAGATAAAAGCCAGCGTCCTTAAAGGCCTTTCTGAAGTTCAGCCCTTCTGTATCCGCATGGAAAACATAGATGGAAGCATCATCCTCCATGGACTGTTCTACGTTGACAAACATGTTAAAAAGGAACTGAAAGAAATCTGCATCGGACATATCATCATTTTTGATTTTACCCGCTGTTTCTTCCACATTAACATTGTAAGGAGGGTCAGTTACGACAAGGTTGGCCTTCTTATCTCCCAGGAGAAGCTGATAAGTTTCTGGCTTTGTAGAATCACCACAAATCACTCGGTGTTTCCCAAGATGCCAGATATCTCCTTGTTTCGAGATAGTCGGCTTTGTCAGCTCCCCATCTACATCAAAGTCATCTTCTTTCACTTCCTTGTTGTGAACTTTAGAAAATAGCTGATCGATTTCCGGGGCTTCAAAACCGGTTAGGTCTAAATTGAAATCCGCATCTTGCAAGTCCACCATCAGGTCTGCGAGAAGTTCTTCATTCCACGCGCCTGTGATTTTATTTAAAGCAACATTCAGGGCCTTTACCTTATTCTCATCCTCAATCCGAACCTGAACACATTGAACTTCTTTATAGCCTAAGTCAGATAAGACGGTCAGTCGTTGATGACCGCCAATCACAGTACCATCGTAGTTAACAATAATCGGTTCAACATAGCCAAACTCCACAATGGACTTCTTGATTTTTTCGTATTCCTTATCACCTTTTTTCAACTTCTTTCGTGGGTTATAAGCTGCAGGTTTTAATGTCCCAATGGGTAAAGTGACCCACTTCATATCTTGTGTAACTTTCATACTACCTCCTTAGTAAAAACGAGATTGAATATAGCAGGCATGGCTGCAAAACTTCCGGTTCGCATTGCCGTATGATAAAAAAGACTTACCGCAATGTTGGCAAGTCAATTCATAGTAAGCTGTATTTTGTTTCTGGTGTAACTCTGGATGGTCCTGCCACCAGTATCTCCGACAGGCATCCGAACAAAACTTCTTAGGTCGCCCAGTTCCTTTGGGGATAAAGGTTTCTTTACAGTGAAGGCAACAAGGAAGGCCACTGGCTTGGTCTTTTATCATCTTTGTGACGGCATTTCGATAGCCCAAAAGTTCTGGGTTTCGTTTGCAGTAATTGCGAACAGAATCCCTAGACAAACCGACTATCTTTCCAATTGATTGGTATCCCAAACCTTCAGAACGTAGTTTTCTAATTTGTTTTCTTTGAAAATCGTCCATTTTTGCCTCCTTTCTTTACTGAAATCTCTAACCTTTTAAACCATAAAACGAAAGAAAAACAAGCCATAATTTCTTGTTACAGCTTGTTTCTCAGTTACTTATTTCTTCAAAAAATATACCCCTTTTGCATTTTGCGAAACTGCGCGTTTAAGGGGGCCACGGTCTTTTGAGAGGCAACTCACAGAGATTTTATTCCCCCTACCCCTCGTCAGAAATCATAGTCATAAATTGGAGTATGGTCTTCGGTCACGGTTTTATGGTCATGACAGGATTTACAAAGAGGTTGCCAGTTTCCCTCATCCCAGAACAATTTTTGATTTCCTCGGTGAGGAACGATATGGTCCACCACCGTTGCCTGCCTGTAGCGATTCCGCTTCAAGCACCGTACGCAAAATGGATAAAGCTTCAAGAAGCGAAGCCTAGCTTTGTTCCATCGTGAATCGTACCCTTTTGCCTTCGTGGACTTTATTTCCAGTGAATGAAGGTCGCTGTGTTCCTCGCAATACTTGAAACCGTAAGGCACTAGCCTTGGACAGTTTGGATGCTTGCAAGGCAGAGCGGGTCGTCTTGGCATGGCCTTCACCCCTCTCTATATTCTTTCACATCTTAATCATATCACAATATTTCGTGCAAAGCAGTACCGACTTAGTACCGTATTAGTTCCAGGGTAGTTCCGCACTAGTTCCACCCTAGTACCGAGGTAGTTCCGTCTTTTCGATTTTTGCAGTTTTTACTTGACAAATAAAAAAGACGTGATTCAAAACGTCTTTCTAACTTATTTATAATTTTGCAAAGCTTTCTCTAGTGCAACATAATCACAATGAAATTTACTCAGAGCGCTCCCTTTTGCTATCGTTTTACTGTAGATTTTAGACGCATCCAAGATGATTTTGTCTTGTTTAGATTTACAAAACTCATGCTCCTTGTAAAATAGGAATTGGTAGTTCAATTCAAGAGTTTTGAATTCTATTTTCTTATACGCTCCCTCTACAACTGGAATCATTTTTCTAATATCTAAGACAGCAAGAATGTGATATTTTTTATCTAATAAGTTTGGATGATCACGATAAATTGCATTTTTCTCGTTGGAGTTCTTATCAACTAAATCGTAAATCATTAAATAATCACGACTTTGCATTCGTTGCTCTTTATGCTTTTCCTTCGCAGACGTTAATGGAATGAAATACTTGATATTTCCAATATCAACCAGTATACCTACGTATGGCTTTATCGTTGCTCTATAAGAAGGATGGTAATATACATTGGAATCAACTTGATATAGATATTCAATGTAATCATTGTCAATTTCATAAAAAGCAATAGAATCGTTTAAGAAGTTCACTAGAGTTTCTCCGTGTAATTTATATATAAAAAGCTAGGAAACTCCTAGCTTAGTTTCACTTTGGGATGTAGGCAGTGAATCGCCTCATTTAACGCTCACATTTGGGATGTAGGCAGTGAATCGCCTCATTTAACGCTCACATTTGGGATATAGGCAGTGAATCGCCTCATTTAACGCTCACATTTGGGATATAGGCAGTGAATCGCCTCTTTCTATAGTCATTATACAATAAGAAAGGGGGGTATGCAAGTGATTAGCAAAAATTTTTTCCACATTCTAAACAAAAACGGCCTACAGCAAGTTGTAAGCCATTTATTTTAGTCGGTTTATTCTGGTGTCTGCCACCCGCTTGGCCCTTATGTCCAAGATTAATATCAGATTGACCATGAGCCGACCACTCAAATTAAAAATTCTCATTTCATCACTCGGTTAATTTTTTGTTTACCAACAAGTCAGAACCGTCACTTGTCTCATCAAAGTGATGACATGAGAATATCTCATCTACATCATATTATACGTTAAGTAGACCTATTACGCAAATGAAAAACAATCCAAAGAACAACGAACCATGCGCCTGTAATAATTCTCCATTATGTATGCTGCCATATCTGAGATGGCTTCCTTTCTCACTGGCATACCCTGCATGTTGTAGGTTTGTTGATTATAAAGTGTTAAGAATTGAACCTTGATATGGTAGATATAAACTCCTGAAACAAATAAGGTAGATAGTATTTCAACTTCTAAGATTTTCAAGTGTAGTACCTCTTTCTGTTGATATTTCTAGTATAACTCAAAACAACTGATCAGGGATTGCTATCCTCTCAAATGTACAAAAAAATGCCTGAAATGACCATTTCTTGTATCTCAGACATTTTTAGGGCAGAAACTTCAAATATTTCTGCCCTCTATATTTAAGCTGGAAAACGATCTAGAATCTGGTCCAAAATTTCTTCTAAGCTTTCATCTTCGGGGTACATTTCCCAACCCCTGTCGTAACTAATGACTTCCTCACCGTCTACGTCCACTCCCAATTTAAAGATTCGTCCGTTGTCTATTCCATCCTCGAAAGGTTCAGTGCTTACCTTTGCTAGGTAAACCACCTTTCGATTGCGGCTTGTAAATATTTCTTCTTGCCACATGTTTCTGCCTCCTTAGTCCAACCAAGCGTAGTCGTCAACTTCCAACGTGGTAAAATCCGTATTTCTTAATTAAGCCCACTATTTTTTTCATGGCTTTTACCCCTTTTCTTTTTTTTGTGTGTATGTTACCGTACGACTCTTTATTTATCAAGTCATTAGCGAAGATTATTCAAAATTTTTTAAACTCCTATCTGGACCCGTAAAGCCCGGTCAATCCGCACCAGCCAGGCTTCTTCTCGAATGGTCAGGACCTTATTTTTTAACTGAAACTTATCCACCGTAAGAACCTGTTCTGCTAAAACCAAGCTGGACCATTTGAGCCCTTTGAAAACTTTCTTAGGTAGATACACATGAGTAGGCAGGTGCTTTTTCTTTTGAACCTGCTTGGTTAGGGGAACAACCGTAACCAAATGAGAATGGTCATTAGCTTTATTATTGCTGACGACGATAGCTGGTCGAATTCCCTGCTGAATATGACTGTTTTTCTGATTTCCAAAATCTACATAATAAATATCGCCTCGTTTACACATATGGTTCTCCTCTAACTAAGTAAAAAATCTTCTAATTGCTGGTTTCTGATAGCATAAATCAAACGGAGTTCCTTAACAGCCTTCTGCTTCCACCTGCTAATAGTACTCCGGCTGATATGGTACTTGACCATAAGGTTGTCCCAGCTTTCTGACTCAATAACTAAATCCGTCACAAATTCTGCCAAATCATCCGGAAGCTTACTGACAGCCACTTCAAAGAAATGCAATTCCTGAACTAAACGGCAGTAGCGCTTTGATAAATATTGATAAAGCTCCCGATTGGCTTTTTCTGTTTCTTCCTTGTAGGACAAAGCAATGACCTCACTGCGATAGGGATTCTTACTGGTTTGCACCTTTGGTTCATCGGACCGACCATAGACCATGGTGTCCAGCATCTCATTTTCTGAGATGCCGACAAAGTGATTTAACTGGCTGCGTAAGAGCTTCAGTTCCTTTTCCATGTTCTTATATTCATAGAAAAGGCTCTCTATTTTATCCATCCGCTTCCTCCTCTCTCAATTCATATTTGACGGCATCAATCAGGGATTGCTGAGAGATGTCCTTTTCTTTCAATCGTTTCATGACTTGTTCGTCCATTGTGCTCTTTGTAATGATGTGGTGAACAACCACCGTTTCTTTCTGCCCCTGACGCCAGAGCCTAGCATTGAGCTGTTGGTACAATTCCAAGGACCAAGTTAAGCCAAACCAACAAATGGTATGGCCGCCGGCTTGAAGATTAAGCCCATGACCGCTGCTTGCTGGGTGAATCAAACCAAGGGAAATCTTTCCCTTGTTCCATTCCTCAATATCCTGATTGCTTTGAATCACTCTAGCTTCTGGAAAGCGTTCCTTGATGCGTTTCAAATCATGCTGGAACCAATAAGCGACTAACAAAGGCTGGCCATTCATACTCTCCACCATTTCTTCAAGAGCCACTAACTTCTGATCATGCAAGAGTACCGCCTTTCGATTCTCATCATAAACCATGCCATTAGCCATCTGCAGTAATTTATTCGAAAGGCTGGCACTGTTTACGGCATCAAGTACCTGCCCCTTGAGAGAAACCATCATCTCTGTTTTAAACTCCTTATAAACTGCAAATTCTGGCTCCGACATCTCAACTAGAACTTCATTGTCCACTCGTTCTGGCATATTGAGATAATCCACTGCCTTCATAGAAATCGTCATATCCGCTATCTTGTCATAGATGTCTTCTTCTACGCCATCCTTTGGCTTATAAGAAAAGATAACCTGACCGTTTCGTTTGTCGGGGTCAAAATACTGATTGCGAAAAGCTGTGATGAAGCGTCCCAGGCGCTGTCCGCCATCTAAAATGCCAATCTCAGAAAATAGGTCCATGATGTTTCCAGGAGTTCCCGTCAGCCCAACCATGCGCTTGATTCTAAATCGAACTTTCCTAAGAGCCTTGAAGCGTTTAGCCTGATAAGACTTAAAGCTAGAGAGTTCATCAATCACCACCATATCAAAATCAAAGAGTTGATTCTGAATCAACCAGACAACATTTTCTCGGTTAATGGTATAGATAAAGGCTGCACGTGATAAAGCTGCTCTCCGTTCTGATTCACTGCCAATGGCAATGGAAATATCTAGCCCCTTTAAATGTTCCCACTTATCCAGCTCATTCTTCCAAGTATGACTGGCCACTCGAAGCGGGGCAATGACCAAGACTTTTCTGACCTCAAATGAATCCAATATCAAATTCCACAATGCCGTTAAGGTAATCACGGTCTTTCCCAATCCCATATCAAGAATCAAACAAGCTGTCTCATGCTCCTCAATGAATCGAGTCGCCACCTCTTGATAAGGATGTGCCTTGTATGTCATCCAGTATTTCTCCAATCTTTTCTTTATCATCCAACACATAAACTAGAAAACCTAGCTTTCTTAACTGCTCCATGCGCCTGACCTGAATTTTTCTTGGCTTTTCTCCTGGGGCTTTTAACTCCACAAAACCAATCTTTCCTTGAGGTAAAGCTACGATTCGATCAGGTACCCCTACCAAGCCAGGCGAGATAAACTTCATGGCAAGGCCACCCCGCTTTTTACTTTCTACTCTCAATTTTTCTTCAATTTCTCTTTCTCGCATCTTTCTTCTCCCAGGGTTTCCGATAAGGGTTGCCAAAAGGGTTCAAACTCCTTACGCGTGTACGGGTGCCCATCACCCCTATTTTACTAGTAGTAACACTACTCTCTTAGAGAAAATAGGAAACTAAGGAAACTCGTACTAGAGAAACCACTATTGGCAACGGCTTTGAGAGGTTTCCCATTCGGTTGCTGAAAGGTAAAATCGAAAACCTACGGAAACCAACTAAAGCTTCCCAAGTTGCCTTACGGCACCCGGACAAAAGCACGTTGAGTACCATACAGGGAAAACTTCATCTTACCAGTCGTGTTTCCTGTGTACTTATTCCAGCCACCGATTTTATTTAGAATCCCTTCAATTTCATAGGAATCAGCCTTTTTGATATTCTGTCGTTCCTTACCGAAGCACTCACACCAAATTTCCATAATGCAGACTCGCTCACGTTGCTCCGTTCCCTTCAAAGTCTGACTGCCAAAGTCACTCCCAGCCAAGAAAGTCCGCCGCTCATATAAGTCCATCTTGGACCAGTTATCTGGCAATAAAGTATCCAGATACTCAGCCACAATGCCTTCTCGGTCATCCGATTCCATAGCTTCCTGTCGCTCTTTATTCGCTTCATTTTCTGCTTTTCCTTTTAGAAACAATTCCTCTCCTGCTTCATAATAGACCTTGGCTTCTGCCCACAATTGGTCTACATCGACTAGCTCCCAAGGCTTTAACTGACTGGCATCGGACACTCGAATCGGCCAAAAGCGACGGTTCCCAGTCACGTCTCGCAAGAAGCCACCTTCTGAATTGGTTGAACCCACAATAATACAAGTGCGTGGGTGACTTTCGACATTCACCCCATAGGCTTGACGGAACTTATCATCCTGGCGAGATATAAAGGATTTGACAGTCTCCACATCTGTTTTTCGGATTCCAGTCATCTCGGAAATCTCAAGAATCCAATAGCCTTGCAGCTTTTCTGCTGCAGTCTTATCCCGCATGTCTGAAATCGCCAGAGAATCCGAGAACCATTCTTTACCTAACTTAAGAAAAAAGGTTGATTTCCCTATTCCTTGCGGTCCATTTAATACCAAGATAGAATCAAATTTAATGCCGGGTTCATAAATTCTTGCTATCGCAGCCACCATAGTTTTTCTCATAACAGCTCGTGTATAAGCAGTGTCCTTTGCCCCAAGGTAAACGATAAGAAGCGAATCAATCCGCTCAACCCCATCCCAAACCAAAGGTTCTAGGTATTCCTTAATAGGATGGTAGAGCCGGTAAGATGTCACCACAGCTAAAAGAGCATCCTTGAACTTGGTTGGTGACCAAATACCATAGACACGCTCAAAGTAGAGTTTGGCATTAGCTAAGTCCGAATCATTCCAGCCTGGGCGTGACCGTCTCCAAGGGAGCTCACCAATCACATCAATGACATTCTTGAATTCGTTGTAGACAATATTTTGAAGGTTGGGGTCAAAATGGAGAATGGTCGCAATGTTGGATAAGGTATCCTTAACGCGGCCAGTCTTATCCAGCTCTAAGCTCGCCTGCCAATTCTCCGTATCAGCGAATTCCAAAGTCGCATCTGCTAAGCGCTCTTTTGCCAGTGTCTCCCTGGTCGCATCATCTTTTAGGACATAATCCTGCATAGCCTTATAAGACGGTTGCTTAGCTGAGTCTTTCTTTTCCTCATCATCCTGATCACCAAAGAGATGGAGGCGAACCAGGTCAAAAGCCGATAAAAGCCTGTGACCATAAGGGTCGGTCGCATGGTGGCTATAAGAAAATTTGTCATCATAAAGAACAACCCCAGCACTGGTTGTGGCATGAATATAATCAAAACGACCTGGAATGCTGGAAGGTTTGTAAACATCTCCTAGAAATTTTTCAATTGCTTCTGTAATAGTGTAGGTTCGGTTAAAAGCCCCAATCAAGCCAGATTTTCCAAGAGGGTCTGCTTGTTTGGCAATGGCCCGCTCCAGTAGCTTGTTCTGCCGGCTGGATACAGGCCACTCAGTCGTATCTTTCCAATTCTGATAGCGTGCTAAAACCGTGTCCGGACTGAGGAAGTCACCCTCTAATTTCTTAAAGATAAACTCCCCATCTTGCGAGGTTGAAGGCCAATACATGATGCGACTTGGTTCATAGGTCGTATCATCAAATAGCTCCATACCGATATCTTCAGCCACTTTTCTGGCAACAGCCTGGTATTCCTCAGCCGTTACTTCCCGAGATAAGGGGATAATCAAACGTAGCCTTGGATGCTCTTTGGTATGTTTATGTGTTGAATAGAAATAGGCAAAGAAAGAAAAGAAGAGTTCGACTTCATCCATAATGCCAGGTGTCGCAAAGTCCATATCCAGAGTCAGGGCAGAACGAGACAGTACGGCATCTTTCTTTCGTCTTCCTTTGTCAAGTTTTCCTAAAACAAAGCCGCCGACATCTTTAATATTATCTTGTTTTGATTTCGCTAGTTTCTTATACTCTGCAACGGTCTCAGCCGTTCGGATAGTGGTTGAAATGCGGGCTTCAAACTGCTCCAAGCTATAACTGGTTTGCGTCCAAATCTTATCGGTTCGTTTGTTTCCTAATGAAATGGTAAGTTCCATTCTTTCCTCCTTAATCTTTCTTATAAAATTCACAGGCATAGCCGTCGGCTCGTAAAGGCAGACCTTCGGCCCAGTTTGGCTTTGTGGCAAGTAGCTGGCAGACTTTTCCCACACTCTCTTCTCTCACTTCGACCACCACTTCATCATGCACATGAAGAACAATAGCTAATCCCTTTTGCTCGAGCTGCACCATGCCATAGGCCAATAAATCTCGGGCGATACCCTGAACAATATTTTCCACTAACTTTGGTCCATAGGTCTCAAGCCTTGTCCATTTCTTACTCTCTCCAATCCCTTCATAGGTCAAGCCGGGCTTGCCAAATGCGTTCATTCCCATGCGAGGTTTTACATAAGCTAATTTACGACCTGAAGGCAACGTAATAAAGAGCATGCCAGATTGATAGCTGATGACGAGATTCTTAATCTTCTTCGGGTCTCTTGTTTCGTATACCTGCTTTGCGACCTTATCTATTTCCCACCAAAAATCGACAATATGTGGATTGGCTGACCGCCACTGATTGACGAGCGGCTGCAACTCCTCTTCTTCCAGTCCCATATCCAGTGCTCCCATAGCGGTTAAAGCGCCAACTGAACCACCATAGCCAAGAGCCAGCTCCGCAATCTTACCTTTTTGGCGAAGGTGGCTATTAACACCGTGTTTCTCAACCGGTACTCCAAACATAGAAGACGCAGATGCGCAATAGATATCCCCGCCCTGTTCAAAAACATCTAGCCGCCAAGATTCTCCAGACAGCCAAGCCAACACTCGAGCTTCAATCGCTGCAAAGTCAGCAACGATAAACTGATGACCTGATTTAGGGACAAAGGCAGTCCGGATGAGTTCGGAGAGGACACTAGGAACATTGTCATAGAGAGTATCCAAGGTTTCAAACTGACCTTCTTTGACAAGCGTTCTAGCAAGGGACAAATCCTTGAGTTTGTTCTGGGGAAGGTTCTGCACTTGGACCAATCGTCCAGCCCAGAGGCCGGTTCTATTGGCTCCGTAGAACTGCAAGAGCCCGTGTACTCGTCCATCTGAACAAACACAGCGTTCGATAGCCTGGTATTTCTTGACGGAGGTCTTGGACATCAAGAGACGCAGCTTTAACATTTCAAGCACTTCTCCCTCTGCTTCTTTGAGATGCTTCGTCACCTCTTTCTTTCCTAGCGAGTCCATGAAAACTCCCTGTTCTTCTAACCATCCCTTTAGTTGAGAGACAGAGTTAGGATTTTCTAGGCCACTTATCTCATAGGCACGCTTCGTCACTTGCTCCTTATAAGAGAGGTCACAAAGAATGGCCTGTTCAACCAACTGCAAGTCTACTTCTATGCCTCGGTCATTGATTTCCTGATCCAGCTGATAGAGAAACTGTTCACTTTCAAGCAAGGGATAATTTCTTAAGCGCTCTCGAATGGCTTGTTCCACCTCCACATCTCGCTTGCAGTAACGTTTAAATAATTCCCAGTCCTCAGGCGCATGATGGGGGAAATTCCGCTCCCGCATACCATTTACTTTCGTTCCTTTACAGGGCAGGCAGAAATAGCGAATCAGCCTGCTTCCCTCTTTCATCTTTTGTTCTTCTATGTTGAGAACTCGTCCCACTCCTTCAAGGGATAATGGTAGGCCCAGACTTGCTGCAAGCACTGCCGTACACGACCAGGACCTGGCTGAGAGATGCTCTCCTAGAAACTTGGAAAGACAGACCCTCTCAAAGTTGGCATTGAAGGCCGTTTTTATAATGGCATCATCGAGTAGAGCTAAGAGAATCTCCTCCGGAATCTGCACCCCCTGAGCCAAGTCTACCACCTGCGTTTCGTTTTCGTCCTCCTTATAGGCAAAGAGCAAAATCTCAAATGCTGGGCTATCCACATAGCGGTAAACACCGCATTTTGTTAAGTCTACATCTGAATAAGTTTCAATATCAATGCTTAGAGTTTTCATCCGTCCTCCAATAGGTAAAGAGGTGGAGACCCACCTCAGGCTAGAAAGTCGTCATCATCCAAGGTATCGAATTCATCTTCTGCGCGAACTCGGCCACCTAGTGGCTCTCCATCTTTCAATTTTTGAATGTTTCCAAGACCAGCTGCAACCCCACGATTTCCGTTGGAATTAAAACCATAGAAGGTAACAGAAACCCGACCATAACAGCCTGAATAGACTTCCGCCTGGTCAAGAATCGGCTGCACCTGCTGGTCTACGACCTGCGGCTTTTGTTTGGAATTACAGTTAATGAAATAGCTATTGGCATAAGCTTCATCATCCGGCCGGTCAATATCTCCATCTCGGAGTGGCAGTTTCAGATTGGCTGGAATTTTCCCGCCAAATTTTGAAATAGCTTCTTGTTTCGCTTGCTCTACAGCTTGTTGGATTTTCTGAATGGTGGCCTTATCGCTCTTTGGAATAATGACCGATACAGAATATTTTGGTTCAGAACCATTAATGGATTGCGGTTCCCATACATTGGCATAGGACAGACGGCCAGGGACGATTACTTTTGTTTCTTTTGACATATTAGTTTCCTCCAAATTCAGCTGCTGCTGGAATATATTCTTTTCGTTTATCATTTTCAGGAACAAGGGTTAACTTGCCCTGAGGTTTGCGAACCAAGTGACTTAACACTCGGTTAAATTCTTTTTTGCCCATCCGTTTCTCGAGTTCAGTCAGAGAAACCAGACTTTGTTTATAGATATCGGTGAAGCCTTCTGCCTCTGCTAGTTTGGCCACTTCATCTTCATCAGTGAACTGACGGATAGAGCGGCCTTCAACGAGCTTAAACCCATTCCATGATTTATGAGTATCAATGGCCACCTTGGTCGCATAGTCTTTCACCTCTGTCGCCCATTTGACCAGGTCATCCACATGAAGAAGAATTTCTTCAATCTCGCCATCCGTCAAAAGATGAGGGGAAGCCAACTGGAATTGTTCAAGCTCTTTATGATAGTCCATTCGTGCCCTAAGAACAGCATTACAAGGAGAGAACTGACACCAAGGACCATAGGTGACCTCCCCTTCTCCTTTAAAGGCCAGTTCAGCCTTCGGTTTCAGCTCCGTCTCAGCCCACTCTAGCAAATCTTCTCGCTGTAAAATGGCCGTTGAGACATTGCCTTTTCGTGGCTGAAAAATGGTCATCTTGATGTCCTCAATATCATAGAGAGCATCATAGAGCTCCAAGGCTCCCAGGGCATAGAGCTTCATCTGCGGGTTGTTCTCGGCTTCAACAAGGACACCTTTACCATACTTAAAGTCAACGACATGAAGAATGTTGTCTGCCACAATGACGCAGTCAGCCGTCCCAAATCCTTCTGGAACATAGAGAGAAAAATCAACTTTCTGCTCAATGAGAACAATTGGATCACTGGTACTTTGTTTTAGTTGTTCAAACTCATCTATGATGAAGGCAACATAATCTTCCGTGGCTTGTTCCATCTCAAGCGTCAATTCACCTTCAGGTTCTTCTGCTTCTATCCGAAGTGCACTTTTCAGCTTATACTCAGCTAGAGCATGGGCCAGTGTCCCCTCTTCTGCTGCAGGATTAGTCTTGTGTTCAAAGAATTCCTCTAAGCGAGCAAGAGGCGGCACCGTCAGCCAGCGGTGGCTGGAGGATGCTGATAATAGAGCGTGTTGTTTTTCTGCCATATCAGAGTCCTTTCGCATCTTCAAGAAGTGAAGAATAGCGCTTTTCTTCTACTGCAGAGAGCTTGTTTGCTCCATACTTTTGAAGGAGTTCTCGTACCTGTTCTGTCTTGCCTACCCGAGATTTTTCAGCCAGAACTTTGCGGATATCTTCAATGGAGATAGTTGGTGATGAAACCTTTTCAGTTTTTTTAACAGATACTTCATCTGTAGGGTTGACTGCACCACATAGTTCTTCCAGACTGTCTGCCAGCATCCGTAAGTTGGAGATAACGGTTTCTAGTCTTTTCATTTGTGCCATAGCTTTTCCTTTCTTATTCTAAGAACATGCTTGGAAACTTCGACCAAACAGAATCTTTAGTATTAGTAACTTTTGGATTCTTTTCTCCTGCATAGCGAACCTTATGTCCGCTGCATTGGAGTGCAAACAAAGGTTCTACCCGGTCATCAATTTCCATGGTATGTGGATTAATAGGCTGACCATTCTCATGGAATAATCGGAAAGTTTTTCCCAACTCTTTCGCCGTTTCAATCTCATACTTCATACCTTGAGAGATATTGGGACCATAGACCCAAATCTCATCGCACCGCTTTAAAAGCTCCTGCCCCATGGTTAGCCCTTGAATTCGCTCTTCAGGATTTCGGTCATTTAAGAACTGTGTCAAAAGTAAATGTGGAGCAAGGGGCACATAACCAGCTTTGGAAGCTTGCTTAGAATAGGCAATGGCCTTCTTTTCATTTTCTGCAACATTCCCTCGGTAGGGTGAACATATAAATACTGTTTTCATTCGGAAAAATCCGTCCTTCATCATTTTTTTGGAGTTACTGGTGATGGCCATCTCCGACTCACAAGACTAGTATAAAACCATTTGGTGAAATATAACAGAGCAAAAAATGAAGGTCTTTTAAACCTAAGAATGCGGGTTTAGAAGTCTCCCCTTATGTAAAAAGCCTATTAAAATGCAAAAAAGAACCCTTCAAAAAATGAAGGGTTCAAAATAATTTTTTCAAATCGTTTTGACATCCATGGATGATAGGAGCTGATTCACCTCTTCCAAGGACAGGTGGTAACAATTCCTAAGTATCATTTTGTAAGCACTATGGTGAGGAACCTGATTGTTAAAACGGCAATTGCTTTTCTCAATCAGATCAAAACTAAAGTCTGGATAAAGTTTTAATGCGATACACACCGCCACAATATTCTCTATCTTATTCACATTGTCATGTTGCGTTTCCATTCGAGCGATGGTAGAGATACTGAGACCACTGTATTCAACCAACTTCTCTTGACTGCAATGTTTCCGATCTCGATGGGAACGCATGGTCCCACAAAAGTGATTAGGAAGCGTAGCCATGATGCGCATAATCTCCGGGAAAATCTGACCTGTGTATTCCGGAAGGGAACGAATCTCGATCAGGTGTTCAGAGAAGTCCAGCTCAATGTTTAACTCAGGTAAGTTTCCACGGTACAGGATATAGTTATTAAAGTCCATGGAGCTGATGCTCTGTTTCCCTTTGTAGTGAATGTCAAATACCAGACAGCACTCATCCATGTGGGAATAAGCATAGTCCGTCATCTGATAAACACCCAGTTCAATCTTTTTGACATACTTCTCACTGTTTAGGCAGAAATGCGAGTCAACATAAACATACCTTCCTGAATCCATGACCTCCCGAAAGCGGTCATTGTGAAAGTTGAGATGGCAAGCATTTTGAAAGGAGATGGTAAAAGTCTGGTTATTTTGAATAGCATTGGCTTCAAAGGTATAACTCTTGATGTAATGGTGACCCATATACTTGTATATACCCTCAAATTCCGTATAACCTAACTGCATCAACCGAATTTTAACCGCCCAGCGTGAAACATGAAAAAAGTGAGCTAGGTCATCTATTACCTTCTTCAACATCTTCACACGATCAGCTGAATCAAACTTCAAAGAATGTTTTCTTACCAACTTCTGCACCATCATCTTGGTGGTTTTCTGAGGCATCAGAATCCGAGCAGCTATGCCATTTGCCTGCCACTCCATCCAGTCATAAGGCGTCCACTTCCCCTCTTTAATAGCGGGAGGGTTCAACTGACTGGAAAATTTGGTTTCCTCACTCCCTAACAAACTCCTGAATTCATTATGCGTCCGGTGCAAGAGCCAATGGACACACTCATGAATAATGGTGTTGTTATAGCTTCCTTGATTCCGAAGTCCTTTAACCTGTGGATCCACTAAGACGGTCCCGCCTGGCACCATTCTTTTTAATTCTTGATCGTTTTCAAAGAAAGTCACTAAACTATCTTTAAAAACCATCTCACCAAAGATAGAGCCATCTTTCGACAAAGTTCCTTCCTCAATAACGACTCCTAGCTTTTCTGCAAAGTCGTAAATCGGAAGGCCCATCGGAGAAACTAGCATATCAGGATAATAAGCCTCTAAAATGCCCTCAGCGATTTTGTCCATATCCTTGGATCGGATATAAGGAACAAATTCAGTTGAGAAATACGGAATCGGTCCCTTCTCATTTGAATGAACATACGATTTGATTTGTAAGATTTCCAGTTGAGATAGTCCATTTTCTAAGTGATACCTGATCCTCACGAACAACTGTATATCCGCATTATCCAACTCCATATCAAACTTCGTCTGAACACGGACGGCCAGATGAGCTATCACTTTCAGGTCCGATTCGATCAAACCATTTACTAGATTACTAGCTAACATCTTTTTGATGGTAAAAGCGTCTAACTTGATGGAGAGGATTCGCCCCTTTCGACGGCTAGGAATTTCAATAGACTCTCTATGGTTAAAAACATAGGAATGAAGCTCAATAAATAAATAATTATAAAAATTATTTTGGATGGTTGATATAAACGACATACGAATGCCTCCCTTGAAATTTATTTATACTCACTAAAAATCTAAAGGAAACTAGAAAGTGAAGCAAGATCTAGCTCACAAAGTTTCACTTCGATTTATTCAGAGTATTATAGGTTTTGTATATCCCATAATAAGTTTGTTATTTCAACCTTTTTATAAGCAACTTCTATGCTTTATTTTCATCTTGCTATATTTAGTATATCAAATTCAAAAAAATTTTTAAAGTATTTTCAAAAATTTTTTTGAATTCTATCCATCCACTTCAATCACATAGGACTTATGGTCCGATTCCCCTGGAGCAATCAAAGTCACACTTTGTTTGAAATCAAAGAATCCAGATTCATTCACGGAAGTTGATAACCCCCTCCAGAGTTAATTGGAATCATAACCTCAGTTTTAAGCCCTGTTGTATACCCTTTCCCGATATTATGTTGTTCTCATTGCCTAATAAGTTATTTATATTAGTTTCCATTTACTCAATTTTTATTTTCTTATTGAATACTTTTTAAATAAATTATAAAATACGCCAGATAACAATAAAATTGATGCTCCAATAATTGTAAAATTAAATTGAAATGTCGGTTTTAATGCAATTGTAAATATAATCGTACCAATTGGCATAAATAACACTGCAACAGTATAGATAATTCCAAATATTCTTCCTAAAAAATTAACTTCAACATTTTGTTGCACATAGGAAAAAAATTGAATATTAAATATAGCCAAAAATAATGAAAATATTGCTGGTCCTAATATGATTATTCTACTCTGAAAGATAAAATAAAGAATTGGGGTAGTCAGCAAAGATAGACCCGAAAGTCCTAAGTATAATGTCATTTTAGAGGGATTTAAACTTTTGTTAGTCAAAGAACTTAGAATTGCACCCAATAAGCCGCCAGTAGCTTCTGCAGTAAGTATTGTACCATATAATCCACTTGAAATCTTAGGAAACATTAAACCACTATAAGGTAGTAATAAATTGTATGCTGCAAGAAAAAAATTTATCAAAGCTGATAGAATTATTAAATTAAATACTACTTTATATTCTAACAAATATTTAAAGCCCATTACTAAATCAACGAAAATATCTTTGATAGATATTTTATTGTTGTCCATACGTTCTGTTAACTCTGGTTTAATAAATAATATTAGTATGCCAGAGAAAAGAAAAGTTATGCCATCTAATAATAATACACCATGAATTCCTAATTTATCGTATAAAAATACAGAAATCAATGGTACTACAACTTTTACTGTAGTACTAACTACTTCTAAGTAAGAATTAAGTTTTGAAATATTATTCTTCTCAACAATCTCCTTAGTAAATGATTTATAAGACGGCGAAGAGAATGAACTAAGGACTGCCAAAATTATATTCGTTAAAACAATTCCATATATCAACCATTTTTCCACAGTTATAAAAGATAAAATGATACACCCTATCCCACTAATAATATTAGTTGAAAGCAAAATCTTCTTTCTTTTAAATCGATCAGCTATTACACCGCCTAGTAGGTTAAATAATATACCAATTAAATTTTCAGCTGCTTGATAAATACCAATCAGAAATAAGGATTTGGAGTTTATACTAGACAAAAAAGTACTATTAGCAAAGTCAAATAGTATGTCGCCAAACCTGGATATTCCTCTACTACTAACAAAATTAGCTATATTTATTTTTTCATTTTTTCTCATATCTTTTCCCTGAACTAATTTTTCAACGAAACAAAATTAATTATCAAGCTTAGAATAGATAATTCCTTTTGAGAATGTGTCTAGTTTCTCGATTCTTTCTTCTAATTCAATTTCATTTCTAGCCTGAAAACGAACCATCAAAGCATTTTCCACAATATTCTCTGCGGCTTGAACATATTCTCCAATTTTTAAAGGTAAATAAACCATCTCTGCCCAGGATAACTCCTTTTCATCTGGAATACTTTGGACATGCCCAGCTTGTTTATAAAGAGCAAAAGTTGCTGAAATTTTTTTAGGCACTTTAATAATTTCACCATAGTTAATATTTTTGATATTGTCTGAAGAAGACATAATTTCCCAATATTCTTTGAGAACATTTACATTGTAAACATCATTAATTAAGTCAGGAATATCTCCCCCTCCAAAGCGTTTGCCAACTTCACAAAGTAGTACACGTCTCTCAGAGATATCTACAAACCATTCAAAATGGAATGGGGTTAGTTCATCCTTTACAGAGAATTCCTTAATTACTTTTTCACACTCTGAAAAAATTAATTTGATAAGATCATTATCTGAATATAACCTACTTGTTCTCAATAAATAGTATCCATTTGTAGAACTCAAAGACTCTAAAAGCAATTTAACATTATCGTGAACAAAAAATCGTTTTACCGAATTTCCAATAGCATAACCATCACAGGTAATCATTGTTTTTACATCTACAAATTCTTCAATAATAAAATGATCTCCAAAATAGTTCTCATCTAAAACAGTTTGCTTATCAATTTTTTTAATACCTATACAAGCCGCTCCCCGTCTAGGCTTTATAATTGCAGTACTTGTACAACTTTTTTCCCAAAAAATTCTTAAATCATTTTCCGATTCAAGCAATCTAAAATATGGTTGCTCTACAATATCTGTTAGAAAAGACCTCATATAAAACTTATCTTTAAACATTAAATTCGAAACTGATTTGGTATTTTTTTCTACAAAATGATCATCTAGAAAACCTGCCCAATCCACATACTCTTCACATAGTGTTGTAATACTATCAATTAAGAATTCCTTTTTAAGAGCTCTGATTTTTACAACTAGGTTTGGTAGAGTATAATCTTCTAAGAAAATTACTTTCGCTTCCCTATCACCTCTTTTAATAGATTCATCATATTTATTCTCCCTTTCTTTCGGGGCAAGAATAATAAAATTATCATTATCATAAATATAGTCTAATCTAAAGATTCTAGCTGAATATCTATTTAAAATAATTTTCATTACGATTTTTCCTTTCTAAACTATAATCCTATGTTCTGATTTTTTTGGCTGGAACTCCTGCTATGATGCTTCCAGCACTAAAATTTTTCAAAACAACAGCATTAGCACCGATTTTACAATATCGGCCAATTCTTACACTTCCCAATATTTTTGCTCCAGCTCCAATGTCTACCCCTGATTCAATAACTGCAAACGTAGGCTCACCTTGATGTTTCACACCTATAGTTACGTTATTCCTAATTATTACACCAGATCCTATCACAGTATTTCTATTAAGCATAATTCCATAAGGATGAAATAGTGAAATTCCAGGTTCAATTTTAACTGTTCTAGGAAAATGACAGTGTAATAATCCTTCAATAATAATTGTATCACCTAAAAAATAAGGAGTAGATAAAATTAATTTTATAATTTTAGGTAAAGGTAAATTATCAATAAATTGCCCATACCGAAATATAATTAGAAGTACCCACGACCAAAAATGATGATTTGCTCTTAAATCTTTTATTAACATAGATTCTACCTTACAATTTATTCATCACTTCATAAAAACTTTTATGACAGAAATCTGGAAGACATATTTTTAGATGCTCAGACGTTAAAAATTTATTTACACAATGAGTTTCAAGACCATTTTTTTTAGCCGATAGGACTCCCGAACAAGAATCCTCAAAAACAATTATATTAGAGCTCGGTGTAGTGTAGTGTTCAATAATTTTTTTATAGGGCATTGGACTAGGTTTGTGTTCTAACGTATCTTCATAAGCAACAATCTTATCAAAATAGCAAAGAATACCTAATGAATTAAGTACTTTTTCTAGACGTTTTCGTGGTGATGATGTACAAATAGCTAACTTATATTTTGAAATAGAGTAGTCTAAAAATTCTTTTACTCCTGGAAGAAGTGTTACAGCAGGTGAATCAATCATTTCTATAATATATTTCTCCCTAAATTCTCGAAGTCTTTGCAACATTTTGAAATCAATTCCCTGATTCAGTAATAATCTATCAACTTCTTCAATCGACTTACCTGTAAAGCTACTTATTAACTGATTCGACACTGATATATTATTTTCTTGAAATGCAAACTTCCATCCATCCCAGTAAATTTCTTCTGTATTCACCAATAAACCATCAAAATCAAATACTATTACTTGTTTATGCCTCAAGATACCTTTCATAGCAACTCACCCGAAACCAATCTTGAAAGATTATCCCAGATTACTTCATCACATTCCCAATTCCAACTATTAACTAACTTAACTAAATCAGCAATCATTTTTTTATCATCCTTATCTAATTTATCGTATGGTAATACTGATAAAATTCGGAAAATTAAGCAATACCTTATCTTTTTATTATTACTAATTTTATTTATACTGCAAATTTCTTTCATCTTACTAATACAGTATACTAACACACACTTTCTGTTGTTAGTAATTCCACTATAGTTACTAAATGTTTTATTATTATATTTTGTTCTATTATATTTAGGAAATAGGTAACTACCACCAATAAAGAAATTCCAAAATAAAATGACAAACTCTAAGAAAATATCATTATAATCAGCTTCTTCAAAATCAATAAATATTTCAAAAGTATTAAAGTTCATATCACTAGGATCACCATGCGTTAAAAATCTCATTGATTCTAGCTCTATATTAGAAATGTAAAATAGAGTTTCATCAATGATACTTTTAAACAGTAGATCTTCTGTACTAATCATTTCAAGTCTATTGATACGTTGATAAAAAAATTTATTATATTGATAGTTATCAATCATATCATCGTCGCTATAATAAATTTGTTTGGCGTCAAAAGTTTGGAAGTAGTTATTTAATATTCTTTTACATATTTCCTCATTATCTTCTTCATTCTCTAGAATAAAATATAAGGAGTTTTCATAATTTGCTACTGCCTCAATATATTCAAGCAAAATTACTGAATTCTCTTCATCTAGTCTATAAGTACCTAATACTTTAGGACACTGATTAAATTTACTATATTTAAGTTGTCCCATTCTCTCACGATTTATAGATTCAATTGAAGATATTTTAAAAAATTTTTTTCCACTTTTATCTGTTAGCACTCCATTTATTGAATTTTGATCAAATCTAACTGATTCTATGACACTATTAGGGAGCTTTTTCTTAACTCTATCAATTATAAATTTGTTATCACTTTTTGACACAACTCTCTTACCTCTTCAATAGTTAAATTAGGAATTTTTGAAATCAAATCTTCTAGGTATTCACTTAACGGATGATTAATTTCCCTCATCCCTTCAACCACTTCTGAATAAGTTATGCAAAGTTTTCCGTTTTCAGCCAGAAGTATCATAAAAACAATTAAACATTCTTTAAATACTTTTCGAACATTGAAAGAATCTTGTACAATGTGTTTTTTTATAGAGGATATAAAATTATTTCTATTTACAATCTGCATATTAGTTATCTTATCTATATTAAGTACTGGGAGTTTAAAGTTTCTGATATAATTGGGTTTTATATACCCTCTACAAATATTATATAGATTCAATAAGTTTTTTGTATCAACTCTATCTCTTTCAATATCACCCTTTGTAATAATATTGACACCAAATTTATAAGAGTATTTCGATATTTGACAATTAACTTCATTATAAAAATCAATTATGTTCTCCTCCAAAACAAGTAATACATCTACATCACTCCAGCCTTCAATATACGAATTATTTGTTGTACTTCCCGTATATGAAAAGAGAAGAATTTTATCTTGATAATTATTTACTATAAAATTAAAAAAATTCATCATCTCATCTTTTAACTTTTCATTCACATTAAAATCTCTAATAGGTTTTAAAATTGGATTATTCTCTTTATAAGTTAAAAAGATTTTATTAATCTGTTCCTTGCTATTAGAAGCAGTATCGGAATTGTCAATTACTACATCTGCCTCACTCTTCAAAAAAGAGATCCCTAATTTCTCTTTTTTGATATCCTTAGTTTGGAATTCTACAATTGAATCCAAAGAACGAAATTCTCTAATATTTTTTGGAGCCTCTATATAAATTAATTTATAATCATATTTTAGAATCTCTCGCATTTTTTCATGAAATCTTCTTGAATATATACTTTCAATAACAAACGCTTCTTTAAAATAGTGATAACTTGCAAAATCAATCATCTGTTGTATACTCACTGTTTCCAACAAAGATGAAATCGATTTATCTACCAGTTTTTTAGCTGACTCAATAAACGTTCTTATTTTTAAATTCCAAAAGTCTTCTTTTAGATCAATGTATTTAGAGTAATAAGATTTCCCACTTTCTGTCATTCCTGTAATTCCATAAAATACTGAGGGCAAGTACAGGGTATTACTACTAACTCGTATACTATATAGATCAGAGATTTTTTCCATAACATTTTCGTAAAGTGCTTCTAAAAACGAATCGCCTTTTTTAATATTTTCAAAAGTTAAAGTTTCATTTTGATCCTTTTCAAATGGCATTAAATCGATAACTTCTGAACTATCACCACATTCATCAACAATTTTAATTCCCAGATTATCATATCTATCCGAAGAAATCATTCCTGGGTTACGTTCAAAAATCAATTCTTTACATTTTACTAATAAACTATTATTGGTACATTTTAAATAAATCTCCAAAGTTTCTTTAGGGAACTTATCTATTCTAAAAAAATAATTAAATATGTATTTCAATAAAGTTAATTCTATATTCTTTATAGAGATATCTTTTATTTCATATAACGGAACCCATTCGCCATTAGAAATAGCCGGTTTTTGTACATTAGCAAGTAAAATTATATTTTCCTCGTTAGAAAAAATCTCAGTAAAATCCAATTCTTGCAAATTTAAATTATAGTTTAAATATAAATAATCAACCACTTTGTCGGCTTTATATGTTTCAGAATAAAAAGATTGTGAAGGAACATAATAGCCACTCTCCGATTTAGAAAACAATAACGACTCTTTTGTCGTGTCGTAAATAATACATAAAATATTCATAAGTTTTTTACCTATTTAAAACAATAACCTTTCATTATATAGTACATTTTTTCTTTATTACTGAATAGAATAACACTTCTATTTGAAAAATTTCCTTCTCTATAATTTTTAACAACCTCATCTGGATCAAGTACTTCACCTATATAGTTGAATGATAAAGAAATATTATTCCAACGCTGTAACAACTCTTTCTCTTCTATACTATTTGTCTGTGGCGAAACACTAAAAACACGACATCTTATATCTAATCCTTCTGCATAACTCGCTAAAATTTTTTTAAATCTATTTTCAAATATAGTATAATCTTCATCTCTTTTGATTATGATAGGAATTTTAGTATGAACATCGCCTATTGTATGGGAAGCATCAAATCCCCTAAAGTCTCTAAAATTATAAGATATTGAAACTACTATATTATTGCTATTTTGGTATTTAAGTATATGCTGGCATATGCGGAACACGGAATAGATATTTACATCTTTATTTTTTTCGCTATCTATTTGAATAGTAGTCACGAATACCTCTTCTTCATTATAGATAGCTACTTCCCCTTCTTCTCGAGGAATAAGGTCTAAACAATCTTTAATTTTAATATTAGAAGTTTTCTGGTTAATAAAGTTTATATAGTTATAAAACGAACTAATTGGGATATCATCTTCTAAAAGAGTTCCTTCATAGAGGTTATTTAACATTTTTGATAGCATATTGAGTGAGGATGCATCAATCGAATGATAGAAAAAATAGAATCTAACTATCTTTTGTTCCAAAGATATCACAGCTACTGGAACTGGTGTTATTGGCTGCTCCTTTAGAATGTTAACCATTTGATCATCAGAAAGAAAATTTTGAAATACAACTACAGTAGGGATAATTTTACCATATTCCATTCTTTTAAACGTTACATTGTTCCCATCTCTTACAATAAACGTTCTCAATAAGTCAATCCTTTTTGAAATCTTAGAGACTACATCCACGACTCTATGATAAACATGAGTATTCACCTCATTAACACGAAATTCACAATGTATAATTGGAATTCCTGGACTATTTTTTAATTTTTTTTGAGTACATGTTAATGGAATTTCCACTGCATTTGTATCTAAGTCTATTTGTTCTAGTTTAATTTTTAAATTTAGTATATCTGTTTCTTTTTGATACTTTCTTACAACCGTTGGTTCTTTTGTATCCCCCAAATTATTCTCAAACTCCTTAATATAGAGTAATATTTTTTCCGTATCATTCAAAGAAACTAAGCTAGCACTGTCAATCTTAATTTTAAATTCTTCTTCAATATCTAAAAAAAATCTTACTGTATCTAAAGAATCTAGTTCATTAATAGAAAGAACACCATATTTAACTACAATCTCATTAATCTTATTTAATATGTCTTTCTCTTTTATTTTTACTGTTCTCTCCAAATCATCCTTTTTATTATAGTAAGCCTCTATCATCCTCTTCACATCTAATTTCCTATTAAATGTAAAAAGATATTCATCAACCTTGATTATTTTAGGTTTCAAATATGATGGGAGGCTTTCTGTAATCAATTTAGAACAGTCAAATTCTGATTTATAAAAAATGTAAAGCACTTTATTACTATATACAATTTTAGTAGATAATACTTTTTCGATAGAGGAAACTATAGAATTCAATTCTTCAATCTCTAATCTTATCCCATTAATCTTAATTTGACTATCTTTTCTGCCTTCAAAGACTAAATCTAAATTTTCGTTATAATAAACAAAATCTCCAGACAAATAGAATCGGCTTTCATCCAATACTTTAAATCTATTTTCACTTAAGTTTGGTTGTAACAAATAGCCTCTACTGACTCCTTTTCCACCAATAGCTAATTCTCCTCCATTTGAATTCTCTTCTTTCTGAGGTAAGACTTTAATTTTAGCTCCTGGAATCGGCTTCCCTATTGGAACATGATCTTTTTCATCTCCTTTAACAAGATAGTATGTTGCATATATGGTTGTTTCACTTGGCCCATAAAAATTATAAACCTCGCAACCCTTTTCAATTGTACGTTTTAACTTTTTTGATAAGTTGACAGAAAATTCCTCACCAGCAATGCTCAACGATTGCAAACCCTCAAATATATTTTCTCCAGCCGTTTCTAGTAACATCTCTGCTAACGAAGGTGGGCAAGATAGATGAGTTATTGAATACTTCTTGATAACAGATGACATTTCCTTTAATGTTTGAACATTAACATCAATACAAATCAATGTTCCTCCTGTAAACACTGGAGCTAGTATCTCAGTTAACGAAACGTCAAAAGTATATGGTGTTGTAAATAGAAATTTTGAATTGGTGCCAAAGTTTACTATTTTATAAAATTCATCCAGAAGCCAACATATATTATCTTCTGTTAAAAATACTTTTTTGGGTATTCCAGTTGTTCCTGAAGTACAAATAATGTATGTTAAATTATCATCACTTACTACTGGATAATAAGGATACTTTGATTTTTTTATGAAGTTTAGATTGCCAATACAGAAAATATTCAAATCTACTACCTGATTATCTAATAGAAAATCAGTTAATACCATATCAAAATCTACATCTTGAACTCTTTCTATCGCTTTCGTAAAATCTATCCCCTGAATTAGAGGAAGAGGGATTTTTCCTGACTTTAAAATTCCTAAAACGATAGGTAAAACGTACACAGTATCTTTAACAACAAACGGTATGACACTCTTAACTGATCCACTTATTATTTTTCCTGCTATATAATTAGAAATGTTCTCAATTTCACTAAAAGTTAATGAATACTCTTTTGAAATAAGCACAGACTTATTTGGGTATTTTTCAACATGATATTGTAATCTTTTCAATATCTCCATATTTAGCGCTCCTTTATACTTATGTATTGTTAATAAAACATTCGTCAACTTCACTTTATCAAATTTCTTCCCCCATCCACAGTCAGAGTCACCCCATGAATGTAACTAGAGCTATCAGTTGATAAAAAATATATGACTTTTGCAACTTCCTCCGGCTGTCCTGCTCTCCCAATAGGAATCTTATCTCGAATTACTTGACTAGTTAAATCAATATCTGTATTCATAGGTGTATCAATACAGCCTGGAGCAACATTATTCACTCTGATTCCTTTACGCCCCAATTCAATTGCAAGCTCTTTTCCCAACAACTCTATTCCAGCTTTAGAAATATCGTAAGGATAGTTATTTATTCTTGGAGATTTAGCATGAATTGAGGTAACATTTACGACAGCTCCTCCTCTGTTCAAATATTTAGTCGCCTGATTCAAACAGTAAAAGGTACCATACAAATTATTTTTGATTACTTTATTCCAATGAACTGTACTGATTGAATGCCATTCTTCTAAAATTTGAATTCCAGCACAATTAATTAAAACATCAATCTTACAAAATTTTTTATAAATTTCTTCAAAGACATTTTTAACCATATGCTCATCAGATATATCGCAATTGTAATATAATAATTTTGGATGAGATTTTCCCACCTCTTCTTTATCAAGAACTACAACCTGATAATTATTATTAAGAAAAATATCAACAGTTGCACTTCCAATTCCACTTTTGCCACCAGTAATTACTACAACTTTCACTCATTACCCTCCTAACTAAAAGAATTTACTATCTAGACTAAGTCTATAGGAGCTCCTATAGACTTAGGTGTACACCTAAGCAATTTATCCACCTACAATAATGATAATATCCAAAAACAATAGAAAAATTGGTATAACTTTTAAAATATTTTTCATCTATTTACTCCTTTTCTTTTGATTTATTGTATAATAATCCGTAGAAGTTATATTATTTGTTGTGAAAGCGGGAATTTAAATGAAATCAAATCTCGGTAAAACCTTAAGACAAGTTCGTCAAAATAAACAAGTCAGCATATGCTCTATTGCGGATAAACATTTATCTAAATCACAAATTTCACGGTTTGAACGAGGAGAATCAGAAATCTCTTGTTCCAGGCTTATCAATATTTTAGATAAGCTACATGTTTCTTTAGAGGAATTTCTTATTCTCCATGATAACGATTATACTAGAACTGAATCGTTTGCTAACTTAGTACAGTATATTCAAAAAGAGTACTCGTCGCAAAATATAAAAAAGATTAAATTATTACTCTTAGAATCTTCCAACTATAATTTAAACTCTTTTGAAAAGACAATGATAAAATCAATCATCCATACTCTAGATAATAGTATTAGTCCTACAGAGAAAGAGATACTTCAACTAACAGATTATCTTTTTAAAGTTGAAAAATGGGGATACTACGAAATAATATTGTTAGGAAACTGTGTAAGAACTATAAAATATAGCTCTTATTTTGTCTTAACAAAAGAAATGTTAAAAAATTATATTTATTCATCATTAAATAAATATAATAAAAAACTTGTTACACAATTAGCAATTAACTGTTTAATTCTAAGTATTGATCAAAGTGAATTTTTAAATTGTTCATACTTAATTTCTAAAATTAAAAAACTTTTAAAAAATGAATTGAACTACTATGAACAGACTGTCTTTCTCTATGCGACAGGATATTTCGAATTTAAAAAAGGTCAAATATATGGAATAGAAAAGATGGAACAAGCAATTCAGGTATTTGACATCTTAGGAGAGTATAAAATAAAATCTCAGTATGAGGAACACTACACTAAATATGTAAAAAGCAAATAACTTCTCTCTAGCAAAGTGCAGAAAGCCCTCATTTAGGACAAGAAACTATAAGCAGGCTTTACCTAGCTTGTATAAAAAACTGTATGAACAAGAGTCATGAGATAACTCGAATACGTCGTGAACATGAAAATAAAATTACAACATGCATCTTGTTCTATTGTTCAATGGTTGACAGGAGGTTTTTATATTGGAAGTTATAATCGAAATATGTTGTGGCATTGATGTCCACCAAAAGTCCATTGTTTGTTGTATTCTAGATAGTCCGCTAGATACCAATAAGCCACAGATCAATATTGGCTCCCTCTCTTTAATATCTTTTCAGATTCTGATCTAATCTCAGTGCTTGCTAATCCCCAACATATCAAGAATGTACCCAGTCTCAAAACAGACATGAAAGACGCTGAATGGATTGCGCAACTCGGACGTTATGAGCTAATCGAACCATCCTATATCCCTGGCCCTGAAGTTGTACAGCTTCGTTTACTAACCCGTCGCATGCGTTCTTACAAGCAACGACAAACACAAGTCAAAAATGAAATACACAATCTCTTACAGCGAGCCATTATAAAGCTAACCAGTTATCTTTCTGATATCTACTCAAAGACTGGACAAGCTTTATTAACCTTATTTATGAACGGTGAGGCCATTGATACATCAAGCATACTTGCCTGCATTCAAAAAATAGTGAAAACCAGCCCAGAGGAGCTGCTTGAAGCGATGAATGGGAAGTTATCATTGTAAGACCTCTTCCTCATCGATCAAAGTCTTCATGAGTTACAGATGTATCAAGAGATGATAGACAAACTGGAGAAAGAAATACAGCATTATCTTAAAAAGGAGTTCCCCTGAAGAATATGATATTTTGATGACCATTCCAGGAGTCAGCCAAACATGTGTAGCTATCATTTTAGCCGAAATTGGCCCAACTTTTACAGCCTTTCCATCCGATGCACACTTAGCGTCATGATCTGGTCTCTACCTAGGTTATTATGAAAGTGCAGGTATTAAAAAATCCTCACACATCACGCAAGGAAATCAGTATCTCAAACAGGCTTTGACTATGACTGGATTGATTGCAGCGCATTCTAAGGTTCCAGATTTTTCTTCTTTCTATAATCGAATCTCCCATAGAGGAACCAAGATGAAAGCTGTAGTTGCGTGTGCACATAAAATTCTCAGAATTATTTACAAACTACTCTCAACCCATCAAACTTATCAAAAATAAAAGGCGCAAGGACTGAGACAACAGTTCTAACACCTAAACTAAAAAGTTTCAATTACAGTGTGGCACAGGCAGTAATTTTTTGAGCTTCTTAGCTACACTTTTTTAAATAAAATCAGTCAAAATCCAAGTAAAAATTAGGATTCTAACTGATTTTTATTTATTGAATCAAAGTCTAATTAAAATTAAACTAGTTATATATCATTTTCCTCTAGATAAGCGTCTGTTCTTCAATATATTCCATGCATTTCTCAATTCTGTAATTTCCCTTTGGCTCATCCCAATCCCTTTGACTAATATTCTTCTGTCAATGTCATCCAACAGAGACTCAATTCGTTCATTCCCATTACTTCTTATATACTGATCAATTTTATGGAATAATTCTTTTATTTCTTGATCGGTTAGAATTTGATTTTCAAAAATATTTGGTAACATTACTTTAGAAACTTCACTTGGTAAAATCTCTAAAACACCACCTCCATAGCTACGTCCCTCTAATTCTGAAAACAGTAGTCCAACAGTAGTATAATATGAAACTATCAGCCTTAATCGATTTTTAGAGTCTTTCAATTTGATTCTATGCATCGTATCTGTACTCACAGCCTCCACCTCAGGTGTATTTAACATCACCTTTGGAAATTGATAGTTTCTTCTTAAGAAAAACACATCTGGACTCCATACTGAAGGAACTTTGTACCATTCATCTCGAATTCTAGTTTTATATGATGAATTTTGTTCAGTTTTTTCTCCCCATTTTATATATTCTTTTACTCCTTTTGCAAACTCACGAGATTCATAGGGTGCTAAATCAAGTAAATATGTTCTTGCCCCTAAAGTTACGTTTTCTTCCCAGTCTTCTTTTAAAAATTGTACTCCTCGAATATTAACGCTTCTTGCAATCAATGGCCTACAATACTGTTTAAGGTCAAATTCCCTTACGGTATCATCGTTAATACAAAAATATTTATTATTACCTGTGGTTATTCCAACCTCACATGTAGCTACATCTGAAAATTTTAAAAAATTATTGCTATTTTTAATTCTATCAATAATCTCAAGTTGCTTATCTATCAAAAAGTATTTTGTCCACTTGCTTGACTCAATATCAGCTTCCATGAAATCAATAGAAGCTAATCTATTGATTTCAAGTGATTCAGCATTTTCAAAGGGGACTATTTTAATTAGGTGCTCATCATCATTGGCAATCTTTTCTCCAAGTAATAGTACCACTTCTTGTTCGATATCATCAAAAACCAAATTATCAAAGGTAACAATAGTACATCTATTTAGTTGTTTAACAAGAAACTTTCGTAAATCCTCAGAATACTTTACTTGCAATAATTCTGCGGGGACAACAAGGCCGATTCTACTAGAATCTTCCATACAACTTATACATGCCACTGTAAAAGAAACCCATGCATTTATAAGCTTATTCGACTTCATTAAATTACGGGTCAAAATTTCACTTTGTTCAACTCTTTGATCTTCCTGTAAATATTGATATCTAATATATGGAGGATTACCAAGTATCGCCTGAAACCGCTTTTGTTCTAATCCATTTTTATATGCGTGGTAAAAATCATCATTTATAACGACTTTTTTATCTTCTGTTTTTTCCCTAAAAAAACCCCAATTTGAATAAAATGAATAACCTGTTTTTGATATTGCCTCTTTTGCTGTATCTTCGTCAATTTCAATGGCAATGATATTCGAATTAGTAGTGTTTTCAAATTTTGAAAGACTTGATAAAAATATCCCCTCTCCCACACTAGGTTCAAGCACATTTTTTATAGCTTGTTCTTGATCCACAACCCATTCAGTTACAAAATCTGCAATTAACTGTGGGGTGAAATATCTTCCGTTCAATTTTTCAATTGAAGCATTTTCCTTTAATAACAACTAGTATTCTCCTTTATTAGCTAAATCGGACCTAAATATGTACAGCTTAGTTGTGTAGATATTAGCATAACCTTTAAATAAGTTCAACAAATAGAGTAATTATTTAATCATCTTTTATTTCGATTAAAAATTCATCTGCTTTCTCAACTACTCTATACAAATACATTATTTTTCCAAGTAAATTTCTATTTTTTATGATTTCTCCTGCTTTACCCCAACTTAAACTCACATTTGGTTGTTTCTGAAGGTAACCGGCTGTATCAGTTCTCTCGTCATATTTTAAAGTAAGTTCATATGGGCCATACTCTATTCCCTCAATTATAAAATAAAATTTTGCTTCTGCAAACTGATAATGCGGTTGCTTAGGATTCTTTCTTACCCAAGAAAGATCTTTGAAAACCTCGTTATAAAAATAACTTTGTTGATTAATATCATAGGCTCCTTTTTTCATTAACATTGAGCCCGTGGGGTTAGTTTTTTTATTAGATGGTATAGTAAGGTCTCTCTCCTTTAATTCTTTTGATTTCCAGACTTCCTCAATCTGTCCTTGAATCATAGATGTGAGTACTAGGGTGGTCTTGCTACTTTTAGATTTCTTGCTTGCACTGCTTCTTAAGTTACTACCTCTCTGTTTATACGGGTTCAATTTCATACCTTTAATAGCTTTTGTGCCAGCTCTATTCCTCCCTAAACTCGCTTTTATAACGCTACTTTCTTCATCCACAACTCGCCCATCATTAAGAAAATTATCAATCTCCACATTATTTGTAATTTCCAGTACGTTATCACCATTTCCCACATATGCCATTAAGCTATAAAAGCCGCTCATAAAATCATCATAAAATTCTTTATCAGATTTATCCTTTAAATCAAGTTCTATAAAGGTGTTGTTTTCAATGTTTCTATAAAACCCTCCCGGAGTAAAATTTGAACTCCCAATCGCAGCAAAAGCTTTATCATTTTTTTCATCGATAACTAAAAGTGATTTAGCATGAAAAATAGTTATAGGGGAGCCAGTATCCACAACGAATAGCTGAACTCCTGTGCTGAGTAAAGCTTTTAATCCTTGAGAAGATGTTGCGCCATTTCTAATTCCAATAATCGCTTTTAGATCACTCTCTTTCTCTAAAAACTCTTTAATTTCTGAAACACTATCTTCTCTTAAAAAAGCTGAATAATAAAAAGCCTTTGAATGTTCTTTGCTTAAAGTTTCTTTGACAATATCTACAAAGCTATTGTCTCCTAGTCGCTGCAATGAATATTTTACTTTAGCCATTTGAAATATTCCTTCCATTTGAATGATTTTTTACCTAATAAAATTATATCGAAATCTGTAGTCTAACACAATCAAAAACTACAGATTTACTATCAAAAAAATCATGAAATAGCTGAAATAATAGGATTATACACAGAAACTATCTACAGACAAAACAAATTAAACTGTAGTCCGTAAATAATTAGAAGTATCTCCGTTCGTTTGCATCCCTATCAAGTGTCTATGGTAATAAACTTCATACTTAAAATAAAGAGTATTAGTATCAAAGCAACTATCTCAACTTGAGAGGTTACTTTGATACATTCCCACTCAAGTTAAAAAGCCACTGTTCCCAGTGACTTCATAAAGCCTTTCGCTAAAAAGTTTCTAATCTTTCACGAGCAGAACAACACACTCCACGTGATGCGTTTGAGGAAACAGGTCCACCGGCTGGACTTTCTTCAATTCATAGCCCAACTCTTGGTAGAGTTTGATATCACGCGCCATGGTGGCGACGTTACAGGAAATATAGGCGATACGGTCAGCTCCTGTTTGGGCACTTGCTTTTATAAAGCTTTCGGTCAAGCCCTTGCGTGGTGGGTCGACTAGGATAGCAGTTGGTTGGATGCCTTCCTTGAGCCAATTCTTCATAGCATTTTCAGCTGTATCACAGATATAGTGGGCATTGGTGATGCCATTTAGACCAGCATTTTTCTGGCTATTTTCCACAGCTTCAGGGATGACTTCTACGCCATAGACTTCCTTGACGTGCTTGGCAACTGATAAACCAATGGTCCCAATTCCGGAGTAGGCATCAATGACTACATCCTCTGCTCTTAACTCCGCAAAGTCAATGGCTGTCTGATAGAGCTTCTCAGCCATTTCTGTATTGACTTGATAAAAGGCTGGTCCTGAGATTTGGAAGCTATTGCCCAACATTTGGTCGGTAATGTAATCTTGGCCATAAAGCCTACGCCATTCTTTCCCAAAAATAGCATTGGTATTCTGGTCATTAATATTTTGCATGACAGATTTGATGGCTGGGAATTGCTTAATCAACTGCTCGATCAACTGGTCCACACGGAAAATCTTGGGACGAGTGGTGACCAAAATGACCATAATTTCTCCAGAATGATGTCCTCGACGGACGATAAGGTTCCGAATCAGGCCAGACTGTTCCTTCTCATCATAAGGTTTGAGATCGAAACGACGAATCAAATCCCGAAGCGCCAAGACCACTTGGTCAATGACTGGATCTTGGATGTAGAAATCTTCGATCGGCATCAAATCATGAGAGTTCTTTCGAAAGAAGCCTGTTTCTACCTGACCATTGACGCGACGAACAGGAACTTGGGCCTTGTTGCGGTAGTGGACAGGATGGTCCATCCCCAAGGTTAAGGGCACTTCGATATCAGTGATCCCTGCCATCTTGTAAAGACTATCCTTGACCTGTTTGGCCTTGAATTTCAGTTGCTCCGGATAAGCTAGGTGACCTAAGTCGGCGATTCCGCTTCGTAAATAAGCAAGATCCAGCTCTTCATTACGATGAGGAGATTTTTCTAAGTACTCCTCTACTTTTCCGTAGCCGATCTTTTTGTTGACTTTAAGCACGCGCATGCGGATGACTTCTCCAGGTAGGGCATTCTCCACAAAAAAGACCAGGCCGTCTACCTTAGCCACTCCTGCTCCTTCGTGGGTCAAATCGACAATCTCAACGGTTACAATCTCATTTTTCTTCAACATGATTCTCTATCTTTCTACAAATTAAAAGGGATGGAGTCCAAAACTCCTATCCCCTTATTATATCATCTCAGTCCCATTTGGTACAATTTCTTTTTATAAGCATCGAAATCGACGAGCAATCCTTGACCACCGTACATATCGTAGGCATCGACCCAATCCCCATTTTCTGGGATGGTCACGCGTTCCATTCCTTTGCCAGCACTACCGACCAGTCCAATCCCATTTGTCAATAGGAAGGAGAACGGTACATTGGTAGACGTCATAGCAAAGACTTTCCCAAGAGCTTCTGATCCCGTAAAGAGTTTGGTTGGATCCTTTATCTGATGCATGATAGCAGACATGACCTCTTGCTGGCGACGGGTCCGACCAAAGTCTCCTTCATCGTCCTTACGGAAACGCGAGTAATTGAGAAGGGTCCGGCCATCCATCCGTTGTTTGCCAACCTTGATGGTTTGCTGCGGAACGACACCGTCTTTCATGTTCAAATCATCTGGTACTTCTACTTCACTGACCTTTTCACCATTAATCGTTGAGAATTTGGCATCCATCTCAACCCCATTTGGAAAGAGGGTATCAATGGCTGTCGCAAAGGTTTTGAAATCGACCATGGCGTAATATTGGATGTCAATGTCAAAGTTGTCCTTGAGCATCTGACGGACCAATTCAGCGCCTTGGTTATTGTTTTGCTCCCCAATGGTGAAGGCAGTGTTCAATTTTTGGTCATAGTAGCCGTCATACTCTGGAATATTTTGCTGGCTGACTCCATCGATATGGACCAATGTATCCCGCATGAAGCTGACCATCTTGATCTTGCCCTCTTTATTATTGACATTGACCACCATGATGGAGTCTGTCCGGGTCTCATCTGACTTCTCACCGATCCGACCATCTGTCCCCAAGATGAGGATATTGACCCCGTCTCGCGACTTTTTGCCGTTAAATTTTTCAACGACAGCCGGTTTGGCATCTGGACCTGTCGGCTTACTGTTCAGGCCTTTCACAAACATGAAGACCATGCCACCGATAATGAGCAGGAAAAAGAGAGCAATCCACTTGAGAATCCGCTTGACACGGACCTTTTTCCGAGATCTTTTTGGCCGATTTTGAAGAGGGACGGTTGCCTTTTTCTTTGACTTTTGTGAGCGCGATTGGTAGACAGGAAGGTCTTCGACCACTTCTTCCAGCTCATCTGAAACTTCCTCTTCCTCAAAGGTACGTGGTGTATTGGTCTCCTCTACGAAAGCACCTTGGCTTTTTTTGAGAAGGTAATTGTATTCTAGTTGTTCACGTTCATTTAGATAATGATAATTGGAGTGTAAATAGTCTAATCGTCGTTTTTCATGATAGGTTAAATATTCCAAATCTCTACTCATTACTGTTCTATTTCCTTCTCATTTACTGTATATACTGGATACTGGCCAAATACTTTGACCGCAATCTCCATAGCCGAAAGTTCCTCAAAAGCAAAATGAATCCATTCTTCTTTTTCCATGAGGAGATCAATAATAAAAAAATACTCCCCAAGCGCTGTTTTTAGCGGTCGACTCTCGATTTTTGTCATATTGATATTCCGCCAGGAAAAAGTGGATAAGGCCTTATAGAGGGCTCCTGGTTGGTTACTCGGTAGGGTCAAGGCAAGACTGACCTTGTCCTCTGTATGATGCAAGCTTGTAGGCATTTCTACAGCTTTTTTTCCTAGGATCCAAAACCGAGTGTAATTCGCCGCCATCTCTTGGATGTCCTTGTGCTGCACATACAGTTGGTACTCGTGGGCTGCACTCAAAGGTGCGATGGCTGCGATGGTTTTCTCCGGATGAAGGGAAACATAGCGGGCTGCATAAGCCGTCGAGGCTGTCATTTCAAGCTTGGCCTTTGGATAATATCGGTCAATAAACGCCTTACCTTGGGCCAAGGCCTGGGGATGGGAATAAATCTCGTGAATGGGGCGGTCTTTTTTAGCCACGAGTAGCTGTTGTTGGATAGGATAGACGATCTCCGCAACAGTCTGAATGTCCCCGTGGTGGAAGAGATAATCGATGGTTTCGTGTACACTGCCCTCGATGGAATTCTCCACTGGGACAACAGCAGCGCTCACTGCTTCTTGTTCAAAGGCTTTTAAGAGCTCGGTCAAGCTTTCATAGGGGATCAATTCATCATTTAGAAAGGCATGACTGGCTACGCCATGGGTAAAAGAACCTTTAGGTCCTAAGTATCCTACAAGCATCGAATCTTCTCCGCAATTTCTTCTGGTGTCAGATTACCCGTCTCAATCGTATGGGTCGCACAAGACTCATACAAGGGAAGTCGGTAATCATATAATGCTTTTAATTCATTTTTAGATTGGTTCAAAAATAAGGGCCTCTGATGGGTCTTATCTGCCTGCAAGCGCTGATACAAGGCCTCAAAATCAAGTTTTAAAAAAATATTAGATGGATTGGTTTTTAAAAGTTCCAGATTTTCCTGACGCATGACCAAGCCACCACCCGTTGAAATAACTCCACCTTTTTCGTGCAATAGGCGCTTTAAGAGAGCCGTTTCTTGAGAACGAAAGTTCTCCTCACCATAGGAAGCAAAATACTGACTTACGGGCATGCCAAGCTCAAGCACCAATTCAGCGTCCATATCATGAAAATTTGGGTCCAGTAAGCGGCCAATCGTTGTTTTACCAGCTCCCATAAATCCTAGTAAGATTTTAGGCATCTTGCAAGGCCTCCAAATCATTGAAGAAACTTGGGTAACTGGTATTGATGGCTTCCGCACGGTCTAAATATACATCGCCATCTTGCACAAGAAGCGCTGCAATAGCAGCCATCATCCCAATCCGGTGATCGCCATAAGTTGCTAACTGGGCACCGTGTAAGGGAGTTGGCCCTGTGATCACCATCCCATCTGGGGTCGGTTGAACAGTCGCCCCCATCGCGTTTAAGCTATCCGCAACGACTTGAATACGGTCCGTCTCTTTCACTCGAAGTTCTTCAGCATCGGCAATGATGGTCTGGCCATTGGCCTGTGTCGCTAATAGGGCAATAATCGGCAATTCATCAATCAAACGTGGAATCAGCTCACCCTTGATCACCGTAGAGGTCAAACTGGAAGTTTCGACCACCAGGGTCGCAGATTTAGCGAGATCATCCTGGTTTTCGATCGTCACCTGTCCACCCATCTGCACGATCACATCTAAAATCCCTGTACGGGTCTGGTTCATCCCAACATTTTCTAGAACAATTCGACTATTGGGAACGATCAAACCTGCTACCAGCCAAAAGGCTGCACTTGAAATATCACCTGGAACGACGACTGTCTGAGCTGTAAACTCTTGACCACCTTGAATCGTGATGGTTTTCCCATCTACATCAATCTGTCCGCCAAACTGACGGATCATATCTTCTGTATGGTCACGCGTTTTTTCCTTTTCGATAATTGTCGATTGGCCATCTGCCTGTAGGGCTGCAAAAAGCAAAGCAGACTTGACTTGAGCAGAAGCCACAGGTAAGCGATAAGAAATAGACTGTAGTTGCGGATTTCCCTGAATGGTCAGAGGAGGGAGGTCTCGCTCACCTTGCCCAGCCAGAACAACCCCCATTTGACGCAAAGGCTGGGCAATCCGATCCATGGGACGCTTGGACAAGCTGTCGTCTCCAATCATGGTAGCTGCGAAATCCTGTCCAGCTAGCACTCCAGAAATCAAACGCATGGAAGTGCCAGAATTCCCCATATCTAGGGGATTCTCTGGAGCAGACAGCCCATGAAAGCCACGACCTTGAATCCTGATCACTTCTCCATCATCCACAATAGAAACACCTAAATCTCGAAAGACCCGAATCGTAGAAAGAACGTCTTCTCCACGCAAGATATCCTGAACGATTGTTTGCCCTTTGGCAATACTTCCAAAAATAATCGAACGATGGCTGATAGACTTGTCACCCGGTACACGGATGTTTCCATTTAACCCTTTGCTGCCGGTTGCTAATTTCATTCCATTCTCCAGAGCGCTTTTCCTCATATTCTATCATAAATATGGCAGTTATTCAATTTTTGTCCAAAATTTTCAAGAAAATCCGAATGAAGAAATGGCCTACTGGAGGGACTTTAAAATGATTCCGAACAAAAAGCCAAAGCTGGGAAATCGCTCTGGCTAGACAGTTTTATTGGAACAAATCGTCAATCGGTTCAAAGATGATCTTTTCAAGATCTCCAAGATAAATGGACAATTGTTGCTGTTTGGTAAAGAATTCAGTCACAAGAGGACTTGATTGAATCTTATCCATATAGTCCTTCATTTCCTGTTGGACAGCTTCTGTTGGTACTTGTCCAGACTGCATCAAACCTTGCAATTGTTTTTGAAAAGCTAGGTATTCATCAAATAAAGCCTTTGCTTCTGGGTCTGCTTCGATCGCTTGCTTACTTGCTACAACAGCCTTGTATTCAGGCAGGTCTCGCAGAGTCCGCGATAGTTCATTTGCTAGATCATAAATATTTGCCATTTCGTTGGCTCCTTTACTGATAAGATACCTCTATTATATCGTTTTTTCCTTTATTTTCCTTAAATGAAGCTGGCATCTACTTCAAATCCTTCTGAAGACCTAGCGAGCCAGTACCGTATAAGACGTTGCTTTTTGGATCAACTCTTGGGCGCGCTTTTGATCCTCCGCCTGTCGAAAGGTGAGCTGTAAAATCCCGTGGATATCTTCGCGATTTTCTTCATTGATATGGATATTGACCAAGGAAATCCCTTGTAGAAGTTGCAAAATCTCAAGAATGACACCTTCCTTATCTGGTACATCGATAAAGAGATGATAGGCGCTATCTCGCCCAGCAGGCTGATGGATCTGCATTTCTTGTCGGTGCTTCCGCCCTTCATAGAAAAATGTCCAAATGGCCTCTTGGTTATCTGCTTGAATGGTTTCAGCCACCTGATCCAAGCGCTCTTTGAAATCAGCGATCCGCTCTAAAATCGCATGAGGGTTGGACAAGAGAATTGAAGTCCACATGCCTGGCTCGCTTTCTGCGATCCGAGTCATATCCCGAAAACCACCAGCCGCAAAACGGTTTGCCAGGGGATGCTCCTCTCCATAAGCCACTGCTTGCTCGACCAAAGTGGTCGCCAAAAGATGCGGGAAATGGCTGATCTGGGAGGTGACCCGGTCGTGTTCCTCCGCATTGATTTCGATAAAGCGAGATCTCAGTCCACTCAGCAACTCTTTTAAATTCTCTATTGAGCCGGCCTTGGTTTGACTTGATGGGGTAAAAATATAATAGGCATTTTCAAATAAGGTTTCATCCGCTGCGGCAGCACCTGTCTTGTGACTACCAGCCATAGGGTGCCCTCCGACAAAGCGAACAGCCTGATCCTGAAAGACTTGGTCTGCATGGGCCACAATTTCAGCTTTGGTAGAGCCCACATCAGTCACCAGCACTTGGTCTTTCAATGGCAATCGGGCCAGAATATCCAGATAAGACTTGGTTTGCTTAATCGGAAGGGCCAAGATAATCACATCCGCTATAGGGGCAAAGGAGGCAAAATCATCTGTTACTTGGTCCACCATTCCTCTTTCAAGGGCGATGATACGTGAGGCTTCACTACGATTGTATCCAAGAATGGTCAGGTTTGGGTGGGCTCTCTTAATTCCTAGTGCGAGGGAAGCACCAATCAGGCCCAGACCTGCTATATAAACAACTTTCTTTTCCAATGGAAAACTCTTTCTTCTAAAAATTCTTAGTAAAGTCCCGGTGCTTGGCAACAGCTTCTTTCAATTCTTCCATGTTATCGGATGAGAATTTTTCCAGCACTTCTGTAGCAAGGACCGTTGCCACCACTGCTTCCATCACCACACCTGCAGCTGGCAGAGCCGTTGGATCGCTCCGCTCAACTGTTGCCTTATAAGGCTCATGGCTTTCAATATCCACACTCATCAAGGGTTTGTAAAGAGTCGGAATAGGCTTCATGACGCCACGAACCAGAATGGGCTCTCCGTTAGTCATGCCCCCTTCAAAACCACCTAAATTATTGGTCCGACGGGTATAGCCGACTTCTTTAGACCAGATGATTTCATCCATGACTTGACTACCTTTTAGGCGACCCGCCTCAAACCCTAGACCAAACTCCACTCCCTTAAAGGCATTGATAGAGACCACTCCTTGAGCAATTTTTGCATCTAATTTCTTGTCCCATTGCACATAAGATCCTAGTCCAACTGGGACACCACCAACAATGGTTTCCACGATTCCACCGATGGTATCACCATCTTTTTTCACTTGGTCAATGTAAGACTTAATGGCTTCTTCTTGTTCTGGCACAACAATCGAAACTTCCGACTTCGCTGCCTTTTCCTTGATTTCGGAAACGGTTAGATTTTCAGGAACGGCAATCTCGATTCCTCCAAAATTGACAATGTGACTCGCTACTTCCACACCAATCTCTTCTAAAATCCGTTTGGCAACGGCACCAATAGCGACGCGCATCGTGGTCTCACGGGCAGATGAACGCTCTAAGGAATTACGAAGATCATCAAAACGGTATTTCATCCCTCCGACTAGATCGGCATGACCAGGACGCGGCTTGGTAATCTTTCGCAGATTTTTCTTTTTCTCTTCGACCGGTGCTACATTCATGATTTCCAGCCATTTTTGGTGGTCCAAATTGGTCACATTTAGGGTAATCGGACCACCCATGGTCAAGCCATGACGGACTCCCGATGTAATCTCGACCCGGTCACTCTCGATTTTCATCCGTGCCCCCCGACCATAGCCCCCTTGGCGGCGTTTGAGCTCTTTATTAATATCCTCTTCAGATAAAGGAAGTCCTGCTGGAACGCCCTCAATAATGGCGGTTAGCCGAGGTCCATGGGACTCACCTGCTGTCAAATATCTCATATCGGCCTTATACCTTTCTTTCTAAGAATTCCTTCATTTCCTGAAGAGGAATTTGATGAATCGCTGCTTGACCTAATTCTGGCACAATCACTAGTTTCAAGCTATTTCCACACGCTTTTTTGTCATGTGTCAAGGCTTGATAAAGGGCTTCTTTATCCCAGTTCTCATAGGCCACGGGAAGTCCAAATTTCCGACACATTTCTTCGATTTGTTGGCTGATTCCCTTTGGCATCAGCCCCTTTTCTTCAGCGACTCGGGAGAGCTGCACCATGCCCATACTAACGGCTTCCCCATGCATGACCTGTCCATAACCCGCTATCGCTTCAATGGCATGACCAATGGTATGCCCAAAATTGAGATAGAGTCGAATCCCATTGTCCAGCTCATCAGCCACCACATGGTCACGCTTCACCAGACAAGAATGAGAAATAATGCTCTCTGCATGCTCTAAAATACTCTCAATAGAACCATCCATAGCTTCCAACTCTTCCCAAAGTTCCGTATCTTGGATGAGACCGTACTTGATGACCTCCCCCATTCCTTCGATTAATTCACGGTGTCCCAAAGTGCTCAACACTTCAGGATCAATGAACACACCGTCCGGTTGGGCAAAGGTGCCCACCATGTTTTTGGCAAAGGCTGTGTTGACTCCAGTCTTTCCACCGATAGAAGAGTCCACCTGGGCGGTCAAGCTAGTCGGGATCTGAACAAAGGAAATTCCCCGCATATAGGTCGAGGCAGCAAAACCGGCCAAATCACCAACTACGCCACCACCAAGAGCGATAATTCCATCACTACGCGTCATACTCTCAGTGGCTAGAAATTCATAGACCTTGGATACAGTGGTTAGATTTTTCCGCGCCTCACCTTCAAGAAATTCAAAGCGCACCACTTGAAAACCAGCATTCTCAAGGTTCTTCTCTACGATAGACGCATATAACTTAGCTACGTGGTTATCTGAAATGATAGCGACTTTTTTATTGCCCCAAAGGGTGCGCAACCAGTCTCCAACCTGGTTGAGACCACCTCTTTCAATCACAATCTCATAGGAATGTCCTGGAATAGGTACCGATACGTTCATAGGAATCTCCTTCGTGTTATTCTTTCATTCTATCTTATCATGAAATAGGGCACTTGTCTTTCTAAAAACGAAAAAAAGGGAGACCAGACTGATCTTTCAGACATCAATCTGGTCCCACCTTCAGGTGGATGCTGTTTAAGCATGTATTGTTTAGGATTTCGTTTCATAAACAAATTGCTGGTATTCATTTGTCATGGCCTTCCAGACAGCTTCTGTCGGAAAGTTTTTTTCTGTCATGTATTCAAAAGCTGCTTGAGCTTGGTAAAAAAGCAGCCCCAAGCCATTCAAGGTACGATTTCCCTGCTCCCTCCCAAGCTTGAGAAAGGGGGTCGCTGCCGGATAATAAGCCATATCTGCGATGAAGGCATGAGGTGGAAAGCTAAGATGAGGCCCTATCGGAAGCGAGTGACCATCCATCCCAACTCCCGTCGCATTTAAGATCAGGTCTGCCTGATCAAAAGATGCTTGTAGGTCTTGATCATTTTCGATCGCCCCAAGCTGAATTGAAAAACCAAAAGCCTCTTTGAGGCCCTCAAGAGTAGCCTGGTAGTATGTCAAACGCTCTTTTCTAACAAAAACCGTGATTTGTTTGACCCCGAGCTTGATTGCCTGGGCAATGATGGCAAGCGCAGCACCACCTGCACCTAAGAGAACCAAATTTTTACCTTGAATTGAAAAATCATTTGGCAAACTGCGGAAAAAACCAAGCCCATCGGTATTATAACCTTTGAGTTTGCCATCTCTCTGAACAATGGTATTGACAGAGCCAATCGTTCGGGCTAAATCATCGACTTGGTCCAAAAAAGGTAAGACCTTTTGTTTATAGGGCATGGAAATATTAGCCCCCAGCATGTCTAAATGACGAATCTGAGCGATAGTGCTTTTCAAGTCTTCTTCAGCAATATCCCAGGCAAGATAAACCGCATTGGTATCGGTTAGTTCATAGGCTAGGTTATGAATAAAAGGAGAGATGCTATGGCGAATAGGACGGGCAATCACAGCGGCCATACGAGTATAGCCATCAATCTTCATTCAGTAACTCCCGAATGCGTCTCATATTTTCAAGAGGGATTTGACCAGGGGCGCTTTCTTCACCAACGCTGGCATAAGACCAAGAAGAACCTGTCAAATCAGCAGTCAAACGCGAAATTTTACCGACCTTCCCCATCGAGATGGTCACATAGTCTTGCTCCGGATTAAGGGTCTTAAAGCCACGTGTATAGTTCATCAAATCAAGTACTTCTTGCTCATTGTGGGCCATGACCGATACCTTGACCAATTTTGGAGATAAGCTGGTTAATTCTGATAAGATCTCCATCATATTCTCCGGTGTTTCTTGGAAATTATGGTAGCTCAATACCAGATTTGAAAATTCAAGCATCTGTTCGAAAACTTCACGATGGCTATAAAATTCGAAATCGATATAATCTGGGTGATAGATCGATTGGATATCCTGAATAATGGCCAGGTATTCTTCACTCGTGAGATCAATCTGTCCGCCTTCTCCACGAGTCCGTAGGGTGAACAAAATCTCCCTCCCAGCAAATTTTTCAAAGACCGCAGGAGCAACCGTCAGGATCTCATTTTTATCTAAAAAGTCCGCGCGCCACTCGATAACATCAGCGCCATCATAACGCAAACGATCTAGTTGTTGCGCCTCTTCCAGCGTGCGAGGCATAATCGAAACAACTAATTTCATACATCCACCTTTATCGTAAATACTTTTAAGTAATTACTACTTTCTTCTTTCTTGTTCCATCGAAAGTCAGCAGGAAGTCCATAGGTCGCTAGATAGCGGTGCTTACGCCCTTGGAATCCCTTTTCGATTTGTTTTTTAAATTTTTCTTTATTGACATTGGCCGCATTGGTACTGAGAATCAAAATCCCACCTGGATTCAAGATCTCAAGAGCTTCACTGACCAAGCGATGGTAATCCTTAGCGACTGAAAATGTCCGTTTTTTGTTTCTGGCAAAACTTGGCGGATCGATCACAATCACATCATAGCTCAATTCATGTCGTTTAGCATACTTGTAATAATCAAAGACATCCATGACCACAAAACGATGGTCATCTAGTGCTAGACCATTGGCAACAAAATGGGCCTCTGACAATTCACGACTGCGCTTAGCAAGATCGACCGAGGTCGTTTGTACTGCTCCACCCATCGCTGCAGCGACCGAAAAAGCCGCCGTATAAGAGAACATATTAAGCAAGGATTTACCAGCAGCCAAGCCATCCACAAGACTAGCTCGTACCTCATGCTGATCAAGAAAGATCCCCGTCATCAAGCCATCATTTAGAAAGACTTGATAAGAAACCCCGTTTTCAAGAATGAAAAACTCTTTGGGTGCTTCCTCACCATAGACAAAGGCCGACTCATATTCCACACCTTTGAAACGAATCTTTTCGTAAGCTCCTCTCACTTCAGGAAAGACTGCTTGAAAGGCCGCTAAAATAGTCTCTTTGATCTGGAACACATAAGGGTTATACCAAGAAAAGACAACAAACTCACCATAGAGGTCAACCGTAAAACCACCAAATCCATCACCTTCTTGATTAAAAAGACGAAAGGCGGTTGTTGATGCATCAGAATAGTAAGAGCTGCGATAACTCTTCGCTCTTGTGAAAAGCTCCTGGAAAAAAGCTAGATCAAAGGAAAGCGGTTCACTCGACACAAACCAGCCGATCCCTTTATTCTGTTCAGACAAATAGCCTACCCCTAGAGAGTGACCGTCCCCAGCAAGAAGCTGAACAGGCTGGTCTAAGGCAGGGAGCGATTCAAAATCTTCTTTTTCAAGAAGTGATTGCCCCTGTTTGATTTTTGTTGCAACTTGACGACTGACAGTAAGTTTTTTCATAACTTCTATTATACCAAAACTCTCGTCGTTTCACAAAGCTATAATATTGTAGTCTATCCTTTTCCCTCTTCTTTCCAAAAGCAATTGTGACATTTTTTCTCCCTGATCGAACACTTCAGAACACCTCCCTTACTAGAGGATTTCTTTCCTTCAATTTACACTCATTTTTTTATTTCTCCATAAAAATATGGTATACTTGTAAGTGAAAATTTTTAGGAAATAAGACAAGGAAGTAACATTTTGTGAAAAAAATTACCAATTCGATACTCAACTTCATGAGTACCAGACTAGGATTTGTCTTGACCCTTCTGTTGCTCTATTGGTTCAAAACCATGTGGGCTTATACAGTTGATTTTAATTTAGATATTCAAGGTTCTTATCAGACCTTCCTAGCGGTGATCAATCCCTTACCGATCAGCCTCCTTTTAATCGGACTGGCTCTCTATGTCAAGCGGACTAAACTTTTTTACAGCTTGGCTTTTGGGATCTATCTCCTCTTATTTGTTTGGTTGATTTCGAACTCCATCTATTATCGAGAATTTACAGATTTCGTCACAGTTAATACCATGTTGGCTTCGAGCAAAGTATCTGCGGGTTTAGGAGCTGCGGCACTGGAATTGTTCCGTCCATGGGATGTGATTTACATTCTAGATTTCCCGATTCTAGCCTTCTTCTTCCTGAAGAAATGGATTCGTATGGACAATCGTCCCTTCAATAAACGTGCGAGTTTCGCAGTCACTTCTTTATCAGCCATGCTCTTTTCTGCCAATCTATTTTTAGCAGAGATTGACCGACCAGAGCTTTTGACTCGTGGCTTCTCCAACTACTATGTGGTTCGTGCCTTAGGTTTGCCTGCCTTTTTAGGATACAGTGCCAATCAGACCTATGCTGCTAATAAAGAACGGTCCAAAGCATCTGAAGCGGATCTGAAGCCAGTTGAAGAATATATCCAACAACATTATGCCAAGCCAAACCCTGAATACTTCGGTATGGCAAAAGGCAGAAATGTCATCTACATTCACTTGGAAAGTTTCCAACAATTCTTGATTGACTACAAGTTGAATGTCAATGACAAAGAATATGAAGTGACGCCCTTCTTAAACTCACTCTACCATTCAAACGAAACCTTTGCCTTTTCAAACGTCTTTAACCAAGTCAAGGCCGGAAAAACATCCGATGCTGAGACCATGATTGAAACAGGCCTCTTTGGACTTAACCAAGGTTCCTTTATGGTCAACTATGGTGGAACCAATACCCAACAGGCTGCTCCTTTTATTCTTTCCAAAAATGGCTACAATTCAAGTGCCGTCTTCCACGGAAATGCCGGTAGTTTCTGGAATCGAAATACAGCCTATAAACAATGGGGCTACAACTATTTCTTTGATGCCAGCTACTTCACTAAGCAAAACAGCAGCAACTCCTTCCAGTATGGCCTCAATGACAAGTACATGCTCAGAGATTCCATCAAATATCTTGAACGCTTGCAACAACCGTTCTACACGAAGTTCATTACGGTTTCCAACCACTATCCATATACAACAAGCTTATCTGGAGATGATCTTGGCTTCCCTCTTGCCAAGACGCAGGACGAAACCATCAATGGCTATTTTGCGACTGCAAACTATCTAGATTCTTCGATCAAAGCCTTCTTTGATTACCTGAAAGAATCCGGTCTTTACAAGAACTCCATCATCGTTCTCTATGGGGATCATTATGGAATATCTAACTCCCGCAATCCTTCGCTTGCACCTTTGCTCGATAAGAATTCGGAAACTTGGTCAAGCTATGACAATGCGATGCTGCAACGGGTCCCTTACATGGTCGTCATTCCCGGTATGGACAAGGGTCGGATCATTGATACCTATGGGGGTGAGATCGACATGCTGCCAACCTTGGAACACTTACTGGGCATCGATTCCCAAAAATTCTTACAAGTTGGTCAAGACATGCTATCACCTGATCACAATCAAATCGTTGCCTTCCGCTCAGCCAACTACTTTGTAACTCCAGAGTACACTAGCTACAGTGGTCGGACCTACTATACAAAAACAGGCGATGAAATCACCAACCCTGATGATAAAACCAAAGCAGACTTGGATAAGATTCGAGAAGCCGCCAACCTGCAATTGAAGATCAGCGATAGTATTCAGACGGGTGACCTCCTCCGCTTCTTCAAAGGGGATGATCTTGGAAAAGTAAACCCAGATGACTACTCCTACACTAATTCCTTCAAAGCATTAAAGAAGATTGAAAAAGAAAAAGGCGACAAATCAACCAGCCTTTATCACCAACGTGGCGATCAATCCAGTGTCGATCTCTTCAAGGCTCCAAGCTACAAAGAATTGCATCCCGAAGACGACAGTTCTTCCTCAAAAGATACAAAGAATAGTTCTTCTAAATAAAGAGACCCTCTGAATTTGAAACTCAGAGGGTCAGATTGAAAACAAAATCTTTTAAAAAACTTTCCTTAGGTGAGTACGGACGTCAGCGAACTTCAAAGAAGTTCCATGACTAATTATTGAGCCTAAGGTCTCAATAATTCCGAGTGCCTGAAACATTTGAGTTTCAGGCACTTTTCTCACGGCGGAAAGTTTTACTATTTTCTTGATTTATTCTATAAAGTAGAAATCTTTATATTTGTTTACAGAAGACCTTTACTTATTTCACTTTGAATTTATCGAATACCTATTTACCTTTTTCCGCTTGATCAGCTACTTCGAAAATTGAAGCTGTCAAATTCTCCACATAAAATGGACGTTTGTGGCGGCTATTTCCAGCCAATAACTTCAACTGATTTGAATTTTGAAGGTAATAAGGAAGCCCACTGGCATTAAAGATGACCAGGTATTTCTTATCGCCCGTCAACTCAAAGATCACCAGACCACTACAATCTGTAGCTGACTGGATAAAGACTTGTCGGTAAATCTGATCATAGGTCTCAAGTGACAAGACCGCAAGTTCTTTTTTCAAGGCAATCAAGCGTTTGATGTAAGCGATAGAATCTGGATGCTGACTGATGAAGTCCCAATCCACTTGGTTGACAAAGCCGGGAGCATTGTAGGAATTCATGGCCCGTTCCCGATCCATATGAGTGAGTTCTCCTTCAGGGCCAGTTGGAACCAATTTGGTCCGCATAAATTCTTGACCGACTTGCATGAAGGTCATCCCTTGAAAGAGCAGATTCATAGCTGTTGCAAGCTCTGAACGCTTCACCAAGCCTTCTTTATCTTCATGAGGATGAAGGGTTTGAAGTAAATCATAGAGATTGTAATTATCATGTGCTTCGACGTAGTTCAACACTTGACTTGGTGCCAAATAATTCCCAAGCTCTGCACTTCCTAAAGCAGCACGCGCAACAATGTTCTCTGTTGATTTTCCACTCACGAAGCCTCTTTTAATGGAGCCATACACTTCAGCTCCCTTGATCGCATCCCGCTCGGTATCATTGAAGAATCCAATTCGTGACAATTGCGCTGCATTATCTTTTTTGGCCTTATTTTCTGGTGCAAGTCCTGTCCCCATATCCCAACCTTCACCATAAAGGAGAATTCGTGGATCGAGGGCATCCATGGCCTCACGAACAGCTTGCATGGTCTGAACATCATGAATGCCCATCAAATCAAAACGAAAACCATCAATCTGGTATTCCTTCACCCAATGGGTCAAGGAATCAATCATGTACTTGCGGTACATTTCATGCTCACTCGCTGTTTCATTGCCGACACCCGTTCCATTTTGGAAGCGACCATCCCGCTCCATACGGTAATAATAATCAGGTACCGTATTTTGGAAAGGCCCATGCTCTGTCGAGTAAATATGGTTGTAGACAACGTCCATCACCACGGAAATCCCAGCCTCATGATAGGCTTGAATCATCGTTTTGAGCTCTTTCATGGTTTGTTTAGGATTCGATGGATCCGTCGAAAAACTGGTTTCAGGGGCAGAGTAATTTTGGACATCATAGCCCCAATTGTAGGTCACACGCCCTTCTTCATCATACTGTTTAAAACGGTCTGAAATAGGCTGGAGTTGAACTACATTAACCCCTAACTGACGAATGTAGTCAAAGGCTGTCGCATCACCCTGAGCATTGACTGTTCCAGTCTGACAGGCCCCCAGATAAGTTCCACGCAAGGATTCGTCCACACCAGACGTAGGAGACATGGTCAAATCTCGAAGATGCATTTCGTAGATAACCGCTTGACAAGGATTGGCCAAACGCCAAGGAGTTTGATCTGCTCCCTCACTTCGTTTCCAATCAAACTGACGATCAGCACTGGAAAGAATCGCTGAGCGCATCCCATCTGCCGTAGTCGCAATACTATATGGATCCCGCGTCACTTGCGTCTGATGCTCAAAATGAACCCGGTACTGGTAGGCCATACCGCTCAAGGTTCCCAGAAAATCGAGAATCCATACACCTTGTGTATTCTCAAGGTGATAGCTCGACTCCTGCTTGCCACGCGTCATTGGAATAGTTTTCCAAATAGGAGCATCTACCTCTGTTGATTGATAGAGTAGCAACTCCACCTTTTTAGCTGTTGGAGCCCACAATTTAAAGCAAAATTCCCCATCTTCCTCGCGATACCCTAGCCAACCCTGGTAGGCCCACTTGGCATCAAACTCCTTAGCATGGGTTGCCATATCATAAGCATGAGGCTGACGGTGTGAATAAGAATGGCTGGTCACCGCTGCTTGAAGCGAATAATAAACCGTATCATCCCCATCCAGAATCCATACTTCACGAACCAAGCCCTCTGGTAAGAGTTCAATTTCAAAGTCACGTGTTTTGGTGGACCAATTGGCTTCTTTTACCAAGACATGTCCACGATTAAGAGGCACTTCACTCTGAAAGACTAGATTGCCCTCCACTCCAAAATAATCCAATTTAGAGAAAGGGACTGATTTCCCCTCAACGTAGTCCTGCCACTGCCAGAGGTCATATGCAAAATAATTTCCTTTTCGTCGATGAAAATGGATCTTCACATAGTATTCACGCATTTCAATTTCCTATTTTCATTATGATTACAAAGGAACCACTCGCTCTTGTCTATGGCGAATGGTCCTTCAACGAGTTGACCTTATGATTCCGAATTGTGAACCAAGGCGTCATTATTGATTTCATCAATATTTGCAAAAAATTCAAGATAATTGTGGAAAACTTCCAATTCAACCGGAGTATCTCCACCGTATTCCCCATCTAGATTAATACGGAAAGGTTGCGCATTTTTTCCTAACATTTCGATGGACAATTTCTTGGTCTTGAGATATTCTACATTTTCATCGTGCACATGCTTGCCCCCATTAATGGCCTGAATCATCAAAGAGAGCATATTAAAGAGTTTGGCTGTTTTCACGATGATCAAGGTAAAATAACCATCATCGAGCTTAGCATCAGGAGCTACACTCTCAAAGCCTGCAATCGAGTTAGTAAGAGCCACAAAAATCATAGAGGCTGGCCCTTCAAAAACACCATTGTCATGCTCAATCCGTACCTTACGTGCCTTGTTTCGAGGCAACATCTTGGCCGCCTCAGCAACGTAAGCAAAATAGCCTAGACGTGACTTGACACTGCTTGGAACACTAAAGGTCAACTCTGTCATGGTCCCAGCCGCAGCAATATTAATAAAATACTTGGTCCCATAAGCACGACCAATATCCATCTGGATGGTTTGATTTTTTTCAATAATACGTGCAGCAGCTACTGGATCTCCCATTGGAATCTTCAAGGCACGCGCATAGTCATTGGTAGTCCCTGTTGGAATAAAAGCCATCTGAGGGCGGTCCTTGAGCCCTGCGACTCCATTGACCACTTCGTTAATGGTTCCATCTCCGCCTGCTGCAATGATCAAATCAAAGCCTGCCTTAGCAGCTCTTTCTGCCTCATTTTGCGCAGAAAAAGGTTCTGGAGTCGTCTGATAGGCACTGGTCTCATACCCCACGTCTTCGAGCACATCCAAGACTTCCGCAATATTTTTCTTGATAATTTCTTGCCCAGAGGTCGGATTATAAATTAAACGGGCTTTTTTGATTCGTTCTTCCATAGGATCCTCTACAAACTTTCAAGCCAGGCCTCATCTTCTACCTGGATTCCTAATTCTTGTGCTTTGGTCAATTTGCTTCCTGCGTCCGCTCCAGCAACAACCAAGTCTGTTTTTTTGGAAACAGAGCCTGTCACTTTCGCTCCTAGGCTCTCTAATTTAGCCTTGGCTTCTGAGCGCGTCAGGCGTTCAAGCTTGCCAGTCAAGACAACGGTCATCCCTGATAAGGCTGCATCCAATGCTACTTTTTTACCCAGATAGTCCATATTGACCCCAGCCTCTTTTAACTCTAGTAAGAGCTGGCGTGAGCCTTCTTGCGAAAAATAGCTCTCTAGACTTTGAGCCACTACCATACCTAGACTATCAATAGCAGCAATCCGCTCTGGATCTGCTGTAGCCAATTGATCCAAATCATGGAATTTTTGTAGCAAGATCTGACTAACCTTACTACCAACATGGCGAATTCCTAGACCAAAGAGCAACTTCTCTGCCGAATTTTCTTTTGAAGCTTGAATGGCTTCATAGAGCTTCTCTGCTGACTTTTCTTTAAAACCTTCCAAGGTCAGGAGATCTTCTACAGTCAACCGATAAATTCCTGCCACATCCGCTACTAACTGAGCCGCAAAAAGCTTATCCACCACAGCTGGCCCCAAGCCTGTAATATTCATAGCATCCCGACTAGCAAAGTGGATCAAGCCTTCCTTGATTTGAGCTGGACAGAGGGGATTGATACAGCGTAGTGCTACCTCATCCTCGAAATGCAGGAGCTCACTTTGACAGCTCGGACACTTCGTCGGAATTGCAAGTGCCTGATCGGATACCCGCTTATCCGTGACAACACGTAAAACAGCAGGAATAATGTCTCCAGCCTTATAGACGATCACGGTATCGTCTTGGTGAATATCTTTTTCAGCGATATAATCCACATTGTGAAGGGTGGCTCGACTAACAGTGGTTCCAGCTAATTGGACAGGTGTAAGATTGGCAGTTGGCGTCACGACACCGGTCCGTCCTACCGTCCAATCGACTGATAAGAGTCTTGCTTCTTTTTCTTCAGCTGGGAATTTATAAGCGATAGCCCATTTCGGAGCTTTTACGGTGAAGCCTAACTCTTCCTGAACCGCTAAATCATTGACCTTGATGACGATTCCATCGATATCGTAAGGAAGGCCTTCACGAAGCTGGGCTACATTCTGGATAAAGCTCCAAATTTGATCCATATCCTTGGCCAACACTCGCTCTTGGTTTACAACAAAGCCTAACTGGGCTAATTTTTCAAGTACCCCTTCTTGGCTAGTTTGATCCGTTGGGCTCACTTCTTGATAAAGGAAGGTCGCTAAATTCCGTTTAGCCACAATCTTGGTATCCAGTTGGCGAAGGGTCCCAGCTGCAGCATTACGGGGATTGGCAAATTCAGGCTCGCCATTTTCTTGACGCACCTGATTGACCCGATCAAAGGAAGCTCGTGGCATGTAACATTCACCACGAACGGTGATACTGATTGGCTCCGGCAACACCAAAGGAATATCCTTTACCCGCTTGAGATTCTCCGTAATATCCTCACCAACAGAGCCATCCCCACGCGTTGCACCCGTAACAAGGATACCATTTTCATAGGTGAGGGAAATCGACAATCCATCAATTTTCAACTCACAAACATAGTGAACAGAAGGAAATTCCTTACGGACACGTTGGTCAAATGCCTCTAACTCCTCACGAGAAAAAGCATCCTGCAAACTATACAGAGGGTACTGGTGTTGGTATTTGGTAAAGCCTTTCAGTACTAGTCCACCCACACGATGGGTTGGACTTTCAGGCAAAACGTCCTCCGGATGAGCTGTCTCTAATTCGACCAATTCCCGATATAGTTGGTCATATTCACTATCCGATACGGATGGTGCGTCTTTTGTGTAATACTCATCCGCATAACGGTTAAGCAATTCCACTAATTCTTTCATTCTGTTTCCCATGTTTCTATTTTATCATAAAAATCTTAAATTCGCCTTGATTTTACCGTATTCTAGGCATTAAAAAGAGGCTGGGAAAAAAGTCCTAGCCTCTCAATTGTTTTTGGATTGTCGAGCA
>NZ_MRXX01000001.1:173326-175299 GCF_016642265.1 Streptococcus lactarius
GTGCAGAGTTGCGACGACGAAATCGAATTCTAAGGAATGACCGATTTCTGTCCCACTCTCAAGATTATTCTGTAAAATCGATGTAATTCGACAGTTTATTAATGATAATAGCTCCAAACATCAAGGAAGCAAATTCCCCTAGTCCCATCGTCAACCAGTTATAGAAGAATGGTTGGCCTTGAAGGTAATAAAGCTCCAGCGCAATGGTAAACATGGAAATCGAAAAGAAAATGGCAAATAAAAAATGATCTAGTCGAATCACTCCACTGAACAGGAATTTATCTTTAAAACGGCTAAATAAAAGAAGCCCGAGTCCTAAGAAGACAAAGGTAGACCCTCCACCAACAAAGACATCGATCCATCCAAAACTATATAAGTTAGCGATCATACAGCCAATAGTCACCGCAATTAAGTATTTCTTATTGTAAAAGGCTAAGAAATTCATCATTTCCGAAACACGGAATTGATACCCATAGTAGGACATAGCATTGAGTGGTGGGGTAATGGTTAATACGATATAAATCGCAGCAACAATAGCAATTTGTGCCATATCACGAGTCGTAAAATGTTTCATTTATTCTCCTTTAGCGGTTTTACCGCGTATAATATGCTTGGCGAAAGGATCTTAAGCACCAAGGGTTGAAGTCTGAACTTCTTCAACCTTTCAAGTATAGCATATTTTTACATTTTATGGTAGACTGAATTTATGAAAATACTGCTAAAAAAATTTTTTGATAACGAAGTCCTATCCTATCTCTTTTTTGGAGTGGCGACGACCCTTGTTTCTGTTGGTACCCGACTTTTCATCTACCATGTCACCACTGATGAACGATTGGCAACTGCGATCGGAAACATTGCTGGGATTCTCTTTGCTTTTGCGACCAATGACACCATTGTCTTTAAGCAAGAAAGAAAAGGCTGGCTTCAGCGCTTAATCCGATTTACGATCGCTCGCTCCGGTACCTTTGTCCTCGATATGGCTTTGACCGAGATCTTTGTCAAGCAATTCCCGGGGATTATTGGGCAATTTGTTCACAATAACAAGAGTCAGATCAATCTAATCGAAACCCTCTTTGCACAAGTTGCCATTGTAGTCCTTAATTATGTCTTTAGTAAACTCTTTGTCTTTAAATCATGACCACCCGTCAAACGGGTGGTTTGTACCAGGGCTATAAGCCCAGATAACTAGCCAGCGCCTAAAGACGCTGGCTTTCACTTTGTTCAAGCCTTATTGCATTTGACTCGTCACAAGCCTCTCAAAGAGGCATATGTACTACTTGCCACTATCCCTAAAGGGATCTTCATATTCTTTTACACTCAACTTATCTAAAGCAATATCTTTTCGCTCTTGTTCCTGAATGTATTTCTTTATTGTGGCTTCGTTGAGGCCAACTGTACTTACATAATATCCCTCTGCCCAAAAATGTCGATTTCCAAACTTATATTTCAGATTGGCGTGTTTATCGAACATCATTAGAGCGCTTTTACCTTTTAAATATCCCATGAAACTTGCAACACTAATTCTAGGTGGAATACTTACCAACATATGAACATGATCTGGCATTAAATGGCCTTCAATAATCTCAACACCTTTATAACTACATAATCTATGGAATATTTCTCCTAAACTACTTCGATATTGATTATAGATCACTTTTCGTCTATACTTAGGGGTGAACACAATGTGATATTTACACATCCATTTTGTGTGTGATAAACTATGTGCTTTTTGAGCCATATTTTTCTCCTTTCGCTTTACAATTGGCTTGAACACCTTTATTGTATCGCGTTTGGAGTTTTTTTGGTATAACCTTCGATGCGCACCCGCATAGCGGGTGGTTTTTTTGTCTCGCACCTAACGGAGCGAGACGGACTGAAAGTCACATAAAACAAGAGGCCGGGACAAAAGTCCTAGCCTCTCAATTGTTTTTTGATTGTCGAGTAAGACACAGTCTTGAGTGGGCTCTACTAGG
>NZ_MRXX01000001.1:175320-215826 GCF_016642265.1 Streptococcus lactarius
TGTCCCACTCTCTTTTCTTCTATACTTCTAAACTTGCTTGTTGAGCATTTAATTGGTAGATAGTCCCTTCAACTCCAAAATATTCCTTAGCCAAATCTTTCAATTCCTGCATGGCAGTTCGAGCTCGTTTAGCTTGCTCATCATTGATGGCTTCAATAACTAAAATAGCATCCTTGGTATCTTCTGTTAGCATGGTTCTTTGGGCTTCTCGCCAATTCAAACAACGACAAACGGCTCCTTCTTGGTCATAATAAATGATTTCCCCTTCCAAAGCTGGAGCATCTTCTTCAGCGCCCAGCGGAAAGAAAGGTTCACCACCTTTTGCTTGTCCCAGAGAAAGGCCTCCTACTAATTTACTCATATCTTCTCCCCCACAAGGTAAGGCATAAGACATAGACACACTATTGTATAAATCAACCAAAGGATTAATAGGATAAAATTCACGCCCTTGGAACACACGTTTTAGGAGTGCCTCGATCGAAGATCTGGCTCCTTTTTTTGTTTTAAATTTAGTAAAGGCCTGACGCCATTCTTGGACGAATTCACTCTGAGTATAGTTTTCTTCATCGATAAATTCCCAAGCGCGCTTAGCTCCTTTGTCTAACAAGTCTTTAAAATAAAGATCCTTGGCTTCATCTACTGTATTATCGATGCCAACTAAAGACATGACTGTAATAGTTGCTGTTGGAAATAAATCCCAAAATGCTTGATCGACTGTAACTTTCATTGTTTTACCTCACCATAGTTTCTTTTTTGACCTTTTTTAACCAGTTCCCAATCCAAGGTAATATTCTCACGCACTCGGACTAGATACTCCTCTAACCGAGCAACTTCTTTTTTTGAAAACCCCTTCAAGGCGGTTTTTTCGGAGTAAAGATGCTCCCCTAAAATGAAGGGGTATAGCTGTTGACCTTTCTCAGTTAAAGCCCATTCCTTTGTTTTGAGGTTTTCCCCCATGGGGCATTGCTGAATCAAGCCTCTTTCTTCTAATTTTTTTACGGACCTAGCGACAGTAGATCGGTCTACCTTTAAAAGTTCTGAAAGTTCTTCCTGAATAATTCCAGGTTGTTCCGCTATTCGCACCAGATAAAGATATTGACCACGCGCCAAATTCAAATCTCGAAATTCGATATTTGCAATGGAATCCAGCGCACGTGCAATGATACCAATCTCACGTAAAATATTCATCCACTCCTCCTTTCCTAGTAGCAATACTATAACATTTTTTTGTTGCAAATGCAATAAAATAACAACAAAAAAGAAACCAGACTCTAATCTGATTTCTTTTATTCGTCTTTAATTCTTCTTTTAAAGCGTAGGCGTCCTTTGAGTTTTTTGGTTATTTTCTGGTGTTGGAAGGCTACTTCCTCTGATTGCAATTTAGAAACAATTACGCCATTGCGCGTTTCAAATTTGGATTCTCTAGCAAACTGAATACTGGCATTTAAAATACAGCCAATAATCATAATTTTTGCTACCAAGATAAACCAGAACATAATAATAGCAAGGACGACCGAACCGAAGAATCGAGCATCTAAGAAATGACTCACATAGTGGTCAACATATTTCCAAAAGATATTTAGAATCGCATACATGACAACCACTACAAAGCTAGCCCCCGGTAGAACATATCTGAATCTAGGAATTTTAACATTTGGAAGTGTGTAGTAGAGCAAAACCAAACTCACAAAGAGCAAAAGGTAAATCATAGGCTCTGTTAAATTCAATAGACGGACATAAATCGTCCGGTCAAAGGAAAAAGTATGGTAGAGATAGCGGACAATCATCTTGCCAAACATCGAAAGGATCAAGGAGAGACCAAATAAACCCTGTAAAGCAAAGCTAATCAGAAAGCTAAAGATACGTCCCCAGATGATCCCACGTTCTTTTTCAACCCCATAACTCTTGTTGTAGGCCCTTTGAAGGTAAGCAATGCTCTGGGAAAAGATCCACAAAGCCGAAATAATGGAGAAACTCAATAAACCAGTCGAGGGCTTTGTTAAAATATTGGAAATCATCTGAGCCACGGTTCGATACAGAGTTTCTGGAAGTACTTGTTGCAGGCTCAAAAGAATCTGAGTTGGCCGGATTCTAAAATAGGGTAGAATGTTCGCTGCAATCAGCATCAAAGGGAAAATGGAGATCAGCAAATAATAGGCCACAGCGATACTGGTAATATCAGATTCTGCACTCTGATAAAATCGCACGAAGCCCTTGATAAACGGCTGATCGAACACTTTTTGTAGGACCTTTTTCATCCTTCACCTCCCCATTTACCAAAAAAGAGCAAAGAGCGAAACCAAACGATTGTCTTCAGCTCCATTCTTTCCTCTCTATCTTCTAGTATGTCCCTTCTTCACCTTGACTGGTCAAGATCACGGGACCATCTTTTGTAATGACAAACTGGTGCTCGTATTGGCAAGAAAGGCCACCATCGAGGGTCTTATGTGCCCAGCCAGTTTCCATATCTGTATCAATCTCCCAAGTACCGGTGTTAATCATTGGTTCAATGGTCAAGACCATGCCTTCACGCAAACGAAGACCTCGACCAGCCCGTCCATAATGCGGTACCATCGGTTCTTCGTGCATGGTTGGGCCGACACCGTGCCCAACCAAATCACGCACAACTCCGTAACCTTTGCTTTCTGCATAGTCTTGAATCGCAGCACCAATATCTCCCAAACGATTGCCAACAACTGCTTTCTCAATTCCTTTATACAGACATTCTTTAGTCACATCCATCAAGTCTTTGACTTCTTGGGAAACATTGCCAACAGCATAGGCCCAACAAGAATCTGCTAATCCACCAGTGTATGACTCTGTATATTTTTTGACTTGGGCTACATTATCAAAATCCAATTTTGAAACATCTAAAACAGACTTGTCGAGTGGTTCTGATAAGACCATATCTACCTTGAGGAGATCACCATCTTTCAGGATAACATGACGGGGAAAAGCGTGAGCCACCTCATCATTTAGTCCACAACAAGTCGCATAGGGGTAATCCATTAAACTGCCTTCTACACCGATCTGAAGTGGTAAGACATTGGCTTCCTTACAGCGACGACGAACATACTCTTCTACTTCCCACAAATCAAGTCCTGGCTTGATCAAATCCCGCAGTCCAATATGGATGCTTGCAAGGAAATCTCCTGCCCGATCCATGGCTTCAATTTCACGTTGTGATTTTAATGTAATCATTGCTTTCTCATTTCTTTTGCTTAATTAATCTTAATGGTAATGGTTGCTTTGGCTATCAGCTGGAGATCCAAATAGAGACTGAAGTCTACTAAGGCAGAACGTCTAGTACGTCTGACTAGTTGAGGCTCAATACGAATCACATCGTCCACCTGTACGGCCTGTAAAAAATTGATGATTAACTGTTCTACAATCAAGCTACGTCCACTATGTTGCATGATCTTGCGAACAATCTTCATCAAGACTTCGATCACGACCCCATTGGCTAAAACTCCGCTTTTCTCCAGCATACTCGGTTCTACCGTGAATTGGTAATGATCATTCTCTGCTTGAATCTTCTGGCCGATTTGCTCGCTAAAGGTTGGTAGACTCGAAAATTGAACCTTACTAATTCGATCCATGACATCACGGCGCGTGATGACACCAAGCAAGGTCTGGTTGGTGCGAATCACAGGAATCATCTCATAATCTTCAGCAATCATGCGCTGGCTAATCGTCGCAATACTGGTAGAAAGATTGGTCGTAAAGATGGTTCGCGACATTACCTTGTCAAGAGTGGTCTGAGGAGCCTTATCCCCCGCATCTCGCATGGTTACAACTCCTACTACCATCTGGTGTTGATTGACAACCGGAAAGCGACTAAAGCGATTTTTTCGGACCAAATCCAGATAGTCCCGGACCGTATCTGTCTCAGAGAGATAACCATACTCATGCATCGGACGATACACCTGCTCGACCGTCAAGATATCCGTCTTGATCTGCATATTGGACAAGGCTTTGTTGATCATGGTAGCGACAGTATAGGTATCGTGGCTTGTCCGAATGACAGGGATCTGAACTTGATTCGCTAAGCGAATCACATCTTCATCAACCTCAAAGCCACCCGTCACCAAAACGGCATTATCATGTTTTAAGGCAAGACGTTGAATATTGGTACGATCTCCAACAATCAACAATCCCCCTTCAGAAACGTAATCTAAGACATGTTCTTCCGTCATGGCACCGATGTAAAATTTATTAAATTCCTTTTCAAGCCCTTGATCACCAGCTAAAATCTCAGAGCCTGTGATTTCTTGAATTTCTCGATAGGTCAAATGTTCTAAGACGGCCTTTTGTGATTTGACACGGATGGTCCCACTTCTAGGCCGCGTCTCCACAATCCCTTGATTCTCAGCTTCTTTGATAGCCCGATAAGCCGTCCCATCACTAACATTCAAAAAATTAGAAATGCTGCGGACACTGACCCGTTTCCCGATCGGCAATTTTTCGAGATAATCTAAAATCTCTTGGTGTTTACTCATAGAAGTCCCCTCTACTTAGGCGAAAATCATAATAATCGCGCATTTTACGCGTATAACGGTCACTTCCTTTAAACTGACGGAAAAGACGAAAACCTGCTTTTAAAGCAACCTTTTGGCTAGCTGCATTTTCAACATGGGTGACAATTTTGATCTCTTTTAGTTGAAATGTTTCAAAAGACAAAGTGACCAATTTTTTGACCACTTCGGTCATCAAACCTATCCCCCAGAAATCCTTGCGCAGAAAGTAACCCAACTCAGCTTCACCCTTAATTTCATCCAACTTTTCAAACTTGATGGAACCAATCATTTGCTTGGTTTTCTTATCGCAGATAGCCCAGACCCCTAAAGGATTTTTCATGAAATAATTGGCCAGTACATACTGGGTTTCTGCCAAATCCGCCTGTAATGGAAAGATAAATTCAAGATTTTCTGGATTTGAAGCAATCTGATAAAAATCGCCCGCATCTTCAAAGAGAAAAGGTCGTAAATACAGCCTCTCTGTCTCAATTAGTGAATTGGCAGCTAACTGCGTCCAAATATTCATCGTCTACTCCAATTACTTTTTCACAGCTAAAGTAAGATGCACAAGCAACATCAGTCTTCAACCAACTGAATCTCTGCTCCAAGCTGCGTCAATTTACTTATGATATCTGAATAGCCCCGAAGAATATACTCAACATTGGTAATTTCAGTTCTACCAGAGGCCATAAGCCCAGCAATCACCAAGGCAGCTCCTGCACGAAGATCTGTTGCTTTTACACTTGATCCTGTTAGTTGATTCGGACCCTCATAGATAATATGGTTGTTCAATGTCGAAATTGTAGCCCCCATCTTGGCTAATTCCGGAACATGATTTACCCGTTTTTCATAAATCGTATCCACAATTCGCCCACGACCTCTCGCTGTCAAGAGCAAGGGAGTAATGGGTTGTTGCAAATCCGTCGCAAAACCAGGATAAGGGGAAGTCTTGATCTGAATCGCTTTTAAGCCTGTTTGTTTTTCAACAAAAATACTGTCTTCAGAAATGGTCATACGAACTCCCATTTCTTCTAACTTGGCAATGTAACTTTCCAAATGCTCATACAAGACATTGTTGATCTGAATTCCTTCACCGATAGCCGCAGCCAAAGCAATATAGGTTCCTGCTTCAATGCGGTCAGGAATCACCTGGTGTCTCGTCCCATGCAGATGAGCAACGCCATCAACGGTTATGATATCTGTCCCTGCACCACGAATGTGGGCTCCCATATTGTTCAGTAAGGTGACCACATCGATAATTTCAGGCTCTCGCGCCGCATTTTCAATGACGGTACGTCCTTCAGCCTTTACAGCTGCCAAAATCGTATTGATCGTTGCACCAACGCTTACGGTATCCATAAAGATATTGGCACCCTTTAGTGGCTTACCATCTGTTGCGAGCCTCATACTTGAGCCATCCTGCGTCATGGCAGCCCCCATGGCTTCAAAAGCTTTCAAATGCAAGTCAATCGGACGAGGCCCAAGATCACATCCTCCAGGCAATCCAACAGTCGCTTGGCCATAACGTCCTAATAAACTACCATAGAAATAATAGGATGCTCGCAGACTATTGATCTTTCCAAAAGGCATCGGCATATCTTTGACACCACGCGGATCAATGATCAAGCTGTCTTCCTTACGCTCAATCTTTGCCCCCATAATGGTCATAATATCAATTAAACTCTCAACATCTGAAATATCCGGCACACCATCCAAGGTCACGATATCATCTGAAAGAATTGTCGCAGGAATCAACGCAACCACACTGTTTTTAGCACCACTAATGGTCACCTCTCCTTTTAGAGGGCGACCACCATGTATCACAATTTTTTTCATCTCAATCATTCATTAGCTCTTTCAAATCAATTTCTCCTACTATCCTTATTCATCAAGGAAATAGAAGGAATGACGTATTAAAATACTAAAACTATTATACCACAGATTCACTTGCTTTTCCATCTGTAGAAATTTACAGAAACAAAAAAGCTAGGATTCTTGTCGAGCCTAACTTTCTGTTCAAAATCGATTATTTCACTGCTTCTTTCAAGGCTTCAACCTTGTCTAAATGTTCCCATGGAAGATCGATATCTGTCCGTCCCATATGTCCATAAGCCGCTGTTTGACGGTAAATCGGACGTTTGAGATCCAGCATTTGGATGATTCCTGCAGGACGAAGGTCAAAGATTTGACGCGCCGCTGCTTCTAATTTGCTCTCAGCAACTGTTCCAGTACCAAAGGTATCGATACGAACAGAGACAGGTTGGGCTACCCCAATCGCGTAAGCCAATTGCACTTCTGTTTTCTTAGCAAGACCTGCCGCAACAATGTTCTTCGCAATGTAGCGAGCGGCATAAGAAGCGGAACGGTCAACCTTAGTCGCATCCTTACCAGAGAAGGCACCACCACCGTGACGTGAATAACCACCATAAGTATCCACGATGATTTTACGACCAGTCAAACCAGAGTCTCCTTGAGGTCCTCCGATTACAAAGCGACCTGTTGGATTGATGAAGAATTTAGTCTCATCATCTAGGTAAGAAGCTGGAATCACTTCTTTGATGACCTTGTTAATCACATCTTCGTGGATTTGTTCATTGCTGACATCTGGATCATGTTGGGTTGAAATAACAACTGTATCCACGCGCACTGGACGATCATTTTCATCGTACTCAACAGTAACTTGTGATTTGGCATCTGGACGAAGGTAGCTGATTTCACCTGACTTACGCAATTCTGCCAAGCGACGAACCAACTTGTGGCTGAGTGAGATTGGCAACGGCATGAGTTCTTCAGTTTCATCCACTGCAAAACCAAACATGAGACCTTGGTCTCCAGCTCCAATCAAATCAAGTGGATCTTGGTCTGCATTTCCACGCACTTCTAGGGCTTCATTAACCCCTTGAGCGATATCTGGTGATTGTTCTACCAAGGATGGGTGTACTCCTACTGTTTCAGCTGAGAATCCATACTCTGTATTGGTATAGCCAATCTCTGCAATCGTATCACGCACCACACGGTTAATATCCACATAGGCATTTGTTGAAATTTCACCAAAAACATGGACTGAACCTGTATAAACAGCTGTTTCAGCCGCAACGTGCGCTTCTGGATCTTGCTCTAAAATAGCATCCAAGATCGCATCTGAAATTTGGTCTGCAATCTTATCTGGATGCCCCTCAGATACAGATTCAGACGTGAATAATTTACGTTCTGACATAAAAATGTCCCCCCTTAAAAATATTCGTTATAGAGTTACAAAGCACTGGTAGAAGATTTCTACCACCTTATCGGGACCATATAACACTTCATTATACCATAATTTTCCATAGAGCCTCTTTGTTTCTAAAAAGAAAAAGATATAGTTTAAAACTATATCTCAGAACGTAGACAANNTTGTCTACGTTCTGAGATAGGACTTTTGGCCCTATCTTCTATAATTACTCTCCATTTTCAAACGTTACAGTTCCAAGAAAAACCAGTGTTGCCATTATAAGAGATGAAAAGAAAAAGGGAGACCACTCCCACTCAGGATCATACGCTGCAATCATCGAAACGAAATAAAGGGCTGAGGCTATGTAAAGAGTTGTTTTATTCCCTTTGTTTTTTCCATTCCAAAGCAGGACTGTTGCAATAATAAAACAGAGTAGATGAAGCCATAGGAAAGCTAGTAGTATAATTCCCAATGCTCCCAATGCAACTGTAAAACATAGAAGTATACTAAGATAGCTGAGGGCTAAGTAAAATGCCAGGCTTAGAATTACTGAAGTAGGGACATGCTTTTGTTGATCTTGCTCAACAATTGGTGGCTGAACATTCTCTTCAAGCAGACTCTCTTTCTCATGGTTTGATTCATAATTTTGTTGATCTGTCATAACTTTCTCCTAACAATTTTCTAAAATATACTGCTTTTCTTAAAAAGCTGGAATAAAAGATTTTATAAGTGATATTCACTGAATTCTTCCATTCATCCTAATGACATCTTAAAATTACACAACTTGACAGAAAATCTTGACTCGATAAGATTATTAATCAAGCAAATACTTATTTAAAAATGTTACCACTTCTCTTTAATATCTCAATACTTCTGTATCTTCTTTAACCAACAGTGTTCCGATTAAATCCAGAACGCCTAAACATAAAGGTCCAATTCGAAAAATTTCCCAGTCTGGATCAAAAGCTAAGACAATAGACAGCAGATAGAGCCCAATACTCGCATGGAGAAGGCTTTTATTCCCCTTCTTCATCCCGAGTCGAAGTAAAAAGGCTCCAATCGCAAGACTGAATAAGTTTGGACCAAGGAAAATCAAAACGACAAATCCCCAAGCGCTACCCGAAAGTGCAAAGTAAGAGACAAACAATACAAGATAGATAATGGATAAGTAAAAGGCCGCTGAAAGAAGAATGGATGTAAATCCGATTTTTGTTGGATGATTCTGAATAGATGCAGCATTAAAACCGTCTTCACCCATCCTACTATGTTCTTTATTTTCTTCAAAATATTTCTCTTGGTCTGGCATAGCTTTCCCTACCTTTCTTTTTTATATTTTCTTTTAACACCATTATACATGATTTCATCTATGCAATGCTATTTCTTAAAAATTGATTTGGACGGATTTCCAATTAGATTTCTGACATGTAATGAAATAGACGGGAAAGCTTCCTTAAATAAAATCTGCCTCTGCAATGGCTCGTTTTACCTCTTCAATCGGTAGATTGACCAGCTCCACTTCTTTTTCACGGTAGAGGTACTCTGCGTATTCATCGATGCGATATTGATGGATGTATACCACCCGCTTACAGCCAACTTGAAGTAACTGCTTAGTACAATTGAGACAAGGAAAATGCGTCACATAAGCTGTGAAGCCTTTGGGAATTCCTCTTTCAGCTCCCTGCAAGATCGCATTAACTTCTGCATGAATGGTCCGGACACAGTGTCCCTCGACCATGAGACATCCATCCTCTAAACAATGATCTGTTCCAGAAACAGATCCATTATAACCTGTTGCAATGACCTTATTATCCTTAACCAAAACAGCCCCTACTTTCGCCCGATTACAGGTCGCCCGATTCGAAATCAGTAAGGCCTGAGCTGCAAAATACTCATCCCATGCTAGTCGATTGTGTGTCACCTTTCGGTCCTCCATCTAATATGAATTCTGCTATCATTGATTTCATTATAGCATGAATTAAGACAGAAAAAAAGACTGAGAAAATTTCCTCAGTCTGATCGTTATTATTTACCAAGTTTTGCTTTAGCTGCATCTGCAAGAGCTGTGAAAGCTGCTGCATCGTTAACAGCCAAGTCAGCAAGCATTTTACGGTTCACTTCGATCTCAGCCAATTTCAAACCATGCATCAATTGTGAGTATGAAAGTTCGTTCAAACGAGCTGCCGCATTGATACGTGTGATCCACAATTTACGGAAGTCACGTTTCTTTTGACGACGGTCACGGTATGCATAGTAGTAAGAGTTCATTACTTGTTCTTTTGCAGTACGGAACAAGATATGTTTAGCTCCATAGTAACCTTTAGCTAATTTAAGAATACGTTTACGACGTTTGCGTGATACAACGCCACCTTTAACACGTGCCATTTATATTTCCTCCAATATTTCCTAGAATTGTTTACTTACAAATACGCGATTATTTCAAGCGAGTAAGCATTGCTTTGATACGTTTGAAATCTCCTCCATGCACCATAGATGCTTTACGAAGATGACGACGTTGTTTCTTAGTTTTTCCGTGGAAACGGTGAGAAGTGTAAGCACGGAAACGTTTAAGTCCACCAGAACCTGTACGTTTGAAACGTTTAGCTGATGCGCGGTGTGTTTTTTGTTTTGGCATGATATTTTCTCCTTTTTTTAACTTTCTGATAGATTATTTCTTATCAGTTGCTGGCGCCAATTGCATGAACATTTGACGTCCATCCATCTTAGCTCGTTGTTCGATGATCGCCACATCTTGTGTCGCTTCAGCGAAGTCGGCTAAAACTTTAGCACCAATCTCTTTGTGGGTAATCATACGACCCTTAAAGCGAATGGATACCTTCACTTTATTTCCTTTTTCAAGGAATTTGCGAGCATTGCGAAGTTTTGTATCGAAATCACCCTTGTCAATCACTGGGCTCAAACGAACTTCTTTCACGGTCACAACACTTTGTTTTTTGCGTTGTTCTTTTTGCTTCTTCTGGTACTCAAATTTGAACTTACCGTAGTCCATAATTTTCGCAACAGGAGGCTTAGCTTGAGGTTGAATGAGAACCAAGTCTACATTAGCGTCGTCCGCAAGTGCTTGCGCTTCGCTAAGTGGTTTAATCCCCAATTGCTCACCTTCAAGACCGATTAAGCGAACTTCACGTACACGAATTTCATCATTGATGAATAAGTCTTGTTTTGCTATGGTTTTCACCTCTCTTTTATTATTCGAGAAAAACAAGAACGGACCTGCAAAGCAGGCCCGAACTACATGATGTATTTCATTACTGAAACTTGATCCGTAGGGGCCAGGCAACTTGCGTCACAAGGCGAGAAGTTCTCACTTCTGCTTTTCTCAACTTTTATATAATATCAAGTTTTTTATTCTTTGTCAAGAATTTTTTTCGCTTTTTCTTCGATAAAGGCCACCACATCTGCAATTCCAACACCTGTTGTATCAAAATGGATGGCATCCTCTGCAGGTCTCAATGGCGAAACAGCCCGGTGGCTATCTTTGTAATCCCGTTCAGCAATTTCCTTCTTCAACAATTCAAGATCCGCTGTGATGCCCTTTTCAACGTTTTCCTTGTAGCGACGTTCTGCACGTTCTTCTACAGATGCCACTAGGAAAATCTTCAACTCTGCATTTGGCAAGACAACTGTTCCAATATCGCGACCGTCCATGACGATTCCACCCTTGACAGCAATCTCTTGCTGAAGAGCCACTAACTTTTCACGGACAGGCGCAAGCGCTGCGACCCACGAAACATTATTGGTTACTTGGTTATCACGAATTGGATGGGTAATATCCACATCGGCTACAAAAACAAGCTGCTCTCCTTCTTCCGAACGACCAAAGCTGATCGGATACTGATCCAACAGAGCCAACAAGTCCTCCACTTGCTCCGCAGACAAGTTGTTTTGCAACGCTAAATAGGTCGCTGCTCGATACATAGCTCCCGTGTCCAAATAGGTGTAATCCAAGTCCTTGGCAATAATTTTTGCAACCGTAGACTTCCCACTTGAAGCAGGCCCATCAATTGCAATTTGAATTTGTTTCATGAGCTACTCCTACCGAATTTTCACTTCATCACCAGGATTGGCATACCAAGATCCTGTAGACATATGAGAAGGATTGAGCTGTTCTAATTGCGCAATGGAAATACCAGCACGCGCAGCAATGGCTGCTTCACCTTCACCAGCTTGAACAGTGATAGTTCCTTCCGACGATTTTTCATCTTTTGAGTTATCGTCTTTGGCTGTTTGAGCAGCAGGCGCAGAGGATTTCTGCTCAACCTTGGTTTCTCCATTGTAGAAGCCAGACATTTGTTTGGATTTGTTGCTACCTCCAGTAGATAGGAAAATCAGCAAACAAACCATTGCTACTACTATTACAAAGAAAATAATCGCTAAAATCGTCAATAGACGATCTGCCTTAATCCCATTCAATTTACTCGTTCGCTTCAATGTTTCTTCTCCATCATCATAAATATCTTCTTCCCATGGTTCTTTTGCCATGACTTCCTCCTTGTTTTTTCTCGTAAAAATCATTACAATAGAAATATGAAAGTTACGTTAATTCCAGATCGTTGCATCGCTTGCGGTCTCTGCCAAACCTATTCTGAATTATTCGATTACCATGACAATGGCATCGTTAAATTTGCCACAGAAGATGACCTCCTCGAAAAGGAAGTTCCTATCACAGACGATGTTCTTGAGGCCATCAAAGAATGCCCCACACATGCTCTCTTAAAAGATTAAGAGAGTTTTTTATTTGGTCGCATAATACATCTCGTAATAATCCACATGGATAAAGTTGTCCGTCAAGACGACTTCTCCTTTAAAATAGGGATTTAAAGCAAGTGCATTGATAAAGTATTTTTTAGGCCATTTCCGCATACAGAAAGTACGACTGCGTGAGCCGTTATTAAAAATCAGCTTGATCGACTTCTTGTTCACTTCGATTTTTTCGATTGATTCAATCTTCACCTTGATCGGTGTAAAAGGATTGGCTGTAATAATCCGCAAAATTCCATCATCATAAATGGTAAAATAGCGATGAATCCCGATCGCAAGTAAGGCCATAAACAAAAAGAACGAGAACAAAACTAGCGTCGGCACACTAGAACTCTCATACATCAAGGCCAGTCCAATAAAGACTGGAATCACTGCAATGGACCAATAAGTCACAAGAACCGATAAGTCCGGCTGCCAATGATAATGGACCTTTCCAAATATCTTAATCATGAGCGTACCCCCATCTAATAGTTTAGCATAAAAAACAAAAAAAAGGGAGCCAGACAGTTAAAAATACAAAGATTTTTAACTGCTCGTGCTCCTTTGAATTGAATTAGTTGGTTGGAACTTTAAAGAAATCTTTTGAGAGGTAGCCTTTGCCACTAATCAAGTCATATTCAACCATTTTTAAATCATCCGCAATTTCCTGAGCTTCTCCTTCTAAAGCTTTTTTATCTACACTTGCCTTCTTCAACACTTCTGTTAAAAGCGCATAGTAAGGAGATACTTTCGAATTGGTTTGTTCAAAGACCATAGCAGAAAAATCACTCAAGTTAACTAAAGGGTAATTCAACTTCGGCGTATCAAAATTACTCCAAATGAAGTAATCCGTCTGATACTGACTCTCAGGGTTATTTTTAAAAGCTGACTCAGGATAGAGACCTGGCAAATGATCCCCATAGAAGACTACCGTAATCTTTTTATCCTTTTTAGAAAGACTTTCCAGGAAGGATTGGGTGGCGGTGTCGGTTTGAGAAAGCATTCTCACATAAGATGACAAAGATTTGTTTTGACCATCCGAAAACCCTGGATAACTTGCACTCATATCTATAGGATTTTGTTCAGTCCATGGAGTGTGGTTCTGTATTGTAATTACAGAGAAAAATTGACTATTCTTATTAAGATTTTCTTCAATCAAACGATAGGTAGAGTCATCACTATAATTTCCACCGACATTATATCCTTTATTCCCTTTGTTTCCATAATGTATGAATTTATTGAATTTTAAGTTTCCATAGATAACATTTCTTGAATAATTACTTGGGCTGGCGACGTGAATAACATCCCGATTTCTAGGATTAAAATAATTACTAATTGAAGGAAAATATTTCATTTTAGGCGCTACTTGAGTATATAGAATGGAAATGCTCGGAGAAAGGTTGTACATTGGTAATCCTGTTAAAGTTTGAAATTCCATATTAGCTGTTCCTCCACCGTATCCATCAGATTTCATCAATCCACTGGTTGTATTTTTCTTTATTTCTTGAATTTTTTTAACTGGATTTGATGAAACTTGAACTTTTTCTATCCTGGATGGATCTGAAAAACTTTCACTTAATACATAAATTACAGTATGTTCACTGATAAATTGATTTCGTGATTTATTTATGTCGATTGATTTTAGGCGGTATTTTTCTTCAATTTTTTCCATGGAAGATTTACTGTACTTGTCAGGTTTATACATAAGCTCAGATGTTAACTGAGAAAACCAAACATAACTATTTGATTTCATTTGTGCATTAACTGTATTTCCAAACCATGCAATATCATAACGATTATTTAAGGTTGCTAATACAGGAATTTTTTCATCCATTTTACCATCTTGTCTATTTTTAAAAGAATAATAGACACCGATATAGAAAAATAGAATTAAAAGGATTGTTACAAGCCTTACCAGTTGTATTTTAAATACTTTTCCGTAAAGAAGTATACCTCTAAAAAACCAATAAATAAAAAAAAGTAATGCTAGTAACACTATCACATATAAATATGAACTAACCCCAACAAACCCCAAAAGAGAGACTGGATTTTTTAACCAACTTAAATCACTTGGCAACAATGGTTCTTGGCGAAACTGATATTTTAAATAACTTGAAATAGAAATCCCAATAAGAAGCAATATATTTATGATGGAAGCTAACAGGTACTCATTGATAATAGAGTACAACAACAAAAATATAGCAAAGAAAATACTAATTTGAAACAATGTTGCCCCTGGAAAAATGTACTTCTCCATTATGATTAAATCTGCTCGAATACTATATTGAAGAAAATAATTTAATAGTATAGAGAAAACAACACTTGAAAAGATGGCTAAGCCCACTCCCGGTTTATTATTCTCTAACTCACTTATACCTTTTACAATATAACATGAAATAAAGAAAACAAAAATAATCAAAATTAAAATAAGTATATCTAACTCTAGTAAATTAGGAATCGTAAGTTTTAAAATATTATTTTTAAGAAAATGAGTAATGAAATTAGTTTCCATTACAGCATCAAAAAATTTACTATCGGTAAGACAAAAAGCTGTTAAAGAAAATGCATAAAATATAAAAGTATACTTCTCTCTATCATTTGAGATTGGAATTAGATATTTTTCAAACCATGAGAAAAATACGGAAATGAGATAATGATAGACAAAAGCAACTAGAAAAATTAATACAATATAAAATATGAAATCTACTTTTAAAAAAGAGTATTGCAAATGTTTAAAAAAAGTAAACTGCTTCTCATTTAATTTTAAACTAACATCAAGTATATATGAGAAGAACAAATACAATCCATAGATTACTCCAAATTTAATAAAAATTTCTTATTCCAAATTTTTGATAAAAACATACCTAAATAGATACAAGTAATTCCGATTAATAACATTGAACTATTAAAATAAGGTACTGATTGGAGACGGTAGTGAGATCTGACTGTAAATTGTATATTAATAACACTTAAAATTAACAACACAAAAGCAAGGGAGAATGAGGTGATTTTTAATATATGGTTTCTTAGATAATTATTATAAAAGCGATATATCCTATTCAAATCCATTATCCTTTTCTCCCTATTACTCTTTTAATTTTATTTCGAACTTTTTTTAATAAAGTATATGTTTCTGTTTGTTCATTTTCAACAGGAAAAAATTCTATTGACGAATAGACACTATTTAAGATATCAATGGGAAATTCTGTAACTTCTCTTATTTTATTTTTTAACTGATCAGCTTGAAGAGGATGCGCCTGAATTGCTTTAACTTTTAAAACCGGAACGCGATGTTCTAATATTTTAAAAGGTTTATAGTAAGAAAAATCAGGATGAACCATTCCTTCAGACTGTTCGTTCAAAGTATTAAAAACAACTTTATAATTGAAGCCCGATTTTTTTAGTTTAGATGTCAATTTGGTTTCATAGTTATCAATTACTTGTCTAACATTTTCAAAATTTTTTATACTCGTCCAAAATTTTTGAAAAACTTTAGATAATACTACCGCTTGAGAATATGACACAAAGTAACTTTGAACATGTTCTCGAAAATACTTCGTTTTTTTAAAGTTTGTCATTCCCCAAAAATCACAATCTATAGCTGATTCAAATGATCTAAAATAAGGTTCCAATGACCAAAGAGGACCTATACATGTATCATTCATCAATGTCACAGAATCATACTTTTCCAAATGATCAAAACCAACGTATGTCATTCCATCTCGCCAAGCTGCAAAATCAAATCCGATATTTTCTCTTTGAATAATTTCAAATATTCCAATCATTTTCAATTTTTCTATGTGATTCTGATCTAAATGACTGTTGGATATGAAAATTACTCGAGAAAAAAGTGGTCTTATTTGTTCCAATTGGTAAAGAACATGGCCACTTAGTTCGTCTGATTTATTGTAGTGAATATACAAAAGAATTCTATTCATTGACAATAGTCTCCCAGTTACCGTTTCTCTGTACTAAACCTGTAGCAGAGTCTTTAGCTGATATATCATTATCTGAAATATCAGTCCGATTGATTAAAATCACGGGGGCATTGTCACCTTTTGCAAATGCCAGCATTGTATTAGTATTATCTCTTACAGAAACCTGTAATTTCAATTTTATATCATTTAGGCAAGACAAACTACATGAGTAACGAAATCTTTTTTTCCCACATCCCTTAGTCATAACATCCAAGGAATTATCATTATAGATCCAAAGACCTCGATCAATCTCCGTCAGTGAAAATGCAATATAGGTTTGTATGTCTCGATTGACATCATAAGAAATCTCAAACTCTATTGGAGCCTCAGGTTGAGTCATCTTATCTGAAAGTAGTTTTACATTTAAATTGGTGACTGCTTCATGCTCTACTGTTACATCATCATTAGAAACTGTTTGGCTGGCTGCATTATCATAACTATATTGGTTCGCGACTTCATCAGGATCACCAACTACTTTAACAAGACCATTTTCAATTAGTACTGCCTTGTTACAATATTTCTTAACCGCATTCATATCATGAGTGACAAGAATGGTAGTTTTTCCTGACTTTTTACGCTCCATAAAGTAATCATTACATTTACGCTGGAAGGCTTCGTCTCCTACTGCGAGGACCTCATCCAAAATCAAGATATCACCTTGGGCCTTGATCGCAACTGAAAAAGCAAGACGAACCTGCATGCCTGATGAATAGTTTTTGAGTTTTTGGTTCATGAATTCATGCAACTCAGCAAAGTCTACAATGTCATCGTACATAGCATCAATTTCCGCTGTTGAGAAGCCTAGCATAGCTCCATTCATGTAGACATTTTCACGACCAGTTAATTCAGGATTAAAACCGACACCAAGCTCGATGAAAGATACCAACTTCCCATCAATCGTAACGGAACCTTTTTCCGGCACATAGATTTCGGAAATAATTTTTAAGAGAGTCGATTTTCCAGAACCATTTCGACCGACAATACCATAAAAATCTCCTTTTTGGACTTCAAAGGAAATATCACGTAAAACTTCTTGCTTTTTATAACCTTTTATTCCTTTAAAACGGTTTACTAGTGTTGTGCGTAAACTTTGAGTTGACTCTGTTGGTAACTTAAAAAATTTACTTACATGGTCTACCTTAACTGCTACATTACTTGACATTATAAAATCTCCGCAAATCGTTTCGAATTTTTATTGAATACAATTAAACCAATTACAAAAATAAATACAGGAATACAATATGGAATATAAGCTATCATTTTATTCTCAAAGATATCCCAACCACGTGGATTGACTGGATCAATAATAAAATGACGCATATCTTGTAACATTTGAGCTATTGGATTCATCATCAACATTTTGGCAACTGCTAAATGATTTCGTTGCAATAGATAGGTAATCGAATAAATAATAGGACTGGCGTACATACCTGCTTGAAGAACAACTTCCCAGACTGGCCCGATATCACGATATTTAACAAATAAGGCCGATAGAATAAAGGCACACCCCATAGCTAAGATTAACATCTCAATAAATAAAGGAATAATTATTAGAGAATGAATACCAAATGAAACATTATTTATAAGAGCAAACACAAATACTACTAAAAGATTAATAGAAAAATTTATTGCGGCTCCCAAAACTGAGGAAACAACAATTGTTTGCTTAGGGAAATTTAATTTGCGTAGCAAATCTCCTCTTGAAACAATTGATAACATACCCATATTCGTTGCCTCTGTAAAAAATGTCCAAAAAATCATGGACAAGAGAAGTCCGACAGCATAATGTGGAGTTCCATCATCAAACCTCAAAAAACGAACAAAAACCACATACATGATGCTAAACATCATCAAGGGTTTTAAAATCGACCAAAGATAACCGATCGCTGATCCTTGGTAGCGTAATTTAAAGTCTGTTTTAATTAACTCTCGTAATAAAATTCGATTTTTCTGACTAAAAACGTCAAACATTATTTTCTACCTCTATATGCAAACTTTGTTAAAATCAAGGTCGTGAACACACACGTGTGAAAAGCCCTATTCTTGCGATAACTATATTTACGAATCCGTGCTAGACGTTGTCTAAATGGCACATTCATAATGGTCACAAAGTTTTCGATGATTTCTTTATTTTGGAGACTGACTGGCAGATCCAATAAATTTTTTGCTTGTTCTTGACTGGACTCGATGAGATTCCAATATTTAGCAAAAAGAATATGAGGGCGAACCCAGTTTTTAACCCGTTTTCTTAGGGTTCGAGCTCCTAGAACGTTGCTACTGTGCTGACGGTACAACTCTGTCGGTTGATCGATATAGATGAGCTTCCCGAAGGCAGTTGCCACCAAAGCCAAATACCAATCGTGCATGAGAAGCGCATGTTGTTCCTGACCGGTCCATAATTCCGCCAGGGCATGGTTAATCATGGCTACTCCGCCAGTTACCGTATTTTCCGTCAATTCTTGAATCAGTTCTGTATTGGCATGATCAGACTGGGTGCGAATCATACTTTCGTGCTGCACATTCAAGTTCTCATCGACCACTTTTAAATCTGTGTAGACCAGCAAAGGTTCTTCTTGCAGATGTTTCTCTGCTTCTTCCACTTGTAGGGCAATCTTTTCTGGTAGCCAGACATCATCTTGATCACTGAAGCAATAAAGATCAGCCTTTTCATATTTTAACAGTGTGTGAAAACTCTTAATAACTCCGAGATTTTCGATGGCTCCTTGATTGATAAAGCGAATGCGCTCATCCTGCGCCACCAACTCTTGAATGATCTCTACCGTCCCATCTCTTGATCCATCATCCCGAATCAAGAGTTGCCAGTCCTGATAGGTCTGGTCTTGGATACTTTTGACCTGCTCTTTTAGATACTGCTCACCATTATAGGTGGACAACAAGATATTTACTTTCATGATAAGAATAATTCCTCGTACTCACCTACAATTTTTTCCCAGGTAAAGTTTTGCTTCATATTGGCTTTGGCCAATTGACCCCATTTAGATACGTCCTCTAAAGAGTCGACTTGATCAATTAAATGAGCTAAATTCCCATTTTCTTTTGTCCAATATTGAGCCGTGTCCTTTGCGACCGTTTGGTTAAAGGAGACTCCTAGGACTAAATTGAGATCCGTCTGAGCAAGAGCCTCTAGGAGGCCCGGATTGGTTCCTCCCACTTCATGACCATGAATATAGGCAAAGGCTTCTTTACGGATATACTTCAACAAGTCTTGGTCATAAACCGTTCCTACAAATTTTACACGTGGATCCTGATCAAATCCAGTTCGAGCCCTGAGTTCTTCAAAATAGGGATTGCCTTCATGGTTACAAATGATGACCAAATCCCGCTTGCTTGAAGAAGCCATAAATTCACGAATGGCGGTCTCGTAATTGTTTTCTGGAACAAAGCGCCCCAAAATCAAGTAATAGTTTTTTTCATGCGTCTGCCACTTCTGATAGAGTTCTCTGACTTTCTTATCCTGACTGGTCAGGCTAGTCGGAGACAAATCCGTCCCATAAGCTATATAGGTTGTATTAGACCAAGGATAGGCTTCCTTGATATAGGATTCAATACCAGGGTTGTCTGAAATCACTAAATCCGCGTGGCGCGTCATGATCTTTTCAGAATACTTGAGATAGGCTTGGATCGGTTTGGCCCACTTGGCCCGCTTCCATTCCAGTCCATCTGGATTGATATAGAATTGACCACCAATCTTATGGATCTTGCGCGCATACGGTGCCACGAAGGCCCCAATGGTATTGCCCAAAACATAAAAAATTGGCTGTTCAATTCCCTGCTTCTTAATGACCTTCAAGGCATAGTTGATGGCCATCATATCATAGGCGATGACACGCGCAGGCCCAAGCTTGGGTGCTTGAATCGTGAAACAATCGACACCCTTATAGTCAAAATGATGATAGGCTTGATCATTAGAAAGGCAAGCAACATGGTACTGGATATCTGGAGCCACTTGACGCGAAACCAACTGGTCTACAAAAGTCTCAAAACCGCCATATTGAGCCGGAAGCCCACGACTTCCGATAATAAAAACGTGTTGCATAATTTTCCCTTTCTAACAATTTACAGTCTACTCAATTATACCATTTTCTAGGCTTTTTGCCTAATGCAAACAAAAAAGGAATAGTACGGGAGGAATATTTAAATAACATTCCTTTCTGTACCACTCCCTCATAGATTAAAAATTCTAACTAAGTTTTTTCAGTCGTAATAGTTTTTTTAGAGCCGATTGAACACACTTTTTAAAAGCTTTTCTACTATTTAGAAAACTTACATCTGCCTGATTTACTTTTTTATGATTCATTTTGCTGTCCTTAAGCTTCTCAACAATTGTAGAATAAACTCTCTCAAGAGAATATCTTTCTTTCAAACTTGGAACAGCTTGTACTGCTTCAAGTTTCTCTTGATTAAATTGAGCAAGAGTATCTGAAATTGTTCTTGTTAATGCATCCAAATCACCCAAATGATACATATGGCCTTGCTCATTCATATATTCAAAGGCAGACCTGTGTCCCTCATTATCAGATAAAATTGTTGGAATGCCATTTAAAACAGATTCAACATAAACAAGACCAAACGTCTCCATACTAGATGGGAAAACCGCTATATCCTTATCAGTAATCATAGACCAAGGATCATCTACATGTCCTAAAAAGGAAACTGACTTCAGTTGATGTTCTGCGATATAATCATCACAAATTTGTTTATAGTCCTCATCCCAGCCACCTAAAAAAACGAGATCAACATCAGATTTGTCAAGTAAACCAAAAGCTTTTATGAGCTCAAGCTGGTTTTTTCTCTCCGTCAGACGTCCAACAGAAATAATACGATGTTGGTAGCTAGATTCAGTTTTTACACTTTCTACAGATTCAATATGAGTGTATGGTGCAAAAGAATAAATCTTTCTTTTAGGAAAATAATTTTGCAAATTCTCTGTCAGAGCCCCTGTTACAGCAAAAATTTCATCCGAGAAGCTATCTATAAAGTCCAATTTTTCCTTATAATAACCAAATTCCCCCTCAGGAAATTCATGAATCAACCAAAAATGTTTGACATTCTCGTAAGCTGCAGCAAGTGCACCCTGAAAAACATTGACCGTATTACTGATGACAAGGTCTACCTTGTTCTCTACAATAATATTTCGAATATCTTTAATATTCTTATTGTAAGAGTTCACTCGCATAAAATGATTACCTGGTAAGCCACCTGGTGCTTCTTCCCACCACCATTTAACTGCCGAAAGTCCATAGGTTTCAATCCCTGCATTCTGTAATGCTGCTCGATACTCTTCCTGAGAAGCGACTTTATAATCTGGAAAAACATTTAAGACACGACATCCTTTGTCCACTAGAAATTTCATCAAATTGACAATTGAAATTTCAGCACCATTATCCAGAGTCCCCGTGGGGGAAATAAATAGAACTGTTTTACTCATAGTTTTCACCTACATCCAATAGTAAGGAATGATCAAAAAAATGGAAATTAAATAATTTACTAGTAATGTAACGGTTGAAATTTTTAAAACTTTATTTTGCGAGATTTCAAAATTTCCTAAATTTGCTACTAAAGGTAAAAAGAGTATCAAAAATGGTGTAAAATATCTTCCTTGTGAACCCACTGAAACAGAAGCGCCATGGCCAAGAACAATGGGAGTCCATTGAAGATACATAACTGTTACAGTAGCGATGACTTGAATTGGAAATAACAAGGCTGCAAGAATTGAAAAATCTTTTGAAAAGAAATCTTTTTTATCTGCTAAAAAGATCAAAAACAATACTGCTACATCAACAAAAATCAACCATAGAGGTAACTGCAATGTAAAGTTTCCTAAAAAACCAAAAATTCCTATTGTGAGAATGGAGTTTAAGTCTCCATTTTGCTTTGCATCTACAAGTGTATTTAACAGGACATGAATATAATGGAAGAGACCACCTTCATTTCGCATTAAAAATTGTAAAATGAAACCTATTGTTATAAGTAGTAAAAGATAAAAGACAAACTTATATCTAGAAACTATAAGCTTTAATGACTTAAACGGTCTATTTAAAGTTTTTAATACACCCTTAAATTCAAATGATACAAAAGGTATCAAACCTAATAACAAAATATTATTTGGTTTTGTCGCTAGAAGCAAAATAGCAAGGCCTATTACTTGAACAAAATTACGATTGCTAAATCGTTTCGAATAGGCGATATTCGTTATAAAACCAATAGCTAGCATCACTTCCAAGTAATTCATCACATCATAAGACAGAGATGATGCTTGTTGGACCATAATAGGTAAAAGTGATATAAACATCACGGCTATCTTTCCATACTTAAAATAGCGTATTAAAAAGTATAGTCCAAGTATGTATGCTAATGCATTAAAGATACGCCCCATATAAATGATCATACCTACCGTGGGACTAATCCAACTTCCAATCGTCATTCCAATTAATTGAGGTATAAAAGAAATCGTTTTGAGACTAATGCCGAATCTAAATGGCTCATTCTTCATCTCAATTTTACGTGCTAGAAGCTGTTTATATTCCCTTGGTTTAACTTTATCATTGCTTGGGATCTCATCCATCCACTTAAAGGAAGTATCCGTTGGTCTGTGTAAAGTCTCCCAAGTCATACGCGCATGATTCATTTCATCTGGAACACGATTAATCGGAAACACAATCATAAATGAGAAAATAAAAATCGTCGCTAAGATGAAAAATAAATTTTCAACTTTTATCTGTTTAATTCTGTTCAAAATAAGTCACCATTTCATCTTTCTTGCTTAAGGTACAATTCTCAAGGACTGCTCGGTAAGCTGATTCTGCTAATTTTTGCCTTAATTCTAGAGATAAAACCAACGATTCTAGTTTGTCAAACCACTCATCATCAGTAGCTAACAGCCCTGTTTCACCATCAACAACCTCATCCGAAAAAGCTCCTATCTTGCTTGCTACTGTTGGTACTTTCACCAAAGCAGCTTCAATCCACTTAATCTCAGATTTGGCACGATTAAAGATAGAGTCCACAAGTGGCGCCAGATTAATATCAACCTCGCTAATCAAGGCAGGCAGTTTGTCCCAGTCCACATAATCGTGAGTGACAATTTGATTTCCAAAGGGCTTCATATCTTTTGGAATATCAAGAATTCCGACAATATGTAATTGAACATTACTATATTTCTTAAGCAGTTGCTTAATAGCTGGTTTAATCAATTCAAAATTCTCATTATGACTAATTGAACCAGAGAAATAACCAATTTTAACCACGTCTGAGACTTGAGAATAGTCCTTAAGAAATTGACTACTGATAGAGATTAACTCATCAGATGCTAGATTACGATTCAGCAAAACCGTGCTTTGATACTTCTTCAACTCCTCTTGCAGCTGGTTGGTTGAAGTAATGGCACCATCACAGTTCTCTAACATATAACCGTAATTACGAACCCCAGCATCATAATTTCCTTTTTCAACCGGATTAAGACCTTGCGTATAACTTAATTGGTCCGTGTAAACCGTATCAAATACCAAATCATCTATATCAAAGAAAACAGGTTTTCCATAATCCTTAGCCAAATGGCAGAGACGCAGAAGCTCAGGCGAAATTGGAGAACGATAGATAATAATATGACTAGCATTTTGGGCCATTGACAATTGAAAATCTGATAAGTTAGTAACTTTAACTTCAAAGCCATGCTTACGTAATTGTTCTGCCTTATTCAAAACACGGTAACGGGTACATTGCGGAATAATATTTTCAACCCCATCAATCAATAAAATATATTGTTCACGAGGAACAGCCTTGAATTTATTGATAATCTCTTCCAAGATTGACACTGGGTAATCTGTCTTATCAGTAATATACTCTAGTAAATCAGGGATTTCTGATTCACGCTCAAGACCTTGCCACAAGAATTGCTCCTCATCGTAATTTTTCAAAGCTGTGTATTTAACCAAAGGGCTACCTGCTTTAAGCATCCTCAACGGATGAATATACATAGCAGAATCTTCGTATTCTTGCACAACAGCATCGAAACGATAACCCAAATCAGCAAAATACTTGGTAAAACGAGTCTCATGTCGACCAATAGCCTTATCACGAGAATCTGTATCAGTCAAATCTGTCCAATAAGAATAAAAGGCATCATCATTTAGCATGAGCTTTTCAATAACTAGGAAATAAGATTGAAGATGCTTAGGAATGTAACCATAAGGATTCTCTTTAGTAACATCCTCTTGCTCTTCTCCAAAGGAAATTCCCCAGAAATCTAGTTGCTTATCAACCATTTCATGGAATACTTGAGACAAATCTCTCATTGGTCCAATATTGGTATCATTTACCAAGAACAGTTGATCGTAATTTTTAAGCTTATCTTTGCCAAAAGCAAAGATGCCCTCTCTAAAGGCAGCTGTATCATATCCTTTATTGTCACGAATTAAAACCTGTCCATAAGATTTAAGATTGTTGACATCCTCAACACGAAGAGAACCATTCACAACAACAATGACCTCATCCATTAACGGAGATAAAGCCTGTAAAAACCGTAATTTGTATTCTTGTAAACGGTTTTCAGATTCAAAAATGACATAGACTAGCGCTCTTTTGCCAGTAAATGACAAGGCAGAACGTTGACTATTTCTACGATGACGTAATTGATAAGTTTTCAGAGATATTAAACGTCTCCGCAATTTCGTGATTTTTCTTTTAATAGCTTTCAAATATTCTTTAATTTTTCGTGGATTTTGCAGTAAAACCTTAGAAATCTTAATAGGTTGAATCAAAGAATTGCCAATACGATAGGAAAGAGAACTTCGAATCAATTGTATCTCATTACGCGCTTCTTTCAATTCTGTTACTTGAGTTTGACTCTTACGACGAAGTTGCTTGTGTTTTCTTTGTAATTCTTTTACATATTCAGAAACCTCATTATGATGATTTATTAAATTTTCTAATCGATCCTCTAAAGTCATAAGATTATCACTAACTGCTTGATAGATTTCATGGGGCAACTTATCAAGATACTTTTCTAGAACTTCAAGATAGATTTCATAATGATGGCGAACAGAGTCACGTCCAGAAATGGATCCTGTTTCAAATACTCGATAGTTAAGCTTAGTATTTGGTTGATATGCTGCTTTAGCTCCATTATTAAGAATGAGATTTAATAAAAAGTCATAATCTTCAAGCTTTTTACGATTTAACTTCTCATCATAACGAGCATCCCCAATAATACTTCTACGAATCAAAGAACAATTATCAATGAAACTAGCATTTAGAAAATCAGTGAGGTCAAATTCACGACTTTTAAGATAAAATTCCTCTTTTTCTGGATTAAACAGGTCACAATATGCAATATCAGCATTTGTCTCGATCAATTTACTATACAACTGCTCAATATAATCCATATCCAGATAGTTATCGCTATCTACAAACAGCAAATAGTCTCCATTGATTAGACTAAGACCCATATTCCGATTCTTTACAACACCTACATTTTCATGAGATTCAAATTTCGTCACGAAAGGCGAATCTTTCAGAACTTCCTGAATAATTTCATTTGAATTGTCTGTTGAACCATCATCTAAAACAATTAACTCAATATTCCGATAAGTCTGATGAAAAATACTTCTTATACATTGTTCAATATAGTTTTCATGGTTGTAACAGGTTACAACTACTGATATTAGTTTAGTCATTTTTCCATCCATTTCGATATTTATAACAATAGAAAATCAAAGTTTTGAACCAAATATTTATAATATACTTTAGTCCAAAAAAGCACAATATACTATGTCTTCTAAAAGAGTCTATACAATACTAATTATACTATAGTTTTGGCAAAAATGGGAAACTACTTCTTCATTAGAAAATTAAAAAAAGTAGAAAAAATCTACTTTTAACTAATTAATTTTTTCAATCTTCATTTTTAAATAAATTTGATTTATAAATTTACAAGTTATTATAAATATACTAAGCATTACAGGTAAATAAGTCCTAGTTCCTGAAGCATATAAGGTTGGTGAAAACGAAATAACCAAACGTCCAACAAGACCAATTACCAATAGATACGGTAACCAAATTTTATCATCTAAGTCAGCCAGACTCCAAATAACAAAAAGTACTAAACCTAAAAGAATAATGTAATATAAAACGGCTCCACAATATACCAGATTAAACTGAAAAGTCCCCGTTTCTCTAGCATGCTTACTGATAGCAGAAAGCGTAAAGAAAATACTACGCCATTCGAACTTTTGACTCAATATAGATAGGAAAACAAAGCCACTTAGGGATATACAAATAAGGTTTCGTTTATAAAAAGCCAGCATTATCATTACAATTAAGAATAGGAAAACAAAAGTGAAAGAAACTGATAAAAGTCCATCACCTGCTTCTAAGATACCTAGCCCTAACTTTTGGACACTGTTTAGCTTTGAAAAATTAGGAAACCAAGTCATCACTTCTTTAGTAAATCTAACCCCATTACCAGGAGCTAATTTAGCTGAGATTATGCCAGCTAAAGAAACAAAAGTATAGAATACATTTCTGATTCTAAACCTGGTTACTCTCCAGTCTCTCACCAACTCAAAAGCTAGCCATAAAAAAGAATAAACTGCTAGTTGTTCTTGCATAACAGCGAATACAAAACTAACAAAACTAATAATCTTTACAAAATGGTTAGATGAATGACGATAATAAATAGAAAATAACAAAAAGGATGCCGGAAAAACATAATTTACATAGGTCGGAATAGAGCCTGCACTTAAAAATTCACTTGCCGGAATACAAATGAATAATAAGAAACCCGGAAGCCATGGAAGTTCCTTTGAAAACTTTTTGCTAGGTAATAGTAATACAAAAGTTGCTAAAACAGATACAATGACAAAAAGTTTTTCATGAATAGAAAATAAAAGTGTTGCTGATTCAATTAGTAGTCTGCTACTCCATGTAAAGTAACGGTCAATTCCAAAAAAGAGATAATTATAGTGATATTCTTCTGCATATTTCAAAAATGCTGTTTGGTCTCCAACTGGAGTAATTTTATTATTAATATAATACTGTATTGCATACAACACAGCTACAATAAGTATATATAAATAAAATCTTTTACTATTTTTCATTTTTCTCCCTGAACATACTAAACTAATTATTCGAATTCTGACTCTTCACATATTGTCTCATTAGTAACTTAGCCATCCATTTGGGCCAGAAAAGTTGATACATGTATAAGTCTTCTTTACTACGGGTATTATCCGCAATGGTTTTTGAAGTTTCAGACTCTTCATGAATCCGGTGGCACATAAGCTTGTCAGCTACATACGCAAAACGACCTTTATATTCGCTGATTTTATACCATGCGTACCAGTCTAAACTCACTCTCATTCCTTCATCAAAAAAGAAATTCTTCAAATTCTCACGGTTATAGGTAACTGCAGGACAACAAATCGGATTTCCAAAAGCCATCACACGATTACGCCAAAAATGACTAGCTGAGAAAAGATTCATGGTTTTTAGCATTAAGGTTTTGATCTTCAGATTCGTGTTAGCAGGAATTTTATGTCCATCTTTTTCTTCAAAATAATCAGAATATCCTATTAAAACATCAGAATTCCTTTCCATTTTGCCCAATACTTTCTCAGCATATTTCGGCTCATAATAATCATCCTGATGGGCGATAGTTGCATATTTTGTCTCTACAAAAGACATGGCATTATTCCAGTCCTTGCCAATTCCTCCACCTTGTTTGGTATAAAAGGGAATATCATAACGCTGACAAAGTTCCTTGATTGAATCCAGTGGTGTTGAACTATAACAGATAATCTTTGATTGGAGAGTTTGTTTTTTCAAGGATTGAATACAAGCGTCTAAATATTCACTCTCTCCATAAGCACAAATCACCCAGGTGTGACTATTGTTCATTATTCTCCTCTTTCATTTCTACATGGCTTTTTAGAATCGATAATTCTTGAACCAAATGCTTAATCTGCTCCTTTTGTTTTGACAAAGTCATGGTTTGTAAAAATGCAATAACCAACAGGAAAAAGATAGTAAGAGACAATAGAAAATTGGAGGTCAATTCAAATCCAAGTAATCTAGCAAAGTACCCAGGAATAGTGTCAAAAACCGCAATTACTATCAAGATAAGACTGATAACAATCCACATGAATGCCTGTTCAAATAAAATATTATTCTTATTGATATTTCTAATGACTAGATAAAGGAAAAAGATAGAAGCTACCAACATCACAATAGATAAAACTGACATTATTCACTCTCCCTCATAAAAGCTGCAATAACAATCGATGAACACACTTCAAGCATATAGCGAATGGATTTAATTGGCGTAATAGAAGAAACGCCGCCAGTACGTTCAAACATATTCGCTGGTTGCTCAACAACTCGATATTTACGTTTCAAAATATGAACAATAGTCTCTGGTTCCGGATACTTGATGGGATAACGTTTAGCGAATTGTTTGATAATAGCTTTATCAGCTAAACGATAGCCCGATGTCGTATCTAAAACTCTTTGGCCTGTTGTCCATTTGATGAGATTAGAAATCACACCAATACCAAAACGTCGCATAAAAGTCGTTTGAAACTCTGATTTAACGTCACCAACAAAACGAGATCCAATAACTAAATCCGCTTCATTTTTTCGAATTGGCTCAAGAAGTTCTGATAGAGACTCAATATCATGCTGGCCATCACCATCAAATTGAACTGCTACATCGTAGTCATGCTCTAGTGCATATTTGTAGCCTGTTTGAACCGCACCGCCAATCCCAAGATTCATCACAAGATGAACAGCATTAAAATGGTTCTCTTCCAGAATTTGTTTTGTCTTATCTGTTGATCCATCATTGATCACAACATAATCCAAATCAAAATCAACTTTCTTGCGGTAATTCAAGATACTTGTTACCGTGTCGAAAATACTTTCCTCCTCATTATAGGCAGGAATAATCATTAAAACTCTCAACTACTTCTCCTTTCCTTTACAGTATAATTTTGCAAACAGTGAGACAAGTTTCAAGCGTTCGAAGATTCTAAAAGCCATTACCGAAACAACTGTTTGCATTCGTTCTCCTGTTATCTCCGATGATAATGGGGTTAAACTTGAGTCTATATTTTCTTTAGAAATCCACTGCTTAATCTTTTTATATTGATCCATAAATAATAAGCTAGAGGCTGCTCTTCCAGAAAAAAGTAAGTACCAAATATAATAGCGTTTAATAAAATAACGAATATATTTTGAATCACCAGCAACTTGAAGTAGGTGGCTCAAGAAGTACACAATATCTATATTCGGATTAAACCCTCTTTGTGATGTATTTGAAATACTTTTCTCGTTGAAAAACCAATTGTAGCCATTATAATCAATTATTTTTATCTTTTCCGTTAAATTGTAAGCTGATAGCGTAAAAATAACATCCTCACCAATTGGATAATCAAAAAACTCAATCTCATTATCGATTAAAAATGAAGTTCGATAGATACGTGCCCAAGGTGCAACTATAATATACTTAGACCATTCTGACTGTGTGAGATCTTGCTTGAAAAGTGTCTTCAAGTCCTGATTAACACGCTTATAGCCACCAAGAACAATATCTAGTTGTTCTTGGTGAATGGCATTGTAAAAACGCTCTAAATAATCAGAATCAACAAAGTCATCATTATCAATAAAGACAATATACTCACCTTTAGCGAGGTGTATTCCTTTATTTCTAGTTTTAGCAACTCCCTCGTTTTTTTTGTCGATAACTCTAATAAAGTTGTGAGCAGAAGCATAAGTTTGCAAAACCATCAAGGAGTTGTCTGTGGAACCATCATTTAAAAGAATAATTTCAAAATCCCTAAAGGTCTGATTTAAAAGCGAATCTAAGCATTGTTTAAGCCCATCTTGTGCATTATAAACAGGAATTATGATTGTAATGGCTGGATTATTCATTCTTTCTCTTTCTAACTTATCTTATTTATAAAATCTTAATAGGTAAGAAAATATTTTTGTCGAGATATTGATTCCAAAAAAATTAGTAAAAATACCAGTCAACTTAAAAGCCTTATTCTCAATACGAATCGAAGCCTTTAACAAATATTTATATTTTCGTAACAATTCCTTTATCTCTATATTTGAGAGATAAGATTTAGCATAAGGAAGAATTGAAATATAAGAAATTGCAAAATAAGTCGTCAAAGCTTTTTGTTTTGTATCTGGCAACTCAGACACATCAAACAAGCCACGCTCTATTCCTCTCAATGTATCCAACACATTTGCTTCTTTTACTACATTCGTTAAGCTTCCTGCTCTGTTTTGACGGTACATATATTGTGTGCTTGTTAGGACTGAAAAACTCTCCACTAGCTTTAGTATGTAGGAACAATATAAACTATCTTCTGATACCAAGTCCTCTGGAAAACATAGACCGTTACTTATCAATTTTTTAGAAATACACTTATTCCAATTTGGACCGTTAAACAAACCAAAATTAGTTGCTGTAAGCAAGTTGTTCTGACTAGAAATAGGAATTTCCTTTATTTCATTGTCGTAATAATAACTGTAACCGAAGATAACTACATCAACAGCCTTTGCTTTAATTTTGGTAGCGATCGCATCTAAAAACTGCGAATCGCTCCAAAAATCATCACCGTCTAGAAATAAAAGATAATCACCAGAAGACTTACTTATTCCAGTATTACGCGCCTTTGATGCACCACCATTACTCTGATGGATTACAGCCACTTGATGATAATTTTTCGAAAGCTCATCTGCGATAATACCTGTATTATCTGTTGAACCATCATCCACAATGATTATCTCGTAATTTTCAAACGTCTGCTTTAGTATGCTCTGAACACAGCACTCCAAATAGCTTGAAACATTGTAAGCAGGGATAATAACAGAAAATTTCATGCCAATTATTTTTTCCTTCTAAAAATTGTATATGGATTCGTTATAAAATAAATTACTAGGGATGTCAGTAACCATGCTATCATCGCACAAAGAAATGATAGGGATGCCCCAAAAATCTCAAATTTAGAAACTAAAGGCTTTGCCGTTAAGAGTGACACAATGTAACCAACGACAAATGAAATCACTAGAAAATGTTGCTTTCTAAATATTGTCAAGATATTATCACATACTGTTGAAAAGGTACTTGCAATCCCCCCTAATAACAAAACTACAAAACTAGTTTGATACTGTTTTAAATGGGTTCCATATACAATATCCAGTGCTGGCATTGCTATAAAAGCACCAATAAGAAAAATGAAGGTGCAGGTACCAAGTAAAATCTTGAAGAGATTATTCTTGTAAGTTATAAAATGCGATATTTTCCTTTCCTCCAAAAATACAGCAAGCTGGGTAATCATTGGCCTAAGAAAGACAATCATCAGATTCATAGCAAAAATAGGGGTAAACAAAATACTGAAATCCCTTTGAACACCATTACCAATTAGTCCCTGGTTAAAAATATCATTCAAAGCATATTTAGGTTGGTTATATATTGAAACCAGCAAAAAAGCATTAATAAATAAAGGTAAACAATCTTTCAATACACTAAAGATATTACCAAGCTTAACACTGAAAGGGGTCAATCTATGGAAAAACTTTGAATGAGGATAGTCAAATAAAGCAATGAATACGAATGAACTGATAGTTTGTGAGATGACAGACCACAAGAGATTTTTAGAAATAACTAAAGTTAGAGCAAAGACAATTGTTGAAAGAGTATTTCTCAGAAAGAGAGATTTCCCAGCAATATCCAAACGTTCCTTCTGCTGAAATAATCCTTGAAAAACATCTGATAAAGCTTCACTAACTCGGAAGAAAGAGACCCAAAATATGATTCCAACATTTGAATGCGTATTCGGATTAAAAATGAGATACATTACTAAAAGAAGAACCATAGCAATGTTTGAAAGTATCCTCGTAACAAAGTAGGTATCAAAAGAATACTTTTCTCTTATATCTGTTGCTTGGAAGTCTCTGACTTGAAAACTAGCGACAATAACAAATAGGTTTGCAATCGCATAGGCAAAACTGTAAATATCTGCCGAAGAACTATTCAAAGTACGTGTAACAATAAAAAGAAGAATAACTGAAACAGCTGCCGAAGATAAACTGCCTAAAATATTCCAGAAAAAAACCTTTTGGGGAGTTACATTTTTCAAGTATTACAACTCACTTTCAATCAGTATATTGCTTTTATTATACCATAAACCCAATAAAAAAGAGAGGAGCACTAATGACCAAATCCCCAAAAGTTATGTCTACCTTTTCTAACTTTTGAGGTAAGGTCATAAACACTCCACCCTCTTTTGAAAACATTATTTCACTTCTTGTTTATAAAACTCTTTCAAAGCATCTTGCCATGTCGGAATGACAAATCCTGTAGCCTTAGCCTTAGACAAACTCATTGTTGAGTTAAGTGGGCGTTTCGCCTTAGCTGGGAATTGGCTGGAATCCACTGGCTTCACTTCTACATCCGTATCTTTTAGGATTTCAACTGCAAAGTCATACCAAGTTGTATCTTCTTCTGCATCATTAGACAAGTGGTAATAACCATAATCTTTACGATTTTCAGCTAAATAGGTCATAAACTCTGCAAGAGTACGAGTCCAAGTTGGACGACCGTGTTGGTCATTAACGACCGTCAAAGTTTTGTGAGTCTTGGCTAAGTTTTGCATGGTGAAAACAAAGTTCTTACCGTAGTTACCAAATACCCAAGCTGTACGAATGATATAGAAGTTAGAGACATTCTTCTCAACCAGTTCTTCCCCCATGCGTTTGGTACGTCCGTACTCTGTTTGAGGATCTGGTTGATCATCTACTTCCCATTCTTGACCCACTGGTTTTTTACCATCAAACACATAGTCTGTTGAGATATAGACCAAAGTTGCACCGTGCTTTTCAGACGCATTCGCTACATTTTCCGTACCGGTCACGTTGATAGCATAGTCCAGCTCTTTTCCTTCATCTTCAGCAGCATCCACTGCAGTATAAGCTGCACAGTGGTAGACCAAAGTTGGTTTCACTTCTGCGAACACTTCGTCTACCTTCTCTGCATTTGTGATGTCCATCTCTGCTACGTCTACTGCTACATACTCTTCGTTGCGTTCGTCAAGAAGGTGACGAAGTTCAGTTCCGAGTTGGCCATTTGCACCTGTTACTAAAATCATATTTTTCTCCTTGTATTTAGATTTTCAATAAAGAATCTGTTCTTTAACTTTAAAATACCTATAAATTTTCTAACACTTTTTTACATCTATTATATCGTGTTAAAAAGATACCGAATACGCTTAACCAAGAAATTATTTCAATACAATATCCTAAATATTGCAAGAAAGTTTTATGATAAGAAATCGAGATATGTCCAGGTTTATTTATTTCTATGTATATCTTACCATCATTTAACACTTTCTTATTTTCATTTGGTCTCCTCAATTTTTGATTTTCTCGATTTTCTTGAGCAGTGAATGGACGAGTTTTCATCATTGCTTTAGAACCAGAGGCACCTCTCGAATAATCTACTTGGTAGCCTTTATACCATACTAGAGGAACAACAAAACTACTTTTATTTATATTATTTTTAAAATCAACATCAAATTCTAGAAGATTATAACTTTTCTTGATATTAGAAATAGTTAGTTCTCCATTATCCAAGAATTCTGAAAATTGAGGATTGCGTACATGCACATTGTCAACATCTATATTATAATACTCGTCTCCACTGGTATCAACAAATTTCGTCTTATCCCCCATATATACTGCTTTTAACAATTCCTCACTAAGTTTATTTTCATTTTGCATTTGACTATAGGTCTTAGATGAACTAAAGTACTGAGGTAAAACTTGGCGATAATAAAAAGTTAAACTAGCCATACACAAAAAAAGTGGTAGAAAACCTTTTACATTTGTAAAAGCTAAAAATAAGATAAATATTAATGGTATGAAAAACAATAATCGTCCAGAATATTGCATGCTTCCTAAGAAAGTCTGTTTCAGCATAGTATTCCAAGGTAAAAAACTAGTAGCAGAGAAATACAATATCCAACAACTAAGAAAGAGTGTCTTACTAAGGGAAGTCATACGTCGAAATAGTAATATGACTATAAAACTTGAAATGAGCAACCCTATACTTATTAAATGATGGATTGGCCATTCTAGTGGAGTGAATGGCTTATAAAATCCTGAGTTGTCTGCTTGAAATGGATAAGGTACAGAGAAAGTATCATTGACATTAACAGGAAAATTTCTTCCTAACCAAGAAAAAAGAAAGTGTTGAGAAGAAACCTGCTCTACGTATTGCAAAATGTATCCAGCAGACAAAAATAATGCAATCAAAACCGATAATATAAAAGAAACTAACTTTTTCACACTTATCTTATTAAAATTTAATAATAAAAAGATAAAAGAAAAAATGGCTAATATTATCGTGGAAAGTATATGGGTTTGAATTAATAATGCTACTACAATGCCTAAATATATTGGATTTCTTTGGTTTAAGAAAAGTATTCTATAAATTGAATAAAAAAGTAGAGGAACTAATGGAACTACCATCGTCATACCATAACCAAATAGTGTGTAGTAACACGGTACGGTAATTGCAGTTATAATTCCTAACATTTTATTCTTAGAAATTTTTTCAACTACAAAATAAACAGTGATAAGTGTAGATAATATAATCAAATGGGCAAAAATAGAATAAGATAAGTTACCATTTTTTGTAACCATATATACTAATGCTGATGGATAAAATTGCCAATTCCCATAAAACATAGGAGAGGCATAGCCAGTCCCATAGGCATATATATAATTCAGATTTGGAAGAAAATCCAGATGTCTTATAGACTCCGAAAGTCCAACAATCCTGGATAAATGAAAAACATAATCATATGTTCGACTTTGAAAATTTATTAAGTTAAAAGATAAAAACGTAAATAATATTGAGTAAGTAATTAAAAATAGATAGTAAACTCTATCACTAATCAAATTACAGAAATTATTTATTGATTCAAATTTTCCTTGAAATCGTTCTACAAATTGTAAATGAGCAACCTTATCAAAAAAAACATCAATTTTATCATAGAAACTAGACAATGTTTTTTTAAGCATCCTAATCATCACTCTTTTCTTTCACAACATAAACTGGTCGTTTCTTGGTTTCCATAAAGATCTTACCAACGTATTTCCCTAAAATCCCAATGGTTAATAATTGGAACCCTCCTAGGAAAAGAATCACTGTCATAAGAGATGGCCAACCAGAAGTCGGATCTCCAAAGACTAGTGTGCGGATCACAATCAAAATTACCATGATAAAAGCTAAAAGCCAAGATAGGAGCCCACCGATAAAGGCAATATTTAGTGGGGCATCCGAGAAGTTAACAATCCCTTCAATCGAGTATTTGAAGAGGGACCAAAAATTCCAAGACGTCTCCCCTGCCACGCGTTCAACATTCTTGTATTCTAGGTATTCTGTTTCAAATCCTACCCAGGCAAAAATTCCTTTTGAAAAGCGATTGTATTCTGATAACTCTAGAATTGCATCGACCATGGGACGGCGCATCAAACGGAAATCACGCGCACCGTCGACCATTTCTACTTGACTGATATGATTGATCAATTTATAAAACATCCGTGCAAAGAATGAGCGAATCGGTGGTTCTCCATCACGGGTTACTCGTCGGGTTCCGACACAGTCCAATTCTGAGTTTTCATCCAATTTTTGCTTCATTTGAACCAGTAACTCTGGAGGATCCTGCAGATCCACATCCATGACGGTCACGTATTCACCACTAGCACGCTCAAGTCCAGCATACAGTGCTGCTTCTTTTCCGAAATTCCGAGAAAAAGAAAGGTAATGCACATTTGAATCTGTAACATGTAACTTTCGAAGAACCGATAGCGTACTATCGGAAGAGCCGTCGTTTATAAAAATATATTCAAATTTTTCTCCCATCTCCATCCGAACACGTTCCATTTCTCTGTAAAACAATGGAATTGATTCTTCTTCGTTAAAACATGGGACTACAACTGATAGGGTCATTGCTTACTCCTTGACTTATTCACTTTCTATTGTAACAAAAAACTCTCATAATCCCTAGCATTTTTCATCCCGCCCTTCCCTATTTTCATGTTATAATAGGATGAAACATTGGATGGAGGATTGATAATGCTAAGGCTTGGAATTATTGGAACGAGTTGGATTTCACAGGAATTTATTAAGGCAGCGCACTTGACTGGGCGCTATGGCTTACAGGCGGTGTATTCAAGGCGTTTAGAAACTGCTCAAGACTTTTGTGAACCTTATGATTCTATTTCTTGCTACACGGACTTGGTGGACTTCTTGGATAGTGATTTAGATGTCGTCTACATTGCCAGTCCTAACTCCCTTCATTTTTCTCAGGCCAAGCTCGCTATCCTGGCAAAGAAGCATGTCATCATTGAAAAGCCCGCTGTGACGAATCCATCTGAGTGGACAGAGTTAACCAAGCTTGCTAAGGAGCATCAGGTCTATCTCTTTGAAGCTGCCAGAAATTACCAAGAAGCTGCCTTTCAAGTCATCAAAGACTTTCTAGCCGGTCAAGAAATTTTAGGTGCTAACTTTACCTTTGCAAAATATTCTTCCAAGTTACCTACCCTTCTTGCTGGTGAGATGCCGAATATTTTCTCAGATGTCTATGCCGGTGGCGCCTTGATGGATCTCGGAGTCTACTGCCTCTACCTAGCGATTGGTTTCTTTGAAACTCCAATCTCCAGCCACTACACCGCTCAGCAATTACCTAATTCGGTTGATCTCTATGGTCAGGGTGTCTTGATTTATCCAGAGTTTCAGGTTGCCATTCAGGCGGGAAAAAACATCACCAGTCATCTACCAGCTGAAATCTATACCAAGACTGGAACGCTGACTCTAAATGCTGTAGCAGCTATCAACCAGGCCCAATTTGTCAGCCATTCTGGTGAAGTCATCGATCTTCCTCTCACGCCTTGTAGTCATGTCATGCAAGAAGAGGCGGAAGCCTTTGCCCTTGCCATGGCTGGTCAAAAGGAGACTGCTTATCTCGAATGGTTACAAACTGCAGAGCAAGTCCACGAGACCCTCTACCAGATGCGTCAAAGCGCTGGAATTCAATTTAAGGATGAAAAAGAATGAAAGAACATTTCCCCAAAAGCTGGTTAGACCAGCTAGAAACACTTGGTTTTGATACCTTCACTGACATTCAGGAGCAGATCTTTTCTCCCATCTATGAAGGAGAGAATGTCTTAGGAATCAGTCCGACTGGTACTGGAAAGACCCTTGCCTATCTCTTTCCGAGCTTACTGAAGCTCAAACCCCGAAAAGCTCAACAACTCTTGATTTTGGCTCCAAATACCGAGTTGGCAGGACAAATTTTTGATGTGACCAAGCAATGGGCTGAACCACTCGGCCTCCAAACACAACTTTTCTTGTCCGGATCTAGTCAAAAACGCCAAATTGAGCGTCTAAAAAAAGGACCTGAAATCTTAGTCGGTACTCCTGGTCGGGTCTTTGAACTGATCAAACTGAAAAAAATTAAAATGATGAATGTGGAGACCATCATTTTAGATGAATTTGACCAGTTACTGAGCGACTCTCAGTACCATTTTGTCGATAAAATCAGTCACTATGCTCCTCGTGATCACCAATATATCTATATGAGCGCGACAGCTAAGGTCGATCCAGACCAATTAGAAGAAAATACCATCCAAATCACAGTTGATGGGGTTCGCTTAGACAATATTCAGCATTTTTATATGCAAGTGGATCAACGTGATAAGGTCGAACTCCTTCGCAAACTCGCCCACGTCGAAGACTTTCGTGGTCTTGCCTTCTTCAACAGCCTATCTGATCTAGGAAGTGCAGAAGAAAAGCTGCAATACCGTGGCGTAGAGGCCGTGTCGCTCGCCAGTGATGTCAATGTCAAATACCGCAAGGTTATCCTGGAACGCTTCAAAGATCACCAGCTAACCCTTCTACTTGCGACCGATTTGGTAGCTCGTGGAATCGATATTGACCATCTGGAATGTGTGATCAACTACGATCTCCCTCGAGACAAAGAAACCTACACCCACCGATCTGGTCGTACGGGACGGATGGGCCGTGAGGGCTATGTGATTACCTTTATCACCCACTCAGAAGAACTCAAAACCTTGAAAAAGTACGCTTCTATCCGAGAGATTGTCCTGAAAAATTCCCAACTCTATCTCAATGACTAACAAAATCCTCTGCCATTTCCAGCAGAGGATTTAAAATTCAGACAAACTATTGTATAGTAAAATAAGTTAAGCGTTTCTGCAAAGAAATATAAATATGTTCTAATTTTTAGAATGAATCAATATAAAGCCTAAACTTTCCGCTGTGAGAAAAGTGCTAGAAACACGATTGTTTCTAGCACTAGGGAGTTTTGGAACCTTAGATCCAAAACTAAGTCATGGAACTTCAAAGAAGTTCGCTGACGTCCGTACTCACCTAAGGAAAGTTTTTAAGAAGATTCTATCTTCAATCTGAATCCTCTGCCATTTCCAGCAGAGGATTTTTGCTTAATTTCGATTGTAGTAAATACGATGACTTTCAAGTTGGTAATTCAACAATTCATCCACCGTAACAAAAGTGTAGCCTTGTTCTTTGAGGTAATCTAGAACCGTCGGCAAAGCATCAATCGTGGTCTGGTGAACATCATGCATGAGAATGATCGAACCTGGTTTGACTTCTTTCTTCACTTCATTGAGAATGGAAGCTGTATTGTGGTTCTTCCAGTCTAAACTATCCACATCCCACATGATGAAGGACTGGTCTATGCCATATTGGATGGCGTTATTGATCGCTCCATACGGTGGACGGGTAATCTTGGTTTGCACACCTGTCGCTTTTTGAATCGCTTCTTGCGTATCCAAAATCTCCTTTTTCGCATCACTCAAACTCAATTTCGGTAATTGCGGGTGATCCCATGTATGGTTCCCAATTTGGTGACCTTCTTTACGGACCTGCTTGGCAATATTTGGATAAGCGTCGACATTTTTACCAACCATAAAGAAGGTGGCCTTGGCATTGTACTTCTTAAGGATGGAGAGAGCTTGTGGTGTCGTCTTGGGATCTGGCCCATCATCAAAGGTCAAAGCGACCATCTTTTGACGGCGCTCTTCAATATAGGATTGGTACGATTCAAGATCTTCAGGAAGCAGGCGATCGGTATCGATCACATCATAGAATTTGGAAAGTGGAACCTTGAAGGTATCATCCCCCTTAACCTTAGATGGAAACGAAATGATGAAATTTCCCTTTTCATACTGGAAAGTCCACTGGCTCAAATCCATTTCTGAAAAATGCGCCACCATTTGATCAATACTGGCATCATCTAGCTGACGAAACGAAAGATTGGTTTTCAATTCGTTTAAGAAAATCTGCTTTGCTCCATCTGGATCAGCGAATACCTCCGTCAAAGTCAAAGGATTATCCTCATCATCTAAATAGAATAAAGGCAATTTCACAGTTTCATCTTTGATGAATTGGCCCTTTTTATACTGGTATTCCGCCCGTTTAATCTGAATCGGATGGTAGCCAACAAAGGGAGCTTCTATTTCTTCACTATGGTAGAAAGTCAGATGCTCTGGCTTCTTGGTTTTTTCGTCCGATCCCAAGCGTTTGAGGTCTTCAGATATCTTGTCTTTAATGACAGTGATGGGTTGACCATCTCTTGTAGGAAAATAGGCCGTCACATAGGATGTTCCTAAAATCCCTTCTTGGACTTGTGCTTTTTTCCCTTTTTCTGTATCTCCTTCTAACTGTACCACTTTCGAAAATTGGTCTTGATAGGCTTTATTTTCACGAATGGTTTGGATTTTACGGTATCCAATAAAAAGGATAGAAAGTAAAAGGAGATTCACGATGACTAATAATATGGTTCTTACAGGCTTTAATCTCATAACTTTATTATAGCAAATTTCTTTCCAAAAAACATTTCTTTTTTATACGGGTAAACATCAAAAAGGTGAGGCTGGGACAAAAGTCTTAGCCTCTCAATTGTTT
>NZ_MRXX01000001.1:215872-223741 GCF_016642265.1 Streptococcus lactarius
TTTCTGTCCCACTCTCCCTTTTCTATTCATCCTCTTTATTTTTCACGGATCACTTCGACTTTGTATCCGTCTGGATCTAGGACGAAGTAATAATTTGGGGGATTACCAGGTAGGCCTTTCGGATCCGTTACTTCATAGCCCTTGGATTTGTGCTCCGCATGCAAGCCTTCTAGATCTGGTGTGCTCAATGCTACGTGTGCATAGCCATCACCGATGACATAAGGTCCATGATCATAATTGTAGGTCAATTCCAACTCGTAGTCATCTCCAGGCAAGGCCAAATACACAATGGTAAATTTGTAGTCTGGAAAATCTTTCCGTCGTTTTTCTTCAAAACCAAAGGCATCTTGGTAAAAAGCGATGGATTTTTCTAAATTTTCAACACGTAGGCAGGTATGCAACATTTTTGAACTCATTATTTTTCCTCTTTTCGATTTCTTTTACGACTTTCTGTTTTTGTAGATAATTTCACTTCAAAGATGGTTCCTCTTGGTTTGTTATCTCTGACTTGAATGTTTCCTTTAAAGGCTTCTACGATTTGTTTGGCAAGCGATAAGCCTAGGCCAAATCCACCTTTTTGACGGGTTCTAGCCTTGTCCACCCGATAAAAGCGATCAAAAATCCGCTTTTTGTCTTCATCGGGAATACCAGGTCCATTATCCAGAACTTTGATAAGGAGATTTTTGTCCTTCAATTGAACTTTAAAGCCAATTTCACCATCCTCATCTGTATATTTCAAGGCATTGTCATACAAGATGGTCATCAACTGCTTGAGCAGGATTTTATCTGATGAAATGATCTTGTCGACTCGGTTCTCGCCTCGAAAGACCTTGGCATTTTCTTCTGCGATAATCTCAAAATTTGAGAAGGTCTGATCAAAGAAGCTAGGGTCAATCTCATCGATCTCTGGCTTCAAGCCATCATCCCTTCGGGCAATGTTGAGCAGGTTGGTGGTCAAGAGCTTCATATTTCGGACCTCATCTAGACTTGAGGCAATGCTCTCGCTCGATTCCATAATGGTTGCTTCTGGTTTTCTAAAAAGTGTTTCTAAACGATTTTGTAGAACTGCAAGGGGCGTCCGCAATTCATGTGAGGCATTTTCCACAAAGGCTTTTTGCTTTTGCATGCTCTCAAGAAGTGGCTTGACACTAAGACGAGCCAGAAAGAGACTTGCAAACAGTGAAATCCCCCAGAAGCAGATCATAACGAGGGCAATTTGGCTCTCATTCTTTTCGCTCGTCTGCTCCAACTGGCTAATATTGGTCATGATGACCGCGTATTTGACATCACTCTCATCACCATCTGATAAGCCCAGATCCGTCATATAGGCCCGGTAACTTTCTTTTTTACCATAGCTATTGGTAATCCGGAGCTGTGAAACCTTGTTAAGCAGTTTGCGTCCAAAGATTACAGATTTGAGGTTTAGAAATCCATTTCCAGTTGTCAGATTTTCATATTTTTTATTGAGAAGAACGACCGTTGTATTGGAGGTGACATCTCCTTTGGGCTCTGACTTATCATGATTTGGGACATCCATGACATCGTTCTCTTTATCATTTAGCTTGTCACCCGATTGCCTTTGGTCGCGATTGGCAATGGCCACAATCGAATAAGGATCTTGGCTAAGAGTCTTGAGGTTCTCATCGACCGTCGTATAAAGGCTCGAGCGCATGACCTGAATAATGATCAAGGTCATGGCTGAGAAAATCAGGGTAAAAAGGCCAAAATAGCGGATGAAATAGGAAAAGTCATCTTCTCCGACGGTTTTCTTAATCCTTGTTAACATCTTTTAAGATATACCCCACACTACGCAATGTTTGTAAGTTTTCTACGAAATCCGTTCCTTTTAATTTTTTACGAATTTTCGATACATACACTTCAACAACTGAAATGGTGGTATCGCTGTCAAACCCCCACAAACGGTCGAAAATTTGCGTTTTAGGGAGAATGACATTTTGGTTTTGAAGGAAGTAAACTAAGAGATCAAACTCTTTTCCGAGTAATTCAACTTCTTTGTCATCGATATAAGTCGAATTGGTAGATAAATTCACCTTCAAATTGCCATAATTGAGGGTGTTTTCATTGACCTTACCTGAGCGCTTCAAGAGAGCTTGAATCCGCATCTTAAGCTCTTCAAGATAGAAAGGCTTGGTGAGGTAATCGTCTGCCCCTAGCTCAAAACCATGTCCTTTGTCATCCAGACTTTCTTTGGCTGTCATAATCAAGACAGGAGTCGTCACGCCTTTTTCACGCAGTTCTTTCAAGACATGGAAACCGTCTTTTTCAGGAAGCATGAGGTCCAGCAGAATCAAATCATAGATCCCGCTTTCTGCTTCGTAAAGACCTTCTTCTCCGTCAAAGACCTGCATAACGTCCGCAAAATCATCTAAAAAATCAAATACTGAATTTGATAAACCAAGGTCATCTTCGACCAATAGAATTTTAATCATTGTCGTATCCTCTTCTCTTTCCTGAGTGAGTCTTTCTAATCTATTCCAAACTATTATAACACGACTTGCCTTCATTTCCTATAGTTAGAACCTGGTTTGATGATCAAATTCAGACTGCCTGAGGAAGGCTTATTCTATGAGTTTGTCGTGTTTTCTTTGTTACTTTGACTATCACTCGTCTTGTTTTTATTTTTTGAATTCTTCTTATTGGACTTTTTAGAGGAACCCTGGTTCCCTTCTTGTCCGCCAGATTGATTCATGCCATTTTCTGGACCATTCCCTTGAGGGCCACCATTGCCTTCTTGTGGCATCTGACCAGGTCCGCCACCTTGTGGGCCACCTTGTCCTTGACCACCACCTTGAGGACCACCATCCTGTGGGCCACCATTTTGCTGGTTTCCTTGTGAAGCATGGCCATTTTGACTATTTTGTTGCTGATTGGACCCTTGGTTTTGACCCGTTTGGACCGGTTGAGAAAATTGTTGGTTATTAGAAGATTGTGAGGCGATGACACCGACCCCAAAGCCACTTCCAGCACCGACCAACAATCCACCAACTGCTGCCATTCCAATCCACCACTTAGGGCTTCGTTTTAGAACGACCATTTTTTCTTTGGATTCTTGCGTTTCGACTACTTGTTTTTTATCTTTTTGATTCATTTTTTTACCTTTTATCTTTTTGTACAAGTACTTGTCTTTTAAAATTTAAAGGGAGCTCGATCCTTTAGTAAGGCGATTATACTGAAGAATCCTTAAGCCTTCCTAAAGAATAGCTTAAACAAATCTAAACTTTTATTTATTGGTTGACAAAACATTCCAACTGAGATAAAATAGTTACCATAAAGTAAACAAGAGGTTAACTGTTATGAAAAAAGCATTTCCTTTAGTCTTAATTGCAATCGGTACCGCAATGATTTGCGTTTTGTCTCAATTCACCGTTCCTTTTGGGCCTGTTCCATTGACCCTTCAGACATTGATTATTGGACTCATCGGGACTATCTATAAACCCAGCCATGCTTTTACTGCTGTCTGCCTTTATCTGCTTTTAGGTTTCTTCGGATTCCCAGTGTTTGCAGGTGGTTCCGGCGGTGCCCAAAGTTTCATTGGACCTACTGCTGGTTTTCTCTTGTTCTTCCCATTTCGTGCCTTGCTCACGTCTTTGTTTACCAATGCCAAATCCAGCGTCGTAACCATTTTCCTTGCTAATTTATTTAGTAGTGTTCTTCTTTTTATTTCCGGACTCATCGGTTTCATGTTGGTTACAGGATTCGGTATTCAAACATCCTATGTAAAGGTCGTAGCTCCATTTATCCTTGCTGACTTAATCAAAATCATCATTATCACTATTACCAGCAAGGCGATTTTTGCCAACCTCAAACACCACTGGTATTTCAAATAAGATACAAAGGGCCTAGAGAATATATAAAAAATAGCAACATCTGAAAACAGTTGTTGCTTTTTGTTGTAAGGATATCTCTTCAATCGAATTACTTTTAAATGGATTACTGTTTCGTAGAAGAACCTTCTATCTACCCTCCTTCCTTTATTTTTCCTTATAAAGTACTCTCAAAATCAGTAGCTGTGTTAACAAAATCCAGATGATCAGAATAACCAAGTCAAACAATGAGACGTGACCATGACTATAGACACTAGCTCGTAGGAGGTTGACAGAAGGGACAAAAGGAAGAACATGGTAGAGATGATTTATCCAATCTGGAAGACGAGTTGCTGGATACATGATTGGCGAAAACATCAAACCGATCATAAGAATCAACTGAGACATCAACGTGACAATATTGGGAGAAAAAGTATACGCAATGGCAAATCCAAGACTGATCATCGTAAGACAGATAAGAAATAGAATTAAAACAGCTAGAAAAGATACATTTAAGCGGACAGAAAAACGAAAATAGCCCAGTATAACAGAAATGAACACTCCAGGTAAAATAGCAATCATCCACATCCAAAGATCTGCTAAGGAAATTAGAATTCGAGGTATTGGAAGGGCTCGTACATAGTCTACATGTCCTTCTGACTTCGCATTTGCTATAACAGGTGATGAGATAGTACAGCCAATAGAAATAATTCCTATCAGAACTGAACCAGAAGAGAGATAGTAGGCAGCTGTCGTATCAATCTCACCGATCACTAGTGGATAACCAAAAAGAAGTGAAATAGATAACAGAACCTGAGCTAGCGTAAAGAGTAAAAATAGATCTTTTTGACGAAGATAGTTCCAACGAAGTAAGTAAAAAAATTGAGTCATATCAGTTTGTCAACTCCTCTCTATAAAGATCTGAAATGGATATGTTTTTCTGAGTAAGTGACAGATTAAAAATATTCTTTCTATCCAATTCCTGTGTGATTTTTGGTAGCAGTCTCGTTAACTCCTTCTCTTCTATTTCAATCTGGCAGATCGAACCATTGATAATGGTATAATCTTGGAATAGAGCTAAGCTATCTTTATTCCTAAACTCAAAAGATATTTGATACTGTTTTTGATAGATTATTTGCTGAACTGGTCCTGATTTGATTAACTTCCCATGGTTAAATAAGGCATAGTTGTCAGCATATTTTTCAACTTCTAAGAGATTATGCGTCACGATAATAATGGTATGACCTTTATGCGCTAGTTTCTGTAATAATTGCCATTGTTTTTCACGACGTATTGGATCAACATCGTTCGTCGGCTCATCAAGAAGAATGATGGTCGGAGATCCGATTAAAGCCATTGCAAAAGAGGTCAGGCGCTTTAAACCACCTGAAAGGTCCTTTCCTTGTTTTCTCCGATATTCTTTAATTTCTAAATCAGTTAGGAGTTGGTCAAGTTTCTTTTGGAGTTCTAAGGTGTTTAATCCTCTCATTCTTCCAAGCATTTCTAAATTTTGTTCCACCGTTAATTTTTCAAGTGGTGCATACTGCTGTGACATATAGCTCATCATCGAACGAGCTTGTTTACGATTCTCTACAAAAGAAATATCTCCATAGCAAACGTCTCCTCGATCAGGTTTGGTAAAACCAATCATTTGATTTAAGAGGGTGGACTTACCAGCACCATTGTGTCCTAAAAAGGCTGTAATTTTAGCAGCTTCTATTTCTAAGGAAATATGATTATTAGCAAAATGTTGCTTATCGAATGATTTTGTCAAATCTCTAATAGTCAGTGTCGCAAATGTCTTCATCTCATCACTCAGATCTGAGAAGATTTTCCCAGCTTCCTTCATTTTTGATAAGATTATTGTATAATAAACATATGACTTTCCATGGTTTACGTCATGATTTACCATTTTAGTGTCATAATTAGCCAATTCAATTTGATAGGGGGGACTTATGTTAAATGTCGTTATTTGTGATGACTCAACTAGAGATGCTAGTCAGTTAGAACAGTATTTACTTTCTTACAACAAGGTTCCTGTAGAAACAAAACTATATACCAATCCACAAAGAATGCTAGAACAGTTAACAGGGGATACTCATTGTGTTTTTTTAGATATTGATATGCCACAAATTACTGGAATTGACCTTGCACGTGAAATTCGTCAGTTCAATCCTTTTATCCCCATTATTTTTGTGACTAGCTATCGTGATTATATGGAACAAGTTTTTGAAGTACAGACTTTTGATTACTTAGTAAAACCAATTGAACCTCAAAGGCTAAATAAGGTAGTAGACAGAGTTTTACGTTATTTAGATTTAGGACAAACCATCTTTAACTTCTCATTTGGAAAACAAAGTTACTCTATTCCGTTAAGTGACATTACCTATTTTGAGAAAGATAAGCGTTCCGTTTTTATTTACACGCTAGCAGATACCTATAAGTCCTTACTCAAAACTCAAGACATTTTAGATAAACTACCTGATTATTTTATTCAAATTCATGCTTCTTATATTGTAAATCCCAAATATATCAAAGATTTTGATGCGAAAACAGTGACTATTTTGCTAAATGGAACCGAGGAGCATTCACTTCCAATTAGTCGTAAGTTCCAGTCTTCTTTTAAAGAAAAATACTATAACTACCTCAGTGAAAGGAATTTCTAATGCTAATAGGATTACGGATCATTAGTATCTTGTTCGACTTATTTCTGGCAACTGTTTTATTTTATAGGCCAATATCCAAAAGTAAACAATCAAAAGAGACACTTTTAGTCCTTTGTTGTTGCTTTCTTTTTCATGTGGCTCTTGTGTTTCTATTTTTAGAAAGTCGCGTTTTTTTAGTGAGCAATCTCCTCCTTAGTATTGTAGAATCCTCTCTTGTAGGACTCTATTTTGGCTACTCCTTTCGTGATTCTTCTTTTTGGATATTCTTACAAACAAGCCTGACATTATTAGCCGGAGCTGTTCTCAATCAAGCTATCCAACTTTTTCTTCCACTGTCAAAAGTATCAAAAAATTTAGGACTGATCAGTGGTTACCTCGCCATTAGTTTTCTTTTTTCAACCATCATAACACTTGTACTTCGACAGTTATTTCGAACACATCAAAAGTTAGGCATGGCAACATCTAAAAGAAATTGGCTGTATCAATTTATCGTGCCGATTTTATCGATTATTTTTGCCTTTACTGTATCTGCTATTCAAGGGCAAGTATTTGGACCAGATTATCTTTCTGTCATTTCACTCTTGTCTCTTATTGTATTGTCGTTTTCCTCGCTGTATTTTACCCTACATCTTTCTCAACAACAGCACGCTTATTATCAAAATAAACTAGATAAAGAACAGCTTCAATTCCAATTAAGAGAAACACAACAGTCTCAAGAGGAATACCAACGATTGCAAAGTCTTCGGCATGACTTAAAAAATAAACATTTAACTCTGTTGGCACTTCTAGAAGAAAATCCAGATGAGGCTAAAGAGTATCTTCACTCGTTAACTGATAGTATTTCAGGAAAACAAACTTTTTACTCCAAAAATCCAACAATTAATTTTTTACTGAATCAAAAACTGCACAATGTGGAAGATGAAATTGAATTGGAAATTGACTGCTTTGTCCCTCAAGAATTATCTATTCAGCCTGATATTCTAGCTGTTATTTTAGGAAATTGTTTAGATAATGGTATTTCAGCCTGTCTTCGAATAACTGATAAATCGGAGAGAATATTGGCTCTGAATATACGTTATTTTCAACAAAACCTATTTATTTCGATCAACAATACCTTTAATGAACAAGAACAAGAGACTCGTAAAACACGTCAAAGAGATGGTTGGGGCTTACGAAACGTTGATGCTCTAGTACAAGAATACCAAGGAACTATTAAGCGTTTCAAAGAAAATGGCCACTATCGAACGGAGATCCTCTTACCAAGTCCAATAAACGAATGATCCTTCTCCTTCGATATCCAATACAGATGATTCATTGAACAACAAAAGATGAGGCTGGGACAAAAGTCCTAGCCTCATCTTTTGTTTTTGGATTGTCGA
>NZ_MRXX01000001.1:223795-234629 GCF_016642265.1 Streptococcus lactarius
GTGCGGAGGTGGGACGACGAAATCGAATTCTAACGAATGACCGATTTCTGTCCCACTCTCATCTTTTATAAATTTATTTCGTCGCAAGAATTGCTGCTTCTACCGCTGCTTTTTCCCGTTGGATCAAATCCACACGTGCTGCGATTTCCTTGATTCCCATGCTGATGTTTCGGCTGATAGCCATATCAGACAATTGTGGTTCAAAGAAAGCTTTGAATTCTGCTAAGCGATCTGCTGTTTTAAAGGTATTGGCTGGGTAGATGACAAACTTGTCAAAGCTCATGTCTCCGCCAAGAGCTGCTTTGACCCATTCCCAATTTTCACGCGCCCAAGTCCAGGCAGATTCTTGAGTGAAGTCATGATGTAAGAAAGTGAAATACCAACTCATTGCCAAGTCTTGTGGTTTCACAACATCCTTGTTCTTCCACTCTGTCAAAATCTTTTCAACTGTGTCTGCATTGGTTGTATAAGCCAAAGCTGTAGACAATTGACGCTTGAAGTTGCCATCTGTCGCTTGAGCATAAGTATTCAAGTACAAATCAGTCAATTCTTTGCTTTCATGGTGTTTGATTTGGTTAATCAAGATTTGCAAACGAATGGCTGCTGGAAGCTTGCTAATATTGTCCGCATGGGCTGCATAGATTTCGCTGGCTTTGGCGCTTGCTTCTGCATCATCCCCCTTGATCATATTGGCAATCACCAATTGACGAACCATTTCATCCTCATCGGCTTCTCCAGCTTTTGGTTCAAAACCAAGGCGTTCAAAGTTGAATTGGTTGAAGGTTACCAACAAGGCCTTATAGGCTGCTTCGACTTCCGTCTCTTCATCTACAAAGAGGCTGAGCCCTTGAAGAATGGATGAAACCGCAGATACAACCAAATAAGAACTTTCTTGGGTTAATTTCTCGATGACTGGCAAGAGGCTCGCATAAGAGATGGCACCACTTTCTGCCAAGAGACGGCGTTCTTGTACAACTTGAAGCTTGCTGGTGTTATCCAAGGAAGCCATATTGTCCACAATCGCATCCAAGAGCTCTCCTTGATAATCAGTAATGTAGTGGGCTGTATTTTCCGTATTGAAACGAAGAGGTTCTTTATTTGCAGCAGCAAGGGCAGCATAACCTGGAATTTCAAGGGTTTCTGTTTCAAGTGTGTCTGGAATACCAGACCAGTTGCTGTTCAATGGCACAACCCATTTACGGCCTTGATCTTCATGTTCCCCAATGAAGAATTGTTTTTGGCTGATCTTCAAGGTATCATTTTCTACCACTGCTGTAAGGACTGGATAACCCGGTTGTTCCAACCAAGAATCCATAAAGGCTGCTACATCACGACCAGATGCATCACCTAGGGCATTCCAAAGGTCACGACCGATGGTATTGCCGTATTGGTGTTTTTCAAAGTAAGCTTTGAGTCCTTTACGGAATGCGTCATCCCCTAACCAACGACGAAGCATATGCATGAGACGACTACCTTTCGCATAGACGATGGCTGGGTCAAAAAGAGTATTGATTTCATCAGGGTGTTTCACTTCCACATGGACCGATTGCACCCCATCGGTTGCATCGCGTTTCAAGGCCAATGGAACACCTTTTGTTTGGAAGTCTTCAAAGATATTCCAGCTTGGGTCGATAGCATTGACAGAGACATATTCCATCATGTTGGCAAAACTTTCGTTCAACCAGAGGTCATCCCACCACTTCATGGTTACTAAGTTACCAAACCATTGGTGAGCCAATTCGTGAGCGACTACAAGAGCAACTTGTTGACGGCTAACTGCAGTTGAGTTTTCATCGACCAGGAGGTAGACTTCACGGTAAGTCACCAAGCCCCAGTTTTCCATGGCTCCAGAAGAGAAGTCTGGAAGCGCCACGTGAAGAGATTGAGGAATTGGGTACTTAACGCCGTAATAGTCTTCATAAAATTCGATGACACGAACGGCAATATCCAATGAAAATTCTAAGTTTTTCAAAGGATGGGCCTTGGTTGAATAGATACCTACGAGAGTGCCATTTTTTGTTTTGGCAGTCACACCTTGAAGATCTCCAGCTGCAAAGGCAAGGAGGTAAGAAGACATCCGTGGAGTCGTAGCAAATTTCCAGATACCTGTTTCTTTGCGGTTTTCCACATCAATTTCAGGCATATTTGAGAGGGCAATTTCACCTTCTTCTTGGTCAAATTTCAAAGACAGATCAAACGTTGCTTTGGCTTCAGGCTCGTCCACACTTGGAAAAGCTTCACGCGCAAAATGGCTCTCAAACTGGGTAGAAAGGACTTCCTTCTTCACGCCATCAATGCTGTAGTAAGATGGGTAAATCCCTGTCATATTGTCTGTGATCTTACCTGAATAAGTCAAGGTAACTGTTACTTGACCAGCTTCCACTAATTCTACGTAAATCGCTTCATTGGCATCATCAACCGTAAAGGGACGGGCTTGACCAGCTACTTCTACTGTTTCGATGGTCAAATCGTTTTGGTGAAGCGAGATCTTGTCCGCCTTGGCTTGACCTGTGATCACCACACGACCACTAAAGGTCTTAGTTTTACGACTTAAATCCAAAAACACGTCATAATGTTCTGGAACGAATGTTTCTACAAAATGTGCAACTGCTTGCATAATTTCCTCCTTTTTATTTCGATGCTTTCCTATCAAAAGCCCTAATAGGACTATTTTATCACAAAGTCGGGATAAAAGAAAAGACAAGCATGACAATGCCTGCCTGAGAGCTAAAAGAATGGGGCTTTGGGAGTCGAAATCAACGATTTTTAATCAATTCACTTTTCTTCTATTCCCAAAGATTCGTCTTTCTTACATTTCTACAATTTTACCTGTTTCAAAGTAGACAACCCATTCACAGATATTTTTTGCATAATCTCCGATGCGTTCCAAGAAGTTAATCACTTGGAAGTAATCACGACCGGTCAAGATAGACTCAGGATTTTTACGAATTTCTTCTGTCGTCAATTCTTGAATGCTTTCAAAGAAATGATTAATTTCTTCATCACGTGAAGCAACTGTATAGGCCAAATCAACATCGCCTTTGAGGTAGACATCAAGGGTCGCTTCGACAAAGTCTTTGACTTCACGTCCCATTTTGCTGATTTCTTCTTCAACAGATTTAATGCGCACTTCACCTTTCATCCGAATCGTTGCTTTGGCAATTGAAACAGCATGGTCACCCATCCGCTCTAAGTCAGATACCGCTTTTAAGACGGTCATGACGACGCGAAGGTCTTGTGAGACTGGCTGTTGGAGGGCAATGATCTCAAAAGATTTGCGCTCCAACTTCACTTCAAAATCATTGATCTTGGCATCGTCTTCGATGACTTGACGGGCCAATTCACGGTCATGTGTGACAAAAGCTCTTACTGTACGGTTGATCTGGCTCAACACTTCGTTTCCCATTGCATAAAACTGGTTATGCAACTTTTCTAAATCTTCTTCAAATTGAACTCGTAGCATTTTCTTTTTCTTCCTATCCAAATTTTCCAGAGACATAGTCTTCTGTTTCTTTCTTAGCTGGGTTCAAGAACATTTCATTGGTATCATTGTACTCGATCAAATCGCCACCTAAGAAAAAGGCTGTTTTATCTGAAATACGACTCGCCTGCTGCATGGAACGAGTCACCAAAAGCATGGTATAGCGGTCTTTTAGGCCATAGAGGGTTTCCTCAATCTTACCAGCTGAAATCGGGTCTAGCGCTGAGGTCGGTTCATCCAACAGGATGATTTTAGGACTGGTCGCAAGGACCCGCGCCACACAGACCCGCTGTTGTTGGCCTCCAGAAAGGCCAATGGCTGAGTCATGTAAACGATCCTTGACCTCATCCCAAATAGACGCACGCTTGAGGGAGGTTTCTACTGCCTCATCTAAGACCGATTTGTCCTTTATTCCATTGATCATCAGTCCATAAGTGACATTGTCATAAATAGACATGGGAAAGGGGTTGGGCTGTTGAAAGACCATTCCGATTTCCTTGCGCAACTCAACAGTATCTGTCCGCGGACCGTATATATTGTGGCCGTTATAGAGGACCGTCCCCGTCGTCGTCACTTCAGAGTTTAAGTCCCCCATGCGATTAATGGCTTTTAACAGGGTTGATTTTCCCGATCCTGATGGACCGATTAAGGCTGTAATCTCTTTTGACGCAAAGTCTAAGGAGACACTATTTAAGGCCTTCTTTTTGTTGTAATACACCGACAAGTCCTTGACTTGTAAAATTGGATCTGTCATTTTATATTCCTTTTTGTCCTTCTACCTTATCCAAAGTGACCTGACACATAATCGTTGGTCGATTGCAATTTGGCATTTTGGAAAATATGCGAAGTCTTGTCATACTCGATCAGGTCTCCAAGGTAGAAGAAGCCGGTATAATCGCTCGCACGGGCAGCCTGTTGCATGCTGTGTGTCACAATGACAATGGTATAATCTTTTTTCAACTCAAGCATGGTTTCTTCCAATTGCGCCGTTGCAATGGGGTCTAAGGCTGAAGCAGGTTCGTCCATCAGTAAGATGTCTGGCTTCACAGAGATGGCACGCGCAATACAGAGTCGCTGCTGCTGACCACCTGAAAGGGTTAAGGCAGATTTATGGAGATCATCTTTGACCTGATCCCATAAAGCAGCCTGTTTCAAGGATGTTTCAACCAATTCATCCAAGATCTTCTTGTCTTTCACCCCAGCACGTTCATGCGGGAAGGTGATATTTTTGTATATTGATTTGGCAAAAGGATTGGGCCGTTGGAAAACCATCCCAATATGCTTGCGCATTTCATAAACATTGATATCCGGACGATTGACATCGATTCCTTCATACCAAATTTCACCCGTTACACGCGCAATATCGATGGTATCATTCATCCGGTTCAAACTACGAAGGTAGGTTGATTTCCCAGATCCTGAAGGACCGATCAAGGCTGTAATCTTATTCTTTTCAAACTGCATGTCGACGCCTTTAATGGACTCGTTCGTTCCATAATAGACATGCAAATCTTTGGTCGATAGGACCACCTTTTCTTCAGGAAAAGTAATGATGTGTCTCTCATCCCAATTGTATTTTGACATTTCTTCTCCTTTAAGCAGATGTTAGTTTTTTATGAAGGTAACTTCCGAGTTTGCGGGCTCCAAAGTTAAAGATCAAGATAAAGATCAAAAGAACGGCGGCCGAACCAGCTGAGACTTCAATGGAGTCTGGAATGGTTCCTTCACTATTGACCTTCCAGATATGGACAGCCAAGGTTTCAGCTTGACGGAAGATCGAAATCGGACTGGTCACACTAAATATATTCCAGTTAGACCAGTCAAGCGCTGGAGCTGACTGACCCGCTGTATAGATCAGGGCAGCGGCTTCCCCAAAAATCCGTCCTGAGGCCAAAACGACCCCAGTCACAATACTTGGAAGTGCCTCTGGAACCACGACATGAATCACCGTTTCCCAGCGAGACAGGCCTAGGGCAAGCCCCGCTTCACGTTGGGTATGGTGGACGTGTTGCAAGCTATCTTCGATATTGCGGGTCATCTGGGGGAGGTTAAAGACGGTCAAGGCCAAGGCCCCTGAAATGATCGAAAAGCCATATTTGAACTGGACAACAAAGACCAAGTAACCAAAGAGACCCACTACAACAGATGGCAAAGAAGACAAGATTTCGATACAGGTCCGTACCAAATTAGTCAAGCGGCCTTTTTTTGCATATTCAGATAGGTAAATCCCAGCCCCAAGAGAGAGGGGAAAAGAAATCACCAAGGTAATGACCAAAAGGAAGAAGGAATTGTACAATTGAATTCCGATCCCTCCTCCTGCTTGATAAGAAGAGGATTTCCCTGTCAGGAAGTGCCAAGATACATGGGGTAAACCACGCACCAAAATGTAGAGAATCAAAGCAGCGAGAATAGCGACAATAATTCCTGAAATGGTATACAGCACTCCTGTGGCAATTTTATCCATTCGTTTAGCGTGCATAGTTCTTCTTACCTCTTTCTTTCGTAATTAGTTTAATCACACTGTTAAAGGCAAGACTCATAAGGAGCAATACCAAGGCAAGCGACCAGAGAACATTGTTATTGACTGTTCCCATAACGGTATTTCCGATTCCCATGGTCAAAATAGAGGTGAGGGTGGAAGCTGGTGTAGTGAGCGAGGTTGGTACCACAGCCGAGTTTCCGACGACCATCTGAATGGCCAAGGCTTCCCCGAAGGCGCGTGCCATCCCAAAGACGACCGCTGTAAAAATTCCAGAGCGGGCTGCCTTGAGTGTGACATGCCAGATGGTTTGCCAGCGTGTCGCTCCCATAGCCATACTGGCTTCACGGTAATGACGAGGAACAGCACGAAGACTATCGGTCGTCATAAAGGTCACTGTCGGTAGGATCATGACAAAGAGGACAAAGACACCTGAGAGAATCCCAAAACCAGTCCCTCCAAAGAGACTACGCGTAAATGGAACAACGACTTGGAGACCAATAAATCCATAAACAACGGAAGGAATTCCTACCAAAAGCTCAATAGCCGGTTGCAAAAACCGTGATCCTTTGGGAGATACTTCCGTCATAAATACAGCTGCACCAATGGCGAACGGTGTTGCCAAGAGGGCGGAGAGCAAGGTTACGATAAAAGATCCCAAAATCATCGGTAAGGCCCCGAATTCCTTAGCAGCAGGGTTCCAGGCACTACCAAATAGAAAACTAAAGATATTGACTTTATTGACAAAGAAAGTCGACAAGCCTTTTTGAGCCACAAAAATCAAAATCATGGCGACGACGACGACAATCAAACTCATACATAGAAAGGTAATGGTCTTTCCAAATTTTTCTAGGCGGGAGTTTTTGGATTTCGTCAGCATTTTTTTTGCTACTTCGTTCATTTTTTACCCAATTCTGTTATTTTTTTGTCACATTTCCTTTTAAATCACGGGTGACTTTCATGTCATTGATCGGGATATAGCCCATTTTTCCAACCACTTTTTGCTGGATCTCATCGGTCATCATATAGTCAATAAAGGTTTTGGCCAAGTCATTTGGCTTCCCTTTGGTATACATATGCTCATAAGACCAGATCGGCCACTTATTGCTGATAACATTTTCTTTGGTGGGTTGGTAACCATTGAGCTTCATAGTTTTGACACTACTATCTAGGTAGGTAAAGGCCAAATAAGAGATAGCTCCTGGCGTTTGGGAAACAATATTTTTAACCATCCCGTTTGAATCTTGCTCTTGGGCTTGCTTTGGCTGTTTGCCGTCCATTATGATGGTATCAAAGACAGCTCGGCTACCAGAACCTACGGCACGGTTCACAATCGTGATCTCAAGATCTGGACCACCCAATTGCTTCCAATTGGTATATTCTCCTGTGAAAATCTTCCGCAACTGCTCTGTCGTCAAATTATCGATGGAGATATCTTTATTTGCGATAATGGCTGTCCCGGCTACGGCTACCTGATGGTCAACCAAGCTTGATGCATCAATCCCAGATTTTTCTTCTGCAAAAAGGTCACTATTTCCAATATCGACAGCCCCTGATTGGACCTGGGAAAGTCCTGTACCAGAACCGCCCCCTTGCACGTTGACAATCTTTCCTGGATGTTCCTCAATATAGCGGTCCACGACTCCTTCCACAAGAGGTTGCAAGGCAGTAGATCCAACGGCTGTGATGGATTCACCACGGTCGATCCAAGAAGCACAAGCAGATAAGGTTCCTGCTAATGCGATCGTCGCTAGTCCTAGGATCAGCTTTTTAGACTTTTTCAAATCGTATCTCCTTGATTGTTTACTATTTCAATTAAACTATTTGCCAAGTGATGTTTTGTAAAAAAACACCTCTACTTCCACTATATCATAGAACAGATTCTTTTCATAGTATTTTACCTAAAACGCAGACCCTTTGGATAGAAATTTTTTAGGGTCTGTCCGGTGACCTTAGCAAAACCTAAACCGTTGCCTTCGACCAGGACCTGATACCAACCATTGGGATGATTTTCTTCCAATTGGATCGTCTCTCCCGCTACATAATGGACAAAGTCATCAGGTGTAATGGAAACCCTCGCTTTGACCTCGCTTGGTCTTAGAGCGAGTCCGAGAGCAAAGCTAGGCTCAAAGCGGTTTTTCTTGAAGGTCCCAAGGTGCAAACCATTGCGGGCAATTTTTATTTTTCGAAGATCTGGCAAACCTTTCGGCACCAGATAGAGCTCTTCTCCAAAAGTTTCTAGCACTCCATCGAGTGTAATGAATAGGTGTTTTTTGGCAAAATCTTGCCACAATTTCTTCTGTTCAGCAGTTAATTGGTCTTTCTTGGAAGGAAGTTTCGCAGCTCGATTCTCACCAAGATAACGGAACTTTGCAACGAATTGCCCTTCTCCTTTGAAGAGATGCGGGTACATGCGCGCTGTTTCAGGATAGCCAATGCCATCTGCCATGCCATTGATTTTTTCGAATCTGTCCAGTTCCAACTCAAAGTTCTGTAACAACCAGGACACCATCTCTTCGTTTTCTTCAGGAGCCCAGGTACAGGTTGAATAAACCAAGGAACCACCAGGAACCAACATCTTGAGGGCATCCTCTAGAATCTCTCTTTGAAGGAGACTGCACTCTCGAGGATAATCGACAGACCAATAATCCATGGCATCTGGTTGCTTACGAAACATCCCCTCGCCCGAACAAGGGGCATCTAGTACAATCAGATCAAAAAAGCCTGAGAAGACTTTTGCTAGTCGATCGGCAGACTCATTGGTCACCAGTACATTTCGCGCACCAAAGCGCTCCACATTCTCAACTAAGATTTTGGAACGGCCTTTATGGATTTCATTGGAAACTAGAAGGCCTTGATTGTCCAAGTAGGATAGGAGCTGAGTCGTCTTTCCTCCAGGTGCTGCTGCTAAGTCAAGTACCTTCATTCCAGGCTTTGGCTGGGCTACTTGCGCCACCATCTGTGCAGCTGGCTCCTGCGAGTAGACCAAACCTGTCGCATGCTCGATCGATTTACCAGACACCTTTCCATAATGACCCCAAGGAGTATTAGGAATAGGGTCCGAAAAGGCTTTTTGGGCTTCTTTCAAAGGATTGGTGCGAAAGGCTGAGACTGCTTCTTGGTCAAAAGTCGCAAAAAAAGCAGCAGCATCCTCACCTAGAAGATGCTGGTATTTTTCTGTAAAACCGTTGGGAAAATTCATCTAGTTTCTCCCCTTCTTCAGATAGGTCTGGATTTCAGACAACTTAGCCTTCGGCACCATCATGATGGGCTCAATGGTTTGGTAATTTGGCTGATCTCCATTGAGATTCAAAACAGTATAGCCTAAGCGTTCGCCCATAATGGCAGCAGCTGCATAGTCCCATGGCCAAAGATAGCTAAAGTAAGCCAGAATTCCACCGGAAAGAATTTTTGAAAAACTAATGCCGGCACTTCCATAGACACGGATCCCAAGGCACTTCATCCCCAGATCGACCATTCCCCATTCATTTTTTTCTAGCATACCGACATTAGAGGTCATCAAAAGTGTATCGAGAGGCCGATCCACAAAAGGAGTGAGCTCTACCTCATTGCGGTATACTGGAAACTCGCCACCTCCATAAAAAAGCTGATCGCGCATGACATCATAGATCAGGCCAAACTGACCTTGACCCTCTTCAAAGTAAGCCACCATCACAGCAAAATCTTCTTTTTGGGCTACAAAATTATTGGTGCCATCAATCGGATCAATCACCCAAACAGATCCTTCTGAAATGGGGGAACGAAGGCCGTCTTCCTCCGCAAAAATCTGATCCGTCGGGTAACGTCGGGTAATCTTTTCAACCAAATCTTTTTGGACCTGCTGGTCCATCTGGGTTACCAAATCAGTTGGCCCTGTCTTTCTCATGATTTTCAATGAATCATCGAGATGCTGCCGGATATACTCTCCAGCCTCGAGAACGATTTGTTTGGCAAACTCTAACTTATTTTTCAAGTGAAAACCATCCTTGTTCTTTTTGCTTTGCGGCCTGGGTCGCACGGTAAAGAGAATAGCCGCTAACTTGCTCAAACTCTCGTCCAAGACGCTTTTCTTCTCCAATACTTGGTACGACTTGTTTAAAAGCCCGGTAGGCCTTGAGGTAGTCCCCAACCTCTACCTTGCTCTCATAAGCCTCTTCAACCTTGTTAAAAAAAGAAAGCACTGAAGCAAGCTCTTCAGTGCTCCACGATAAATCCAGTGGGTAACTATAATTTTCTATCATCCATCAAACTTCTCAATTTATTTCTGCTCTCAGAGTGGCAGAGCGTAACTCTTGTTTGCGATAACTTCGTGGCAAAAAGGCCCGAATTTCGTCTTCATTAAAGCCGATTTGCATGCGTTTGTTATCCAAAATAATGGGTCTACGCAAGAGACTTGGATTTTCCTCAATCAGTCGGATCAAGGCAGAAATCGACAAATCCTCCACATCAACGTCTAATTTTTGAAAAATTTTTGAGCGAGTTGAAATGATGTCGTCCGTTCCATTTTCGGTTAAGGCCAAAATACTTGTCAACTCCTGACTGCTCAAAGGACTTGTCATAATATTGTGTTCTTTAAATGGAACATCGTGCTTCTTTAACCAAGCCCGTGCTTTTCGACATGATGTACAACTCGGTGATAAAAATAATGTAATCATGTATTTCACTTCTTTATTGTATCTAACTATTTAACTCTATTATACAAAAAAAAGAGAGGCTTGAAAAGGCTTTTTTGATTTCTCGGCTATTTTTCTGAATTTCAGTGGAAATCAGGAAGCACTTTCATTTTCCTTAACATGGTAAGACGAAGAAAAAGAGAGTGGGACAGAAATCGGTCATTCGTTAGAATTCGATTTCATCGTCCCACCTCCGCACAG
>NZ_MRXX01000001.1:234687-296588 GCF_016642265.1 Streptococcus lactarius
AATCCAAAGACAATTGAGAGGCAAGGACTTTTGTCCCACTCTCTTGAGATTATGTTTTTGACCACTGGCGTGCGACTGCTTCGTCCTCTTCTAATTGAGCTACTAAAGACGCTACACCATCAAACTTGACCATGTCTCGAATCTTGTCCAACCAGTGAATGGTTAGGGTATGACCGTAGATATCACCTGTAAAATCGAAGAGATTGACTTCAAAACGCAATTCTTTGCCATCAAAGGTGACATTTTTCCCGACAGAGGCCATTCCCCGATAGGTCTGCCCTTTAAAATCAACATCGACTACATAGACACCATCAGATGGTAGATAAGTCCGATCAATCGGGGCTAGATTGGCCGTTGGATAGCCAATAGTCCGACCACGCGCATCCCCGTGCACGACGATTCCTCGACTAGCTAAGGGGCGTCCCAGCAGACGGGCTGCTTCCTTGACGCGCCCTTCTACAACTGCTTTACGAATACGGGTTGAGCTGATCTTCTCACCTTGATCCAGTACGGGTTCGATGACTTCCACTTGGCCTCCAAAATAAGCGGATAAATTAGAGGCTGTTTTCTTATCACAACCGAAACTATAATCAAAACCAGCAATCAAGACCTTGGCCTTCAGGGCTCTGACATAGTGCTGGATAAATTCTTTGGCTGTTTTAGAAGCAAAATCAGACGTGAAATCAATGAGAAAGAGCTCATCTACTCCAAGTTCTTTTAAGGTTTGAAAGCGATCCTCTGGACTTTGCAGATGGAGCAACAATTCTGGTTGGTAGCGAACAAAGGCTAACTTAGGAGATTCCGGGAAGGTTAACAAAGCGACCTTCAAGCCTTTTTTATCTGCTATCTGACGTGCCTTTTTAAAGAGTTCTTGATGCCCCAGATGCAGGCCATCAAAGTAGCCCAAGACCAAAACCGTCTCACACTCCACGTGGATCTGATTTGCAGTAGTTATCGTACGAATATTCATGAATTTATTGTAACACACTTTCTGTCAGAAAAACCTTGCGAGGTTTGTAAAGTTCTTCCCTTTTCTCTAAAATAGCCACTAGTTTTCCTTGGTAAAAAGCAGCCAACTCTTTTGCCTCACTCTCAACCGGAATAAAGCGTCCCACTTGGACTTCGCCAACCTCTTCTACTGTCAGCTCTACTGTTTCCAGATCTCCTGTCCCAATTTCAAGAGGACGAAAGAAGCTCAAATCTCCTTTCGCTACTTTTTCAGCCACTTCTTCTATAGTCAAGGCATCTTCAAGGGACAAACCGGCTGCACTGGTTCGTGTCAGATGGGACATATGGGCTGCATAACCCAGTTTCTGCCCTAAATCCACCGACAAGGTCCGGATATAAGTTCCCTTGCTGCATTTGACACGGAAGGGGAAACGTGCTGTTTTCTCTTCATAAACAATCTCTCCGGTCCTTGCAAACTCATAAATGGTCACTTTTCGGACAGGGCGTTCCACTTCTTCTCCTGCCCGTGCATATTCATAGAGCTTGCGCCCATTGACCTTGACTGCTGAATACATAGGCGGTACCTGCTCGATCTCTCCCACCATCTGGTCAATCATGAGGTCTACCTCTGCTGCATCTAAAGGCGCTTCCACTGAAGTCTGCTCTAAGACTTCACCACTGGCATCTTCTGTCGTCGTGGAAAAACCCAGAGTGATTTCACCCTCGTAGATCTTGCCCTCATCTTGCATGAATTCAACCATACGAGTCGCCTTTCCAACGGCAATGGGAAGCACTCCTACCACATCCGGATCCAGGGTTCCCCCATGGCCAATCTTCTTGGTCCCCAGAATTTTGCGCAGTTTAAAGACCACATCGTGCGAGGTCATACCCGCTTCTTTCTTTACATTAATAATTCCGTCCATCTGATTTGCTCTTTCTAACTGATTGTGTGACCATCCAGGTCAACGACCCTTTATTATACCATGAAAGCTCTCTTTTGTCGCTGATTCCCGTCTCCAATGTGTTTCAAAAAAATTCCGTAGCAGATTTCAGACAATTTTTCGTTCATTTGATAAAATGAAAATCAAAGGAAGGTGTATAATATGTTAACGTATGATGTAATCGTTGTCGGCTTCGGGAAAGCCGGGAAAACTTTGGCCGCAAAATTGTCAAGCCAAGGGAAAAAAGTCGCTCTGATTGAAAAGAGCAAGTCCATGTACGGTGGTACCTGTATCAATATCGCTTGTATCCCAACTAAGACCTTGATTGTCGCAGCGGAAAAAGGCTTGAATTTTGAGCAAGCCATGAGCGAAAAAAATGCGGTCACCACTCGTCTCAACGGCAAGAACTACGCAACTATTGCTGGAACGGGTGTAGATATTATCGACGCGACAGCTCGATTCGTTTCCAACAAGGTCATCGAAATTCAAGCTGGTGACGAAAAGGAAGAATTGACTGCTGAAACCATTATTATTAATACTGGTGCAGTACCAACGGTCCTTCCTATCCCAGGATTGGCTGAAAGTAAATTTGCTGTAGACTCCACCGGTATCCAACGTTTGGAAAACTTACCAAAACGCCTGGGTGTCCTTGGTGGTGGACCAATTGGATTGGAATTTGCTCATCTCTACAATACCTTAGGTAGTCAAGTAACAGTATTGGATGCTGCGGATACGTTCTTGCCACGGATTGAGCCAAGCATCGCAACTCTTGCAAAAGGCTACCTTGAAGAAGATGGTATTCAGTTCTTGCAAGGTGTTCATACCCAAGAAATTAAAGATGGCCAAAACAGCTTAACGGTTGTAACCGATAAAGGAGACTTCGAGTTCGATATCCTCCTCTACGCAACCGGACGTAAGCCAAACACAGCTGGACTTGGTCTTGAAAACACAGACATCCAAGTTACGGATCGTGGAGCGGTTCAAGTCAACCGTCATTTAGAAACCAGTGTTCCTGGTGTCTTTGCAGTTGGGGATGTCAATGGTGGCCCTCAATTCACCTATATGTCCCTCGATGACTTCCGCATCGTCTTCAACTACCTCACAGGTGATGGAAGCTACAATCTCGAAACACGTGGAAACTATGCGACAACCCTCTTCATTGCTCCTCCATTGGCCCAAGTCGGCTTGACCGAGCAAGAAGCACGCGACAAAGGACTTCCAGTTGCTGTCAAAGAATTGCCAGTTGCTGCCATGCCACGTGGCCATGTCAATGCAGACCTTCGAGGTGCCTTCAAAGCCGTGGTCAACCCAGAAACCAAAGAAATTCTTGGAGCGACTCTCTTTGGAGAAGCTGCAGGCGAACTCATCAACCTGATCACTATGGCCATGGACAACAAGATCCCTTATACTTACATCGCAAAACAAATCTTTACCCACCCAACCATGGCAGAAAACCTAAACGATCTCTTTGCGATTTAAATAGAATAAAAACGCTGGAAAAATTTTTCCAGCGTTTTAGAATGTAGACAAACTATTTTTACATAAAATAGCTAGACAATTTCTAAAAAAATGATTTCTATTTTCTTGAGTCATTTAAGCAACTATAAAACTTTCCGCTGTGAGAAAAGTGCTTGAAACATTACGTTTCAAGCACTCAGGAGTTTTGAAACTTTAAGTTCAAAACTAAGTCATGGAACTTCTTAGAAGTTCGCTGACGTCCGACCTCACCAAAGGAAAGTTTTGAAGGATGATTTGTCTTCAATATGAAACGCTGGAATTTTACCAGCGTCTTTTAATGTAAAAATCCACAGACAGCCTCTTGAAATGCTTTATTTTCTTCATACAGAGCATGACCTGAATGCTTAAGAATAAGGAGCTGACAACCCGAAATCCCTTTTGCCAGTTCTTTGGATCCCTTCACACCGATCACATCATCTTCAAGTGCACCAAGGATCAGGGTCGGACAATGAATGTCCTTTAAGACCTCAAGGCTATCGTGATCCAGGCAAGACTGAGACTGAATGGCAATTCGTTTCTCATCTTTCATTCGCCCCAAGCGACCCATAATATGATAAAGCAACCGCCACTTTTGATAGCTCTTTTGCGTGTAGGAGTGCTGTGCAATATCCAGCATGAGATGCTTAAAATTTCCAGATTGACTGAGTTTTTGCCAATGCTCAATTCGTTCTCTAGCAAGTTGGCTAGGCTTCGCTGTTGTCACAGCTAGGATGAGCCTTTGAACCCTTTCTGGAAAATCTACAGCTAGCCATTGGGCAATCATTCCACCTTGTGAAATCCCCATAACATAAGCGGTATATAGGTTTAGTGTCTCCATTGCTTCTGCTACGTCTGCTGCCATATCCCGCGTCGTATAGCCCTGTCTCAACTCATTAATTCGAGAAAAAACATAGATTTTATAGTGCTTGGCAAGTAGACGATAAGAGAGGGAAAAGAGCTGGGCCTTTCCTTTAACCGTCTGCAACCCATCCCCCAAGCCTGGTATGATCACTAATGGCTGCTTACCTTTACCAAAGGTCACATAATCCATGCTCTTATCGTTAAAATATAAGGTTTTCCCTTTTGTTGAAGACATTATTTCGTTCCCTCTACTATTTTTTCATGATTTATTTATGTTGGGTTTTTAAATGCAAGGCAAAGCCGGCAGTCACTTTTTCAAATCCAACTGCCTGATAAAACTGATGTGCAGCATTTCGTTCAGCGGTTAATCCACTATTTAAAGCCAGTGCCTCAACTCCTTCTTTTACCGCTTGTTTTTTCAATTCATCGATTAGCCTACTAGCAATTCCTTGGCGTCTTGTTTCTTTTGAAACTGACAAAGCTAAAATACGATAGTAAGATCCATCTGCTTCAAAAAAGAAGAGCTTTGCATAACCTAAGAAACCTAAAATTTCTCCGTTTCTTTCAGCTAGAAGACAGCCATAATGCGGTTGAGAAAGAATCAGTTCTAAACGTCGAGACAGCTTAGAAGCGGTCGTTGGATAGCCTAAGTCTTCGTATAAAGACAGTAGGGCTTCAGCATCTTTCATAGTTGCTTTTCGTATCTGCATAGGATCCTCCTATTCTTCCTTCAGCGCATCAAACTTAGCCTTCATGGTCGGATTCTTCCGAGTCAATTTTTTAACAGAAACATCATCCAGCTTATTGTTAGCGAGGCGGAGTTGATTTTCGGATGTGGTGAGGAATTTCTTGACCTCTTCCATCCGTTTGATGGCCTTGTCAATTTCATCGATAGCCTTGCCGAAATTGACTGAAGCTGAATTGTAGTTCTTAGCAAAGGCAACTTTAAATGCATCCAGGTCTTCTTCAAAGTGGGTGATGTCAATATTTTGTTCACGGATCAGTGCTAGTTCTTGCTTGTATTTAAGAGAGTTAAGAGCCGCATTGCGCAAGAGCCCAATCAGTTGGATAAAGAACTGAGGACGCACGACATACATCTTTTCATACTCATGACTGACATCCACAATACCTGTGTTAAAGTAGTCATTGTCTGCCTCTAACATGCTCACTAAAACCGCATATTCACAGTTCTTTTCTCGACGATCCTTGTCTAATTCCTTGTAAAAATCGGCATTCTTATGTTTTTTCTCTGTGCCGTCGGCCTCATTCTTCATCTCAAACATGATGGAAATGAATTCGAGCCCATTTTCATCAAAATCACGGAAGATAAAGTCCCCTTTAGACCCACGCGCAGAAACCTTGTTGTCCTTTTCGAAATAGGCATTTGGGAAGGCAAAACTGCGAACCTTGTTGAATTCACTCTCTGCATACTGCTCCAGACTTTCCCCAATGGCCTTGGTGGATTGTTGGGCCTTGAAATTCTTGTAGAACTCAACCTGCTCATTTGCTGCCTTAAGTTGTGCTTCATAGTTTTGTTTCACCGAAGTCAGAGAAAGCTCGTTTTCTTTTTCTTGTAGGAGGAGCTGATTTTTGACCTGATCACGTTCTTTCTCTATATCAGATAGTGTCTTTTGCAGTTGATTCTCATGCTCTAAACGTAAGGTAGCCAGCTGATTTTCCAGCGATTGAACTTCTTTTTCTTTCTCTAGCAGACTTTGGCTAGCGGTTTGCTCCACCTCTTTTTTAGCCAATTCTTTTTCGGTATCAAACTGTTGAACCTGATTTTGTAACCGAGCAATTTCTTGGTCCTTTTTTGCTAATTTCTCTTGTTGCTCATTGAGGGCCTTTTGCTCAGCTAAAGCCAACTCTTGCCGAATCCGCTCGTGGATTTCCTTGTCAAACTCTGCTGTCCGTACCTGTGACAAAAGTTCGCTGTATTGACTCTCGTTGACTGTAAAGACTTTCCCACAGTTGGGACACTTGATTTCGTTCATAGCCTGCCTCTTTCTCTATTCTTAGTCTATTATATCATGCAACCAGTAAAATCAAAACCAGCAAGCTAATCTTGCTCCTACTATTTCCCTTCACAATTATGTTTATGGCAATGAATAGAGTAAATGAGAGCATTTGAGAAAGCAGGACGAAGGCCATTAAAACTTCCCGCTGTGAGAAAAGCAGGAGAAACAGATTTGTTTCTCCTGCTCGGTAGATTTGAGACGGAAGGCTCAAATCTAAGGTATGGAATCCCAAAGGGAGTCGCTACCGTCCGTCCTCACATAAGGGAAGTTTTATAAAAGGCAAAACCAGCAAGCTAAGCTTACTGGTTTCAGTTTATTTCTTCTCAATCGGAGCGACGCTGGCCAAGAGTTTCTTGTGACCCACTTCTGGGAAGTTGATCTTGAGCTCTTGGGTGTTGCCACTACCAGATACTTCAAGCACAGTTCCTTCGCCCCACTTCTTGTGAATAGCAATATCGCCTATGGACCAAGCAACACTTTCTTTGGCACCAGCTTGGTTGCTATTGCTAAAGGGGAGACTTGATGAAGTTAGAGCACTTGGGGCTGCTTGTCTCTTGCGTTCTTGAAGGGCTTGTGACAGGCTCATACCTTTTCCAAAGGTCGTTCCGCCACCATTACTATAAGAAGCCTTAAAGCTAGTGTTAGCTGGACGCGCTAATCCTTGGTAGGTCAATAAATCTGAGCTAATCTCATTGATAAAGCGCGTCGGCCGGTTGTAGCTGGTCCGCCCAAAGAGCAAACGAGAGTTGGCATTAGTCAAGAAGAGAACCTTCTCTGCCCTCGTGATTCCTACATAAGCCAGACGACGTTCTTCTTCCAGCTCATCTGGATCCTCTGCTGCCCGACTAAGAGGAAAGACATTTTCTTCCATCCCAATCAAGAAAACAACTGGAAACTCCAAGCCTTTGGCCGCGTGAAGTGTCATCAAGGTCACTTCTGAGGTCTCTTGCGCTCCATCGTCTGTATCGGCAATCAAGGCTAAGTCGTTCAAGAAACGACTCAAGGTTTCTACTCCTGATTCGTCTTCAACAGACTCACCATTTTCATCAAAATTTTTGGTAACAGACAGGAACTCTTGGATATTCTCGATGCGGGCCTGACTTTCTAAATTTCCCTGATTGGTTAGAGCCGTCATATAACCTGTCTTATCAAGGACTTCTTCGACCAACTCTGTAATGGTCAGCTGGTCCAATTTTTCTCTCAAATCAAGAATGAGATTGGCAAAGTCCCAGATGGTTTGGGCTGCTTTTCCTTTGATGCCTGAGAGCATGATATTGGCCGAAGCATCTAGGAGCGAGGATTCTTGCATTTGCGCAAAATCACGAATCTTATCCACTGTACCCGGTCCGATTCCCCGCTTAGGTTCATTGATAATGCGCTCAAAACTAATATTGTCACTGAGGTTAGCAATCAAGTTCAGATAAGCAATGACATCCCGAATTTCCTTCCGGCTGTAGAACTTGGTGCCCCCTACCATCGTGTAGGGAATGTTGGACTTGAGCAGCGCTTCTTCAATGGTCCGTGACTGGGCATTGGTCCGGTAGAGAACCGCAAAATCACGGTGTTTGTAGCCCGCTTCGCGACTCAACTCTTCAATGGTTTTGGCAACAAAGACCGCTTCATCCTGCTCGTCATTAGCTCGGTAATAGACAATCTCTTCCCCGTCTTCATTTTGGGTCCAGAGATTCTTCGGACGACGGTGGCGATTATGTTTGATCACATCGTTAGCTGCTTGTAGGATGGTCTTGGTCGAGCGATAGTTTTCTTCCAAAAGGACAACCTTAGCTTCCTTATAATCCTTCTCAAAGTCCAGGATATTTTGCATATCAGCTCCCCGCCAACCGTAGATAGACTGGTCAGCATCCCCAACAACACAGATATTTTTAAAGCGAGAAGCCAAGAGTTTGACCAACTGGTATTGGGCATGGTTGGTATCTTGGTACTCATCTACATGGATGTATTGGAACTTCTGCTGGTAATAGGTCAGGACATCTGGATGCTGATCAAACAGACGCAAGGTCAGCATGATCAAATCATCAAAGTCTACTGCTTCTGACTGACGGAGTTCCTTTTGGTAAGCCTCATAGCACTTGGCGACGATCTGGCTATACAGGTCCCCCGCATGTGCAGCATAAGCCACTTCATCAAGCAGGTCATTTTTAGCATTAGATATGGTCCCCAAAATGGTTCGTTCATTCCATTTCTTAGGATCCAAATTCAAGGACTTCAAGATCCGCTTCATCAAGGTCCGCTGCTCACCCGTATCGACTATTGTAAAGTTACGATTGTAGCCAATATGATCCGCATCTCGACGGAGGATACGCACACACATGGAGTGGAAGGTGGCAATCAAGCAATCTTGGGTGGCTGGATTCAATTGATAAGCTCGCTCCTTCATCTCCCGAGCGGCTTTATTGGTAAAGGTAATGGCCAAAATATTCCAAGGATTGACCATTTTTTCATCGATCAAGTAAGCGATACGGTGAGTCAAGACACGTGTCTTACCCGAACCAGCCCCCGCCATGATCAAGAGGGGACCTTCCGTCGTTTGGACCGCCTCTGCTTGGCGATCATTCATACCATTCAATAAAGGATTCATCTCATTCTCCTCATTCATTCAATCGTTCTATTATACCACAAAAACCGACCCAGCTTATTCTAAAAAGGGACACATTTGAATTTCACTTCTAAAAACGATATAATAGTAACTTATAAACTATAAGGTTCTCATTAGAGGGTTAGGAGGGTATTTTGGACAAACCAAACAGTAACTTAAAACTGGCCGAACGTGGTGCTATCGTTAGTATTATTGCCTATTTATTGCTATCTTGTGCTAAATTAGCGACCGGTCATTTACTCCACTCATCCAGTCTGGTAGCAGATGGTTTTAACAACTTATCCGATATTATTAGCAACGTTGCCCTGCTCATCGGGATTCGTCTCGCCCGCCAACCAGCTGATCGCGACCACAAATTTGGCCATTGGAAAATTGAAGATTTGGCCAGCTTGGTAACTTCGATCATCATGTTTTATGTTGGTTTTGACGTCCTAAGAGATACCCTCCAAAAGATTTTCAATAATGAATCTGTCAGTATCGATCCACTTGGAGCAACCGTTGGAGTCCTTTCGGCCATGGTCATGCTCGGCGTCTACGTTTACAATCTACGCCTAGCAAAACGAGCCAAATCAAAAGCCTTAAAAGCAGCCGCAAAAGACAATCTTTCAGACGTCGTTACCTCTCTTGGAACATCGATCGCGATTGCTGCTAGTGCTTTTAACTATCCCATTGTCGATAAGATCGCAGCTATCATCATTACCTTCTTTATCCTCAAAACAGCCTACGATATCTTTATGGAATCTTCCTTTAGTCTTTCAGACGGCTTTGATGATAGCCTATTGGAAGATTATGAAAAAGCCATTCTCAAATTACCAAAAATCGCCCGCGTCAAATACCAACGCGGACGGACCTATGGAAGCAATATCTATCTGGACGTTGTCTTGGAAATGAATCCCGATCTTTCAGTTTATGAAAGTCATGCGATCACTGAAGAAGTCGAGGATCTCCTAAAAGAAGAATTTGGCGTCTTTGACATTGACGTCCATGTAGAACCAAGCTCGATTCCTGAGGATGAGCTGATCGAAAACGTTGAAAAGAAACTCTTGACCTACGAAAAACGCCTCTATGCCAAGCAAGAGTTCGATACTCTTCTAGCGGATAATTATACCTTGATTGACGATAGCGGTCACGAACACCACAAAGAAGAATTGATCGAAGCCATCGCAAGCGACCAAGTTCACTTTCAATACTTTGAACTGGAGTCCATCAGCCAAAAAACCAAACTTATCCGCTATGAACTCGACGGCCAAATCCATACCAGTCTCTGGCGTCGCCACGAAACGTGGCAAAAGATTTTCCATCAAATTACTAATAAAACCAACTAAAAAGCTAGGAAGTATTCCCTAGCTTTTTTACTTGATATCGTCTGTTGCTACATCCGTTCCAAACCACTTCTTAGAGATCTTTTGGAACTGGCCGTTTTGATAGAGTTTTACGAAAGCTTCATCAATTTTTTTCTTCAATGTTTTATCCGCCTTACGCACTCCTACTGCGAAGGATTCTAATTCAAAACCAATCGGAAAAACATTGTAGTCTTTCAAAATGCCTTCTGTTTCTAGGTAATAATTCGCATAAACTCGATCGATCAAGAGTCCATCAATCCGATCATTTTGAAGATCAATCAATGCCTCGTTAAAACTCTGGTATTGGGTAGCTTTCTGATTTTTGACTCTATTTTTTAAGATTTTAGGATTGGCTTCAAAATCCATATAACCAGAAGACCCAGTCTGAGCTCCCAAACGTTTATCTGTCATTCCTTCGACTGATTGGATCCCAGATGCTTTCTTGGTCACCAAGACCTGTTCATTTTTCATATAGGGCTTTGTAAAAGCAACACTTTCCCGACGTTCATCTGTTGCTGAATAGCCATTCCAGATAGCATCAATGGTCCCATTTTTTAATTCCGTCTCCTTCATGTCCCAATCAATGGGTTGCCAGTTGACACGAATCCCATAGGACTCAAAGACTTGATTAGCCAAATCAATATCAAACCCCGCATAGGTTCCATCTTTCTGCTCAAATCCCATGGGAACAAAGGTATTATCAAAACCAATCGTGATGGACTGCTCCTTTTGGTATTTTTGCCAGTTGTCTACTTTCGGATCGCTCACGGTCTGACCACAAGCCGTCAGAAGGACGAGACTAAGGACACCTAGCAGCCATGGTATTACTCGTTTCATAGGCACCTCCTATTTTGGCTCAACCTTGATCAGTATATCCGCAATAGCCTCTGCAAATGGGATATCGTGGGTGACAACAATCTGGGTCATGCCTAGTTCACGGTTTTGTAAGATAAGCTTTTCAACTTCCAATCGCAATGCAGGATCTAATGCTGAAGTTGGTTCATCATAGCCAATAATTTCAGGATCAATCATCATGGCACGTGCCAAAGCCACCCGTTGCTTTTGACCGCCTGATAAAGAGAATGGATAAGCATCCGCATGGTTTTCAAGCCCCAAGCGCTCCAGCAAGCTCAGCGCTTTTTTACTGGCTTCTGCCTTACTCACATTCATAGTCTTGATAGGAGACAAGATCAGGTTTTCCATAACCGATAAATGTGGAAATAATTGAAAGTCCTGGAAGACAAAACCGAGAAGATTTCGTTTTTCTAGGGCATCTAGAGGCAAGTTTTCACCGTTATAAATAATTTGACCAGAATCAATTGTTTCAAGACCTGCTAGCATACGAAGCAAGGTCGTCTTCCCACCGCCAGAAGGACCAACAATGGCGACAATCTGTTTTTCAGGAACGAGAAGATTAAAATCTGATAAGATCTGCTTATCTCCAAAACGTTTCGAAATCTGTTTTAATTCTAACATGGCCTTCTCCTCCTATTTGTAGTATGAAAATTTCTTTTCAACACGCTTAGCAATCACCGTTACAATCCCAATGAGAATCAAATAAATGGCGCCCGCCAAAAACATAGGTGCTAGACTGGCATCCCGATTGGCGGCTGTCCGACTCGCTAAGATCAAATCACTGATTCCCAATGCATAGACCAAGGATGTATCTTTGACCAAGGACATCACTTCGTTAAAGACACTTGGAAGGACGATCTTGACTACTTGAGGCAAAATGATATACTGAATCGTTTGCCAGGAGCTTAGTTTTAAGACCTTAGCCGCCTCATACTGGCCATTTGGAATGGCAACGATCCCTCCACGAAAGATCTCGGCAAAATAAGCTGCATAATTCAGCGTAAAAGCTATAATCGCTGCAGGAAGACGATCAATTCGAATCCCGATACTCGGTAGGACATAATAAATAAAAATTAATTGAAGTAAGAGGGGAGTCCCTCGCATGATCCAAATATAGATGGTTAAGAGCCCATGCAGGATCTTCGAACGTAATTGAAGTAGAAAAGCAACAACAATCCCCAATGGAATAGATAAGATCAATACAAAAGCAAATACTTGTAAGGTCAGACTGGCACCCTTTAACAAACTTGGTAAAATTTCCAAAGCATACTGCATAGCATTCTCCCCCTTAAAAAATAATTAAAAAATATCATACCATAACTATTCAAAAAATACTAGATAAATTTAAAAACTATTAAAAAAAATAGCCTTTGCGGCTATTCTTCTACTTTAATAAATCCAAATTTGTTAAGAGGATAGAGACGAAGGTTTACAACTCCTTCAATTTGATTTTTGTGGATGTAACCAAATTCACGACTATCTTCCGTATCACTACGGTTATCATTTAAGACTAAATAGGTGTTGGATGGCACACGGCCAGCCTTGGTTCCCTTTAATTCTGATAAGAAGAAATCATCCGTATAATAGCCATTACTAGTCGGGGCCGCTAAATGCTTGTTGAGCATTTTATTCAGGTAAACTTCTGGTGTCGCTTTTCCGTTCAAATACAGGACATCGTCCACATAACTGACTTCATCCTTGCCGATCGCAATCACCCGACCAAGGTATTTTTTTCCCCCCACCTTGTATAAGACCAAGTCACTGCGATCAATATGGGCATTGCTGGTTGCTACGACAAGATCCCCTTTTTTGACAGAGGCATTGGCCATCTTTTCATTGATATGAAAAGGATGAAATACAAACAAACGCAACAATACCAGTACCAAAACCAGTAACCCCGCAATGATAACATTTCTAATTAAATCTCTCCTTGGCATATCCGTCTCCCTTCCTTTTGATTTATTATACCATGTTTTTGATCTTTAAAAAAGAGAAAGTAAATATTAGTGAGAATTTTGATCAAGCCTTTTTCCAACTAAAAAACCTCGCTTGCGATCTAGTGATCGCAAACAAGGTTTTGAAATTTCTGTATTAGATTAGCGAACTGTACGGATACGCATTGTGTTTGTACGAACAGCTTCTCCAACTGGTACACCAGCAACGATAACGATATCATCACCAGATTTAACAAGACCAGCTTCAACTGCTTTACGTTCAGCAATATCGAACATATCATCAGTTGATGAAGGAGCTTGTGTCAACATTGGGATAACACCCCAGTTCAACATCAATCCACGTTCAGTCAATTCATCAAATGTCAATGCCAAGATATCAGCATCTGGACGGTATTTAGAGATCAAACGTGCAGTGTGACCTGTCTTAGTCAATGTAACAACCAATTTGATGTCCATTGAGCTTGTAGCATCTTTAACTGCTGATGCCATAACTTCTGTCTTAGAATGACGTTCAAAGGCAGCTGGATTCAAACGACCATATTCTTTCAAAAGAGTTTGAGCGTTCATATCGATTTTCGCCATAGTTGCTACAGATTCAATTGGGTATTTACCATTTGCAGATTCACCTGAAAGCATTGTAGCATCCGTACCATCGATAACAGCGTTGAAGACGTCAGATACTTCAGAACGAGTTGCACGTGGTTTTTCAGTCATTGTTTCAAGCATGTTTGTTGCAGTGATAACAACTTTACCAGCAGCGTTTACTTTAGAAGTGATCATCTTTTGATAAACTGGAACCATTTCGAATGGTACTTCAATACCCATGTCACCACGAGCGATCATGATACCATCAGTTACTTCAATGATTTCATCCAAGTTTTCGATACCTTGTTGGTTTTCGATCTTCGCAAACAATTGAACGTGGCTATTACCAGTTTCTTCACAGATTGCACGAACTTCTTGAACGTCTTTTGCAGTACGTACAAATGAGATAGCGATGAAGTTGATTCCTTGTTTCAAACCGAAACGAATATCATCGTTATCGCGATCAGCAAGAGCTGGGAAAGGAATCTTTGTATTAGGAATGTTTACACCTTTTTGTTTTGCGATGATACCATCGTTTTCAACTTTAACAACAAATTCACGTTTAGCAGCATCTTTTTCGATAACACGAAGACCCAATTTACCATCGTCCACCAATACTTGGTGACCAACTTCAACATCATCAAAGATGTCAAGAGCTCCAGCAACGTTCAAAGCGATAACGTCACGAGTTGATTTAATTCCTTGTTTTGTCGCAACACGAAGAGTTTCACCAGTTTTGTATGAATATTCTTTTGCTTCACCTTCGAACAATTCAGTACGAATTTCAGGACCTTTTGTATCAAGAAGGTAACCAACTTTTTTACCAGCGATTTCTTCTGCACGTTTAACAGTTGCCATACGTTCACCTTGTTCAGCATGGTCACCATGTGAGAAGTTGAAACGGAAAACATTAGCACCAGCTTCGATCAATTTAGCAATATTTTGCGCTGAAGCTTCAACGTCAAGTTTTTCGCCCCAGTATCCATCTTCGCCAAATTTCTTACCACCACGGATTTCGACCGCAGGACCTAAAGTTGCAACGATTTTAACACGTTTGTTCATGATATACGACTCCTTTTTTATATATCTGTCTTTTTAAGACATGTTAACGAATTTAAGTAATGAAATTAAATAGATGACAAGCTACGGTTCAATTCAGCAAGACCAAGATCTGCTTTATGCGGGTTGTTTACGACGATCTTACCGTCATCCGTCAAGCTAAAGAGAGCACCATCTTTTGCATCACCAAGGATTGGGTTTTCCACCATTTTTTCATTGCGGATCCCAACAGCTACACCACCGATCCCTTGCTTCAGAAGTTTAACGGCGTGAGCACCCATACGTGATGCAAGGACACGGTCGCGCGCAGTAGGCGAACCACCACGTTGGATATGTCCAAGCTCCGTCACACGAAGGTCACTTTCATCACCAGCTTCTTTCAAAGCCTCACCAAATGCAGCCGCAGACATTACACCTTCAGCAAGGACAATGATATTATGCGTACGGCCTTTTTTATAACCTTCTTTGATACTTTCAACCACATCTTTGATATCGAATCCTTCTTCAGGGACGATGATTTCATCCGCACCAGACGCGATACCTGACCAAAGCGCGATATCTCCAGCATTACGCCCCATCACTTCGATGACGAAAGTACGACGGTGACTAGATGAAGTATCACGAATCTTGTCGATGGCATCCATTGCAGTTGTCACTGCAGTGTCAAAACCAATGGTAAAGTCTGTTCCAACGATATCGTTATCGATTGTTCCAGGAAGACCAACAGCTGGGAAGCCAAGCTCTGTCAAGCGCATCGCTCCGTGATAAGAACCATCTCCACCGATGACAACTACACCTTCGATTCCGTGTTTTTTCAACTGCTCAATCCCTTTTAATTGGCCTTCGCGCTGAGCGAATTCAGGATAGCGAGCTGAGTGAAGGAAAGTACCACCACGTGAAATGATATCTCCAACCGATGAAGCATCCAGCGGATGAATTTCTCCAGCAACCATTCCCGCGTATCCATCATAGATACCGAAAACTTCCATGCCTTCTGAAATTGCTTGACGAACTACCGCTCGAATAGCAGCGTTCATACCAGGGGCATCTCCCCCACTGGTTAAAACAGCAATACGTTTCATTTCGTTATTTGCTCCTTTTTTCTTTTACATTCTACGTAATTATAACACAAATGGGACTAAATATCTCGTATTTTCCATAGTTTTTATCGATAAATCGTTTTCATAACCAGATTCTTGAGTTCTGCTTCTAACTCTTTGTTTTTTTGAACTGGATACCCTTTCAGTTGCAAGGTTTTCTTTTCATCTTCATAGCGCATCACAACTGGGTAAGGACCAGGATATTTTTTCAAAATCGAAAGAATGGCCTGATCCTGACTGTGGTCAGCCAATTGAATCCAGAATTTCTCATTGGTCGCTAATTGCGCTTCTGATAGAACCATTTGCAAGTGACCCTCTCGTTCTTGGATTTTCCCAGACAAGTAATAAAAGCCACTTTCTTTGATCAAAGAAGAAAATCGATTGTAGGTTTCTGGGAAAAGGGTCACATCCAATTTTTTCTTGGTATCACTGACTTGTAGGAAAGCCATGAGATCCCCTGCCTTCGTCCGAATCGTTCGGATGGATTGAACTTCCACCAAAATCCGAGCTTGTTGGCCTTGCTCCAGTTGCGAGATAGGCTGGATCTCAAAAGGACTCATTTGCGCAATAGTGGCTAAGGGATGAGGACTTAATCCAACCCCGATAAGAGCTTGCTCTTTCTCATATTTTTCAGCTTGGCTAAAGTCTTCTGTCTCCGTCCAAGAGTAATTGGAATCCCCGAACAGACTACCCAATTCATCCGCAAAGACCAACAAATTCGGTAAATTTTGAAGGACTTTGCGTCGGTTTTTCTCAAAACTATCAAATAAGCCAAGCTCGACCAAAGGAGTTAATAAAGGCAATTTGTGATACTGATTTGGAAGTCGTAAAATGAAATCTTCGACACTTTCAAAAGGACGATTGTCGATGATCCAATAGGCAAACTCTCTCGGAAATCCCTTGATATTTTTCATGCCTAAGTAGATTTTTCTATCTTGAAACTTATCCCTGTATGGAATGGTATTAATCGATAAGGAAGCTACTTTAAAGTCAAACTGGAGCGCATCTGTCAGATAGTCACTGCTCGAACAATTGAGCATAACATCGAAGAAAACGTCTGGATAATGAACCTTGAAATAAGCCATTTGAAAAGCTAAGGCAGAGTAGGCATAGGCATGGGACCGGTTAAAACCATAGCCGGCAAATTTTTCCATGATGGCAAAGACTTCTTGAGCTTTTTCTTTGGTATGACCGAGTTTTTGAGCCCCTGCGATGAAATCATCTTCCATCCTGTGCATTTCTGCAGCATTTTTTTTGCCCATGGCGCGCCGTAAGATATCGGCTTTCCCAAGGCTAAATCCTGCAAAGCGCTGAGCCACCTGCATCACTTGCTCTTGGTAAAGCATAATCCCATAGGTAGGCTCTAAGATATCTGCGATAGAGGCATCTAAAATTTCCACCTTCTCTTGGCCATGTTTTCGTTTTACAAAATTGTCAATGTAATCACTAGCTCCTGGACGATTGAGAGAGGTGGTCGCTACCACTTCTTCAAAATGATTGGGTTTCACACGCCTCAAAAGACGAATGGCCCCAGCCTGTTCAAATTGGAAAATCCCCTTGGTATCCCCAGCCGCAAACAAGGCCAGCGTTGCTGGATCCTCTAAATCAATGGCTTCTATTCGTATATCTTCTTGATACTTTTCATAGACTGCTTCCTTCATTTTTTGAACAAAGGTTAAATTGCGCAAGCCTAAAAAGTCCATTTTCAACAGACCATTGGCCTCTACTGCATGGGCATCATACTGGGTAATGAACATGTCCTCTCCATACTTGAGAGGAATATGATCGGTCAAATCTTGGTCACTCATCACGACCCCAGCCGCGTGGATCGAAGTCTGTCTAGGTTGGCCCTCGATTCTTTTTGCAATCTCAAAGCCACGCTTAAATTCCGTTCGGCTACGGATTACTTGTCGAAAGGCCAGGTTCTTCTCATAAGCGGTCGTCAATGTATCTCTAAAACCAATACGCTTGGTAATAGAGGTCAGTTCGTACTCAGGAACTCCAAAGCGTTTAAAGACATCGCGAATGGCTTGCTTCGCGCCAAAGGTTGAAAAGGTTACAATCTGAGCCGCATGGTAACTCCCATAACGGTCTCTCACATAGCGGATAAATTCTGGACGATAGATATCAGGAATATCAATATCAATATCCGGCATGGTATAGCGCTCCACATTTAAAAAGCGCTCAAAGAGGAGGTTCTTCTCCACAGGGTCAATCCCTGTAATCCCTAGGGAATAGGCAACTAGTGAGCCTACAGCAGATCCACGTCCCATTCCCATGTAATAGCCTTGAGAGCGTCCGAAACGAAGGAGGTCCCAGACAATCAAGAAATAATCATCAAAGCCCATTTGGTGAATAATCTCTAACTCCTGCTCCAATCGTTCCTGGTAGATTGCACCTCTTAAGTTTTTCTGAACAAGACCTGCTTGCGACAATTCTCTCAGTTCTTCTACTGCTGGTTTTTTATGGTTAAAACGAGGCAATTTTAACTGGGTATCAATTTGGTAATGAATACCTGCTACTAACTGTTCTAGATTTTCTACCGCCTGAGGAAAGGCTACTTCAAAGACTTTTCTCAAATCTTGGGGACTTTTTAAGGCCAAGCTCGCATCCATCGAACCTGTTTCTGTTAAAGTTTGATTTTCCTTAATCGCAGCAAGCATCTGGAGAGCTTCCAGATCAGACCTTTCGAAATAACGTACCGTATGAAGAGGGAGAACGGGATGCGTAAATGAGGCTGCGGGTGTATCCGCAAAAACCCCAATATAGTAATCACAGGATAAAGGCAACTCCTCACTGGCATAAGGAGCCGGAACAATGACTGCGACATGCTGCATCAAGTGCTTCACATCTTCCCAGCTGTTCTTTCCCATCATTTTACTCGTTGAAATCTTCATCAAGTTCTGATAGCCTTGGGTTGACAAGGCCAACAAGCGAAAAGGAATGGTTTGATCCCCAAGCTCCAGCCCAATTTCCAGACCGATTAAGGGGTTGAGGTGAGCGGCCTCGCAAGCTTCGATAAACTCATAAGCACCATACAAATTGTCAACATCCATGATTCCCAAGGACTCATAGCCCATGCTTTTGGCTTTCTCGACATAATCTGTCAAGCTGACCACACTTTCCATGAAGGTATAAACTGTTTTGGTATCTAGCTGTGCAATCACTTTTTCTCCTTTCTGCATTGTCTATTTTGGTGACCCCTTTGGTCACTCCTTTTTGTACAAAAAAACACCACTGTTACACAATGATGTCTCAACAACGGAAGACATGGGATTCGAACCCACGCACGCTTTTACACGCCTACCGCGTTTCCAACACGGCCTCTTAAGCCTCTTGAGTAATCTTCCAAAATTATATATGGAGCCGGTGGGAGTTTCTAAAAGTCAATCAATTCGCTGTTTTTTGTTTTTTGGGTCTGTTTTAGGAACTGCTTCTAAACTTTCACTGCTTCACCATTTGTATTACTAGTTTAGCATAGCTTCCAAGAAAGTTCAAGTTTTCTTTTTTATCATAGATACAAAAGAAAGTTATTTAATAGGAAAATAAATTTTATTTTTCTTTTAAAAAGTTAATCAAATTGCTTGACATTATACAACTTTAGTTATATAATAGATACATAAGGTTAAGGAGGAAACCTTAGACAAGGAAACTAAAGAAAGGAAAAATAAATGTTAAGGCGAAGAAAAAAGCCAATCAATGCTAAGACGAATAAGATAGTGGTAAAAATAAACTTGTTCATCATTAGTATTGAGTGGCACATCGAATTCGGATAGTGATCACTCACTATCCGCCCCCTAGTGGGGCTTGCTTTAATTATAACAGGTATCTATATGAAAGTAAAATGTAATGTTAGAAAAACTACTGTTAAAGAAAAAATTGAATTTATTTTAGGAATAGTTCTGATTATAGTGATTATTTGGTTTTTTGTGAGGTGAAGATGTTAGTAGATATCAACGCTATTGAATGGCTGTTAGAAAATGCAACAGCCTATGCTATTAGTAAAAATTGTGGTTTGTCTACTCAAGCAATAGATAAATATAAAAATGGTGTTTCTGATATTATGAACATGCGTTTAAAACATGCAATTAAAATGACAGAATACGCTAATCAATTAAAAAAAGCAAAGTGATGTTTATTTAATCATCACTTTTTTTGACGGAAATCAGCGCAAATAAAAAAACGGTAGCGTTATGCTACCGCTGTTGAATTTAAAACAAGAAATTTTTGATAATTTCATCTGCAATTGCTTTGTGTCCGATGTCGCCTGGGTGGCTTGCAACACCTTGATTAGTGATTGTGTAGTTGGACCCGTCAGGCAATCGAAGAACCTTGTTCATTTCAGATTTATAGATTGCATCTTTAGAATATTTGTAGATATCGACAAACGTAATGTCTAAAGGCTCACAAATGCGCTTCACACGGTCTAAAAAGTCTGGTGAGGCGTAATAGATACCTACCCAATAAATGAGCGCACGAGGTGAAACGGCACGTATCCAGCTTACAAGATTTGGAATGTCAGTTTCAAGGTTTTTGCGTTTTTCGTCTGTGTTAAGATTATCCCCAAATTGCAAGATAACAATATCTGTATCAGCACTCAAGGATTGTTTCATCTTACTATCGAATACTTCTTTACGCTTGCTTGGTTCTGACTCCCAGTCTGCACCGTTCCCACGGACTACACTAGCGCTTGGATTTTTAGATAAGATGTAACTCTTAATCAAGCTGAAATAGTCTTTATCAGGGGCGCTTGCTGCCATACCCATTCCTTGTAACCAATGATGGCTCAAGATTGAGTTACCAAAAACTGCAACCTTGTTTGGTACGCTTGATACGGTTGATAGGTTACCACTGTTATCTACGATTAAACGGTATTTAGTACCGTTTGGACTGACTAGCATAGGCGTTTTCTTGAACAACTCCAAGCTAGATACGATTGGTTCAATCTTATCTACTTTTTGCTTCAAGATTTCAGCCTTTTCTTTTGTGCTTTCGTCCGCAACTTTGTAGTTGAATGGAATAGCGTTATCCGTTCCATACATGACCTTACCAGAATACCCAGCGTTGCTCGTAACGTGCTGTGCATCTTGAATTAAGTTACGTTCACCTTTAGCAGCATAGACTGTATTATCATGAGATTCAAAGAACAACTGTTCACCGTAGAAGATCTCTCGTTCTTCATTGATAACATCTAGCGTATTATATCCAGCGTTCAACTGCTTTTGGAACGCTCGAGGGGATACAATCAAATCGTTTTGGTCAATATTCCCAATCGCAAAGTTGTATGTTCCAGTTTGTTTAACGTATACGTTAATCGTATCAATGAAACCACGGCTTTTCTCCCATTTCTTGATAGGTGACATATAACTGAGGTTGTTAACAGTCGTTTGTTGTGTCACATCAATGCCAGCAATGTCCAATCCGAATTGTGTAGTGCTCGTGTCTGGAATGATGAACGGTACTTTAGGAGTAATAGCACTTGTTCCATATTCAAGACCGTCAAGGTTTCGAGCACTTCCAAGGCCACCTTGAAAGATTTTAGACGGTTTATCAACCGTTTGACGACTGATAAGGATGTATCCGTCAACATTCGGTGTGAAATCTCTTGTGATTATCTCGTCTTTGGTTGAGAAGGTAAGGATTTTAGATCCTGACTTATCAAAATAGTGCGTGAACACTCCACGGATATTCTTCAATCCGTAAGTGACTCCAGCTTTTAGGTTAACCGCTGGATAAGTTCCCCATGTTCCAGCATCGTAAGTGCCATTACCGTTACCAGACCATGCTTTACCAACTTTGAAAGTCTTCTCATCAAGTATTTGTTTCACTACGTCAACGAAGCTCAATTCTTCAGGTTGAATTTCTAGTGAAAGTTTAGGAATTTTCAAAGAGATATAGTCGTTTGGAAGATTGGCAAAGTCCACGTTTGCGTTTTGCAACTCTCTTAATGAAGCGTTGAATAACTTTGCATTTTCGTTTGGCTTCGATGTGATGTAAAGGATGGAATCCTCACTAGCTACATACTCGGTAGTAACCAATGAATCTGATTGAGAAAATTTATTCAATAAACGTGTTCCATCTTTTGAAACAACGTAACTGAATACACCACGGATATTCAATAAATAGAACTTGTTGCCTTTATTAGCAAAAATCGGCTTATATCTGAACCAGTCATTTGAGTTGAAAATACCCATATTTTTGTTCCATAGCCAAACTGAATTATTAATCTTATTCTCATCTTTTAATAGCTGTTCAACTTTCTCAAATACGCTATTATCCACTTTTTGTGAAACTTCATCCTTGGTCGCAAAGCGCATTTTGATATCCTTGATGTCTTTACCGATTTCCGTAGCTAGATTTTCAAGGTTTTTCATACTCATTCAATCACGCTTTCGCAGTATTGTATGCAGAAACAAGGTCATTGTTTTCAAGATCAGTGAATTTCTGACCAAATTCGGTTAGCTTTGCAACGATAGCTTGGTCTGCTGATCCACCACCATTTGCGATGCGGTCAGCGATCTCTTTGAGTGTGTCCAATTCTTCTGGAACACCTTCGCCTAAAATAGCAGTTTTAACACCAGCAATTGCAGTGTCTAACTGTTGTTGCGTGATGCCACCTTGTCCAAGCTCAGACCTGTCGGCTTTGTTTGCAAGGGTTGTTTTAATTTCCTTGACATCAGCTCCGACCGCTTGTGCGAATTGTGTTAGTTTTTCAGTGTTTAATGACATATTTAGTATCCTTCCTAAATTTTAGCTAGATTGTATAGTGTAGTAAGGTCTGGCAATTCGTCAACGACTCCAGCTCCTTGATGGTCATTGATGTATTTAGCAACTTCATCCCGAACATTATTTTTTACTAATTCAAGTTCTGACTCACTTGTGAATTTTTCAGCTGACTGGGTGACTTCTAATCTTGCAGAGCGATCACTTGGGAAAACATATCCGTCACATTCTGCCTCAACTATGTAAGAACCAACGGTGAGAACTTTGTTGATCTTAAAAGTAACTTTTGAATTTTCAACTGTACCTTCAAAAGTTGCTTTTCCATTTTGATTGAAAATCCTAATTGTTGCATTCTTACCGTTTAAGTCACTGATAGGATTCATCTGCTCATCCAATAACCAATATCCAAAAGTGGAGGCAGAGTCTCCTTGTTTGACTACTACTCCACCTTCAAACTGTTTTAGGTTTGTTGAGTTAATTTGCATAATTCGCCACCTTAACGATAATAATTAACTAGATCATCCTTGTCCCAACATGATAGCCAGACTGGGCCAAATTGGCCAAATTCAAGCAATCGCCAGTAATAGCCACCGTAATATCCGCCTTTGCCTGTGTCTGAGATATTGACTTCATCGAGTTCAAAGCTAAAGTACATTCCAGCTTTGAAGTCTTGATCTGCACCATCTGGCAAGTTGTTTCCATTTTCATCTACCCAGTTTACCATGGAAACAGGTATCCCGTTTTCTGTCCAATCAAAGCCGACTGGTGCGAGATAGTCACATTTGATTTGCCAGATACCGTTGATATACTTGACTTCATTTGCTTCGTAATAAGCCTTTTCTTGAGGCTGTACGGCTGTGTTTGCTTGATTGTTTGTTTGAGGTGCTGTGTCAGCATATCGCCACACCTCAATATAAGCTGGCTTATTCCAGCTATAATAATCATCCCAAGGATAAGTATTAATAGCTTGTCCTGCTGCACCTTGCGTTGAGTAGTCGCACGAAATAAAGTACGTACCGTCAATCATCGCTCCGACATGACCACCAGCTCCACCAGATGAGGCCATATCAGCACCCCATGACATAAGGATAATATCGCCTGTTTCAGCGGTCCAGTCTTGATTACGACTTACACGATAGAAACCATTGTTTGCGAGTTGTTGTCCAAGCGTGACAGTCGATGGTAAGCCTTGGATTGGAATACCTGCTTCCTTCAACACTTGCGACATGATACCAGAACAGTCCCCAGTTCCATCTGAACCGTTACGACTTCCGAGCATTGAATAGGTAATCAGCCCTCTACGACTAATAAAGCCATTTACGATAGATTGTTGTACACTCATAATTTTTTCTCCTTTCTAAAATCAAAGGCAAACACCCAAAAATAAATGGTTGCCAGTAAAAATATATTAATCTTGGCTAGGTTCTTCATAACCAAGTGCTCGAGTTGAATCACTCAATCCTGTCGTTGTTGGATCATTCACCACTCCAACCAAAACGAGGAAGGCAAACAACACATTGACAAATACTAGGATCTTATCAATGGTTTGCCCAAATTCCAATTTGATGCCGAAAATATCGGCAAATGCTTGAAATAGCAATGCTAAGGCTGGCACAATTGCAAGCCAAAAGTTTTTGTTTTTGATACGTACTGACCAGTTAATTTTGTTCATAATATTACCTCTTTTTTTATTTTAATTATTTTTACTTTGAATGAGAGCCTTCAACTCTTTCATATCCTCGCTCAAAGCCTTGACTTGTTCTGCGAGAATGAGTAGAGACTTATTCTGTTCATCGTGATTATCTAGCCGTCTGACAGCCGTCAAACGGAAATCACGCATATTCTCAATATCTTTTTCCATTACAACCATGCGCTTTTCCTGCGCAATAATTGTACCTTTAAAATTGCCGTAAATTCCCAACAGAACGCCAATAAATCCTACAATCATTGAGATGTCCTCTGGTGTGAAATGTACCATAAATCACGCTCCAATCTGTTTATACAGCAGGTTTTTCTGCTGTTTCTGTTGCTGGTTTTGCTGTCGAAGCACTTGGTTTTTCTTCTTTAGGCTTCGTCCATTTCCAGATACCAATCTTACCGTTTTGGTAAAGGCTGTTCAATTGGTCCAAGGTTTCGCCCTGATAGGTGAATGGATTATTCACTTGGATCATGACACGCTTGCCTTCTCCAAAAGCTTCTGTATGGCTTTGATCTTCAAGAGTGAAGATTTCTTGCGGTTGGTAAGTCTTCCCGACTTGTCCAAGATCTACTAACTCAAGTCCACGCTTAAAGATTGTAGGATCCATTGGATTATCAACATCCGTTACACGGGCCAAAATGTTCCAATCAGCAACATCCTTGATCTTCTGGATTTGGTTTGCTTTCACTTCATTATCCTTCGTGAGAGCCTGAATCTTAGCAATTGCATCATTGTTAGCTTCGACAGACTTGTCAAGCTCTTTCTTAATGGCTACAATTGCTCCCGATGTATCAAGTTCCATGCGAACGATATTGAGAACAGCTTCAACTAGCACAGAGTCTTCATCTGTCGTACGATTCTTTGGAAGAAATTCCTCAAAAACACGATAGGGGAAGTCCTGCTTGATGGCTACTTTTGTGGTATCAGCTACTGCATCGTATGCTTTAAACTGTACTTTGTAATCCATTATTTATTCACCTCCTTTTTATTTTTGACTTCTTCAAAAAGGTCCTTCAAATCTTTATCAGATTCTAAGACTGAGCGATAGCTTTCAACTTCGTTTACAAGTTGTGCTACATGTTCCTGTGATTCGGTCAATCGTGCTTTAAACTCAGCTTCATTGATTGACTTACTAGCCAATTGATTAGCTAAGTCTGTGATGATAGCTACATAAGTTTGTTCGTTCATTTATTTACCTCTATTAGTTAATATTGTCACGGCCGTAAGCAAATGCATCAATCATTGCTTTAACTTTATTAGTCATAGCTGTGGTCATTGATATTTGTCCAATTGCGTGCGCCCACAATCTCCATAAAGCAGCCACGCTTTCATCTAAACGGATAAATTCAGCTGGGTTGTCTGTATCTGATTTTGTTTTTTTAGGAATAACAAAATGCCTACACCAAATTTCGGAGTTTTTGTTCCAGATACCAGGTGTTAAAGTTTGAGATACCACCCCAAAGTTCCAGCCATCATCAGATGAAGCGTGACGCATGTTATTATAATCCCCATATTGGAAAATCTTATCAACTCCATTATTAGAATTGTTATCGACTACTATTCCCGAAAACGATACAGAGTTCCAATTTTTTGAGCCATTCCGATTGCTGCCAATAATTGTCCTTGAATGTTTCTGATTCTGTTCGATGCTAGACTCGTATCTTATGAACTGTGTCGGGTATCCTGCATCTTCTCGCACAATAGACGCTGTATCACTTGACATAGTTAATTTATTTTTAGCCAAATCAAAGATGAGAGATCCATTTGATGACTGGATGCATTCGCCCGTAAAACGATTTGCAGCAATATCAATCGAAGAAAGTTGTGTGATAAATGCCTTCTGCGATGTCAATTCTCTTATAAAAGCTTGATTTGACACCAGCTTATTGATCATAGCCGAATCTACCAACACTTTATCAGCTGTAACTGAGTTTGAAGCTAAGATAGGTGTAGTAACTGATCCAGCCTTCATGTGTCCTGTCTCAACACTCTCACTTGCGATATGACGGCCTAAAATAGATCCATCAACTACCATGTCACCTTTAACTTTGATCAGTTTGGCGATCAAAGCAATGGCCTCTGGCTCTTGTACAAGCAAGGAGCTGATTGTTCTTCCACTGATTTCCTTACCAACACCAAAACTGATCTGACCAGGGGTGATCTGGATATCCGTTTTTCTCAACATATCGCCCATTTGATTTGTGATTGTTGTAAACTGTCCGTCTACTGTCTGCTTGTATTCGGCAATCTTAGAAGCTATAACTTGATCATTGTTTTGTTTTAAATCTTCAAATTTTCTTGTGATTCCAGCTACATCTTCCGTATATTGATACTTGGCAACATACCATTGTTCTAGAATCTGCCTTGTTCCTTTCAGGGCATCTACAGCAGCTTTTTCAGAGTAGGTCAGCATGCGCTGTTCAAGTTCACCGCTTGGACCAGTTTTTGTCTCTAATTTTGTTAATTGAGTGGAAAGGCCTTGAACTGTCTTTTCAAAAGTGGCTTGTGCTTGTTCTACTAGATAATTTTGATCTTCTGGCGCAGGCTGCCATTTACGGTCATTTGTACCTTCGTAGAAGTCAAGCTCTGTCATAAATAGTCCTGACCATTTGTTAGGGTTATTTCTGTCGTATTCAAATTGAAGATAACCATCATCAAAATTTCCAACATTAAATTGGAATGATTTTTTGATTGCTTTTGAATTGTTAAAAACAGGCCCATCTGTCAATTGTGGATTCCCGTCAAATACCAATTGTTTCTCTTCAAAATCTGCTGTTGAGCCTTTTTTGCGCTTGCAGAAATAGATTCGGAAATATTTAGAGTTATTATCAAATCCAAGGATATTCAACACGTAGTCAACGTTTTGCTTTACAATAAAGCGTGGGCTTTTAACGACTGCACCAGGTCTCAATTCAAACATTCGTTTTTGACCATTGAAGTAGAATTGATGGAATGTGAATGCTAATCTGTTATTTGCTTCTGTCCAATATTTCAGGCCTTCATCTGCCCTTGAGTTTCTGAGCATGTTTGGGCCACCGCCAACGCCAATTGAAGTGAACTCTTCTTTGACACCAGCCACTGTCTGTTCGACATAAGAGTGATCTGCCTTGCCATTTGTAACATTAGTAAGGTCAGAAATGGCTTTCTCAGTCGTTTGCTCAAAGCGTGATTGAGCGCCTTGGACACCGACAAATTGGCTTTGTGTTTGAGCTTTGAAGTCATTGATTATTTTCTTAATATCTGCATCACTGGTCTTTAATTGGTCAGTAGTAGACTTTAGCCCTTCCATTTTGACAGCGATGTCGCCATATTTTGCATTGAATTCTTCTTTGATCTCATTTTTATTGATCGTGTTAGCATCTGCTATTTTTTGATCAATTGAGTTTGAAATTTCCTGCTTAACGACTTCTGCTTGAGCTTTTGCTTGCTCAATTCCATCGGTAATCTTTTGTTTCAGATCATTTGACTGCTTATCATATTCAGCATTTGCATTGTCTACAAGCTTCTGAACTTTTGCTTCGTATTCCGCATCATAAGATTTCATTTTCTTATCAACAGAATCATTCACTATTCCAGAAATAGATTCAGCTAGAGACCTGGATACTTCACCAAAACCAATGCTGACAAGCTTCTTGCTCATTGGATTGAACTTATATTTTGTGATTTTCTTGCGAATATCAACATTATATCGTTCATGGAAGATGCTCACTATATCAAACATGTGTACTGGTTGATCTGCCTGGCCTACAACATCAATTTCAAGGCTTTCTTCAATCATGTCGCATAGTGTCTCGTGAAAATAGCGTTTTCCATATTCTTCAAGTGTTTTCTGATCAACGACATCCTGATCCTGTACTTCCATATCTGCTTCGTAGATATGCTTGTATTTATTAATCAGCGGACTATCAACGGTCACGGTTAGGATCTGATCCTTCTTCCCTTCCTCGTGAGCTTCAATAACCTTTTTAAAATGGATCCGTGTCCTCAACTCCTTGGTGGACTTCGACTCTTGAAACGACTTCATGTTCTTTTTATAGGCAAACAATGATTCGTTTTCGATCCCACCATGTTCAAGCAATCGGACACTGTATTTATCACGAACAAGATCTCCACCCCATTGTCCAACGATGGAATGCTTGTCTTTTGCTAATGCTTCCATCGCTGAGATATCTTTTAGATTGAGAGTATGCTTTGACGTTACGTCAGAGAAAAATGTAAATGGTGTTTCTCTTTTGAAAGCTGAAACAAGTGCATTCATCACAGTGGCACCATTCACCCGATCAACATTGATTGTATTGATTGAAAAACTATTTAAAAGTGTGGCAATTTGATTTGCGTAGACAGTAATATAACCATGTTGTTTTTCCACTTCAAAAATTGTAAAGTACTGCTCTCCATGCAGATCGTCTGCAACTAGATCAGTTTCAGGCGTGAGTAGCTCCCATTTTGAATCAGACGTAGGGAATTTGAAAGTAAGTTGATAAGTACTATTGGCTTCTTGAATGATTTCTGCACTAAAAGCCTCGTTAAGAGGGAAATTCCCCTCTTGCAGATAGATCATACCTTATACCTCCAATTTCCTTTGATTTTGATCTTTGATACTGTCCCAGATACAACAACACCAGACGTTCCTGGAGCTAATTCAAAGAAACCACCTCTGGTCCTTAATGTATTTTTCAAATTTCCGTTTTTGTCATAAACATTTTGCTTTTTATGACGGCAATCTATGACAGCCTTTGTATCAATTGTAAGTTGCATGACTTGTTTCCCAATTGTAAGCGTCACATCTCCATTTCCTTCAATAGTGATGATCGGCTCTGAATAGACAGTCCCTGGATTGTTTACAGTACCATTTCCATTTAGGACCAGTTCTGTTTCGTCATTTGAATACCTGAATGGATGCATTTTTAGCTTAATTTCTAGAGTCCAAGCATGGATACCGTTTTGTTTAAACGATGAACTTTGAAAGTCAGCATAAAAAATAGAGCCTGGCCGATGGCTGAACTCGATCTTGTTTTCTTCTGGTTTAAATTGATTGATAATGGTTTCAATTTCGCTTGTCTTGACAACATATAAAGTGACTGTCTTATCGTATCCGTCATAAGCACCATCATATAGATTGTAGTCGCCATTTGCTCCATAAATTGTATTGGTTTCAAATCTTGGTGTTGCACTCTGGTCCTCTCCAAAATCTGTCACATAGCAGTTTGGGATCGTTCCAGTATTAAAACCATTGATAATCATGTTAAACATTAAATTCCCTCCCTTGCCATGATCTTAGAATACCTCTGATAGCTATTTTGAGCTAAGACATCACCATCTAAGTATGTTTCTGATGGCTTTTCAAGAATAGCAGTAAGGATCTTCTCTAAACTTGCTCTCAGAATTGCGATCTCAGCAACGATGTTTTCACCACTATAGCTATTGACAGTCTCGCTAGTGAATGAGAATTGCTTTCTTGCGTGTTCCATTTCTTTCAAGAATTTCGCATCTTCTGGAATTCCGACACCAGTCGCATATTTAGAAATTCCTAATTTCTTCATCAATCTTTTCGTTCTGTCTGCACGCAAAACTTTTGATCCACGAGGAAGATTAAGAATGACATCACGACCTTCTGGAACGAATGAACTACCATCTGGTAATGTGACCATCTCCTTGTAGTTTGGGTTTCTCTGGTCGTTGACCATAGCAAGTCCGCCTTCGTGGTAGTCTGTACCTTTAGCGTGTCCTTTTATCGAATTTGTGATCGTTGTAATGACGGTTGTCCAATAAGTCGGAATTGACGTAATCGCACTAGCGGCCGCTAGTGCTGCTCCAACTGCTCCAGAGCTATCAGCATAAATTCCTTTGCTAGGACTTGGAGTATTATTCCAAGCATTCTGATTGTAGATTGCTTGTTGCGCAGCATTGATTGCACTAGATGGATCTCCAGTTTGTGGTTTTGTTGGAGATGGTGTATTATTCCAAGCATTCTGATTATAGATTGCTTGTTGTGCTGCGTTAATTGCATTTGATGGATCACCAGTCTGTGGCTTAGTTGGGGATGGTGTATTATTCCATTCTTGCTGTTTATTAATAGCTTGTTGTGCTGCATTAGTCGCATTGCTGGCATCGGCATTCAGATACTTATCAGGCACTGCGAAATTATTGAACAAGCCAAGTGCACTCATAGCTAGGTTACTTCCAAGCGTCACACCGTCTGGAGTTGCAATCAGGTCCGTTTTGTGGTCAGTAGGTAGTGTCAAGATGCTAGACATCGCACTAGCAATAGCACTTTTCGTTTTATCTTCTGCATCTAAATTGACTACGTGAGCCATACCAGTAAGAGAGTCAACCGCTAGTCGTACACGTTCGGCCTTATCACTTGCAGCATCCTTTAAGATCAGCTCTTTCTGTTCTGGGGTCAGCGTATTCCAGCGTTCAATGATCGCAGTAGCACGCTCACCAGACGAAAGAAAGTCTGTATTCTTCATCAAGAGTTCCTTGATCTCTGCTGGCATGGCATTGTATTGCTCAAGCAACGTCTTGCTGTCAAGAACTGCTTTCATACCTTGATTATTGCCAACCACAAGTTCTTTTTCTTGTAAAGACAAGCTATCCCATTTTCCAGTTTCAACAAGTGCTTCACCGATCGTCATCTTAGCATTAGTTTCAAGATTTGCATGCTTGAGGATAAACTGCATATTCTCCCAGCCATTTTCGGCTTGAAGAGCTTTAGTCACTTCCTCTTGAGCGTTGGTCTTGACTTGTCCAGTTTTAGGATCGAATACCAAAGTATTCCAAGCAAGGTTGGCGTCTTTCGTTTCGGCGGACATATTTTCCAAACTTTTGGCGACCATACCAGATGATCTACCAACAATCTCAGAAAATTGATCAGCTTTGGCCATCATCTTGTCATAGTCGAGTCCGAGGTCAGCGAAACTCTTTCTCAGGCCTTCAAAGTAGTACTTACGTTGATTGTCATCACTCAATTTAAGAGCGGATTTCTCACTCAATCTCTTTTGAAGAGCTGCATACTCACGGCCAAACGCTTCCATTTTAGCCTTGTGTTGAGAGTTTAACTCTTCCATCTTCTGGTTGTATTCAGTTTGGCTGTAAATACCTTTAGCGTGAGCATCTTTCAAGGTTTCTACTTGCTCCTTATAAAGCTTGTTTTCATCCTTGATCCACTTTTCAACAACACCAACCCCAACAGATAACTGTGTCTCATTCAGATCATTGATTTGACCATTCATCGCTTTCGTGATAGCAGTTCGTTGATCTGCAGAGTATTTTTGCAATTCCAGTTGCTTGCTGATAAATTGATTTTCATAATCGTAAATAACTGCTTGTTCTTCACGAGTGATATTTCTGTGTTGATCAGATGCATTTTGATAGATCTGGAGGATTTCATCCGTCATGGTTTGGATATTCTTCTTTTGTTGTTCTGCTTGAGAGACAGCACGTTTTTGAATTTCTTCAGATGCTCCAATTTTCTCAAGACCTTTTAAAGTTCTTTCGAGATCTTTGTCAACTGCCTTTTGAAGATCATCGGACAGTCCTTGTACGCTCTTACGTACATTTTCTACTGCTTGCGCTCCGCCTGTCCCAAAACTAACCATGGCTTGATGTGCGTCATCTACTTTAGATTTCAGTCTTGTGAGTTCTTCTGCCTGGACCTTGTTAACAGATGTCCCCCATGTCCTGGTTCGTTCATCTGCTTCTGCCATGCTTCTTGCGATACTCCCAACATACGCCAATGCGGCACCGCCTAAAATAACACCCCAAGTAGAAGCACTCCCGAGAATTCTCAAAGCAGTTCCAAACTTGCCTGCGCTTGCAGCCGCTCCTTCTGCAGCAGTTCCAGTTGACAAGATACTAGAAGTGGCTGTTTTGAATGAAGAGGCTAGACTATTCCCCTCCTTAAATAGCTGGAATGTCTTGCTTAAAATTGAGAAGCCACCACCGATTTTTCCGATACCTTGAGTTAAAAATCCGATTCCTTTGGTAATTCCACTAATAACACCGATTCCTTTCCCAAGAATGGACAATGCTGGTCCAGCTCCTGCTGCAAGGAGACCCCATTTGATAATGTTTTGCTGTTGAGACTCACTCATCTCGCTAAAAGCTTTCGCCATATCAGCAAGTTTTGAAATCCATGGTTTCACAGCCTGCAAGCCTGAGTTCATAGCTTTTAACAATGGACCACCAAATTCAATTGCCAGATCAGTTACCTGGTTCTTAAAGATCTTCAACTGGGATTCTGTTGTCTCGTAACGTTTCTTAGCTTCGTTTGTAAGAGCTGTATTTTCTTTCCACGCACTATTTGACCTACGGACAGCTTCGCCCATCTTGTCAGACGCAGAAGCTAGTGATTTAAGCATGTTCCCTTGACGAATTCCAGACATGTCGAGTTCATCAAGGATACCGTCCATGTTTTTGCCTTCTTCATGAGCTTTCTGGAGTCCTTTAATAAATGCTTGCAAAGCTTCAGCTGGTTTTTGCTTCCACGCAGTAGAAAATTGTTCTGCTGTCATTCCTGCTGTGCTTGCGATAAGTTGCAGTTTTTCTTTTGCTCCTTTACCAACTCCAGCAACAGCTTTTCCTATACCAGTAAGTGTCTGGTTCATTGCAGTTCCACCTGCTTCAGCTTCTATACCTACACTGCTCATTGCAGTAGCGAGCCCTAGAATTTCAGGCGTTGTTAATCCAGCAAGCTTTCCGCCTGCCGCCAAACGATTGGTCATTTCGACAATATCACGTTCGGTTGTTGCGAAATGGTTCCCCAAGTCTACTACTGCTGATCCAAAGTGTGCAGACCAAGTACCCAGATCTTTTCCAGAGACTTGCATAATATTACCGATTTTAGCAATTGATGATGCTGCTTCTTCAGAGCTCAAGTTGGTAGAGACACCAAGATTGATCATGGTCTTAGAAAAGTCCTTGATTGCTCCAATTGGCACCCCTAATTGTCCAGCTGCTTCTGCAACATTTGCAATCTCAACTGCACTTGATGGCATTTCTTTTGCCATCTCACGAATACTAGCAGATAGCTTATCAAACTGTTGCGGTGTTCCATCTACAGTCTTTTTGACTCCTGCAAATGCCGTTTCATAGTCGATTGCAGCTTTTAAGGCAAATCCAGCACTTGCAATCAATGGAGCACTGACACCTTTTGTCAATGTCCCACCAAAATCAGAAACTTTCTTCCCGAATGTTTGAATGTGATCTCCACTTTTAACCAAATTCTTCCCAAGGGCTTCCATTTTACCTGAAAAGCTATTTTCACGGCCTACAGCCTTCAATGCTTGTTCAACTTTGTACAGTTGCCCTTCCATTGCTGACAACTTGGCATTTTCACGCTCAATATCAGCAGCGGCTTTGTCAAATTTAGCTGAACCAGGATCAAGTTTATCGAAGTTCTGCTTCATTTGATCGAGTACTTTTTTTTGTGCTTCAATGGCTTGTCCTAAAGACTTGTATTTTGCTTTTAGGAGTTCTGTACTCTTACCATTGTTTTTTAGAGTGCTATCAAGTGCCTTGACATTGTTTTGAAAGTATTTTACGGCATTTTTAGCACTTGTTAAGCTAGGATTGAACTTTGACACGTCCAGCCCTAGTTCGATATACATTTGTCCTAGTGGCGTTCCACCTGCCATTTTTCCTCCTTTTACAAACAAAAAAAGCCCAAAGAGGCTTATACTTCAACTTCTCCGAAAATGTCAGACAAATCAAGTGGTGTTTCTGTTGGCTGTTCTTCATTCAGGTCGATAATGTTGATAAGATCTTCCCAACTCAGATCCATAATATCATGTACATTCATGTTATATGGGCCATCAGCCACTTCTTTGACAAACTTGTAGAGGTGTTTCAAAGCATTCTTAGGGTCTACTTTTTCTCCTTTGGGTCTACATCACCCACAAGATGAGCATAGATATCAGTAAATACGTCAATAATTTTGGCAAAATCAGTATGTTCCAATAATTGCTCTACCGTTACATTTTCAAACAATGAGGCGATAAATCCTAACTGCTCATCAAGCTTTTCAACTTCTGTTTTATCAGATGTGAGTGAATCGTTCAATACTAAGTAATCACGATAATCACGAGTAGTAATTTCTTTACTAGAGTATAGTACATCTTCTCCAGCTTCGTTTTTCATAGTGAATGTAATTTTTGACATTGTTATCCTTTCTATAATAAAAAACACCTTGACGGGTGTTTCTTATTTCGTCCACGATGTTTTTGCGAATTCAACTTTATTGACTTCGTTATCTGCTTTATTTTTATTCATTGCATAAACGATTGCGACAGTAGCTTCTTTCCCAGCTTGTACAACAATTGTATTTTTTGATTCAACGGCAACAGTATTTTCATTTGAAATGATAGAATCGAATGCTAGATAATTTTCTTTATCATCGCTTGCAAGAAATTTACCTAAATTGATCTGGACATTTGCTGTATCATCATTCTTAATAGTAACTGTCGTTGTAACGGGGATAAAACTACTAGAATCATGGTCCATAGCAATCATCCCAGAAGTTTGTTTCTTCGGTTCTCCTATGGCTATTGAAGTCTTATCGAAAAGAACCCCTTCACCAAACTTATATGAAATAATGCTATTTAAGTTCATTGCAAAATCATTTGCTTCCAAAAATAAGCCGTGATCCACATTTGAAACAAACAAAGATAATTTATCTTTTTCTTTTTCGATCCTATTTTTTTCTTCCTTGACACTCTCCAATTCTTTGTGTGTCTCTGCTAGTTCCTTGCTTGAATTAGCTAGTGAAATAGAAAAAAAGACTATAACCGATAAAATGATAATCGCCAATACAGCTGAAAACATAACCTTTTTATTTTTCATTGCAAAACCTCCATATCTTATTATAACAAGATTTGAAAAGGTTTACAACTACATAGAGAGAAAATAAAAGGGGCTAGATGCCCCAATTATCACGCAGCAGCAGTCATTCCAAGTTTAGCTTTCATTTTGTTGATCTTAGTTTGATCACTACCAAAGTACATTGTTCCATACTTGTTCTTAGTTTGTTCGTCAGTACTTGCTCCAGCAGTGAATGAAACATCAGTTGTTGCAAGTTCGTCTGCTTTGTCTTTGATCGTATTCAGATCGATAGCATCCATTGAAAGATTTCCTTTGTAGAAACCATAATAAGCACCACCACCATCAGCAGTGTTGGATTCAAGAAGAATCGAAACGTCTTTTGATACAGTATCGGCTCCAAAATCAAGGATATCATCATCGTTTTCATATCCAAGTGCTTTCACATAGAGAGCAACAGGAATATCAAGCAAGCCGAGTTCGACTTTCAAATCACCGACACCACGGTTGTTTACGTGGTAGGCGATGTTGCTTCCGAATGTTTTTTGAGGATCGTTTGCTAATCCTGTAATTTTAGCTGTTTGGGTTGCACCTTCACCTTTCTTACCTTGAATGATAAAAAGATTTTCTCCCTCAGTTGGAGTTGCACCATCCAAAATGCGGACAGTCAAACTTTTAAAACCGACTGTTGCTGTACCTTGTTTTTGTTGTGTCATATTATTTTTCCTTCCTAATAATCGTCATACAGTTTGCTTTTTCCCTTGTAGGTCCTGGCATCTGCATAACGTTTAATTTCAGGGATCCATTCGTCAAGACCCCCAGAGATTTGATAGAATCCTTGCGATTCCATTATTTTTTCAACAATTCTTTGCAATTCTTTGCATTCAATATGATTTATTGATTCAACATTAATCTGATAGAGAAATGTTTTAGATAAGCTTGTATTGCTTCCTTGATCGCTTTGAATTGGTGGACCGAGCGGAATGATAACAATACTAGTTTGATCATCCTCTAAAGTTTCAGGACGTTTAAACGACTTTATTGTGATGGCTGAAAGTCTGTCATCATGCATTAAAGCGTCATAGATTTCCGATATTTTATCTTTCATCATCCAAGTCCTTCCCCTTTCAATTTAGTTGCTAACCTATATTTGAACTTCTCACGATTAGCTTCTGAAAATCTCCGAATCACGCCAAAACCTCTTGGGTTTGATTTTTTAGCATAACCAAATTCATTCAAGTGTTCTAATCGCCAACGTGAGCCAGCACCAAAACCAAGTTTTACCATTGGAACTCCTTCGAAAGCTCCAGTCACATTTCCGACTGTTGCACTTGCTATTGTTTCGCCAGTATCCTTGAAAACTTCCAAAGCCCCTTTGAAGTCTTCTAGAGTTTCATTTGCTGCGCCTTTCAAAGCCCTATTAGCTGATCTTCTCACTTTTGCATCGCTAAGTCGTGCTTCCAAGTTTCTGATGACTTCATCAAAGCCTACCAACGTTGCGCCACTAGTCATTTGGCGTTCCTCCTATAACAACAATTAAAAAATCACGGTTGTCATAATCTGGACGGATATCAATGATCTGCCATTTTTTATTTTCTAATCGGTGATCATTTACTTGCACAAAATGTCTATTGTCTGGCTGATAGCTTGTTAAAGGATCCCTGATCTTCAGAGTCATCCTCGCTTCCATAGATTTTCCAGTTGAAATTTCAATGTCTTTTAGACTAGGTGAGTACACTTTTGCGAAAGTATAAAATACTTTTTCAAAACTCACATCTCGACCATGAAGTCCATCGCTAATCTTCGAGGTGTAAAACTCCACTGGAGTCCTCAGCTCGCTTGTAGTTACTTCTGGCTTTTTGTATCTAAAATCAGGTTTATTCATCTGCATCATCTACTTCTTCATCTAACTTTGTCAAAGGAACAATACTATACTCTTTGATAAAATCAGGCAACTTGGCTAATAGTTCATTTTTTCGATCTTCATCAACTTGAAAAACATCTCCAGTATGTCGGACAATACTTTCTTTGAAATCAAAGAAATCTTGCGTTACTTCTAGCACTATCTTCCTCCTATTAGTGGTTTTTTAGTGACAATTCTAGAATTTCCCCTTGAAAATTTGCAAAGAAAAACTCTACCTGGTCGTTATAGAGATATCTCGCACGTTCTAAGACTAACTCTTCTGTGCGACTATCTGACAGATCGATTGCCCCTGTCAAATCAAAAATAGCTTCCTCAGATGAGGTCAACATACGTGAAAGATTCTCGTCTTCGGCATCATGAAAGATTTTCATTCGCTCCTTGAAGGCTCCAAGAAGCGAATGAAATGGTTTTTTGTCTTCCATTTGGTGTCACCACCTATTATTTAATTTCCAATTTCCAGACAGCAGCAGCTTTTTCATCTTGTGCCTTACCATAAGCAAATTGTTTGGCAGTGTAGAGGTTCAAGTCTTCAAGAGCGTAAGTCTCAGTGAAGCGTCCAAATTCGATTCCTCCACCAACAAGTGCATCATAGCGGCCTTTTACGAAAGTGGTAACTTTGCCAGCTGTTTGTGCAACAGACTCGACCAAAATCAAATTGTATGGCATTGAAGTAATGTAAACACCTTGTGCATTGAGTGATGTATATTGTTTTTTAACATCCCAAGCATCTGCTGGGTTGACAACCATCACGACATTACCTTCAACTGCGACTGGAGTTGTTCCGTCAGATTTAACAGAGTGATATTTGTATACAGTAGTCAATTCTTTGACAACTGTTGCTGAATCAGCAAAGGTTAGTTTTGTTGTTTCTACAGCCTTTTCAGCGTAAGTTGTTGACCCACTTGCTACTGTTCCTGTTAGTGTACGAGAAAGGCCGATAGGCTTATCGTTACCGTCACCGTTCAAAAACGCAGCTTCCAAAGCAGTTGCAAATGCTTCTGTGATTTGTGTAGAGACGAAAGATTGTAACCATGCAGGTCCAAATTTTTCAGAATCTTTAGGGATCACAACAAATGCAGTCAATTTAGATTGAATTGTTTCTTCTTCACTGAATTCTTGCTTCAATTGTCCTTGGATTTCACCGTTGATCTTGCCCCATACTGCTTGACCAGTTTGAGTTGATTTGAGGAATTTCAAGCGGATACCAGCATTGCGCAGGCCAATTTGTTCCAACAGTGGGCGAGCTTTAACCATATCTTCAAAGATACGATCAATAGTTTCTTGTGGGAAGAGCTTCTCAACTCCTACAGGAGCTGTTTTTTCAATAGCGTTGAAGAATTCACGAGCTTCAGAAGACATTTTTGCATCATACGGATTCATAGCAGAAACTTCTTCGTGAGCAGCAGAACGTGCTTGTGACATCATTTCAGATGTCATGGATTCAATCATTTCGTTGTAGAGTTTTGCCTGTTCTTCTTGAGGAGCACCGTTTGTTACTGCGTTCAAGAAATTTTGGCGAGTTTGTTCAAATTCATTCGATAATTTCATTGACATTAATGTTTTCCTTTCTAAAATGCGAAAAGACTGAACCCTTTCGGCACAGTCTTGTTTGAGTTATCTTTTTGACTTTCTGGAATATTAAATTTTTTCTGTACAAATTCACTATTTTCAAAAGCCTCATTTTCCATTTTGCGAGCTTCTAACTTGTCAGCTACCAACTCAGCAATTTTATCGACATCTGGAGTCATCACTTCCTTCATTTTGTCGATAAAGTCATGTGGAATTGTTGGAGTTTCACTAGCTACTAATGTAGGAGCTTCATTTCCATAAAACATGATCCTATCAGCAAATCCATTGTTTACAGCAGATTCAGCGTCAAACCAGGTTGTCTTGTTCATTAGTTCAAGTAGGTCGTCCAATGCTTTTCCTGTCTTTCCTACATAAGCATTTGCGATTGACTTATTAAAGCCTTCAAGAACACCAGCTTCATGAAGCAGTGCATTACTATCACCACTTACGCTAGATGATACATTATGAATCATAATTTGAGCAGTAGGGCTAATTTCAACAACATCACCAGCCATTGCAATGACGCTTGCTGCACTAGCAGCAATACCTACAACTTTTACAACAACTTTTCCTTGATAGGCTTTTAAAGCGGTGTAAATTTCACTTCCTGCATAAACATCACCACCGCCAGAGTTGATATGAACTTCAATAGGCTCACCAGTTTCTGGGAGCGTGACACTTTTCGGTGCTGTGTAATCCCAGCCAAATAGGTCGTAGATCCACACATCATTGTTTGAAACAATTGTTCCCTTAATCGGAATCACTTTCATCTTTTTTCTCACCTCCCTTCTCTATGTCCTCACCAAGTTGATAATTCTTAGTGATTAGAGGCTTGTCACCCCACGGTACAGCTTCAAGGCCAAGTTCCTCACGAACCTCATTGATCAGCATAGAGCCAGAAGAAATAAGCTTGTCAATACTCTGAGCAAGCGCAAATTTATCTCTCTGCCCTTCACCGATAATTTTGATGCGCTTATTGTTTTTGTACTCGCTATTGCTGAGTAGTGCAAAATTAAGCCCATCTGTCATTTTCTTGACAAGCGACTGATAGCAGTATGTATTAAACATCTTTTGACTATTTTCCAAATTGGCCATATCACCATGCATCAAAGCGTTTGGAATTCCTAAAATGTCAGCCACTTCATCATCAAACTGCCTACGCAGCTTTTTTAATTCATCTACAGATAAATTTGATGTACCAGTAGTGTTTGTTAACTCGGAATATTCCATACCTTCTTGAGCAGGTACGATAGCCACGGTCTTAGTTGTGAATGATTTAAACAAACCATCAGCATATCTTTGCATTTTTTCACGTTTCTTCTCGTCAAAGCTTGCGTTCGTCTTAGTACTTAGAACCCCACGAATTTGATTATTTCGTGATAAAGCTTCAACCAGGCGAGTGTGCAATTTTTCGTAATCGCTAAATAATTGCGTGAAGTAATCTTGCAAACGGTTATTGTTGTATTGTAAGAAGATAACTTCACTCATTTTGAATGATTTCTTGAAGGTATACTCCCTACACGTCACTGAAGCAAACGTATCATCAAAAACAGCATATCGTTGGCGAATATAAGAGTCTGCAATCAATAGTTGATCGTCATCTGACAAAAAAATCAGTAATTCATTTTTTGTGATCAGACGATAGACAGCTTTTTGCCAAAATTCTGAGGCAGTTTCGTTCTTGTTTGGTCTAACATTCAATAAATAATCCCAGTTAGATGGTTTTTTCTTCCCATTGTCCAGGAACTTGAATTCAGACCTTGCAAAAATACGGGCCACAAACTCAGCGGCTTTATCTACAGCTAGACTTTTCAACTCCAAATTGCCAAAAATTCGTTCTAGTTCGTCAAACTCAAAACTCGGTTCAGGAACATCTTTCTTGAATAAATTCAGCCATCCCAAGGCGTTTCCTCCTTTCTATATTTTTTGCCAGCCACCCACCCAAAGTCACATTTTTATCGTTTAAAAAACGATTTTTTAGAACGCTTCAGTTCTTTCTTGATTGAGTCAAATTCTTTGTTTGTTTGCTCAATATTTTTTTCGCAAATGACTTCGTGCCGTTTCAATGCTTGACTTAAAGTATTGAGTTCAGTCTTGCACTCATTGAGTTTGTCAAATAACTGCAAATTTTCACTACTCAATAGAAATAGCTCAGATTTTAATTGCTTGACTTCTATTTCTAACTGTTTCTTTTTGGTACGCTTATTCATAGCATTTTCCTTTCTAAAAATCCCAATCCTCAATAACATCCAAGAAGTCTCCTACGGTGCTTTCCTGGACAATTTCTCTCTTGTAAAGAGCAGCAATAAAAGCGTGGAATCCATCTGTCTTACGTCTTACTGGCTCTTTTTTCAAGAATCTCTTATTCCCGTCCTTGTCTTCCTTCACGAAAGTATTGTCCGTATACCAAAGCATTGACTTATCATTTTCAAAGATGAACCGCTCATTCGCAAATCCGTCCTCAATGATTGGAGCCACTTTAGATTGGATCGCTCCTGGATTCCGTAAAAATTCAAATACAAAACCAGCTTCTTCTAGAAGTGGTTTTAATAAATCCATACGAAAACTATCTGCGCAAACTAACTCGATATTGTATAGTTTGCTCCACTCGACTAATTTTGCAACTAACATTCTTGGATCGATACTAGGTCCATCTACAATCGTGAAAAGTCCTTGTTTTTCCCATTCTTTGATTGGAGCCTTAATCTTGAACACATCCAGAAATTGTTTGCGAGCAAAACTATGCTGCTTCCAAATGAATTCGTCACCATTTTTGAAGAGAAGCCCAACACTTGCAAAGTCTCGAATACTAGCATAGTCAAAGCCAGCCACACAAGATCTTCCTAAAAGATCGATGCCAGGATCTCTTAATGTTGCCATTAATTTTTCACGAGTGGTCACATCTTTTTCAAGATCTGCTTCTGGTAAGTTCATCCGTTTGGTCATGAATTCCTGCCTGCCAGATGGCTCCAGCACAAGATCGTCATAGTCTGCCTTAGTTCTTGCAAGTAACCTTTTTGCATAAGGTGTCGTTTCATCTAACATTGGATTGGCCTTTGCCCAATTCTTCATGTCATCTACTTCTTCAGGATTATCCAATTTGCAGATGAATGGGAAGAGCCGAAAATCGTCAAGTTCCCCATTCAAGATCTTCATTGATTTTTCAATCATCTTGTCATAGAAACCCTCACGAACACGACCATTAGTACCGTTGTAAAATGTACGAGCATGAGCTATTTTTCCAAGCCCTGACCGCTGGATCTTTACTGCTGAATCGTTTTCGAACTGGTGAATTTCATCAAACTCAAGACATCCATCACGTGCAGAGTCCATTGTCTTCGGGTTATTCGTCCGATAAGAAAAGACCGAGTTATTCGCCCGACCTGTAATAGACATCTTTGTTAAATAATAATGGTCCTCTAATCCTCTTCGTTGTACAGTTTCGTACACCTCTTCAAATGACACCTTGCCCTGCTTCTCAGAGTTGGCTGTGATTGTTACATCGTAATCCCTGATCGGGTATAACGGGCTAATAAAAAAAGCATCCCTACTAGACATGAATCCATTCTTACCTCCACCACGAGCCAATGTTAGAAGGAATTCGTCAAATTGAGGTTCACCATCCTCTTTTCGGAAAAGGAAAATGAACGGTGTCAAAAATTTTTGATATTTAGCAAGTGGGAAAAAATTCTTTTCGGTGAACTGAATGTACTTATCAATCAACTCATCATCAAAATAGAGATCATCCCTTGGATAAATTTTCTCTTTGACGATATTGAACAACAAAGATCGCTCTTTATTGACAATTATTTTCCCAGTTTCAAAAAGTTTAATGTATTCGTCGACTAAAGGATGAGAAATCACAATAGATCACTTCCATCTGATGGCGGTTTCTTTTCAACTGGTGAATTCTCAACTTCAAAGTCAAACGATCTTTCAATTGCAAGAAGCTGATTACTGGTTGTATTAATCTCTTTGATCAATGAATTTGCTTTCTGAAATCTTTGCTGGCCATTATGGACAGTGATAACAAGGCCGTCTTGTTTAAGTCTGTCTTTCAATTCGTAAAGCAACCGAACCAAGTAAAGATAGCGGTGAACTTTTTCGAGTTGGACAGCGTCCTTTTTTCGAGTGCTGAAATAACTGATTTTAGAAAGTAACTGATTTTCTAATTCTTTTATATTTTTTTCTGAGTATTCTTCCATGAGCCCCCTCCCCCTCTAAAAATAGTGCTTTATATTTGGACAATCGACCCCTCCCACCGGTTCCCAAGATCCGATTTCAATCGATTTTTTTCGACCGGGGGGTCTTAATTTTTTTATTTTTTGAATTTTCAGCCCCACCATTCGTCTGAGCGAAAATTTTTATTTTGTAACTTGGAAGATTTGCGAAATTGAAAGCGATTGTGTCGCTTATTATGACACTCCTTGCAGAGAGTGCGAAGATTGTCTATATCTAAGGCAAACTCTGGATAGTATTCCAGTTCCTTTATGTGATCGACTTCAAGGTTATCTGTCGTCACCCTTCCTTCATCTCGACACCAGACACATTCAAAATGATCTCGACTCATTGCTTCGAGTCTTAATTGTCTCCATGATTTCGAAAGATAAAACTCCCTGCGACTTTCTCTTGTCGAAATATCTACTTTCAATCCTTAAATCCTCTGTAACATTTCATAGTTTCATAGACTTGTTTCTGAAATTCATTATGTTATTTCTGAAAATTCTTCTGTTTTCCTCGTTTGAATTAGACATATCTTATATTCTGTCTGATTCGCCCTTGTGTTAAGAACTCAATAAGATAAACAATCTAGACGGATTTTAAAAAACTAACTAGCGTTTTACTCGTTGTGTCTAATTGATAACTATAAATCAAAATTAGACATGGCTTTATCTCGTTGATCTTGTCTAATTCCAATGTATCGCAAGGTGATTGCAGGAGATGAATGATTGAATAGATCCATGAGCATTGCCACGTCTTTATATTTTTTGTAGTAATGATATCCGAATGTTTTCCTCATTGAATGAGTCCCAATGTTTTCAATGCCACATTCGAGAGCAGCCGTCTTTAATATCCAGTCTACCGTTCTTCTATCGAGTGGTTTATTTTTTCCGATACGACTTTGAAACAAGTAATAATGTAGTGGCATGTCTTTGATATATTCTCTGACTTCCTTTTTCAAAGTCTTTGTCATCTTGATCTGTTTCTGCTTACCAGTCTTCTGCTCTTTTATCTTGATATGCCATCCTTGAACATCTTTCACTCGTATCCTCAAGATATCTCCAACACGCAAGCCTGAATTAATCCCAAACAGAAATAACAGATAGTTTCTCTCATTCCATTCTCTGAGGTATTCCTTCATCGCTTTTATGTCGTCTTTATCCCGAATAGGATCCACAATGTTCATAGTGTCACCCCCTCTCTCTTTACAAAATAAAAAGCCAGCAACTGCTGACTTGTTTCATTGAGAATACAGGATTCGAACCTGCGTCTCTGGATAATTGTCCAGTATTCTTGCCTCCTGAACTAATTCTCAACCAATTTTCTATAAGGAGACCTCTCTTCGGTTTTACCCGATAATACAATTTTACCACCTTGATTTTAAATTTTTTCCACGATTTTGACCGTATTTTTAACTTTTTTCCAAATTAATGTTAATTTTAGTATTTACAGATAGTTCATAGATTTTCTTTTCAAGGTTACTAAAGAATGGTTCAATCACTCCTTTGTATGCAAGTGACTTACTACAATGCAGATATTTGATTGAAGCCCCTTCGACTGTCAGCGTTCCATCGATGTATACATCTTTGATTGCTGCCCACTCTTTTTCTGGAGTTGAATTTTTGACCATGCTGATAGCTTCTTTCAACAATTCAAGTCTGTGCAACTCTGGATCTGATTCTTTTTTGATAATATCAGATAAGGCTTTTGGAGTCATCACCTTATTGCTTTTGATCCCAGTATTTGGATCAGTTAATTTCCATGGAACTTCAATTTCTTCAATTCGCTCCTTGATTTCTTTGTCAAAAGGATACTGTTTTAAAGCTAAAATCAAATATCCAAACCGACTTCTTAGATTCATTTACTAACCTCCCTGCAGTATACTTCTATAATTCCATTCAATCCTAAGCTTTCACGGTAAGCAAGTGCCTCGGATCTATCGTGGAATTCTTTCTCTGTATACTTTGCTAAGTGTTTAGGATCGCACCAGCTTGAGCGTCCATGGTATTTTCTAACAACATATACCCTCATTTATTGTCCTCCACCTCAATAATACGGTCGATAATACGTTTTAAATCTTGTATATCGTTAAACGGTAATACCGCATCATACAGATCATCAAAATATGAATCAGTTATAAATGATGGATCATATCCATATTTTTTTCCAATGCTTGATAAAACGGCAATCTCTAAACGATTATTTATTTGAGCTATCGAAAGTACCTCATCTTCGTTGATTGGTATATGTACATCATCTAAACTCATCGCTTGTCCTTTCTGCTTTTAAAAGCGATCACACTAGCCCAGATCAAGCCAGTTAGCCAGACTAGACAGAATAGTAAATAGATAAAATTTTGTAAGTCCATTAGTTGTCCTCTTCATCGTATACTACGTAAGAAATTAGCTCGTTTGGATTGATATATAGACCCTTAACACGCATTAGATGCCCATTATTAAATTGACTGGCCAATCTATCCAAATCATTCCAACTACATCCGTGCGCTTCAAATTCACGGCCATCTTTTAAATAAAATACAATCGTCATTGCTTCGTTTCCCCCGTCAATCGATTTCTTTTGGTCTTTAATTCAAGGCGACTATCATCACCAAAACATACCAGCGTTGTTTCTTCTTCCCATTGATTTTTAGTATATGGGTATCTGTTTGGTCGTGTCATTCTTCCACCTCTTCAATTTAATTATATGGTCGCTCATAAAGCCTTCCGTCCATGAAGATCTCTAATGGTCTAATCCAACATTTCTGGTCCTTATCCAAAGACACATAGACCACGCACTCTTCTAGCGTTTCTTCCCATAGGCCTACAGCTATTACTTTACATACTCTAAGAGTTTTCTTGTGAACCCAATATGATCCAACCGTAGGTTTTTTCATCACTCTACCTCCAACAATTCCGGATTTTCTAGCGAATTTCCGATAATCTCAAACTTATAATAAGAGAGATATAGCGGTTGCCATTCTGTCGTTCTATTTTTTAGTTCGTCTACAAACTCGTAGATAAAACAAGCATAAGAACCATGCCATTTAACAATAACTTTTCTGCCATTATAATCAAGGATATCCCTCTCAAAAATTTCCTTACCATTCTTATCATACAAGCCTGTTGATTGACTTACTGTGTCTGGTCTTACTGGATCCCAAGAACCAATAGTTATGTATTGTTCGTTAGCTTCTACCACTTCGTTGATAATAAAGGCTTGTCCATTGTCTTCAATCAGATAACCATATTGCCATTCTCCTTTACTTTTCTCATCAATAGATAGTCCTCTAAATTTTGGAATCATCTTGCACCTCCTAAGCATCTACCACTGGAAAATGGATATTTCCAATCACTAGAGAAGCCACGCTATAATAATAGCCACCATTTCCATTATCTGCCTCGCATTCAGCTAAGGCTATCGGGTTCTGGTTATGATAAATAATAACCGTGTTCGTACTGGTAGTTGTTCCAAAATCGTCTTCTTCTTTTGTTTGCTCTCCAATTTTTATGTCAGTGATTACTGCGTCAAGCGTTACGTTTTGAAATTCCCCACCAGCACAAGCACAACAATCATTCTCTGACATCTCGATTGTCACTTTAACTCCATTTTCTAGCAACAAATAATCAGCATCCCATCTCACAATGCGCTTATAGAGTAGTAATTCTTTTAACTCTTCCAGAGTTCCATAACGTGCATTTCTCCCGTATGGTGCATAGTAGTCTGGCGATTCTATAGTTTTTGTCATCCTTCCACCTCCTCAACTTCAAATAATGGGCTATTAAACACCTCACAAAAACCAGCTTTTTTAAGCTCTTTTTGGGTGTGTGCCGTGTGTATATACATATACCTATATTCATCAGATCCACTAATAATCTACTTGTTGCCGACACGTTTTAAATAGCAACTTTTGCTGTCGATCCCTTTAATCTTCACCAAATACCGCTTCTCTTTCTCAACTGTATAGCCATTGATCCAAGCGGCAGCAAGCGTTTCTTGATTACGTTCGTGATAAACCCATCTCAGAAGTTCTTCATCTTCTTCATCTTCTATACACTTAAATAAATCTTGAAAATCCCAATCATTCTCTATGGCATATTCAATATAATCCGCCACAAACTGCGGTACTGTGACTTTTTGTGATTCGTCTAATTGCCGTAAATCTTTCAAAACTCCATTTACTGAAACAATACCAAAGCGAGCGTTCTCATAACTTTTTATCAATTCTTGTTTATTCATTTTTCCACCTCCTCATTGTATTCTTCAAAATCATCAACAATAATATAATTGACGTTTGTTGGGTTTGCATAAAAATTTCGAATTACCATCAATCTTCCATCGTAAAACTGACTGAGGATTTCTGTCAGTTCATCTTGGGTGAGATCGTTCACCAAGAATTCAGTTTCTTGTGAATTTGAAAAAACAATTTTGATTTTTTTGAGTTGTCCCGACTCTTTAATTTTATCCATTCCTTTTGGTCCATGAAGGTCAAAAAGGTCAGTAATTGATATGCCAAAGAGATCGGCCAATTTTGACATTTTAGAAATAAAAGAAAGATTTTTTCCACTTTCCCACATTTGAAGAGTTCTAGGGGCAATCCCTATTTTTCCTGCTAACTCTTTGTGAGTCATCTTATTAGCTTTTCTAAGCTCTTTAATACGTTTACCATATTTGAGTTCACATGCGGGATCCGGCTTATTAAACTTTTCTGCATAGTGGTTTTCTAACTCTTTTTTCATTTTTCTATCCTTTCTGCCTCGTATTGCAGCCACACTAGATTTTCGTATAAATTTCTAGCCTCTCGTTTAATATCACTCAAATTTTGGGCTGTCAGTTTATCTGCATTGCGGAGCAAGTCAATTAAAATATTATTTATATTCAGCATGTGCGTTTTGTATGCTGGCAAGTTTGTGCTATTCTCGGCATCAATTCCTAATAAGTATGGTATAGACACTCCGAAGATGCTGGATAACATTTCCGCTTTATCGAGTTTTATTTGATGTATCCCTCTCTCCCATCTTGAAATAGTCAATTTTGCAACATCTAATTTTTGCGCTAAATATTTTTGGGTTAGTTTCTTTTCTTTTCGTAACTCTCTAAGCCTATTCACCACTCCACCTCCTAAATTTCTTTCTTCAAAGTAAATGCTATTGTTTTTTCTCCTTTTGTTCTTAAAATGGCAAATCACTTTCATCAATGTCCATCGGATTTGCATAGTTAGGTGGCATCTGTTCAGTCGTGCTGTTCTGGTTGGCAGTGTTGTCACGCTTTTCCAAAACTTGGAAATTTTCTGCAACAACTTCAGTCACATATACACGTTTTCCGTCATTTCCTTCATAGTTTCGAGTCTGAATTCTTCCCGTAATTCCGACCAGCATTCCTTTTTTGGTCCAATTGCAAAATCTTTCCGCTTGCTCTCTCCACATCACGCAGTTGATGAAGTCTGCATCGTATTCACCATTTGTATTTTTAAAATTTCGATTGCATGCGATATTAAATTGTGCTGTTGCTATATTGCTCGGTGTATAGCGTAGCTCTGCATCTCTGGTTAACCGACCAATAAGAGTCACATTGTTGATCATTATTATCCTCCAACATTATTCATTTCAGCAGCTTCCTTAACTGCTTCTGCTTTCTTTCATTCCTGCGATTGATACTCCCGATTTAATTTGTTTAGGATTACCTCTTGCGCAGTATTTTGTTCAGCAAAGCGCTGAATACTTAATTCATGTTCTTGGATAGTCCACTGCATATCCTTGATTGTTTTTTCTTGTTTGGCCAATCTGGAGTTGAGATTGATAGCAACTACCAATGTAACTCCTGCCAGCAATACCAAGTTAATGATTAGCCAATCGATTTTACGTTTCATCTTCTTTTACCCTTTCTAGTTTTAGATGTCCTGCATGTCGTCCTTGTTCGTTTAAGTGAATGTAGTATTTGAGTAATGCACCATCTTTTCCAGTAATTCTGCTCAGTTCTTTTAAAGTCCCTGTACAGATATACTTATCACGATCATATAGCTTATAGTCGGCAAGAATTTCCGGATCACCCATCAAAGTTTTTTCCTCAATACCGAAATACTCGCACAATTCTTGGACATGGTCAGGATTGATGCCATCCTTAGTGATCCATTCTTGTATCGTCTGTTCACCACGATATAGATTCCTAGAGAGTTCTTTGCGAGTGAGACCTTTTCCTAAAATCAACAATTGTAATTGCTGACGAAAGTGATCCATTTGATTTTTAGTATAATGTCTCATAACTTTCACTCCTGTTTAACAATCGCTGTCTTTTCGAGATCTTCACGCTTCAAATCTGCGATGAGCCAGTCTAAGTACTTCTTTGCCTTGTTTAGATCTTCCAATCCGTTTTTCTTTTGGTAGCGACAAAGATACTTGATGACATTTCCCCAATAAAATCCACGGACTTCTTTTGGTCCTCCAGCAAAATTGCGAATAATATCAATAGATTCCAGACCATACTGTCCACAGTAATGATTAGGTTTATTTACTTTGTCAAAGCCATTGTTTAAAATTTCTTCTGTCATTTTAGTCGCTCCTCCTTAATCCAAACACCATCCACTAATTTCCCTGTTCGATCCTTGATTTCTTCATAAGCGATATTCAAGCACTCAACGAAATCATGATGTAGCAATGCTGAAATTCGCATCAACTCATAAACAACATTTTTTAGTTGGTATGATTGTCGGTTAAAGTATGCGGCCAATGATTGGTCCATCATTAAGACAAAATAGTCTTCTGACTTTGCTGCCTTGGAAAATACGAATGTATTATTTTCTGGGAAAATTTCTTCTGTTTTGATTCCTAACTGTAATGTCAAACCGATCAATACTACGGTGATGTCTCCGATGCTGTCTTTCGTGACTTCCTCATCGTTCTCTGCCAGTCCTCGTGATAATTCACCGATCTCTTCATACAATTTCAAAAATTGCTTGTTAGGATCTTGCGTTTGCAAATTTCGGTCATAAAACCAGCGCTGAACTTTTGCGATTAAATCTTTTAATTGTTTGTTTTCCATCAATATCTCCTGCTTTCTGTATTTTCTGGGAATTTAAAAATATGTTTGCTTGCACCCTTGAAAATTCGGTCAGCAAGGGCCTTGTTGTAAATTGTTTTAATATCGTTGCTCGATAAGTTTGTGTTAAAGAATGTTGTTTGACGATTGTCCAAGATTTTAAACAGTACTCGTTGTCTCCACTCATTTGCTTCTTTGAGGCTTCCGCTCATGCTACTTTCTTTTCCCAAATCGTCAAAGAAGAGAAAATCAACATTGCTCAATAGATTCACAGCATAACTTTCTGTGAAGTCTCCTCGACCATTGAAGCTTTCTTCAATCTTTGAAAAGAGCGCAGAAGTCGAAATGAATAGCACACTCTTTGGTTGCTTGCATTCTTTAAATTTTTCATTCAATGCTTTGGCTATTCCAATAGATAAATGGCTCTTTCCGACCCCTGGAGGACCGCTCAAGATTACATTTCCTGTTTCGTACTTCAGAAAGTCACGCAACATTCTTTTTGAAAAATTCAAAGCTCGTTCACACGACTTATTTCCAGTATCGTAATTATTAAGTGTTTTATCTTCCAATTCCTTGGAATAGATGCTCTCACGATCAAATACTTTGTATGTATTCGCTAGAATGGACTGGATAGCTGCTTCTTGCTTTAAGTGTTCCTGAAATTTATTGATTTCTTCTTTTTCGCATTCTGGACAAATGTCAAGCGATTTCTGGGATCCATCAATCATGACTTTTGCATTGATCATCTTGGAACCATGCTTGTTGCAAATTTTAGGTTCGCTGGTAGAATCTACTGTATAATCCTGATACATTAAAATCCCAACCTTTCATCTTGTTGCTGAGTTGATGCACTCGAAGGCATCTTTTGATTTAAGTACTTTTCAAATTTAGTCGCATTAAACAAAGTGTCTGGAGTTAAGTACTTGGACATCTTAGAATCATTTTTCCATTCAAGGCTTTTTACATCAATAACATGTTTAAAATCATCTATTGAGTAATTCTCACTTAAACGACCATTAATTAGTCTTTGAGTTGATTTGCTAGTAGGTTTAAAATGAGATCCTGTTTTGTCATTTAGATATTTGATAATTTCGTCATAGACATCTGATTGGACTTTTTTCTCCTTATCTATATCTATATCTATATCTATATCTATATCTCCGTTGCCTTTTGTTGCATCGGTGTTGCATTGCAACACTTTTTGATTCTCTCGATGCTTGCGAGATCTACGGGTACTTGCTGTTTCACTCCCTACCATTTCTGGAACTTGTTCGAGGTTAAACTGATAATTGTCTGATGTAGTCAATAATTTTTTTTTCGTTAAAAACATCAGTGTCAATCTGATTGCTTCTGGATCTTCGTCTATCAACAGAGATAGTTCTTCTGCTAGATCCTCTGCCAATCCCTCAAAATAAAGTTTCCCTTGCTCTGCTAGACTTGCCAGCATCATTTTTAGGTAGATGATCGTGATTTCTTCTCCACCAGGAAGCTTTCTCATGAGCTTCATTTCTTTGGAATTAAAGAAGTCATCTTTTAGCTGTAACCAGTAATATCTACGATTCTCAGTTACCATTCATCAGGCCTCCTTATTTGAAAATTTTGCATATTCCTTGTGAAAGAATAGTTTGACCGTTCCTAAACTGCCATGTCTATTTTTTTCAAGGATTAATTCTGTAACATTATCAGGTTCCTCCTGCTCCTCACGATTGTAGTAAGCTTCTCGATAGAGAAATGCGACTATATCGGCATCTTGTTCAATCGATCCTGACTCTCTTAAATCTGAGAGCACAGGCCTTTTGTCGTTTCGTTGTTCAACCCCACGAGATAGCTGACTCAATGCAATTACCGGAACTTTCAATTCCTTTGCTAATATCTTCAACTGTCTAGATATCTCAGACACCTCTTGTTGTCGATTTTCTCGACCTCTACCAGTAATTAGCTGGAGATAGTCGATTACAATCAATCCAAGACCGCCAGTTTCTTGAGACAAGCGCTTGGCTCTGGATCGAATCTCAGCGATTTGAATTCCTGCTGTATCGTCAATATAGATTTTTCCTTTTGCAAGTTGTTCCTGAGCAAGGATCATCCTGCGCCATTCACTTTCTGAAAGATTACCTGTCCTTACATGGTATGACGGAATCAGTCCTTCGGCTGAAAGCATACGCTCTACAAGACTTTCTGCCCCCATTTCAAGAGAGAATATTGCCACTGGTTTTCCAGCTCTTATTGCCACATTTTGAGCGATATTTAGAGCGAAAGCTGTTTTTCCCATCGCTGGTCTTGCTGCAAGGATAATCAGATTGTCAGTATGTAGACCAGTCGTGATATTGTCAAAATCTGTAAAACCTGTTGGTGTTCCTGTTACATCACCAACACGCTGGGAGCGCTCGTCAATAATTGACTGCGTGGAATCAATGACATCAATGATTGGACGAAAGCCAGTCTGCTTGTCATTTGCTATGTTTGATAATGCTTGCTCAGTCTGAACGAGTATGTCATTTAGATCTGATTGCCCATCATATACGTTAGCTATTGTTTGATTGAGATCTTCAATAACCTTTCGTGCTCTCGCTTTTTCGGCTACAACCTTGGCATAATGCTCAATGTGAGCACTGGTTGGTACAGCATTGATGAGACTAGCAAGAAATGCCATCCCTCCGATTCGATCAAATTCGCCTATTGAGTCAAGCGCTGATTTAACTGATACGGGGTCGATTGGTTCCCCCCTGTCCGACAAATCTTCCATGATTCCAAAGACGATGCCATGTGATAGTTTGTAAAAACTTTCTTTTGTGAGGTATTCAGAAGCAATGAGGATCTTATCTGGATCGACAAATATTGATCCGATTACCGCTTGTTCAGCAAGAATATCGTGAGGCAGGATTGTGTTTTTTTCTGCCATAAACTAGCTCCTATCTACGATAACCAAAACGCATTGCTTCTCGTGCTTCTTGGATACGTTGTTGTTCAGCGATCATCTTCTTTAGTTCTCGTTTTGATTCCTTGCACCGCTCACTGATTGAGCTGATGATGATCATTTGGAATAGGACTACGATGATTAATACTCCGACTAAGATTTCTGCTAACATGTTAATTCCTCCAATATTCTTTTATAAAAATAATTCCTGTGTTATAATTAGTTTATAGTTCTTTCAAAGTGCCTTTCTCAAGGCGCTTTTTTTATTTTTGTAAGCTTCGACAGAATCGCTGAACATCTTCCAAATTGTAGAGATACTTCCCGCCCTTTCCGGACTGTTGAAATTGGAATTTCCCTTGATCTCTCCATTCTTCTAGTTTAGTTCTACCCCATCCGGTCGCTTCCTGTAGCTGTTTGATCGGCACCCATGTAATATTTCTGCTTGATCTACGCTTAGCTTCTTCCATAGCTTTGATGTTGATTGAAACCAGCTCTTCAAAGAGTTTATCTTTAAATTCAGTTCCAAATAGTTCTAGGACCATTTTTTTAATCCTTTCTATTCTTTATTTTTCTTTTGTTCTATAGCTCTTAAAATTACTTCATGAGCTATATCTTTTGTGAGCTTTTGTAACTTAATCAAAGCTTCACTATAAGTTTCTGATTGTTCAATTAGCAAGTCAGATAACTTTATAATTTCATCTTCAAAATCCATCTCAAGACCGATGACCTTTCTATATTATTGTGTTAACTTACTACTGACAAAAAACGATTAAATAAGACCTCTTACTCCTTATGAAAATCGTCTGTCAATTTTTATGAAAGGAGGGAATCTATGAATTACATTAATGAAATGTTGCCTAATGAAGTAAGTTTCTTGCCATATCGTTTTTCAACCTCAGATGTAGACAGTGTTGATCCATCATCTAAATCTGTTTTGAAATTTGCTACAACAGTAGATAACGAGAAATTTATTGATTTATTGTCGGTACATGAAAATGGTTTAGTTCTATTAGTTAAAAGTGAAGAAAATGAAGTGTGGTCTAATAGAAAACCAATTTCCAATACTGTTGATGGTAAACTTGTAATTACTTTTGAAAGTGAATAGTCGAATCACTAAGTATTACAGTAGTTTTCCCGTCTTTTGATATAAGGACTTGTTTTTTAACAAGTTCTTTTTTAAATTTTATTTTCATATTTACCTCTTCACCCGACTAAACTCATCTGTCCGTTACGGGCTTTGATTTCTAGCTTGGTATTTGCTGATGGCTCCCAGCTATTCCAATAGTCAAATGCACGCTCTTCATCTTTACGCTTCAATAGATCGTACCGTGGAATACGGAAATAATCTTTGAAATCTTTAGCAGCCTGAGAAAATACAGATTGGGCAAAATGCCGATCACGATAAGCTTGACTATCTTTTCCACCAAGTAGTGACACAACTTTCTGTTTACGAAGCTTTTCCAACGCCAAGCAAATGGATGGATTTACTGGTTGTTCATTCTTAAGATAGTCCACATCGGCAGATAGAACCGATTGCCCTTCTTTCAGTTTTTTCAATTCCTGCAAAGCGTGAATCATCACATCTTCTGTTGTTAGGTCCTGTTTGACCTTTTCGACTTCATTCATCATTCAAATTCTCCTTCTAAAATATCGTTGCCTTCCTTTCTGATCTTATCCAGATCATGGAAAAAGCGTAAACCACGACTGATAAAACTATCAAATTCGTTTCGGATGATCCCATCTGCTTTGAGGACCTTTTCTTCATCTGCATAGATCAGACCTCCCATGCTTGCTAAGAAATCGTTCCCCTTTTGTAAAAGGTTTGTGATGTTCTTGTAAGCTGAGATTTGCTTCTGTACGCTATTGAGTTGCCCTTGCGATTCTTCAATCGCTCGTGTCAATTCATCGTACTGAGCAGATTTCTTATCGACCTCTTCACGCTGGGCTAGTGTCTCAGCAAGTTGCTTTTCGATGAATTCGGAGCGTTCTTCCATTGCCTTGACAGTTTTAGATAGTTCCTTGTTCTTTTCCAGCAATTGCTTGTTAAGGTCCTGTGTGGCCTTGTAATCTTCCGGTACGACTTCCTTGATAGTTTCCTTGACTTCTAGCTTGGAAGACTTGATTTTCTCGTTTTCAGCTCGTAGAAGCTCATTTGCTTGTTGGCTGAGTTTGAGTTTTTTCTTAACTTCCTGTAGCTCTCGCACTGTCGGAGTGTCACCATCTTCGATGCGTTGGATTTGCTCCTCTTTCTCTTCTTCTGGAAGAGTTGCGATCAGATGAAGTGCTGTGGTTCCTAAATGTTGCAACGTTGCAACATTTGGAAGTTCCTCTGCAACCTTCATCATTCTATGAGCTTCTGTTCGCTCGATGTTCATCTTTGCCAGCCATTCCAAAAACTGACCATGTACCAAGTCATTTTCTTTCACATGATTCAATCGTCTGCCGATTTCCCAGATAGATTGACCAGCTATTTGCTTGTGGTGATTGATTTCTAACTCAATTTGAGCTAGGTTATTTGATAAAGTGATTTCGTTCATTTCCTACTCCTCAAATTTTTCCCACGACTCATTAATTCTCAACTTCTTGTTAATACGAAGCTTCAAGTCATCACTACCTTTTCCATCTTTGAAAAGTTGTGTGATAGCTGATGGACTAACACCTACAACAATGGCCAAGTCTGTCTGTGACCATCCACGTTTTTCAATTCGATCTTTTACAAGCTCGATCCACTTGCGATGTTGTTGGCTCATGTTTTTTCTCCTTTATTTTTTTATAGAGTTAAAGAGTTAGTAAATTTTTTTATAAAATGATTGACAACTTTTATACCTTAGTGTAAAATGAAAGCATAATTAAAAACATTGATAAAACGTTGTATCTATCAATTTTCTTGCTCGCCAAAGCTATTTATTTTTTTAGATAAGTTTTAACTCTGTTTTTTACTAACTCATTAACTTACAAAAACTATTTTACACTTTAGTATTATTTTTGTCAACAGAAAATAACACTTTTTTATAAAATATTTTTTGTCATGTCTTAGAAAAGGTGATATGACAATGTTTTCTACACTTGAAAAAATTAAGGAACTTGCTCTAAAACGAGGAATAAGCCTTCAAAAAGTTGCAGAAGATTTAGGTTATAGTATAAATTACCTCTATACTTTGAAAGAAAAAACTCCTAAATCTGACCGCCTGCAAGAAATCGCCGACTACTTCAATGTGTCCACCGATTACCTCCTGGGACGCACGGATAATCCTACTATTGCTGGTGATTCAAAAGAGTATACCTGGCAAGGAAAACCACTAAATGTTGAAGAAATGGCATCTAATGTCATGATGTTCGGTGGTCGAGAATTAACAGATGAAAAGAAGAAAATCATACAGTCAATTATTGAAGGTTATCTAAAAGAAGCTGGTGATTAGAGGTACTGCTTAGTGACCGAAAAAGAAATTATAAGCCATTATCAAGTTCGTATTATTGATTTTGATGGAGATTTAATGCCTGATGAACTCGGATTTTACGAACAAGAAACTAATACAGCTTTCCTATCGAGTAAACTCAACAAAAAAGAGAGAGTTAAGGTACTATTGCATGAACTGGGACACAAGGATCACACACGCTCAGAGTACCAGAACGCTCGTCTACGATGTGAAAATGAAGCTGATAGGAATATGATTCATCATCTTGTAAAAGATGCACTAGATAACCTAGAAGACCCTAGAGAGTTTGATTACCTACAATTTATGTCTTACTATAATCTGAAAACTATAACAAATGAAATTATGGTTCGAGAGGAATACTTAGCATTGGTCGAATGAAAGGAGACTAATATGTCTTTCTCATATGTTGCTTTAGATATTGAAACTGCTAATGATTTTAGAGGAAGTATCTGTTCAATCGGTTTGGTAAAGTTTCAAGATGGAACTATCATTGACACCTACTATACCTTAATCAATCCCGAAACAAGTTTTGACACCTTCAACATTTCTATTCACGGTATTAAACCTGAAGACGTTGCTGATGCTCCTACATTTCCGGAAGTAAGGCAGGATATTGTTGATTTTATTGGTTCTGATATTGTTGTATGTCATTTTGCCCAATTTGATATGGGAGCCTTGAATGACGTTTACAATAAATATCAGTTGGATTATGACGATATAAAATATATTTGTTCGTATAGACTTGCAAAAGTTGCTATGCCAGGACAATTAAATTATAAGTTAAAAAATCTTTCGAAAGCGTTGAATATTCAATTAGACCATCATAATGCTTTGTCTGATGCGAAAGCTAGTGGTTTAATTCTAGATCACCTATTATCAGCCAACTCTTTTTCTGATCTCAATGACTTTTTAAAAGAGTATCGTTATGACAAGACAGGTCTACTTGGGCAGCGTGGTTTTAATCGAAAAAAAGATCCTAAATATAAAGATAATCTTATCTATACTCCTACAGAAGAGGAGAAGGCTGCAATGGATCCAGACCACTACTTCTACGGATTATACTTTTGCTTTACTGGAAAATTAGAAAGAATGACCAGAAAAGAAGCCAATAAGGCGGTGGCACTTGTTGGTGGAATCCCAGAAAAAGGTGTAACTAATCATACAAATATTCTAGTTGTCGGTGAACAAGATTGGCGTGTGGTCGGTGTAGACGGTCTAAGTAGTAAAATGAAGAAAGCACAATCATTGCTTGAAAAAGGTCATGATATTGAAATCATGACAGAAAATGATTTCATAAAGTTACTAAAATAAAAACCATCGCTAACGAAACGATGGTTAAAGATGAGTATAATTCACTAATTAGTTAGAAGGAGAATTATCAGATATTGGTATTTTAGTAGAAGAAGATTTTTAACTTCAAAAACAAAAATTTTAAAATTGATAAAAATTATTTTTAATATTTTTTAAAAAAAATTATCAAAACAGTTGACTTTTTACTTATATTGTAATAACATGTAATACATAATAAGTGAACACAGCTGTAGATAGTAGGCGCCCCACCATAAGGGAATCGTCGAGATCGCAGCTTTTTTTATTGAATGGAGATTTTATGAAAACAGCAATTTTAGTTGATGGTGGATATTATAGAAAAAGAAGCTCTTCAATTTTTGGTAATGAATCTGCCAAAGCAAGCGCAGAAAGACTATATAGTTATTGCAACAGGCATTTGATTGAAAAAAATTTCAAAAAACAAGTCACACATGATTTGTATAAAATATTTTACTATGACTGTCCACCCGTTAACAAACAAGTTTTTCATCCAGTTTTAAAAAGAACGATTGATTTTAGTAAAAGTGATACAAAGTCTTGGACAAATGATTTTTTTAATGAATTAAGTCATAAAAGGAAAATTGCTTTGCGCCTAGGTGAATTAAGCGAAAATAATGCTCATTTTAATTTAAAAGAAAAATACACTAAACAGCTTATAAATGGGAGATTGACTATAAATGATTTGGAAGAAAAACATTTTACTTTAAATCTTCAACAAAAAGGTGTAGATATGCGTATAGGATTGGATATTGCAGCACTAGCATATAAACATCAAGTTGATAAAATAGTTCTGATTTCTGGTGACAGTGATTTTGTGCCTGCTGCAAAATTAGCCCGTAGAGAGGGTATTGATTTTATTCTAGATCCTCTTGGAGGAAAAATAAAAGACAGTTTAAGCCTTCATATAGATGGGTTAAGAACCTGTGACAACGAGTATAAAAAATGAAAAATCCCCACACTCGCCTTCGCCAAAAATTGAGTGTGAGGAATGCTGTATAAGAAAAGCCATTAAAAAGGGCACTTTCTTATACTCATTTTATCAAGAAATGAGGTAAAACGCAATGGAAATAAAATCTTATAAAAAGAAGAATGGTGAAACGGCCTACGGATTTCGGATCTATGTAGGTAAAGAAAATGGGAAAGACAAGTATGTAAAGCGTCAGGGGTTTCAGACAAAAGCCAAAGCAAGAGCAGCACTTCTCCAACTTCAAACTGACCTTAAAAATAGTGAGGAAATCACTGTCAAGGAAATCACTGTCAAGGAAGTCGCTGAAAAATGGCTCAAGGAATATGCTGACACAGTACAGGATAGCACCTACATCAAGACCGAACGGAATATAAAAAATCATATCTATCCGACTTTAGGAGATAAGAAGATTTCTACTCTCACTCCTCTGCAACTTCAGGAACAAGTCAATGACTGGTCCAAAAAACTTGTTTACGGACGTAAAATGAAAGGCTTGATGAATAACATATGTAAGTACGCTATCAGACATGGCTACATCTCAACCAATCCGGTTGAGAGTGTAACAACGCTTGTCAGAAAGCAAGTAGATACAGAGAGCGATTTTTACGATAAGGAGGAACTGAAATCTTTCCTTGAACTAGTAGACCAAACAGATGAACTTAGAAAGAAAGTCCTCTTTCGTCTTCTAGCCTTCACAGGGGCTCGAAAAGGGGAGGTTTTAGCCCTCAAATGGGAAGACTGGACCAATAACACTCTGAGCATAAACAAAGCCATTACGAGAGGATTTGACGGGGAATCTGTCGGTCCTACAAAAAACAAAAGTAGCAACCGATTAATAAGCTTGGACGAAAAGACAAGTGAACTACTCACAGAGTGGAGAGAAATGAATCCTACTACTACTTTTATCTTTGAGAATGAATTAGGAAAACCGATACCAGGAACACTACCACGGAAATGGCTACAACAAATTGTCAAAGATTCGGATGTGCGTCCGATTAGGATCCACGGCTTCCGACATACACATGCCAGCCTATGCTTTGAAGCTGGAATGACACTCAAACAGGTCCAGTATAGACTTGGACACTCAGATTTAAAAACAACCATGAACATCTATACTCACATCACTAAAGAGGCTAAGGATGACATTGGTGAGAAATTCGCAAACTATATTGATTTTTAGACAAATAACATAAAGATAGACCCTTTGGATAAAAAAGGGTCTGTTTTTGGGTCTGCCAGTTTCAAAAAGGTTCAAAAAGGAATAGAAAGTATAAAACAAAAAACGTTGTTTTTGCAACGTTTTAGAAACTTTTAGAAAACTTTAGAAAGTATATATGGAGCCGGTGGGAATCGAACCCACGTCCAAACACCTGCCAGCATATTTGTCTACAACCATAGGTTATGTTTTGTTTTAACAGCCTCTCGACACATAACTCAAGCCTAGGGACTGCGAGTCTATCAATCTCTTATCAAGCTACTAGACAAAGCTTGATCGTATCTCGCTCAAATAAAGACCTGTCATCAAACGCGAGCGATTCGAATCGGGTCACGCCTGCTGGTGTTTAGGCAGCTAAAGCGTAAGAATTATTATTTTTTGCAGTTATATTTAACTGAGCGTTAACGTCGCCACACGAGTCGCAAAATATACCTCATAATGCCTGTCGAATCCGTAACGACCCCAAAACGAATACATTTAGTATATCAAAATGCAGCTAAAAATGCAAAAGAAAAAAATTGAACAAGAAGGCTTCCGCTGGGAAGCTCCTTGCTCAATTTGCTGTTATTATTGAAGATTCAACTTGTACTTGCTGATATAGTGAACCGTGAAGTACATAGAAACAATCTTGATGACTTCATAGATGAGTCCTGGTATAAATAAGGTTCCCCATTCCTCCATATTTCCGTTATCATAGAGCAGATGGAGTAAATCATTCATATTCATATTTCTACCTGGTTGGACTGCAGTACCAATGATACTTAACACAATGCACAAGAGAAAGAAAAACAGAATAGCCTTCAATCCACGACGATTTTGGAACAGTTGGCCAAGTGCAATCGATACATAGAACAAAAGGATTCCTGAAGCGGTTGTAAAAATCCACCAGATGATAATCCAATAAACGATGGAATGACTAAAAGCCTCGAAAATACTAAATACAGGAGAGAGGTCTTCTCCCATGACAGCTCCCATCACAAGTATTGTGATAAAACCACTCAAAAATAGAAGGAATAGGCAGTAAAGACTCGCTACTAAGGCTCCCACAAACTTAGACAGAATGATGGCATGAGGGCTAGCTGGAAGGGTCCAGGTCAAATAGCCTTCGCGTTCGTATAAGTTAGAATAGAAACGACGGATAATAATATAGTAGTTACTAAGATAAAGACCGATGACTCCTCCAAAAATGAGAATCCCAAGAGTCCCCGTTATGATTTGCATACTATTGGTTCCCATATTCACAAAACCGTTTGTAGCACTTCCACCAATAACACCTGTAATCACTGACAAACCTAGTGCAATCAGAGTGATCAATAAATACCACTTAGCTGTCGATTTAAATTCATATTTTAATAATTTACCAAACATGGGTGCCTCCTAATAAACACGGAATTGATCACGGAAGATCTCATCGACGGATTTTCCGTGTTGATTGCGCAAAACAGTCGTATTTTCATGCAAGAGGATTCTTCCTTGGTTGATGAAAATCGCCTCATCCAAAACTTGCTCAATATCTGCAATCAAGTGAGTTGAAATTAAAACAGATGAGTTCGGACGTCTATTTTGAATAATAGTCCGCAAGATATAATCACGCGCCGCTGGGTCTACTCCTCCAATTGGTTCATCAAGAACATACAAGTCAGCTTCCCGACTCATCACCAAAATCAATTGCACTTTTTCCTTATTCCCTTTTGAAAGACTAGTCAATTTTTGATTTGGAAGCAAGTGCAAGTCATTGAGCAATTGGTAAGCACGTTGCACATTAAAATCTGCATAAAAATCTTGGAAATAGCGGATAGCATCCACGATTTTCATATTTTCATTCAGATAAGTCGTATCTGGCAAATAAGAGACAACTTTTTTAGAGGCTGGGGATGGCAATTGCCCATGAATATAGATATTGCCAAGGCTTGGTTGCAACAAACCATTAATCAATTTAATAATGGTTGTTTTCCCACTACCATTGGGACCAAGGAGGCCAATAATACGGCCAGGTTGGATATTCAAACTAACATCCATGAGAGCCACTGCTTGCCCATAGTTTTTCGTTACATGGTCCAAGTAGACCAAAGGATACTGATTCATGTAAATCTCCTTTTTTTCTATTTATGCTATTATACCTTGTCTCCTAAATGTTTGCAACTGTATATGAAAATTTGCAAAGAATTTGTATAAGTTGTTTAAAAAACGGTATAAACGGAAAAAGAGGCTGGGACAAAAGTCCTAGCCTCTCAATTGTTTTTGGATTGTTGAGCAAGACGCAGTAGTTG
>NZ_MRXX01000001.1:296630-297190 GCF_016642265.1 Streptococcus lactarius
TCTGTCCCACTCTCTCTGATTTGTTTTGATGAATACTGTATCCATTGAAAATTTTTAGCTAATGCCAAGAGCAATTCGTGCATAGCGGCTCATCTTTTCAACTGTCCAAGCAGGATACCAAACCAATTTCACATCAACAGTTGACACTTCTTCTACGTCAGCCAAAGCATCATGGATCTGATCAGTTAGTAAATCAGCCAAGGGGCATCCCATAGTGGTCAATGTCATATCAATCACGGTTGCACCTGTTTCACCATCAAAATGAATCTCATAAACAAGACCCAAATTGACAATGTCAATTCCAAGCTCAGGATCAATGACTTCTTCCAAGGCATTTAAAATTTTATTCTTGATTACTTCAATTTGCTCTGTTGTATAGGCCATTCTACACTTCCTTTAGTTTCTATTTCGTCTAACCACGATTTCCAAGACTTAGCCAAAGAAGGTCAGGTTAAAGATGTCCGCAGGACCTTCCTCGCTTCCAAAGTTCTTGGCTCGGGTTAAAAATGTCCACTGGACCTAGGTCGCTTCTTCATTTCTAGGCGACCGTTAAAAATGTC
>NZ_MRXX01000001.1:297236-300785 GCF_016642265.1 Streptococcus lactarius
TTAAAAATGTCCCCCGGACATTTTTAATCCTCAATAAAATCACGCAATGGTTTGCTTCTGCTTGGGTGGCGGAGTTTGCGGAGGGCTTTGGCTTCGATCTGACGGATCCGTTCACGGGTCACGTTAAAGACTTTGCCGACATCTTCCAAGGTCCGCATTTTACCATCATCGAGACCAAAACGTAAACGTAGGACGTTTTCTTCACGGTCTGTCAGGGTATCAAGGACTTCATCCAATTGTTCGCGCAAGACAACACGAGTGGTGTAGTCTACTGGATTTTCAATCACTTCGTCTTCGATAAAATCTCCCAAATGGCTATCGTCCTCTTCCCCGATTGGCGTTTCAAGAGAAACAGGCTCTTGGGCAATCTTCAAGATTTCACGCACCTTATCTGGCGTCATATCCATGCGCTCAGCGATTTGTTCAGGCGTTGGATCTTGTCCCAATTCTTGTAAGAGGTTCCGTTGTTCCCGAACCAACTTGTTAATGGTTTCCACCATGTGAACCGGGATCCGAATGGTACGCGCTTGGTCTGCAATGGCCCGAGTGATGGCCTGACGGATCCACCAAGTGGCATAAGTAGAGAACTTAAACCCTTTGGTATAGTCAAACTTATCAACCGCCTTCATCAAGCCCATGTTTCCTTCTTGGATCAAATCCAAAAATTGCATTCCACGACCGACATAACGCTTCGCAATGGAAACGACCAAACGAAGGTTGGCTTCTGCTAGACGTTGCTTGGCTTCTAAATCACCTTGTTCTACCAAAATAGCCAATTCTTGCTCTTCTTCGTTGCTCAACAAAGGAACAACCCCAATTTCTTTCAGGTACATCCGAACTGGGTCGTTGACTTTAGCAGAGTTACTTCCAAGCAATTCCTCATCTGTTAATTCGGGTTCTTCTTCATTGGTTAACACACGCGCACTAGGGTTGCCATCTTTATCTGTAATTGAAATTCCTGCATCTTGAATCCGTTGCAAGAGATCATCAATTCCGTCTGCATCTAGTGAGAAAGGAATCACCAATTTGTCATTAATATCATCATCTGTAGCAGTCCCACTTTTCTTGTGGCCACGAATAAATTCTGCAATTTGAACGTCTAATGTTGTAATATCTTTTTGTTCTTTCGCCATTCCTACTCCATTCTTCTTTTTTGAGCGATCAAACGCTCAAGCTCCAATAAAGCTGTTTCCGCATCTCCTGTAGAGGAGGCTTCTTTCACTTTATTTCCAATTTGTTGGTTTTCTTTACGAAGCAACTCGCGCTGACGCGTTTCTTCAACTTCTTCTAATTCACCATCCGAAATCTCTTCTGGTAGGTCTTCTTCCAACATGCGATACCAGGCATGCTGAACCCCTTCTGGTTGTTCTGATAAATCCTGAGAAGTAACTTCCCCATTTTGGCACAACAACTTGTACAAAACTTGAAGCTCAGGCGTATCGAAGGAAAAATCCGATCGCAATCGGTAATCATTCAGAATCATTGGAAAATCCTTCATCCGATTCAAGAGATGATTTTCCGCCTTCACCAAGCGCGACATTCCACGATTTGGCAAGAGATCCACTGAAAAATTAGATCGCTTAGAAGCTCCACTTTTTTGCGTGGCTTCTCGCTGTTGCAGCCGGCTATTATTGACAATCTGCTCAACCTGCACATAGTCAAAATCCGGTAGCAAATCAGCTAGTTTATAAATGTAGGCATTTTGTGCAGTGATAGACTGCGTCTGTGCAATAATAGGGGCAAGCTTTTCGACAAATTCAATCTGCGCTTGCAGGTTCTCAATATAGGACGGTTTCCAATAGTGCATTAAGAACTCGACCTTACTGATTCTGGAATCCTTTAATAGACTGGCTAACTCTTCCGGTGAGGTTTTCTTAAGATACTCATCCGGGTCCATCTGGTCTGGAATACGCACAATTTCAAGATCCAGATCTTGCAAGACATCTAAGGCCTTGACCGTCGCCTCTAACCCTGCCTTGTCTCCATCATAGGTCAAAATCACTTTTTTTGTAAAGTGGGATAAGTGATGGACATGCTCTGGAGTCAGAGCTGTTCCCATGGAGGCCACTGCATTTTCAATACCCGCTCGATAAGCCGCAATGACATCCATAAAGCCTTCCATCACATACATTTCACGGAGCTTTTTGGCACTCGTCTTAGCCTGGTCTAAATGATAGAGTTCAAAACTTTTATTAAATAAACGCGTGCTTCGACTGTTCTTGTACTTGGCTTGATGACTGCCGTCCATAGCCTCTTTCCATAGTCGACCTGAGAAGGCAATCACACGCCCTGTATCATCTGTCAAGGGAAACATGATCCGATCCTGAAAGGCATCAAAAACTGTCCCTGCATCGGAGATCGTAAACAAGCCCGAATCTGTAATGACCTTTTCAGAAAACTTCTCAGAGAGATTCCGATAAAGATAATTTCCTTCTGCAGGAGCCAAGCCCAATTGAAAATGGCGGATGACCTCATCAGTCAGGCCACGTTCATGCAAGTAGTTTCGCGCTTCTTCCCCCATCTTGGTCGTCATCAGAATCGCTTGGTAAAACTTACTCGCCTCCTGATGAATGTCATATAATTCTTGATTGGGATTCACAAGTGTTGGTTGATGCGGCCTTGCTTGGTTTTGGATGGCAATTCCTGCTTTTTCAGAAACGATTTGAACCGCATCCATAAAGGTAACCCCTCGGTATTCTTCAATGAACTTAAAGACATCCCCAGAGCGACCACATCCAAAGCAATGGTAAAACTGCTTATCTTCAACGACATTAAAGGAGGGAGTCTTTTCTCCATGAAAAGGGCAAAGGCCTAAATAATTGCGACCTGCCTTACTGAGAGAAACTACTTCCCCAATGATTTCAACAATGTTGACACTGTTTTTAATCTCTGCTATTTGCTCTTTATCAACCATAAACAGTGCCTCCATTTTACCATAGACTATCATTTTCTATTTTATACTAAAAATCCCTAAATGTAAATTTTTTCCTATCAATTTCAATCATTATGGACACATTTTCGAAAAAATATCACTAATTTAAAAAATTTTAGGCAAATTCCTTGCCAGCTCCATCAATTTCCGTTATACTATCAAAGTAAAAAATTATTATGAAAGGACATATTTAGGATATGTTGAAAGATTTGAAAGCTTTTCTCCTTCGTGGGAACGTTGTAGACCTTGCTGTTGCAGTCGTTATCGGAGCTGCATTTGGAGCTATCGTAACATCTCTTGTGAACGATATCATCACTCCACTTATTTTGAAACCAGCTATGAAAGCTGCTGGTGTTGAACAGATTGCACAATTATCATGGAACGGTGTGGCATACGGTAGCTTCTTGAGCGCTATTATCAACTTCCTTGTTGTTGGTACTGTTCTTTTCTTCGTAGTAAAAGCTGCTGAGAAAGCTCAAAACCTTGGTAAAAAGGAAGAAGCTGTTGAAGAAGAAACTCCTGCTCCAACTCAAGAAGAGTTGCTTGCAGAAATCCGCGACTTGCTTGCAAACAAATAATCAAATAAAAAGATCCGATCTGAACTGCACCCCAAAAGT
>NZ_MRXX01000001.1:300872-301095 GCF_016642265.1 Streptococcus lactarius
TTAGGTACATGATTAAATTGATTGATCATTACGGTATAGAGTTCGTCAAAAAGGGGAAAAATCGTTATTATTCTCCTAAACTAAAATGAGAAATTATTGATAAAGTTCTGCTTGAAGGTCGTTCACAAATAAAGGTGTCTCTAGATTATGCTCTTCCAAGTGTCTAAATGTTGCATAATTGGATAGCACAATATAAGAAAAACAGGTATACTATTGTTGAGAA
>NZ_MRXX01000001.1:301200-301647 GCF_016642265.1 Streptococcus lactarius
TTGAGAGAACTCCGATTGAAGGAGGAAAAAGAGAAAGAAGTAAGACAGAAATTGTTCAAGAATTAATCACTGAGTTTTCGTTAGATATTCTTCTAAAGGCCATTAAACTCGCTCGTTCGACCTACTATTATCATTTGAGACAGCTAGACAAACCAGATAAGGATCAAGGGCTTAAAGCTGAAATCCAATCTATTTTTACCGAACACAAGGGAAATTATGGTTATCGTCGGATACATTTAGAATTAAGAAATCGTGGCTTTTTTGTCAATCATAAGAGGGTTCAGCGGTTGATGAACGTACTAAATTCACAAGCCAGAATCCGGCAGAAACGCAAGTATTCTTCTCACAAAGGAGATATTGGTAAGAAAGCTGACAACCTTATTCAACGTCAATTTGAAGCAACCAAACCAATGCAAAAGTGCTACACAGATGTGACAGAGTTTGCCA
>NZ_MRXX01000002.1:0-5382 GCF_016642265.1 Streptococcus lactarius
AAGACTATGTAAAGCAGAATAGGAATGGGCACCCTTAGCTCAACTGGATAGAGTACCTGACTACGAATCAGGCGGTTAGAGGTTCGACTCCTCTAGGGTGCATAAGGCGAAAGCTTTAGATCGGGAAGTAGCTCAGCTTGGTAGAGTACTTGGTTTGGGACCAAGGTGTCGCAGGTTCGAATCCTGTCTTCCCGATATTATGGCGGTGTAGCTCAGCTGGCTAGAGCGTCCGGTTCATACCCGGGAGGTCGGGGGTTCGATCCCCTTCGCCGCTATATTGTTGATCTTGTTGGACCTTTAGCTCAGCTGGTTAGAGCTCTCGGCTCATAACCGAGTGGTCGTAGGTTCAAGTCCTACAAGGTCCATTGTTATCTTGGAGGATTACCCAAGTCCGGCTGAAGGGAACGGTCTTGAAAACCGTCAGGCGTGTAAAAGCGTGCGTGGGTTCGAATCCCACATCCTCCTTATTCATATTAACGCGGGATGGAGCAGCTCGGTAGCTCGTCGGGCTCATAACCCGAAGGTCGTAGGTTCAAATCCTGCTCCCGCAATTTGGCTCGGTAGCTCAGTTGGTAGAGCAATGGATTGAAGCTCCATGTGTCGGCGGTTCGATTCCGTCTCGCGCCATTTCTTTTAATACTAAGCGGGTGTAGTTTAGTGGTAAAACTACAGCCTTCCAAGCTGTTGTCGCGAGTTCGATTCTCGTCACCCGCTTTGAACATTGTTCAATTACCAAGTTTTTTAACTTGGGCGCGTAGCTCAGGTGGTTAGAGCGCACGCCTGATAAGCGTGAGGTCGGTGGTTCGAGTCCACTCGTGCCCATTTAGGAGAATTACTCAAGAGGCTGAAGAGGACGGTTTGCTAAATCGTTAGGTCGGGTAACTGGCGCGGGGGTTCGAATCCCCCATTCTCCGTATAGTTTTGAAGTTTGAGATTTTGTCTCAGGCTATTTTTTATATCTTTTTGAAGGTTTTTCACTATGGCTTTACATCGTTTTTTGAAAATAGTTTCTTTTTTATTCGTTCTTGTGTCTTCTGCTTTATTGTTTTTATTTCCATCTATTCGTAAAACGATTGTTTCCAAATCGGCAGATGGATTGGCTGTTGTGGATAGGGCTGTTTCGTTACCATTTGTAAAAGTAGAATCGAAGGCTAATGATCTAAAAAATTTAGCTCATGTTTATAATGAAAATGCTAGTTTGAAATCCAGTTTGTACCAGAATGATGTGGATCGTTCGAAACTTGATCGACTTTCTGCGGAAAATAAAGAGTTAAAGAGTCTTTTGGATATAAAAGATACTACATCTTCTTCAAAGCAGTTGATTGGGGAGATTGTGGATCGAAATTATAGTTCTTGGGATCAGGAATTTGTGATTGATAAGGGGAGTTCGGATGGTGTTTCAGATTCTATGTTTGTCCTTGCTTCTGGTGGTGTGATTGGAATTGTTGAAACGGTGGAAAGTCATTCCAGTAATGTCAAGTTGCTTGTTGGGAATGATATAGCTTCTCAACATTTGACATTGAAGATTGATGGACAAGGTCAATCAATTTTTGCTTTACTTAGTGGTTTTGACGATAAGACGGGCGAGTTTCGTTTGTTGCAAATTGGAGAAACGGTCGACATTAAGAAGGGATCTGTTGTTTCAACAAGTGGTTTGGGAAACTATAAAAGTAGTGATTTACCAGTTGGTACGGTGACATCAGTTAAAAAATCATCCGATCAGCTGGGACAAGAAATTCGAGTCAAACCAAAAGCAAATTTGGATGTTGAGCGATATGTGCTATTGATTGGAGAATAATGTGAAAGTATTAAGAAAACACTATTTCTTTCCTATATTGTTATTTCTTTCCTTGTTTGTGGATGGGCAAATTTCTTTTATTGTTTCGCGTTTTATTCCATCTTCTTTTACGTCGACATCTTTTTTGTTTTTCTATGGCTTTATGGTCTTGAGTCTTTATTTTTCTGAAATGGCTAGTATTTGGTGGGCTATTTTCTTTGGGTTTTGTTTTGACGTTTATTTTCTTCATACCCTTGGAATTGCTTTTCTGCTCTTTCCTTTATTGCAGTTAGTGTATTCGCATTATAATCAAATTGTTTTGGTCAACCGCTTAACTCGTTTTTTCACCTTCTTACTAACGATTTTGGCCTTTCAATTATTGGCTAGCCTTTTAGAAATCTTCATTATTGGAATTCACTTTAATGGTATTTCTGTGATTGTTTATGAAGTTGCTCCTAGTTTATTATTGAATTTTCTATTGTATATTGGACTTCAACCATTACTTGAAAAGGTTTATTTATAAAGTCGAAATAAAAATGTAACAATAGCGTAACATAAAATTTGAAAAAATTTGTTATACTAGTTAGTGTCTTATTTAAGAAGGGAAAATTTTAAATGAAGAAAAAATTATTTGCCACAATCTTATTGAGTACTGTTGCTTTAGCACAAGTAGCTGTAGTAGCTGGTGTGTCAGCAGACTCTACAGACGATAAGATTGCTGCTCAAGACAACAAAATCAATAGTATTAATCAACAACAACAAAGTGCGCAAGCTCAAGTAGATCAAATTCAAGGCCAAGTATCTGAAATCAAGAAACAACAAGCAGATCTTCAAGCTGAAAATGATCGTTTGAATGACGAATCTGAAAAATTGTCTGCTGAGATTGATGAGTTATCAAAAAATATTGTTGCTCGTCAAGAATCACTTGCAAATCAAGCACGTAGCGCTCAAACAACTGGAACTGCAACAAGCTATATCAATGCAATCGTTAGCTCTGGTTCTTTGACTGAAGCTATTTCACGCATTTCTGCTATGAACGAAATTGCTGATGCTAACAACAAAATGTTGCAAGAGCAAAAACGTGATAAAGAAGAGATTGCGAAAAAACAAAAAGAAAACAACGATGCGATCAACACTGTAATTGCTAACAAGCAACAATTAGATGATGATGCGCAGGCTTTGACTACAAAAGAAGCTGAATTGAAAGTTGCGCAACTGAACTTGGCAGCCGAAAAATCAACTGCTGAAAATGAAAAAAATGCGTTAGTACAACAAAAAGCTGAGGCTGAAAAAGCAGCGGCAGCGGCGGCAGCAGCAGAAGCGGCTTACCGTGCAAAACAAAAAGAACAACAAGCAGCTGTGAAAGCTTCGGCTAACACAACTCTTCAAGCACAAGTACAAGCGGCAGCTCAAACTCCTGCAGCATCTGGAGCTCCAGCAGCTCCAGCAGCTCAAGCAACGACTCAAACAGTAGCAGCAGCTCCAGCAGCTACTACTTCTCGTCCTACCTACAGCTCATCTGCGTCTTCTTACCCAGTAGGTGAATGTACTTGGGGTGCGAAAGTTTTAGCTCCATGGGCTGGCGATTACTGGGGTAACGGTGGTCAATGGGCAGCAAGTGCAGCAGCGGCTGGATTCCGTACAGGATCTCAACCACAAGTTGGGGCTATCGCATGTTGGAATGATGGTGGATATGGACACGTAGCAGTCGTTACTGCTGTTCAATCTACAACAAGCATCCAAGTTTCTGAATCTAACTATTTAGGAATTCGTAGTATTGGAAACTACCGTGGATGGTTTAACCCAGTCAATGCTCAAGGTACTGTTACTTATATCTATCCAAATTAAGAATTATCATGAAGCAGAACAAAGGTTCTGCTTCTTTTTTTGATAGCTTCTTTCTTTTGTATTTTCCATAAATTAATATTTGAATATTTGTTTAAAAAGCGATAAAATGGTGGTAGGAGAAATTTGTGCTGACTGTACAATATGGTTTTTAGATTTTACTGGAGGAAATCATGTCATTTTCTGATTTAATGCTCTTTGCTTTGTCGTCAAATCAAGAATTGGCCCAACGTGTCTCTCATGAGATGGGACTACCGCTTGGAAAGTCAACGGTTCGTCAATTTTCTGATGGAGAAATTCAGGTTAATATTGAGGAATCAATCCGTGGGAAAGATGTTTATATTTTACAATCCACTAGCTCACCGGTTAATGATAATCTAATGGAAATTTTGATTATGGTAGATGCGTTGAAACGTGCTAGTGCGCAATCGATTAATGTGGTGATGCCGTATTACGGCTATGCTCGTCAAGACCGGAAAGCTCGGGCTCGTGAACCAATCACTTCTAAGTTGGTTGCGAATATGCTTGAAGTTGCTGGTGTTGATCGCCTCTTGACCATTGATTTGCACGCAGCACAAATTCAAGGCTTCTTTGATATTCCAGTTGACCACTTGATGGGAGCTCCATTGATCGCCGATTTTTTTGAACGTCGTGGAATGATTGGAAAGGACTATGTTGTTGTTAGTCCAGACCATGGTGGTGTGACTCGTGCTCGGAAGTTGGCGGAATTCTTGAAGACACCGATTGCCATTATTGATAAACGCCGGAGTGTCGATAAGATGAATACGAGTGAAGTCATGAACATCATTGGGAGTGTTGAAGGTAAGACTTGTATTTTGATTGATGATATGATTGATACTGCTGGTACGATCTGTCATGCAGCAGATGCCCTTGCAGAAGCAGGAGCTGTAGAGGTTTATGCAAGCTGTACGCATCCGGTTTTATCAGGGCCTGCTATGGACAATATTCAGAAGTCTGCGATCAAGAAGTTGGTTGTTTTGGATACGATTTATCTGCCGAAGGATCGCTTGATTGACAAGATCGAGCAAATTTCGATTGCGAAGCTTCTTTCTGAAGCGATCGTTCGCATCCATGAAAATCGTCCTCTTTCACCTTTATTTGAAACGGGAAATGCGAAAAAAAGTTAAGAATGAGGAGGCTGGGTTTCTGGCCTCTTTTATACAGGAGAAATACAAATGGGAATCAAACAGTGGTGGCAAAAAGTTAAAAATGAAAAGAAGCGAAAAGAACTGATTCAAGCGGCTCAAAAACTAGAAAGCAAGGCAGATCCAAGTTTGCCGAAGAAGACTCTGCCCAAAAATCGTGCGGTAAAATAGGGAATAATTGGAGTGAAAAAGAAGAGGAAACTGGTGAAATTAGGGAAGTTCGGTCTATTTCATAGAGAAACGATTAAGTAAAAGTTTCCAAAAACCGAACAATTCTAATAGATGAGTATAATATGTTACTAAATCGTAATTTTAGAGATCAAATAGACCTAATTTTAAAATTAATTTATTGATATTGCAGCGTTATATCGAAAAAAATACTTGACAAACCCAACATATATGTATAAAATGTTCACTGTAGAGTAATCTATACTAAATATGAAAAAGGAGATAAAACTATTATGAAAAAAGTTTTATTAACAAGTGTATTAGCATTGTCAGCAATCGCTAGCGTTTCTTATGCAGCTACTAAAGTTCCTTCTATCCCAGGAGTAACTGCTCCAACTACTGGAACAGTTACAGAAGCAAATGCTG
>NZ_MRXX01000002.1:5712-33061 GCF_016642265.1 Streptococcus lactarius
GCTTTGGTGCAGGATTTAATAAATAATCTAAGCTATTTATCTATTCTAGTTAACTTTTAATAAATTAATAAAAGGAGAAAACTAATTAGTTTTCTCCTCAGATTGAAGACAAAGTCCTTAGACCATAAGTTTCTAAGGGCTTTTCTTTGTTTAAAGTCGTATAATAGAGGTAAGAAGAGTTGTGAGGTGTTCCCTATGTTTCACAAAGAAAAACCAGATTATAATCGTCGCCAATTTGGCTTCTATACGATAGACGAATTGGTCCCGGAGGATCACTTTCTTCGACAAGTGGATAAAGAGGTTGATTTTGACTTTATCTATGACTTGGTTGAAGGAACAACTGCATCTACATGTTGGAGTCTATAGGTATGAACAAAGGTATCCACGCCATGCACCCTTGGTTTCTCTCTCGTTGCTTCTGTAAATTCTCTCAGAAAGTCATCCGATACACAATCCAGTTTCAGATAAGCATTTGTATTATTGATTTGTGTAGAATAATTAGTGGACATGTTCATCTTCCATTATACTGTTTTTCGCAACTCTAGTACATCAGATGAATATGTCTTTTTTGTTGCACTTCATTTTACAACAGGGCAAAAATATTTGACATATTTCATAAGTAGGTTTTACCAAATATATGAATGATAGATTACTTTTTGATTTGTTAATCAATTTAACATTTCGAGAATTTTTTTAATTATTCATCGAATTTTTAGTTGGATCATTGCAAAATTTTTAAAAAAAATTAAAGAAAACTCTTGACAGGGGCAACATATCCTAGTATACTAATCATAGTCACGAAGTGACGAATTATTTTTTAAAAAGAAAAAAGGAGATAAAACAATGAAAAAAGTTTTATTATCATCAGTAGCAGCTCTTGCAGTATTTGCAGCAGCAGCACCAGCATTTGCATCAGATAATTCATACAGCTCAAATGCATTGATTCAAAAACACTATGTTTCTGAACGTGACATCGCTGACGAAGCAAATACACAAGTAGCAGCACACGAAGCTGAAATCAATGCTGAAGCTGAAAATGCTCCAGAAGTTGTAGCAGCAAAACAAGCTCTTGAAGCATACGGTTCAGGTCACCTTTATGGTGAATATGTTGCTAAACTTGATGCAGCTCGTGCTGAAGCACGTAATGTTGTGCGCAACAAATATGTAGCTAACCTTCAAGAACAATACCGTAACGCAGCTATTGCTGAAGGTAAATACTGGAACGACCCAGATGGCAAACAAGACAACAAAACAAAAGAAATGCGCGATGCAGAAGATAAAGCTCTTAACCATGGTGGTTCTGCTGATGCAGCTAATGCAAACGCAAACGCTAAAGCTGAAGCAGCTAAAACTGAAAACGGAGCTAAAGCTTCTAAAAATGGTAAAGCAGCATCAGCTCAAGCTGGTAAAGCTCTTCCAAAAACAAGTGCAGTTAAATAATTTTATAATTAATTAGCTCGAAATAAATATCACTGGGTCCTTGGGCTCAGTGATATTTTTTAGAAAAAATGATCAAGAGGAGATCAATACAATGAAAAGAGTGGATAATAAAAGTTCAAAAACATCAGGTATTATGATTGCTGCTCTTGTTGCGGCTGTTGTACTTGTTGTTGGATTTCTATTCTTTAATCCATTTGCAGGTGGAAAATCATCTAATTCAGCTAAAAAGGCAGGTGGAACTAGTGCAACGAAGCAAGTAGCTAAATACGAGCCAAGTCAAGAAGAAAAAGATTACCTAAAAAATCGTTTTGCTCAATTGACATCGGTTAACCCTGAAGCAATTGCCTACGTCTATGCTCCCGGTACTCAGTTGGATGAGCCAGTGGTGCAAACTACAGATAATGAAACTTATTTGAATAAGACGTTTGATGGTGGTTACCAACCATATTTGGGAACAGTCTTTATGGATATGGATAATAAAAAGAACTTTAGTGACCGTTTGACTTGGCTGTTTGGGCATGCTCGTGGTAGTAAAGTTGGTGATCACCGGATGTTTAATGATGTGAACTACTACGATACACAAGAATATTTTGATCAACATCCATATGTTGTGATTGAAACACCAGAACGCAAATACTACTATGAAGCATTGGGACTTGTTATCGTACCTGAGGATACTGCTTTCTACCGTACAAGCTTTACAGATGATAAAGATTTCACAACTCAGTTGAAGAATATCTATGAGTCAGCACGTACGAAGAATCCAAACATCAAGATCAAAGCATCTGATAAATACTTGGTATTGTCTACTTGTCGTGAAGAGGATGAAACGATTCGTTCCAACCTCTACCTCCGTCAAATTCCTGATTCAGAAATGAAGGATTTTGTTGCGAAACATGCAGATCAATTGAAGTATGTTGCTACACGTGGTCAACAATAAACAATAAAGGCTTAGCAGTGCTAGGCCTTTTTGTTATATGTGAGTAGTTTGGGCAAGTTGTTGGAGTTCTTGTTGGGTTAACCCAGTGTATTTGACGATGAAGGGAATATCCAGCTTGTCTTTTAACATAGCTTTTGCTATCTCTGTTTTAGATTTTTGAATCCCCAATTGTTGCCCGTCGTAAGTGGCTTGAGCAATGGCTCCTTCGTAGAGGTCGCGGTTTCTACGTTCTTGATCAAACATTCTTTTCCCCCTCCTATATTGGATAACTTTATTGGAGTGAGAGGACTTCATCCGTCGTTAAGCCAGTGTACTTGGCGATAAAGGGAATATCTAGTTTGTCTTTTAACATAGCTTTTGCCATCTCCATTTTAGATTTTTGAATTCCCTGTTTAATCCCCAATTGTTGCCCGTCGTAAGTGGCTTGAGCAATGGCTCCTTCGTAGAGGTCGCGGTTTCTACGTTCTTGATCAAACATTCTTTTTTCCTCCTTTGTCCATTGGGTTTGGTCTAGTAATCCTTCTGCTTCTTTGATCACGGGATCTATCTCGATATCAAAGGGTTTGTTTGAGAAAAATTCAAACCATTTTTGTAAGTGGTATTCTGTAATCCTATCTTTATTATACTTGTTCAGTTCTAGGAATGCAAATTTCATTGGTGGTCGCTGAGAACTTCCGTGAAAATCTGAATAGACGGGAGTTAAGGTCTCCTCATCATAAAGAGAGAGGGTATGAAAGGCTCGATCATCATTAAAGTGTTCTTTTTCAAGAATCGCGATACAGTACACAGGATCCATCTTGGAGTAGAGGGTGTGGGTCTTATTTTGATCGGTTTTTAAACGTTTTAAGTTATCAGTAATTTGATTGGCTAAATAGGCAAGCATACGATTGAAAAATGAGCGCTGTTTAGTAACTTGAACTTCAATGATCACTTGTGTACCGTCTTCAAGTTTAGCGCAAACATCTACGGCTGTATAGAAATTTGGATGGTCATATTCGGCTAATTGAATCTGGGTGCCATCGAGTATTTCAACGGAAACAACGGGAATATTAAGGACGCTTCGGATGAAATCGGCTGTTAGGTGTTGTTTGTGGAAGATCTTTTTGGCAATTAAGTCCATGGTTGGGGATAGATCTGGGTGTCTGAGTTGAGTGGGCATAAGTGTTCTCCTTTAGTAGTTCTCACTTATATAATTCGTAAAATTTGATCTATTGCATGGGAAAATCTGAAGTTGGGGCTTTTTGTTTACCTGTTCTTTTGCGATGGGGTTCTATTTATAGTATAATGAATATAATTGTTTTTGGAGGTGGATTATGGATTTAACGAAACGGTTTAATAAAAATCTCAATCGAATTGAAGTTTCTTTGATTCGTCAGTTTGACCAATCGATTTCTTCGATTCCTGGGGTCTTGCGTTTGACGTTGGGGGAACCGGATTTTACGACTCCAGAACATGTCAAAGAGGCGGGGAAAGCTGCGATTGATGCGAATTTTAGCCATTATACAGGGATGAGTGGTTTGCAGGCTTTGCGTGAGGCTGCGAGTCAATTTGTGGCTGATAAATATGGTCTTCACTATCGTCCGGAGGATGAGATTTTGGTCACGATTGGGGCGACAGAAGCTTTATCCGCAACCTTAACAGCAATCTTGGAACCTGGGGATGTGGTGCTTCTTCCTGCACCGGCTTATCCGGGTTATGAGCCTATTGTGAATCTGGTTGGGGCGGATGTTGTTGAAATTGATACGACGGCGGATCAATTTATATTGACGCCTGAAAAGTTGGAAAAAGCTATTGTGGAGCAAGGAGATAAGCTGAAGGCAGTTGTTCTCAATTATCCAGCCAATCCAACAGGGGTCACTTATTCGCGCGAACAGGTGGCAGAATTGGCTGCGGTTTTGAAAAAATATGAAGTGTTTGTTGTCTGTGATGAAGTATACTCAGAGTTGACTTATACAGGAAAAGCGCATGTTTCTATGGCAGAATTTATTCCTGAGCAGACCATTGTCATCAATGGCTTGTCCAAATCTCATGCTATGACGGGTTGGCGGCTTGGCTTTATCTTTGCACCTGCTGTATTAACAGCGCAATTGATCAAGAGTCATCAGTATTTGGTTACTGCTGCTGGAACCATGAACCAGTATGCTGCGATTGAGGCCTTGACTGCTGGTCGGGATGATACGGAACCAATGAAGAAGGAATATGTGAAACGTCGGGATTATATTATTGAAAAGATGTCTGCTCTTGGGTTTGAGATAATTAAGCCAGATGGAGCCTTCTATATTTTTGCTAAAATTCCAGCTGGTTACAACCAAGATTCCTTTGCTTTCTTGCAAGATTTTGCGCGTGAAAAAGCGGTTGCTTTCATTCCTGGGGCTGCTTTTGGTCAATATGGAGAAGGCTATGTGCGCTTGTCTTATGCGGCTAGTATGGAAGTAATCAAGGAAGCTATGAAACGCTTGAAGGAGTATATGGAAGAACATGCTGGAGTCAATTGAGACCCGGGGCATTGTGCTGTATAATCGGGAATTTCGTGAGGATGATAAATTGGTCAAGATCTTCACGGAGAAATCGGGCAAGCGGATGTTTTTTGTGAAACATGCTGGTAAATCGCGGTTAAATCCTGTGTTGCAGCCCTTGGTTACGGCAGATATGTTGCTGAAAATCAATGATGATGGGCTGAGTTATATCGATGATGTTCAAGATGTGCAGGTCTATAAAAAAATCAATGCAGATCTTTTTGCCCTTTCTTATGCGACTTATGTTTTGGCGCTTGCGGATGCCAGTATTCAGGATAATCAGGTGGATCCGGCCTTGTTTGCTTTTTTGGAGAAGACTTTGTCTTTGATGGAAGAGGGCTTGGATTATGAGGTTTTGACCAATATTTTTGAGATTCAGATCCTTTCGCGGTTTGGGGTTGTCTTGAACCTGCATGAATGTTGTTTCTGCCATCGGGTTGGTCTTCCTTTTGATTATTCCTTCCGGTATAGCGGAGTGCTTTGCCCAGACCATTATGATCAGGATGAGAGACGTGCCCACTGGCATCCAAATGTTCTCTATTTATTGGATCAATTTCAAGCGGTACGATTCAGTGAGTTAGAGACGATTTCCATACAAGCAGATATGAAAGTAGCGCTACGTCAGGCGATGGATCAGTTGTATGAGGAGTATGTAGGGATCCATTTAAAAGCTAAAAAGTTTATCGACTCCTTGAGTGATTGGGGAGCGATTATGAAAGATTCATCTGGAGGTGAAACATGAAAAAAATTGCAGTAGATGCAATGGGGGGCGACAATGCACCTCAAGCCTTAGTAGAAGGCGTGAATCAAGCCATTCGTGATTTTAATGATATCGAAATTGTCTTGTATGGCGATGAAGCAAAAATTAAGAACTATTTGACAGCGACGGAACGTGTGTCCATTGTGCACACAGAAGAAAAAATCGATTCAGATGATGAGCCAACGCGTGCCATTCGTCGGAAGAAGCAGGCTTCGATGGTTTTGGCTGCCAAGGATGTGAAGACTGGGGATGTGGATGCCATGCTATCTGCGGGGAATACAGGTGCCTTGTTAGCGGCTGGTTTCTTTATCGTTGGCCGCATCAAAGGGGTGGAACGCCCTGGATTGATGTCGACACTTCCAACAGTTGATGGTCGCGGGTATGATATGCTGGACTTAGGTGCCAATGCGGAAAATACACCGGAGCACTTGCATCAGTATGCTGTAATGGGATCTTACTATGCTGAAAATGTGCGTGGAATTCAAAAACCGCGCGTGGGTCTATTGAATAATGGGACAGAAGCAAGCAAGGGAGATCCTTTGCGCAAGGAAACTTATCAATTGCTGTCTGAGGATGAGTCCATTCATTTTATTGGAAACGTGGAAGCGCGTGATTTGATGGATGGCGTTGCTGATGTCGTTGTAGCGGACGGTTTCACGGGAAACGCTGTCTTGAAAACCATGGAAGGAACAGCTTTTGGCATCTTGAAGCAATTGAAACAAGCGATTGCCACTGGAAACTGGAAGGCGAAATTAGGAGCTTTGTTGCTCAAGGACCGGCTGAAATCATTGAAGCAAACCTTGGATTTCTCAGATGTTGGAGGAGCAGTCTTGTTTGGTCTTCAAGCACCTGTTGTCAAAACGCATGGTTCAAGTGATGCAAAAGCGGTCTATAGCACCATTCGTCAGATTCGGACTATGTTAGAGACAGATGTTGTTGGAAAATCGGTGAAGGAATTATCAAAGGAGGAGTAATGTATGAGTAAACAAAACGAAATTTTAGCTACTATTGAGGAATTTCTCAAAGACCGCAAGGGATCAGATTTTCAAGTATCTTTGGAATCTGACTTACGTAAGGATTTACAAGCGGATTCTGTTGAATTGATGGAATTTATCATCGAGTTGGAAGATGAATACCAATTGGAAATCCCAGATAAGGTGATTGATGAATTCAATACGGTTGGGGATGTTGTAGATTATATTGAAAAACGAACTGCTGGTCACTAATGAAAAATGGATCGTTCAGAGATTATTCTGGATGGTCTTTTTTTCTGTCCTTTTCATTCGGATTCTGCCTATATTGTACGGAAATTTATTGAAAATGCGCTTTGTGTATGATAGAATGTAGGTGATAAAATACGAAAGGCGAACAAAGTCATGAGCAATCAACTGATTTATACTGGAAAAGCTAAGGATATCTATACTACTGAGGACGAACATGTGATTAAGTCGGTCTATAAGGACCAAGCAACCATGCTAAATGGGGCTCGTAAGGAGACTATTAAGGGGAAAGGTGTGCTGAATAATCAGATTTCGTCTCTTATTTTTGAAAAATTGAATGCTGCAGGTGTGGCAACACACTTTATCAAACGTATTTCTGACACCGAACAACTCAATAAAAAAGTGAAAATTATCCCTTTGGAGGTTGTCCTTCGTAACGTGACGGCGGGTTCTTTCTCTAAGCGTTTTGGCGTTGAAGAAGGGTTGGAATTGGAAACTCCAATCGTTGAATTTTACTATAAAAATGATGAACTGGATGATCCGTTTATCAACGACGAACACGTGAAATTCTTGGGTGTTGCCAACGATGAACAAATTGCTTATATTAAGGCAGAAACACGTCGTATCAATGAGTTGTTGAAGGATTGGTTTGCACAAATCGGTCTTCGTTTGATTGACTTCAAATTGGAATTTGGTTTTGATAAGGATGGCAAGATCATCTTGGCAGATGAATTTTCACCAGATAACTGCCGCCTTTGGGATGCGGAAGGGCACCATATGGACAAGGATGTTTTCCGTAGAGATTTGGGTAGCCTGACAGATGTGTATGAAGTTGTATTGGAAAAATTGCAGGAATTGAAGTAATTTGTTTGCAACGGAAAACCTTCGTCTTTCAAGTGAAAGGACTCAGGCTGAAAAAGTCTACTAGACCTTTTCACTCCGTCGAGATCTCGGTAGCTTGACAGATATTTATGAAGTTGTATTGGAAAAATTACAAGTCTTGAAGTAATTTTTTGAATTCCTCTCCGATACAGTTTTTAAGTAGAAATAATTAAAGGAAATAAAATGGATAAACGTATTTTCGTTGAGAAAAAAGCTGATTTTCGTGTGAAATCTCACTCTTTAGTAAAGGAATTACAGCATAATCTTCAGTTGAAAACCTTGAAGGATCTTCGGATTGTTCAGGTTTACGATGTCTTTAATTTGGCAGAGGATTTGTTTGCGCGTGCAGAAAAACATATCTTCTCTGAGCAAGTGACCGATACTGTTTTGGATGAAGCTGTGGTTAAGGCTGATCTTGAGAAGGTTGCTTTCTTTGCTATCGAAAGTTTGCCTGGTCAATTTGACCAACGTGCGGCCTCTTCACAAGAAGCTTTGCTGTTGCTTGGTAGTTCAAATGATGTGACGGTGAACACAGCACAATTGTACTTGGTTAACAAAGATATTGATGCGAATGAGTTGGAAGCTGTCAAAAACTATCTCTTGAACCCAGTCGATTCTCGTTTCAAAGATATCACTGTTGGTATTGCGAAGCAGGATTTCTCTGAGTCTGACAAGACCATTCCAAGCTTGGATTTCTTTGAAACTTATACAGCAGAAGACTTTGCACAGTATAAGGCTGAGCAAGGGTTGGCCATGGAAGTGGATGACCTTCTCTTCATTCAAGACTATTTCAAGTCCATTGGACGGGTGCCAACTGAGACGGAGTTGAAGGTGTTGGATACTTACTGGTCTGACCACTGCCGTCACACAACTTTCGAGACTGAGTTGAAAAACATCGACTTCTCAGCTTCTAAATTCCAAAAACAATTGCAAGCGACTTATGACAAGTATATTGCCATGCGTGATGAGTTGGGACGTACAGAAAAACCTCAAACCTTGATGGATATGGCGACTATTTTTGGCCGTTATGAGCGTGCTAATGGTCGGTTGGACGACATGGAAGTGTCTGATGAAATTAATGCCTGCTCAGTTGAAATTGAAGTGGATGTCAATGGTGTCAAAGAACCATGGCTTCTCATGTTCAAAAACGAAACTCACAACCACCCAACGGAAATCGAACCATTTGGTGGAGCGGCTACTTGTATCGGTGGTGCCATTCGTGACCCATTGTCAGGGCGCTCCTACGTTTACCAAGCCATGCGTATCTCAGGTGCTGGTGATATTACAGCTCCAATTTCAGAAACTCGTGCTGGTAAATTGCCACAACAGGTGATTTCTAAAACAGCAGCTCATGGTTATTCTTCATATGGGAACCAAATTGGTCTTGCGACAACTTATGTTCGTGAATACTTCCACCCAGGTTTCGTTGCTAAACGTATGGAGCTAGGTGCCGTTGTTGGTGCGGCTCCTAAGGAAAATGTGGTCCGTGAAAAACCTGAAGCAGGTGATGTGATTATCTTACTCGGTGGTAAGACTGGACGTGATGGTGTCGGTGGTGCGACAGGTTCTTCTAAAGTTCAAACGGTTGAATCTGTTGAAACAGCTGGTGCTGAGGTTCAAAAAGGGAATGCTATTGAAGAACGTAAGATTCAACGTCTTTTCCGTAATGGGGAAGTGACCCGTCTGATCAAGAAATCAAATGACTTTGGTGCTGGTGGTGTCTGTGTGGCTATCGGTGAATTGGCAGATGGTCTTGAAATTGATCTAGATAAAGTGCCATTGAAATACCAAGGTTTGAACGGTACAGAAATTGCCATTTCTGAGTCTCAAGAACGGATGGCTGTAGTAGTTCGTCCGGAAGATGTAGATGCCTTCGTTGCAGCATGTAACAAAGAAAATATTGATGCAGTTGTCGTTGCAACAGTAACTGAAAAACCAAATCTTGTCATGTACTGGAATGGTGAAACAATTGTTGATTTGGAACGTCGTTTCCTTGACACAAATGGTGTGCGTGTGGTTGTAGATGCTAAGGTAGTTGACAAAGATGTCAAACTTCCAGAAGAACGTCAAACATCTGCTGAAACACTTGAAGCAGATACTCTTGAAGTCCTGGCTGACCTGAACCATGCCAGTCAAAAAGGGTTACAAACCATCTTTGATAGCTCAGTTGGTCGTTCAACAGTCAATCACCCACTTGGTGGTCGCTACCAAATCACACCAACTGAAGCTTCTGTACAGAAATTGCCAGTTCAACATGGCGTGACAACAACTGCCTCTGTCATGGCGCAAGGCTTCAACCCATATATCGCAGAATGGTCTCCATATCATGGTGCTGCTTATGCGGTCATTGAAGCAACTGCTCGTTTGGTTGCTGCTGGTGCCAACTGGTCTAAGGCTCGTTTCTCTTACCAGGAATACTTCGAGCGTATGGATAAACAAGCAGAGCGTTTTGGTCAACCCGTAGCTGCTCTCCTTGGATCAATCGAAGCTCAGATTCAACTTGGTTTGCCATCTATCGGTGGTAAGGACTCTATGTCTGGTACCTTTGAAGAATTGACAGTACCACCAACCTTGGTTGCTTTTGGTGTCACAACAGCAGATAGCCGTAAGGTCCTTTCTCCAGAATTTAAAGCTGCTGGTGAAAATATCTATTACATACCAGGTCAAGCTTTGGCACAAGAAATTGACTTTGATCTTATCAAGTCTAACTTTGCTCAATTTGAAGCCATCCACGCTAATCATAAAGTCACATCTGCATCAGCTGTCAAATATGGAGGTGTTCTTGAAGCTCTTGCCCTTGCAACATTTGGTAACCATATCGGAGCAAATGTCGAATTAGCTAACCTTGACACTAGCTTGACAGCCCAATTGGGTGGATTCGTCTTCACATCGCCTGAAGAAATTTCAGGTGTTGCCAAGATTGGACAAACAGTAGCTGACTTTACACTCATTGTCAATGGTGTAACGCTAGATGGACGTAAACTTGACAGTGCCTTCCAAGGTAAATTGGAAGAGGTTTATCCGACTGAATTTGCACAAGCGACTGAACTTGAAGAAGTACCTGCTGTGGCATCAGATGCTGTAATTAAAGCTAAAGAAACAGTTGAGACACCAGTGGTTTACATCCCAGTATTCCCGGGTACGAACTCTGAGTACGATTCCGCTAAGGCCTTTGAAAAAGAAGGTGCAACAGTCAACTTGGTACCATTTGTCACACTGAATGAAGAAGCAATTGTCAAGTCTGTTGACACTATGGTTGACAATATCGAAAAAGCTAATATTATCTTCTTTGCAGGTGGCTTCTCAGCAGCGGATGAACCAGATGGATCAGCTAAATTCATCGTGAATATCTTGCTCAACGAAAAAGTGCGTGCAGCTATTGATCACTTCATCGAAGGCGGTGGTTTGATTATTGGTATCTGTAACGGATTCCAAGCCCTTGTCAAATCAGGTCTTCTTCCATACGGTAACTTTGAAGATGCAAGCAGCACTAGTCCAACCCTCTTCTACAATGATGCCAACCAACACGTGGCGAAGATGGTGGAAACACGGATTGCCAACACGAATTCACCATGGCTTGCCGGAGTAGAAGTTGGTGACATCCATGCCATCCCAGTATCACACGGTGAAGGGAAGTTTGTCGTGACAGCTGAGGAATTTGCAGAGCTTCGTGATAATGGTCAAATCTTTACACAGTATGTTGACTTCGAAGGTAAACCAAGCATGGATTCTAAATACAATCCAAACGGATCTGTAAATGCTATCGAGGGGATCACAAGTAAGAATGGTCAAATTATTGGTAAGATGGGCCACTCAGAACGTTATGAAGAAGGACTTTTCCAAAATATCCCAGGAAGCAAAGATCAACACCTCTTTGCCTCAGCTGTGAAATACTTTACTGGGAAATAAGAAGGTAAATAAATGACATACGAAGTAAAATCTCTTAATGAAGAATGTGGTGTTTTTGGGATCTGGGGTCATCCAGATGCTGCTAAATTAACCTATTTTGGTCTTCATAGTCTACAGCACCGTGGTCAGGAGGGGGCAGGAATCCTCTCCAATGACAAGGGGACTTTGAAACGCTATCGAGATATGGGTCTCTTATCAGAAGTCTTTAAAAATCCTGTGAATTTGGATAAATTAACAGGTACAGGAGCGATCGGGCATGTGCGTTATGCGACTGCGGGAGAAGCTTCCGTGGATAACATCCAGCCTTTTCTCTTTCGCTTTCACGATATGCAATTTGGACTGGCGCATAATGGGAATTTGACCAATGCTGCATCATTGAAAAAAGAGTTGGAACAAAGAGGAGCTATTTTTAGTTCGACCTCAGATTCCGAAATTTTAGCTCACTTGATTCGCCGTAGCCACAATCCGAGCCTTATGGGGAAAGTCAAAGAAGCTCTCAGCCTTGTCAAGGGTGGTTTTGCCTATCTTTTGATGTTTGAAGATAAGTTGATTGCAGCTCTTGACCCAAATGGTTTCCGACCACTTTCTATTGGGAAAATGGCTAATGGAGCTGTCGTTGTTTCTTCTGAAACTTGTGCTTTTGAAGTGATTGGTGCAGAGTGGGTGCGCGATGTGAAACCAGGTGAAGTGGTGATTATCGATGATAAGGGCATCCAATACGATACCTACACGACGGATACACAGTTAGCGATTTGTTCGATGGAGTACATCTATTTTGCTCGACCTGACTCAAATATTCATGGAGTCAATGTTCATACAGCTCGTAAGAGAATGGGTGCACAATTGGCGCGTGAGTTCAAGCATGAAGCGGATATCGTGGTTGGGGTGCCAAATTCCTCACTCAGTGCAGCTATGGGCTTCGCGGAAGAATCTGGCCTGCCAAATGAAATGGGCTTGATTAAAAACCAATACACGCAACGGACCTTTATCCAGCCAACTCAGGAATTGCGTGAGCAAGGTGTACGGATGAAATTGTCTGCCGTTTCTGGTGTCGTTAAAGGAAAACGGGTTGTGATGATTGATGATTCGATTGTTCGTGGAACGACGTCTCGGAGAATTGTTCAATTGTTGAAAGAAGCAGGGGCAACAGAAGTTCACGTTGCTATTGGTAGTCCAGCCTTAGCTTATCCTTGCTTTTACGGGATTGATATTCAGACGCGTCAGGAGTTGATTGCGGCCAATCATACGGTTGAAGAAACTCGCCAAATCATTGGGGCAGATAGTTTGACCTATCTCTCTATTGAGGGTTTGATTGATTCTATCGGTATCGAGACAGATGCACCAAACGGTGGTCTTTGTGTCGCTTACTTTGACGGGAAATATCCAACCCCATTGTACGATTATGAGGAAGAATATCGTAGAAGTTTGGATGAAAAGACAAGTTTTTATCGATAGGAAATGAAAAGGAAGAAATAAAATGACAAATAAAAATGCATACGCGCAGTCTGGTGTAGACGTTGAAGCGGGTTATGAAGTTGTTGAACGAATCAAAAAACACGTGGCTCGTACAGAGCGTGCGGGTGTCATGGGAGCTCTTGGTGGTTTCGGTGGTATGTTTGACCTTTCAAAGACAGGTGTTAAAGAACCCGTTTTGATCTCAGGTACAGATGGTGTCGGAACGAAACTCATGCTGGCTATCAAGTACGACAAGCATGATACAATTGGTCAAGACTGTGTGGCTATGTGTGTTAACGATATCATCGCTGCAGGTGCTGAACCCCTTTACTTTCTCGACTATATCGCAACTGGTAAGAATGAACCAGCTAAACTAGAACAAGTTGTTGCTGGTGTGGCTGAAGGATGTGTGCAAGCTGGTGCAGCCCTCATTGGTGGTGAAACTGCTGAAATGCCTGGTATGTATGGTGAAGATGACTATGACTTGGCTGGGTTTGCTGTTGGTGTTGCAGAAAAATCTCAAATTATCGACGGTTCAAAAGTAGCTGAAGGGGATGTGATTCTTGGACTTGCCTCAAGCGGAATCCACTCAAATGGTTACTCACTTGTTCGTCGTGTCTTTGCTGATTACACAGGTGAAGAAGTTCTCCCAGAATTGGAAGGCAAAAAACTTAAAGACGTTCTTTTGGAACCAACCCGTATCTACGTCAAAGCAGCTTTGCCACTCATCAAAGAAGAATTGGTTAACGGTATTGCCCACATCACAGGTGGTGGTTTCATTGAAAATGTACCACGTATGTTCGCAGATGACTTGGCTGCTGAAATTGACGAAAGCAAAGTCCCTGTTCTTCCAATTTTCAAAGCCCTTGAAAAATATGGCCAAATCAAACATGAAGAAATGTTTGAAATCTTCAACATGGGGATTGGTCTCATGCTTGCGGTTAAACCAGAAAATGTGGAACGTGTCAAAGAACTTCTTGACGAACCGGTTTATGAAATCGGTCGAATTGTGAAGAAGACAGATGCAAGTGTGGTGATTAAATAATGGTGCTATCACCATTTTGTACGGAGAAATTGTAGAAAGGAGTGTTTAGTTAGTATGCCTAACTGAACACGGGACTCATTTTCTAGGAAAAAAGAGAAATCATTTTGTGTGCAAGCACCCAGCAATGATTTCCTATTTTTCTACGAAACTGTTCGGCTAGCCGAAACGTCCCTTTGTATCGAATATGAAGATTGCTGTATTTGCCTCTGGCAACGGCTCAAACTTTCAGGTGATTGCAGAACAATTTCCAGTAGAATTTGTCTTTTCAGATCACCGGGATGCCTATGTCTTAGAACGTGCCAAAAACCTAGGTGTGGCTAGCTATGTCTTTGAACTCAAGGAATTTGACAATAAAACGGCTTATGAAGAAGCTATCGTCAAACTCTTGGATGAACACCAGATTGACTTGGTTTGTTTGGCAGGTTATATGAAAATCGTTGGCCCAACCTTGCTTGCAGCTTATGAAGGTCGTATCATCAATATCCATCCTGCCTATCTTCCAGAATTTCCAGGTGCTCATGGTATTGAGGATGCTTGGAACGCTGGTGTTGACCAGTCTGGTGTGACCATTCACTGGGTGGATTCTGGTGTGGACACTGGTAAGGTTATCAAACAAGTCCGTGTTCCTCGTCTTGAAGGTGACGCCCTTGAGACTTTCGAAACTCGCATCCACGAAGCGGAGTACAAGCTCTATCCAGAAGTGTTGGAGAGTTTGGGTGTGGAGAGGAAGTAAAAGATAGATAGAAGAGGAATAAAAATGACAAATAAAGATAGTTTTAATGGTGGCACTAATATTGGTGTAGGAAATACTGCTGGTGGAGATATATATGTTGCTGGTAGAGATGTTCATATTCAAAAAAATGGTGAAGAAAGACCAGTTGCTAAGTATGAAGCGAAGGTAATTTGGAAGACCCCTTTAACTAAGTCTGTTCTAAGTTTAAGTGGAATACTCAGTTCATTAGCCAGTGCTTTTACAATTTTCAAGAGCATTGAACCATTAATAAATTGGTTTAGAAATTCAAAGACGGGACAATTTAAGGGAATTAATGAAAATTTTGTGTTCATCTTTTTAGGAATTTTCTTGTTGACGATTATTATTTTTTATTTACGATCTATTACAAGTAAAGAGACCAGATACCCTTTGATGTTTAATTATGCACTTAGTGGAATTGGAAATAGGTTGAGTATAGAGAAAGTTGAAGTTGCTGCCTGTCCAATCTGTAATGGGAAAATGAAATATTACAATAAACCTATTGCGTGGGATAGAATAATAGACTCAAATGGGAATGAGAAGCGTATTGTGACTGAGAGGGTTCCAGCATTGGAGTGTAAAAGAAATAGTAAACACTGGGCTGAAGTTGATCCAGCAGAAGATAAAGTATAACATAAGGAGAAAAAATGACTAAACGAGCACTTATTTCAGTCTCAGACAAAGCGGGCATTGTTGAATTTGCCCAAGAACTTAAAAAACTTGGTTGGGACATCATCTCAACAGGTGGGACCAAAGTTGCCCTTGACAATGCTGGTGTTGATACCATTGCAATTGATGATGTGACTGGTTTTCCAGAAATGATGGACGGTCGTGTGAAGACTCTCCACCCAAATATCCACGGTGGTCTCCTCGCTCGTCGTGACCTCGATAGCCACCTTCAAGCGGCTAAGGATAATCAGATCGAACTGATCGATCTTGTGGTGGTCAACCTTTACCCATTCAAGGAAACCATCCTTAAACCAGACGTGACTTACGCTGATGCGGTTGAAAACATCGATATTGGTGGGCCATCTATGCTTCGTTCAGCAGCAAAAAACCACGCTAGCGTAACAGTTGTTGTAGACCCTGCTGACTATACTGTTGTTCTTGACGAATTGGCAGCAAATGGTGAAACCACTTATGAAACTCGTCAACGTTTGGCAGCAAAAGTATTCCGTCATACAGCTGCTTATGATGCCTTGATTGCGGCATACTTCACAGCTCAAGTGGGTGAAGAAAAACCTGAAAAACTCACTTTGACTTATGACCTCAAGCAACCCATGCGTTATGGTGAAAACCCTCAACAAGACGCAGACTTCTATCAAAAAGCTCTTCCAACGGAATACTCTATTGCATCTACTAAACAGCTAAACGGTAAGGAATTGTCATTTAACAATATCCGTGACGCTGATGCTGCGATCCGGATCATCCGTGATTTCAAAGACCGTCCAACCGTTGTGGCTTTGAAACACATGAATCCATGTGGGATTGGTCAAGCTGACGATATCGAAACAGCTTGGGACTACGCTTATGAGTCTGATCCAGTATCCATTTTCGGTGGTATCGTTGTTCTCAACCGTGAAGTGGACGCTGCGACAGCTACGAAAATGCACGGTGTTTTCCTTGAAATCATCATTGCACCAAGCTATACGGACGAAGCGCTTGAAATCTTGACAACTAAGAAGAAAAACTTGCGCATCCTTGAATTGCCATTCGATGCTCAAGATGCGAGCGAAGTGGAAGCAGAATACACTGGTGTTGTTGGTGGTCTCCTCGTTCAAAACCAAGACGTGGTCAAAGAAAGCCCAGCTGACTGGCAAGTGGTGACCAAACGCCAACCAACTGAGACAGAAGCGACAGCTCTTGAATTTGCTTGGAAGGCTATCAAGTATGTCAAGTCAAACGGAATCATCGTGACCAACGACCACATGACACTTGGTGTTGGTCCTGGTCAAACTAACCGTGTGGCTTCCGTCCGCATCGCCATTGATCAAGCTAAAGACCGTCTTGATGGCGCTGTTCTTGCTTCAGATGCCTTCTTCCCATTTGCAGATAACGTGGAAGAAATCGCTAAAGCAGGTATCAAGGCTATCATCCAGCCAGGTGGATCCGTCCGTGACCAAGAGTCTATCGAAGCGGCTGATAAACATGGTTTAACCATGATCTTTACAGGGGTAAGACATTTTAGACATTAATGGGTATTTAAAAATTAGCTCATTCTCAACTATGATGAATGATTTATTGCTAACAAAAAGAGAAGATACAAGCGGTCTTCTCTTTTTGTATGTCTAAAATAATAAGCGTTTTAGTTTTAGAAATCATTAAAACGATTTGTGAGAATTGTTCGTAACTAATCTTGAAAAAACAGTTTCTCACTTAACTATCCTTCATACGTTTTATGGTGTTTAAGGCTGTAGTGACTAGCTCGTTAACAGGCATTTCCTGACAATCTCCTTTTAACCATTCATCAAAAATATTGTAGAGACCGCCACCTATGAATCTACTATCATAGGTGATTTGTCTTTGATTACTGTTTGTAACATGCCAAGGTGCCATGACAGTGGTATAAGCAGCAGAAAGCTTATCATAAGACCTTTGCAAGATAAGCACGAGCAAGTTTGCGTCTTGCAAAATTTTTAATGGCTCAGTGTACTGGCTCCAATAATGAAAGAAAAGGTTCACTAAATCTTCAAAATTAGTCAGCTTTTCTGTTTGAAGTTTGCTAATATAGTCTAGGATTAAGCGGTCTAAATAATTCGTAAGAACTTCCTCTTTTGAATGGTAATAACGATAAAACGTCCGTCTAGCAATTTGAGCATGCTCGCTGAGTTCAGCAATGCTGATATTTTGGAGAGACTTCTTAGTTGCTAATAAATCGAACAAGGCTTCCTCCAGCCATTGTCGTGTTTGATATTCCATGGTATTTTTCCTTTCCTGTCACATTTTTGGTCAAACTGTGCCAATTTCACTCAACCTCTTGTTTTTGTAACAGTTTGTCTTTATACTAAATGTATTGCGCGTGATATATGATTATCATTTATTCTTAACATTGTACAATTGTTAGTTGTTAGTAAGGAGGTAAAGAGATGAGCATTCTTTTTAATGTTTGGATGCTGCCTATTTTATTTATTTTACATGATTTTGAAGAGATGATCTTTATGCCCTTGTGGAAGAAACGGCATTATCAAAAGTTACTGACTTTTAAGAAACCATTTTTTGGTTCTGTCACACAGGGTTCTGCCTTTGCAGTAGGTGTTTTAGAGGAATTTATCATCCTGGTGTTTATTTCTGGATTCTGTCAAATAACTCACAACAGTTTACTCTATTTATCTTTTGTAATAGCTTATACAGCTCATTTCATCATCCATTATATCATGTGCCTGCAATTTAGGGGCTATGTTCCCGGTGTTGTCACAGTAACCCTAGAACTACCAATGGTTTTAATGATTATTTCCCATTATTGGCCTTCTGAGGTTTCTCTGCTGTCAGTCATTTCATATCTTTTCGTAGCGACGGCATTAGCCTATACGAATCTTAAGGTCATGCACCAAATTATGCCAAAAATTCAAATAAGCTTAGAAAGTTACATGAAATAACATTCAATAATATCCGTGACCAAGAGTCTATCGAAGCGAATGATAAACATGGTTTAACCTGATCTTTACAGGGACAAGACATTTTAGACATTAATCAAAACAGGCACGCATCAATAGATGGGTGCCTGTTTTGCTGGTCATGAAGACCTTAATCGGGATAGATATAGGTGACCGTTCCCCAGACGGGATTGGTCGGGTCAAACCAACCGCGGAAGTTGTCGATATAGCGATGGCCGTTGTAATTAGCCTCTTGAATCTGAATTTTTTGATCGTGTTCGACGTCTGTTACAAGAGCGACGTGGCCATATCCTCCATTGTCCCAACAGGCGATGGCGCCGACCTCTGGGATATCTCCTGTCCGGAATCCCGCAGCGCGTGCACTGGCTGCCCACATGCCACCATTTCCCCACCAATTGTGGGCCCAAGGGGCTAATTCTTTAGCACCCCAGGTGCACTCACCAATGGGGTAGGTGTTTCCTGGATGCGTTGCGAGTGGAGTGAGCTTTGGCCTTGCCTTTTCCACTTGAAAGGTAGTTGGGAACATGCCTTGTAGTTGCCCCTTCTTTTTCTGGTAGACGTGAAGGTGAAATAGGCCACTTCCCTTGTGTTTTTGGGCATGAAAGCGCAGTTGGAAATGTCCTGGTGCGATCTTCTTTGCGGGGTACCAGACCAGATCGTCCTGCCCGTTTTCTTCAGACCAGATGGGAAAGACAATCTCCTCCACATCCTCGAATAACTTCAGGTCTACCTCGAATTCTTGTGAGGAGACCGGTTTGATCGTGATCTTGGGTTGGGAAGAAGCTAGGTCTTTTTCTTGGACGCTGGTCGTGAGAGGGTAAAGCCCAGCTACTTGTCCATTGCCCTCGACGCCATAGACATGGACATGGTAAAGCCCAGCTTGATCAGAATGGTTGGTCAAAGGCACTTGTAGGTCGAATCCCTTGTCACTGCGTTCCACAGGATACCAAATCAGGTCATCTTGTCCATTTTGATCAGACCAGATGGGGACTTGAATCTTTTGGTACTTCGCTGGAACATTTCCAAGATGGATCATGAGTTTCCCTTTTTCTGCATAGATAGCATTGGTCGCTTGATCGGCATGAGCCAAGGCTCCTTGCATCCCCCAGGTGGCGCAAGTCAGTAATACGAATTTTTTAATGGTTTGCATAATACTCCTTTTCGTTAATTTAGTAGGTCTCACTTATACTATTCGGAAAAGAATGCAGAAATGGGTTTGAAAAGGAAAAAAGTTTGGATTCTACTGTATTTCAGGGAGATTCACTGAAATTAATAGAATAAAGCGAACGATTATGATATAATTTAATAAAATAATTCGCAAAAGAGGTTCGAAATGAAACTTTTGGTTGTTGGATCTGGCGGTCGTGAACATGCGATTGCCAAGAAATTATTGGAGTCTAAGGACGTTGAGCAAGTTTTCGTGGCTCCTGGTAATGACGGGATGCGATTAGACGGTCTGGATTTGATCAATATCGGAATTTCCGAACATTCTAAGCTGATTGACTTTGCAAAAACGAACGATATTGCTTGGACCTTCATTGGCCCAGATGATGCCCTGGCGGCTGGGATCGTGGATGATTTCAATGCGGCAGGACTCAAAGCATTTGGTCCTACCAAGGCTGCGGCTGAGCTGGAGTGGTCTAAGGATTTTGCTAAGGAAATCATGGTCAAATACGACGTTCCAACAGCAGCCTATGGCACATTTTCCGACTTTGAGAAAGCCAAAGCCTATATCGAGGAGAAAGGTGCTCCGATCGTCGTCAAGGCAGATGGCTTGGCCCTTGGGAAAGGTGTCGTCGTTGCGGAGACAGTTGAGCAAGCAGTAGAAGCAGCTCACGAGATGCTTTTGGACAATAAATTCGGTGACTCAGGTGCGCGTGTAGTCATTGAGGAATTCCTGGACGGGGAAGAGTTCTCTCTCTTTGCCTTTGTTAATGGTGACAAGTTCTACATCATGCCAACAGCGCAGGACCACAAACGTGCTTATGATGGCGACAAGGGTCCCAACACTGGTGGGATGGGTGCCTATGCGCCAGTTCCTCACTTGCCACAGAGCGTGGTTGACACAGCGGTTGACACTATTGTCAAGCCAGTCCTTGAAGGTATGATTAAAGAAGGTCGTCCTTATACTGGTGTCCTTTACGCTGGTCTTATCTTGACAGCTGACGGCCCTAAAGTCATCGAGTTCAACTCTCGCTTCGGCGATCCTGAGACGCAAATCATCTTGCCTCGTTTGACATCTGACTTTGCGCAAAATATCACTGATATTTTGGATGGTAAAGAGCCAGCCATCACTTGGACCGACAAGGGTGTGACACTTGGTGTGGTTGTAGCCTCAAACGGCTATCCACTGGCTTATGAGAAGGGTGTTAAACTTCCTACCAAGACAGAAGGCGACATCATCACTTACTATGCAGGTGCTAAGTTCGCTGAAAATGAGGAAGACCTTCTTTCAAACGGAGGACGTGTTTACATGTTGGTCACCACAGCAGACACCGTCAAAGACGGCCAAAACATCATCTACAACGAACTCGACAAGCAAAACACAGAAGGCCTCTTCTACCGAACCGATATCGGTATCAAGGCGATAAAAGATTAACAGATATTATTTTTGCCATGGCGAGCGAAAGCGAGCCAAACTAGGATAATGGTCGCCGTGGTGAGAAGACCAGAACAGATCCTGTTCTGGTCGGGGGAAACTTTGAGACCTTAGGCTCAACGTTTAGGAATGAAACCGAAGGTTTGCTTCCATCCCCACCACCTAAGACCATTATCAAAAAGAAGAAAAAGGGAAAATTATGACTAAACCAATTATTTCCATCATCATGGGCTCAAAATCCGACTGGGCAACCATGCAAAAAACAGCAGAAGTACTAGACCGTTTTAGTGTAGCCTACGAAAAGAAAGTTGTTTCCGCACACCGGACGCCGGATCTTATGTTCAAACATGCGGAAGAAGCACGTAGTCGTGGTATCAAGGTCATCATCGCTGGTGCAGGTGGGGCTGCTCACTTGCCAGGGATGGTTGCTGCTAAAACAACCCTTCCAGTCATCGGTGTGCCCGTCAAATCACGTGCTCTTAGCGGTGTGGATTCACTCTATTCTATCGTTCAGATGCCAGGTGGGGTGCCTGTCGCAACCATGGCGATTGGTGAAGCTGGTGCGACCAACGCAGCCCTCTTTGCCCTTCGTCTTCTTTCAGTAGAGGACCAGGCTATTGCGACAGCTTTGGCGGATTTCGCAGAAGAACAAGGAAAAATCGCAGAGGAGTCGACGAATGAGCTCAACTAAAACAATTGGTATCATAGGTGGTGGTCAACTCGGTCAGATGATGGCGATCTCAGCTATCTACATGGGACACAAGGTTATCGCTTTGGACCCAGCAGCTGATTGCCCAGCCTCCCGTGTGGCGGAAATTATCGCAGCCCCTTACGACGACGTAGAGGCTCTTCGTCAATTGGCGGACCGCTGTGATGTTCTCACTTATGAATTTGAAAATGTGGATGCTGACGGTTTGGATGCTGTTATCAAAGAAGGACAGCTTCCACAAGGGACTGATCTGCTTCGCATCTCTCAAAATCGGATTTTTGAAAAGGACTTTCTCTCAAATAAGGCTCAAGTCACCGTTGCACCTTATAAGGTTGTAACTTCAAGCCAAGATTTGGCGGACATCGACCTGTCGAAAAACTATGTCCTCAAGACTGCGACCGGTGGTTACGATGGCCATGGTCAAAAGGTTATTCGTTCAGAAGCAGACTTGGAAGAAGCTTATGCTCTAGCCGATTCAGCCGAGTGTGTTTTGGAAGAATTTGTCAATTTCGACTTGGAGATTTCTGTCATCGTGTCTGGGAATGGTAAGGACGTGACAGTCTTCCCTGTTCAGGAAAATATCCACCGTAACAATATCCTCTCTAAGACCATTGTGCCAGCACGTATTTCAGCGAGTCTAGCTGAAAAAGCCAAAACCATGGCAGTGCGAATCGCTGAACAACTGAACCTCTCTGGTACCCTTTGCGTGGAAATGTTTGCAACGTCTGATGATATTATTGTCAACGAAATTGCGCCACGCCCGCATAACTCAGGGCACTATTCAATCGAAGCCTGTGACTTCTCACAATTTGACACGCATATCTTGGGAGTTCTCGGAGCACCACTTCCAGCAATCCACTTACATGCGCCTGCCGTCATGCTCAATGTTCTCGGCCAGCATGTCGAGGCTGCTGAAACATATGTCACAGAAAATCCAAGCGCCCACCTCCACCTATATGGTAAAATAGAAGCGAAGCACAACCGCAAGATGGGACATGTGACTTTGTTTAGTAATGTGCCGGATGAGGTTGAGGAGTTTGGGAAAGGGATTGATTTTTAGGAGAACCAAGTAGATATGACATTTGATAATAAAATATATGAACAGGAATTGATGAAATCATTTAATATTGCTCAGTTTGATTTTGTTGAAGAAGGTCTGCCACTACCAATTTTTTATGGTTCTCTATTTAATCGAGAACAAAACATGGAATTTGAGCAGCAGAATAACTTTTATCTTGTAAAAACAAAGTATTCAATTGTTGATAAAACTCTTATTGCTGAACGTAATCAATCAAATGGAGAACAAAAATTTGACTTCAATAATAAGCTTGATTTACAAAAATTAGAAATTAAATTTAATAAATTTGAAAAAAGATTTAAAGAATTTGTAAATTTGGAATATAATAAAATTTGTTATTTGGGGATTCCTAGTTCTGAGTGTGGTGTCTATAATATTCCTCAAATTTTAGCCAAGATAATGAATCCTAATCAAGAAATTGAGTTAATAAGAACCATAACAAAGGATAAGACTCATATAGAGAATGGTAAACGTCAAATTTTATTTGATGAGATTACAAAAGGATTAGAATTGCAAGGAGTAGGTGAATCTTGGTGGGAGAAATTTGACTTTGTAGTCGTAATTGATGATGTGACAACTACCGGAAGTTCTTTTAGAATGATTGATAAATATCTTATCAATAAAGGAGTTCCAAAAGAAAAAATTGTGAATTATTCTCTTTATAAACATCAAAAGGTTGAGAAATGGAATAGTATTGTTGAGAAATATAAGCACTTTGAAAATCCTAGATTAAATTCTCAAATAGACCTAATAATTTGGGATTTTGATGAGACAATTGTTGATTCAAGAAAAAGGAATGTAGAATTTGAAAGTACAATCAATGATAAGATGAAGCTTAAGAAAGGAAACAAATATTTCAAAAATGGGGAAACTTTTTATAGAGCCTCCCCAATATATTCTATTTATCCAGGTTTGGAAGAGATATTTGAGTTTCTTGCTAATGATGGAATGATTTATGAAATTATATCAAATAGATATTATTTAATGGAAAAGCTATTTTATCAAGAGAAATTAAGAAAGAAAATTTTTCCTAAGGACGAGGGTGATGGGTGCCAATATGTTAGTTATAAAACTAACGGTGAATATACTAACTATGAAAAATGTTGTTGGCTAGTTCCGACTTTTGAAACAAAAATTGATGATTATACAATCAAGTATTTGAAACCATCTCCTGAAACAATTAAAAATGGAGTGGAACTTACTCTAGATACGATAGAGCCTACACGAATTATTGGAATAGGAAATACCAAAAATGATATTATTGCTTATAAAGCAGCTGGCCTTGAAACAGTATTAGTTACATGGGGGATCCACTATAGATTTGGTCGGGACTATGGTGCAGATCATGTGTTTCACAATCCAAGACAATTGTTGGATTTTCTGAAAAAGAATACTTCAGGAATATACTCGTCAAAGGATTTTGACGATATTATTTCTTTAGTTGCAGAACCTCAAGTTAACTTCGATGATAACTAATTTTAAAAAAAGTAAAAAAATATGGTTGAGAATTATAGCTTAAGTACTAAAATTATTGCCCTTAGTAGGCTAAAAGGGATGGGAAGAAAAAGAATTGCTGATTTTCTAGAAGAAGTTTTTTCAAAAAAAGGAAGCTATGACTTCACTTTTGAGGATATTTATAGTAGTAAGATAAGTCAGTTAAAGAATTTAATTGAAAATGATTTGACTAATTCTAGTTGGAATTTTCAATGTAATAAAGCGAAAGAAATTATTGATAATAGTTTAGAAAAACAAATAGTTACGATTAATTTTAGTGATGTTGAGTATCCTAAAGAGCTAGCTGTTTTGCCCAAAAAACCATTAGTATTATTTGTTAAAGGGAATATAGAGTTACTCACAGATACTAAAAAAGTAGCAGTAATTGGAACTAGGCAACCAAGTCTTTTTGCCCAAAAGATGACTTCAAAGATTACAGAGCAGTTATCTAAATTAGATTACACAGTTGTCAGTGGTCTTGCTGTAGGGTGTGACTCCTTGGCTCATGAAATGGCGAGTATTACAAATGGTAAAACTATAGCTATTTTAGCTCATGGCTTAGATGTTCCAATTTATCCTAAAGTAAACCGTCCACTAGCTGATGACATTTTACGTAATGGTGGGACCTTGGTATCTGAATATCCTATTGGAACAACTTTAAGGCCTAGTTATTTGGTTGAACGTGATGAATGGCAAAGTGGTATGAGTTTAGGAACAATTACTATCGAATCGTCAAATAGTGGTGGAAGTAGACATGCAACCTATAAAGCCTTAGAACAAGATAGAGCATTAGCCGTTCTTGATCATACTCTCTTTAAGAATGGCAATGGGTGGCAAGTATATTTTTCAAATGATTCTGCTATTTCTTTAAATCAACAATTGTTAGCAGAAAAAAAAGCTTTTCCTCTCTACTCGTTAGATAGCATATTTGAATTTGATAAAAAAATGCAAGCAATAAAAGAAAAAGTAAATAAAAAATATATTCATCTTACAACCAATAAAACTATTGTAAAAACCAACAAGCAAGGTAACATTATTCAGACTTCTCTTTTTTAGTTATGGTTTCATCGGTTTATAATATAGATTTTGTTTTATATTTTATAAAAACATTGTGACTAGTAAATAAATAATATTAAGTTCATATAGATTTAACCTAGAACGTTAATTGTTAATATTATAAAATAGAAAGGAACAGGAGTACTCGTATTTTCTAAAACGGAATACAGTATTCGGATTTAATCAATTTTTATGATTCAACTCATCGTTAATGCATTTGTTGAAAAAGATAAGACGGGGGCAGTCGTCGAAGTTTTGTATGCTAGTAGCGATCACGAAAAAGTGAAAGCCAAGTATGAAGAGCTAGTTGCTCAATATCCTGAAAACTATTTAGCTATCTATGATGTCCCGCTGGATACAGATTTGAATACACTGGGTCACTATCCATCTGTATGGATTGGGAAAGAAGAATTTGAGTAAGCGACAGTCAGTTGCTAGCTGATGTGAAACATCAACAGAAAGGAAAAGAAAACATGATTGATAGATATAGCCGCCCAGAAATGGCGAACATTTGGAGTGAAGAAAATAAATACCGTGCTTGGCTTGAGGTGGAAATCTTGGCTGACGAGGCATGGGCTGAGTTGGGGGAAATTCCTAAAGAAGATGTAGCTTTGATTCGCGAAAAAGCGGATTTTGATATCGACCGTATTTTGGAAATCGAGCAGCAAACTCGTCACGATGTGGTTGCCTTCACACGTGCGGTTTCTGAGACTCTTGGTGAAGAACGTAAGTGGGTCCACTATGGTTTGACGTCTACTGACGTGGTCGATACGGCCTATGGATACCTCTACAAGCAAGCCAATGAAATTATCCGTAAGGACCTTGAAAACTTCACTAAAATCGTGGCAGACAAGGCGAAAGAACACAAGTTTACGATCATGATGGGTCGTACCCACGGTGTGCACGCTGAACCTACAACATTTGGCCTTAAATTGGCAACTTGGTACAGCGAAATGAAGCGCAACATCGAGCGTTTCGAGCATGCGGCTGCTGGTGTGGAAGCTGGTAAGATTTCTGGTGCGGTTGGTAACTTTGCCAACATCCCACCATTTGTCGAAAAATACGTCTGCGACAAGCTTGGTATCCGTGCCCAAGAAATCTCTACACAGGTCCTCCCTCGTGACCTTCATGCTGAGTATTTTGCAGTTCTTGCTAGCATTGCAACCTCTATCGAGCGGATGGCAACGGAGATCCGTGGTCTTCAAAAATCTGAACAACGTGAAGTGGAAGAGTTCTTTGCCAAAGGACAAAAAGGTTCTTCAGCAATGCCTCACAAACGCAACCCTATCGGTTCTGAAAACATGACAGGTCTTGCGCGTGTTATCCGTGGTCATATGGTCACAGCGTATGAAAATGTCTCACTCTGGCATGAACGGGATATCTCTCACTCATCAGCTGAGCGGATCATCACACCAGATACAACCATCTTGATTGACTACATGCTCAATCGTTTTGGAAACATCGTTAAGAACTTGACCGTCTTCCCAGAAAACATGAAACGCAACATGAACTCTACGTTTGGTTTGATCTTCAGCCAACGTGCTATGTTGACTTTGATTGAAAAAGGCATGACGCGTGAGCAAGCTTACGACCTTGTTCAACCGAAGACTGCCCAATCATGGGATAACCAAGTAGACTTCAAGCCCCTTCTTGAAGCAGATCCAGAAGTGACTTCACGTCTCACTCAAGAAGAAATCGACGAGATCTTCAACCCAACTTACTACACCAAACGGGTGGATGAAATCTTCGAACGCATCGGTTTGGGTGACTAATCGCAACGAAAAGCGGGAATTTGAAAAATAGACGAAAAGAGGCTGGGACAAAAGTCCTAGCCTCTCATTTGTCTTTGGAGTGTCTAGCAGGACGCAGTGGTTGAGTGCT
>NZ_MRXX01000002.1:33165-88671 GCF_016642265.1 Streptococcus lactarius
AATCGAATTCTAACGAATGGCCGATTTCTGTCCCATTCTCTTTGCTCCATCTCGAACACACTTCCTCCGAGGGAATTGTCACTAATTATAAATAGTTACATTTTTATCTTTTAAAACAAATTTAAAAGTGCTATAATGTTTGTATAAAAAAGACCGAGATGTCTCAGCCTTTTTCGTTCTTAGTGATCGCGGTCGCAGGAGATAAATTTGATCTTGTAGTAGTCCCCGCGCTTATATGTCTCGGTGTACTCGATGATTTGGCCTGTGGCTTCTAATTTTGTAATTTTCACCTGTTTGACCGTTGGGAAGTTTTCGTCGATTTCCAATACTTTAGCGACCTTGCTAGGTGTAGGAAAGACGATCTCATTCACTTCTTCAAAGTGTTCGTCATTCATATGGATATGGTAATCTTCTTTGAAGCGATCATAGATAGAACTGTAGTATTCCAAATTTGGATAATTTGGATTGATGTATTGTTCAGGAATATAGGTTTGGTGGAAGATATAGGTGTCGTTTCCGGTCTTACGAACCCGTTCAATCTTGTAGTAGAACTGCGTTGGGTTGAGTCCAAGTTTTTCTAGGATGCCCAGGGTATTTCCACGTTTGATCGAGAGAACTTTGACAGTTGCTTTTTGGATAGGAAAGGTTTCAACGTCTGAAAATTCAACGAGTTTGTGTTTTCGAGCGCGAGAAACGAAAGTCCCTTTTCCTTGCTGGCGGACAATGTAGCCATCAGCAGCGAGGTCATTCAAAGCACGGACAACGGTGATCGAGCTGACATCATAAATTTTAATGAGTTCAGCCTCGGTATAAAATTTATCTCCGTTTTCAAATTTTCCTGAAATGATTTGCTGCTTCAGATCATCTTTAATGTACTGATACTTCGGAATTGCCATAGTAGCTACCTCTCTTTACATTTCTCTTATTAACCTTATTTTAACATATTTTTTTTAAAAGTGTTGACATTTTTAAAAAAATTTATTATATTAATAAATGAAAAGGGTTACATACTAGAAAGGGGGCAGTTTATGGGAATATTTGAGATCCGAGATGCTTTCTATTTAAACGGTCAACCCTTCAAGATTTTATCAGGAGCGATCCATTATTTCCGAATTGACCCAGATGATTGGTACCATTCTTTATTCAATCTAAAGGCTTTGGGCTTTAACACGGTTGAGACCTATGTTCCGTGGAATGCCCATGAACCGCACAAGGGGCAGTTTGATTTTAGTGGTCGGCTGGATATAGAGCGTTTCATCCAAACTGCTCAATCTCTAGGACTCTATATGATCGTAAGGCCATCGCCTTTTATCTGTGCAGAGTGGGAATTTGGCGGATTGCCAGCCTGGCTCTTGGAAGAGAATATGCGGATTCGCTCATCTGATCCAGCTTTTATCGAAGCTGTCAGTCATTATTATGATCGCTTGCTAGGGATATTGACTCGCTACCAGGTGGATCAGGGTGGCCCGATCCTCATGATGCAGGTGGAAAATGAATATGGCTCTTACGGAGAAGACAAGACCTATCTTCGGGCGGTTCGCGATCTGATGAAAGAAAAAGGTGTGACCTGTCCACTCTTCACCTCAGATGGTCCATGGCGGGCAACGCTCAGAGCAGGAACCTTGATTGAGGACGATGTCTTTGTGACAGGGAATTTTGGCTCCAAGGCCAGCTATAATTTTGCTCAGATGCAGGAATTCTTTGATGAGCATGGGAAGAAATGGCCCTTGATGTGCATGGAATTTTGGGATGGCTGGTTTACTCGTTGGAAGGAACCGGTGATTCATCGAGATCCTGAGGAGTTGGCAGAAGCCGTGCATGAGGTTCTAGAGCTTGGCTCGATCAATCTCTACATGTTTCACGGTGGCACCAATTTTGGTTTCATGAATGGTTGCTCTGCTCGAGGGACACTTGATTTGCCACAGGTAACGTCTTATGATTATGGAGCTTTGCTTAATGAGCAGGGGAATCCAACGGAGAAGTACTACGCTATTCAAAAGATGATGGCGACCTATTATCCGCAATATCCTCAAGAAGAACCGCTCATCAAGGAGTGCTTGCCAGCACGAACCTTATCACTAACAGCTAAGACTAGCCTCTTTGCCAATGTGCACAACATAGCCCAGGTTGAGACAAGCCTCTACCCAAAACGGATGGAAGAGCTGGGTCAACATACCGGCTATCTCTTGTATGAGACAGATGTTGAAATGGATGCACCGGAGGAACGACTCCGGATCATCGATGGTCGAGATCGGGCGCAGGTGTACGTGAATGATCGTCATCTGGCAACGCAATACCAGACAGAGATCGGTAAGGATTTGTTGATCGCAGGGGACGAGAAAGAGTCTGTCAATCTCAAGATTCTTCTTGAGAATATGGGACGTGTCAACTATGGTCATAAACTCCTAGCTGATAGCCAGCGCAAGGGGATTCGTACGGGAGTTTGTGTGGATTTGCATTTCCACCTTCAGTGGAAACAGTACCCACTCGAACTACAAGACCTGAGTCGGTTGGATTTTTCAAAGGAATGGCAGGAAAACGCACCAGCCTTTTACCGTTTTGATTTTCGGTTGGATTGTGTCTATGATACCTATATTGATATGATGGGATATGGAAAAGGTGCTGTCTTTGTCAATGGCCACAATCTTGGGCGTTTCTGGGAGGTCGGACCGACCACCTCACTCTATGTGCCTCATGGTTTCCTCAAAGAAGGCGACAACACCATTATCGTCTTTGAGACAGAAGGACGCTATCAAGAGACACTTCAACTTGTTCAACAACCTACATTTTTGACAATAAAGGGGGAAAACTTATGACAATTGTAGGATGCCGTATCGATGGACGCTTGATCCATGGACAGGTAGCCAATCTGTGGACTACCAAGCTCAATGTTTCGCGTATCATGGTGATCGATGATGAAGTCGCTCAAAATGATATCGAAAAAAGTGGCTTGAAACTAGCGACACCACCTGGTGTCAAGCTCAGTATCTTGCCAGTCGCAAAGGCTGCGGAAAACATCTTGGCTGGGAAATATGATAGCCAACGACTCTTTATCGTAGCTCGCAAGCCAGATCGTTACCTTCGCTTGATTGAAGCGGGTGTACAGATCGAAACACTCAATGTCGGCAACATGTCTCAATCTGATGAGACACGCGCCATTACACGCTCCATCAATGTTGTGGATGCTGACGTGGAAGCTTTCCACAAGATCCACGAAAAAGGGGTTCGCATTACTTCTCAAATGGTGCCAAATGACACAGCAGAAGATTTTATGAAGTTATTAAAATAAAAGAAAAATTTTTAGGAGGAAATTGTCATGATACAATGGTGGCAAATTTTACTACTTACTTTGTACTCAGCTTATCAAATCTGTGATGAGTTGACAATCGTTTCATCAGCAGGTTCGCCAGTCTTTGCTGGTTTCATTACCGGCTTGATCATGGGAGATTTAAAGACAGGTCTCTTTATCGGGGCTTCGCTTCAATTGACCGTGCTTGGTGTAGGTACTTTCGGTGGTGCTTCTCGTATTGACGCTACCTCTGGTGCCGTTCTTGCGACTGCCTTCTCCGTAGCAAAAGGGATTGATCCAGAGATTGCTATTGCTACAATTGCTGTGCCGGTAGCGACTTTGTTGACCTACTTTGATATTCTTGGTCGTATGACTACAACTTACTTCGCTCACCGTGTAGACGCTGCAATCAACCGCTTTGACTACAAAGGTATCGAACGCAACTACCTTCTTGGAGCGATTCCTTGGGCTCTTTCTCGAGCTCTCCCAGTTTTCTTCGCGCTTGCTTATGGTGGATCTTTCGTAGAAACTGTTGTCACAGGTCTTGCTAATGTACAATGGTTGGCAAACGGTCTGAAACTTGCAGGTCAAATGCTTCCAGGTCTTGGATTTGCGATCTTGCTTCGTTACCTTCCTGTTCGTCGTAACCTTCACTACTTAGCACTTGGCTTTGGCCTAACAGCAATGTTGACAGTGCTTTATAGCAATGTTCAAAGTGTTGGTAATGCCGTTTCAGCAATGCTTGGAACAGATGTTTTTGCAAAACTTCCAAAAGAACAAGCTATCACTTTTGTTAACAACTTCAAGAGTGTATCTATGATTGGAGTTGCCATCATTGGTATCTTCCTTGCAGTGCAACACTTTAAAAACAGCCAACGTACGGTTGTAGCTGCTCCAGCAAGCAATGTAGAAAGCGGGGAAATTGAAGATGACGAATTCTAAGAACTACAAACTCACTAAAGAGGATTTCAAACAAATCAACAAACGGAGCCTCTTCACCTTCCAATTGGGTTGGAACTACGAACGGATGCAGGCTTCTGGTTACCTATACATGCTGTTACCACAATTGCGGAAAATGTATGGAGATGGCACTCCTGAATTGAAGGAAATGATGAAAGTTCATACTCAATTCTTCAATACTTCTCCATTCTTCCACACCATTATTGCCGGTTTTGACCTTGCAATGGAAGAAAAAGATGGTGTGAAATCAAAAGACGCTGTTAACGGGATCAAGACAGGTCTCATGGGACCATTCGCCCCTCTTGGGGACTCAATCTTTGGTTCCTTGGTTCCAGCTATTATGGGTTCAATCGCAGCAACTTTGGCTGTTGCAGGGAACCCAGCCGGTATCTTCTTATGGATCGCTGTGGCAGTTGCTTATGACATTTTCCGTTGGAAACAATTGGAATTTGCCTATAAAGAAGGGGTTAACCTCATCAACAACATGCAAAGTACCTTGACAGCTTTGATTGATGCAGCTGCCGTTCTGGGTATCTTCATGGTCGGTGCCTTGATTGCTAGCATGATTGGTGTTGAAGTTTCTTGGGCTCCACACATCGGGAAAAAAGCCATCGATGTCCAAGACATGCTTAATTTGATCTTCCCACGCTTGGTACCAGCTATCATCACAGGTGTGATCTACTGGTTGCTTGGACGTAAAGGTATGAACTCTACAAAAGCTATCTTGCTCATCATCCTTGCAGCAATCGCATTCTCAGCATTTGGCCACTTCTTCTTTGGAATGGCATAATGGAGTAAGGTATGGCAAAACAGTTAGTATTGGTCAGCCATGGTCGCTTCTGTGAAGAGCTTAAAGCGAGCACAGAGATGATTATGGGGCCACAAGAAAACATCCATACGGTTGCGCTCTTACCAGAAGAAGGTCCGGAAGATTTTACAGCCAAATTTGAAGCAGCTGTTGAGGGAGTAGACGATTACGTGGTTTTTGCAGACCTCCTGGGAGGGACGCCTTGCAACACGGTGAGTCGTTTGATCCTTGAAGGCCGCGCCATTGACTTGTATGCTGGGATGAATCTTCCGATGGTGATTGAATTCATCAATAGCAGTCTGATTGGTAGTGAGGGCAACTATCCGGAACGTGCGAAAGAAAGCATTGTCAAGGTCAATGACCTCTTGTCAAACCTTGATGATGATGAAGACGAGTAGGTTGGTAGGGGAGTCTGGGAGAAGTATCTCAGGCTCCTTTCCCATGTACTGAAAAAGAATGTAGAAAGGAATACAACTCGCTATGTTAGACTATACAAAAGAAGACTTGCAGGAGCTAGGAGCAGAGATCACAACGCGTGAGATCTACCAACAACCAAGGGTTTGGAGAGAAACAGCCCGCTTATACCAAGAACGAAAAGCAGAAATCCAAGCTTTTTTAACAAAAATTGGCAAGCAACATGACTACATTAAGGTTATCTTAACTGGAGCTGGAACCTCTGCTTACGTGGGGGATACCTTGGTTCCGTATTTGCAGGAAGTGCACGATGAACGCCACTGGAATTTCCAATCCATTGCGACAACAGATATTGTGGCCCATCCTCAAACCTATTTGAAAAAAGAGGTTCCAACGGTTCTGGTTTCGTTTGCCCGAAGTGGCAATTCCCCAGAAAGTGTTGCGACAGTAGACTTAGCCAAAGACTTGGTGGAGGATCTGTACCAAATCACCATCACCTGTGCAGAGGAAGGGAAATTAGCCCTCCAGGCACACGGGGATGAGCGCAATCTCTTACTTCTACAACCAAAAGAAACCAATGATGCAGGCTTTGCCATGACTTCCAGCTTTACCTCTATGCTTTTGACAGCCCTCTTGGTCTTTGATCCGAGTGAGGAAGAAAACAAGGAAAAACGGGTTGAGGAGTTGATTCGTCTGTCTGAACAGGTACTAGCCAGTGGTCAAGTAGTCAAGGAGGTTGTAGATTTAGACTTTGAGCGTGTAATCTATCTGGGGGCAGGGCCTTTCTTTGGACTAGCGCACGAAGCGCAACTCAAGATTTTAGAATTAACAGCAGGAAAGATTGCGACCATGTACGAGAGTCCTGTTGGTTTCCGTCACGGTCCGAAATCTCTCATCAATGAGCAGACTCTGGTCTTGGTCTTTGGATCTATCGATCATTATACGCGTCAGTATGATTTAGACTTGGTACGAGAAGTGGCAGGGGATCGGATTGCGCGTCAAGTCGTCCTTTTGACAGATCAAGCGTCTGAAATCGATCATGTACGGGAAGTCTTAGTAGAAGCTTCGGAGAACTCACTCGATATTTATCGCGCCTTCCCTTATATCCTCTACGGCCAATTGATTTCTCTTTTGACTTCGCTCAAGGTGAACAATCGCCCAGATACGCCGTCACCAACAGGAACGGTCAACCGGGTTGTACAAGGAGTGATCATCCATCCTTTCCAATAAACGGTGGTGTAAAAGGAAATGAAAACGAAGAGCGAGAGGAGGAGTTCTATGAAATCGTATCAAGTAGCTGTATTTGGGAAATGGCAGAATCAGGAGGTGCTGGCTTATCGCTTTGAAAATGAGCAAGGCTACCAATTGCGTGTCATGACCTATGGAGCAACAATTTTAGAGTATGTGACACCAGATCAGGAAGGTCACTTTACAAATGTTGTCTTAGGCTTTGACCGTTTTGAGGATTATGTGGGAAATAGTCCGAAGTATGGGGCTAGCATTGGCCCTGTCGCGGGCCGGATTGCGGGGGCAAGTTTTGAGCTCAATGGTCAAACTTACAACCTGGAAAAGAATAATGAGCATAACTGCAACCACAGTGGATCAACTGGTTGGGACAGTGCCTTGTTTCAGGTAGAGTCCGTCACGGATCACGGTCTGACTCTTTATACGGAGCGTGCAGATGGGACGGGTGGCTTCCCAGGGAATCTCAAGGTTTGGGTGACCTATGGCTTGAGTGAGGAAGGAGCGCTTGAGATTGCTTACCGAGTGGAAACAGATCAAGATACCTTGGTTAATCCAACCAATCACAGCTATTTCAACTTGTCTGGAAACTTTACACAGCCAATTGATGACCATGTCTTTCAGATCAATCATCAGGGGCTTTACCCGATTCGGTCAGACGGAGTTCCTTTGCAAACCATTGAGAAAGACAGCCCTCTTGTCAACTATCTTTCTCAAGCGATGCGACTAGCGGATCTCTTTCAAGATTCGGATCCGCAAATCCGTTTGGTAGAAGGTCTGGACCATCCTTTTGCTCTAGCGCCAAATCAGGAACAGGCAGGCTTCCTCTATCATCAGCCAAGTGGTCGCTTTTTAGCATTCCAGTCAGAAGCACCGACCTTGGTCGTTTATTCAGCCAATTTTGTAGACGAGAGCGTGCATCTTGATGGAAAACCGATGGTGCAGCACAATGGCCTGGCTCTTGAATTTCAAACCGTGCCAGATGCTATTCATAGTGAAGAAGCAGAGAAGGTTATCCTGAGAGCAGGTCAAATCTTTACCAGCAAGACCCGCTACCATGCCCTTGTGAAGACACAAAAAAGTTGAAACGAACAGAAGAAGTTTTTAGGACGGAGAAGTGGATAACCGCCACACTTTGCCTTCTTCTAAAAAAGAATGTATTTTTAAAATGAAGATAAGGAAACTTTAAGCTTCCTGTCGTATACTAATACCATCATCAAAGACCTCCTAACTTTGAATGATAAAACTCCTAAAACTTTTTCATAATAATCTCCCTATAGAGGCCACCAAAACCGGTGGCCTTTTTTTCTGGGAGTGAGACAGAAAAATTTTTTAAAATTGCTTCGCTTCCTTATTTTTTGGCTTAGGTTGAAAAGGTTCCCCAAACCTTTTCAATTGTCTCACCCCCGCACAGTTGATTAGGTATTCTTTGGAGCTATAAGATCGAAATCAACCACTGCGTCATGTAACTATTACTAAACCTATTTCATCGCACCAAGCCTAATTAGGTACTTTCCTTAAAAAGAAAGGTTAGCAACGAGTGCCGATCTTTCAACTTTTTCTAACGAACACCAATGAGAATTACGGTCTAGAAAATAGCAGGTTTTCCATTGGAAAATTATTTCTATTTTCATTTGAAATATTTGTCAGCTTATCCTCGGATCTATTGGCATTTTTTGCTATAATAGTGTGTATGAGTAGAATTTTAGATAACGAAATCATGAGCGATGAGGAAGCTGTTGAACGGACCTTACGCCCGCAATATTTACAGGAATATATTGGGCAAGACAAGGTCAAGGACCAGCTGAAAATCTTTATTGAGGCGGCCAAGCTTCGGGATGAAGCGCTGGATCATGTCCTTCTTTTTGGTCCTCCAGGATTGGGGAAGACCACCATGGCCTTTGTCATTGCCAATGAGCTAGGCGTTAACCTCAAGCAGACTTCAGGTCCTGTCATTGAAAAAGCTGGTGACTTGGTAGCCATCCTCAATGACCTGGAGCCAGGTGATGTTCTCTTTATCGATGAGATCCACCGCTTACCTATGTCGGTTGAAGAAGTGCTTTACAGCGCTATGGAAGATTTTTATATCGACATCATGATTGGTGCTGGTGAGAGCAGCCGCAGTGTCCATCTGGAGTTGCCTCCCTTCACCCTGATTGGGGCAACGACCCGAGCTGGGATGCTGTCCAATCCCTTGCGTGCTCGCTTTGGGATCACTGGGCACATGGAATATTACGAGCAAGATGATCTGACAGAGATCATCGAGCGGACGGCCGATATCTTTGAGATGGAGATCACCCACGAAGCTGCTGAAGAGCTTTCTCTTCGTAGTCGTGGGACTCCTCGGATTGCCAATCGCTTGCTCAAACGGGTACGCGATTTTGCCCAGATTATGGGCGATGGCTTGATTGATGATACCATTACGGATAAAGCCCTTTCCATGCTGGATGTGGACAATGAAGGATTAGATTATATCGACCAAAAGATTCTGCGCACCATGATCGAGATGTATGGGGGTGGACCGGTCGGACTTGGGACTCTATCGGTCAATATTGCTGAAGAACGCGAGACGGTAGAAGATATGTATGAGCCTTACTTGATCCAAAAAGGCTTTATCATGCGGACCCGGACTGGGCGCGTGGCAACTCGCAAGGCCTATGAACACCTAGGCTATCCCTATAATGGAGACTAGCAAAAGATGATGACAGAAGAAACGATAGTAGAACAAATCCAAGCGGATCCGGAGATGATGGCGGTCTTGGCCATTATTCGAGATCTCAACTTGGCAGATGCTTGGCTGGCAGCGGGCGCAGTGCGCAATTTCATCTGGAACCTGCTCTCTGGAAGACCAGGGTTTGATGCGACAACCGATATGGACCTGGTCTTTTATGATCCTGCGATTAGCTATGAGGAGACGCAGCAGATTGAGCAGGAGCTGAAGAAAAAGTTTCCCCAGTACGCTTGGGAAGTCAAAAATCAAGTCTACATGCATCAACATAGCCCAGGGACAGCTCCCTACACGAGTGCTTGTGATGCAGTTTCCAAATACCCCGAACAGTGTACGGCTCTTGCGGTTCGCCTAAGGAAAGATGGTCAGTTGGAACTTTTTCTCCCCTATGGAACCAGGGACATCGAAGACTTCATCGTTCAGCCGACACCACATTTTTTAGCCAGCCCAGAGCGTTTGGCGGTTTATACGGAACGCATGAAAAAGAAAAATTGGCAGAGGAAATGGTCTCAATTAGAGGTTCGTTTTCCAAAATAGAGAAAAAGATCAGATTGGAGCAGAACATCTGATTTTTCTTTAAAATGATAGGGCGCCTTTGTCATCTTTCTGTCATATTTTTGTTATAATAGTCATAGTGTGCGAGTTTCCCTTGGGAAAGCGCAAAGGTCTTGCAGGGTTGAAAATTCAAACAAGGAGTTGGGTGTTGCCATGAAACAAATCGTTTTTGTCTGCTTAGGAAATATTTGTCGAAGTCCCATGGCAGAGTTTGTCATGAAGAACTTAACCGATCAGTATCAGATTGAAAGTCGAGCAACTTCCAACTGGGAACATGGCAATCCGATCCATCAGGGAACCCAGAAAATCTTTCAGAAACACCAGGTTTCTTATGATCTAACCAAGACTTCCTTACAGATCAAGGATAAGGATTTTTATGACTTTGATCTGATCCTTGGGATGGATGAAAATAATGTGGCAGATCTCAAGCAAATGGCTCCTGCAGGAACCGAACACAAGATCCATTTGTTTGCAAGTGAAAGTGTCCCAGACCCTTGGTATACGGGTGATTTTGATGATACCTACCGCAGGGTTTTGGCTGGATGCGAGGCCTGGTTGGACCAGCTAGCAAGGACCGAAGAGTTTGATCGTTGAGAGAATACAGAATATGAAAGAATTTTATGAGACCTATAAGGTCTATCTGACAAGAAAAAATTTAGAAATCGTCGCCTTGGTCGTCATCATCCTATCGGCCTTGATGGTCTTCGTTTCGGCCATTCCAGGTCAAGGTGTTTTAACCTTGGATAAGGGAGCAATCCGCTATGACGGGACTTTAGTTCGTGGGAAGATGAACGGCAAAGGAACTGTCACCTTCAAAAATGGGGATACTTATACAGGCAACTTTGTTAATGGTGCTTTCAGTGGTCAGGGCAAGTTCAAGGCCAAGGCTGGGTGGACCTATGAAGGCCACTTTGTCAATGGGCAGCCAGAAGGCAAAGGGACGTTGACAACAGAAGCCAATGTCGTTTACAAAGGAACATTCAAGCAGGGGATTTATCAAAATGCGCATTAAATGGTTTTCACTGGTCCGTGTCACAGGACTCTTACTAGTATTGCTTTACCATTTCTTCCAGAAAGCCTTTCCTGGAGGCTTTATCGGGGTGGATATTTTCTTCACTTTTTCAGGATTTTTGATCACAGCCCTCTTGATCGATGAATTTGTGCGCAAACAAGAGATTGACTATCTAGCCTTTTTGAAACGCCGTTTCTATCGGATTGTTCCGCCTTTGGTCTTTATGGTTTTGGTCGTGATGCCCTTTACCTTTATGGTGCAACGGGACTATGTGGCTGGAATCGGGACCCAAATTGCGGCAGTCTTTGGCTTTGTGACCAATTTCTTTGAAATGGCAACGGGTGGTAGTTATGAAAGCAACTTCATTCCCCACCTCTTCCTTCATACCTGGAGTTTGGCTTTAGAAGTGCATTACTATGTGCTCTGGGCGCTTCTAGCATGGTTTTTGGCTAAGCGGGCAAAGACGGTTGGGGCCTATCGTGGCATGCTCTTTTTGGCCTCTAGTGGACTCTTTCTCTTTACCTTCTTGTCCATGTTTATACGAGCCTTTTTAACAGCAAACTTTTCAACAATTTACTTCTCTAGCTTCACCCACATTTTCCCCTTCTTTGTGGGATCTTGCTTAGCAACGGTGACAGGGATTTCCAATGTCAGCCCGAACTTCACTAAGCTGGTGCAATCATGGAGTATGAAAAAGACGGTATCAGTCTTGGGAGGAAGCTTTGCCTTCTTATTCGTGCTCAGTCTTTTCTTGCCGTTTGATAGCTTGTGGACCTATCTCTTTGGATTTTTAGCTGCAACCATTGCTGCCGCGGTCATGATTCTTGCAGCTCGTATTCTTCATGAAAAGACGCCAAATAAAAAAGAACCGGCTATCCTCAACTTCTTTGCGGATACTAGTTATGGTGTTTACCTCTTTCACTGGCCTTTCTTCATCATCTTCTCTCAACATTTGGGCACCATGATGGCAGCGATTGTCACCACCATCTTGTCTTTGACCTTGACAGCTCTTTCCTTCTACGTCTTAGAGCCTACGATTGCAGGAAAGGAACCACGCGTCTTTGGCATGAAGATGGATCTCAGCTTTTTGACCAAACCGGTCTTTTATCTCATGATCCCATTGGCCTTACTGATGGTTGGGATTTCAGCTTTTGCGCCAACGGTTGGAGCCTTCGATGAGAGTCTGGTTGCCAGCGGGCTCAATCAAGCTAATAATAAAATGCAGGTCACACGGACCCAGGTGGACAATGCGACGGCGACAGATTACAACGTTTCAAATGGGGTGACCATGATCGGGGATTCGGTCAATTTGCGGGCACAAGATTATCTAATAAAAGCGATCCCTGGCATCCAGATCGATGCGGTAGTGAGCCGTCAGTTGGAAAATGGGATGAAGGTCTTTGAAACAGATATCTCCAATAAAGTTCTCCTGAAAAACGTTGTCATTGCCCTCGGAACCAATACAGTCAGCAACTACAAACAATTGCTAGATCAGTATGTTGAAAAGTTGCCAAAAGGTCGTCGCTTGATTTTAGTGACACCATACGATGGACGGTATGCGAGTGATCAGTCAAGTGAGTCGGTCCAAACCCGTCTCTATGAGTTGGAATTGGCTAAGAAATATGACTTTATCACCATTGCAGACTGGTATCAAGTAGCCGTGGAAAATCCAAATATTTGGGTGGGAACAGACTCTGTACACTTTAATATGGAAACCAATGGTGGAGAGCTCTACGCTCAGACAGTCAAAGAAGCCCTTGACAAAGCTGAAAAAGGCCCTGTTAAGAAGTAGTCTAGATTTTTGGAAAAAGAAAGACAAATTCATATTAAAAACTTTCCTTAGGTGAGTACGGACGTCAGCGAACTTCTATGAAGTTCCATGACTAATTTTTGAGCCTAAGGTCTCAAAAATTCCGAGTGCCTGAAACTGTATTGTTTCAGGCACTTTTCTCACATCGGAAAGTTTCGGTATTTTCTTGATTCATTCTTAAAATTAGGACTCATCTTTATTTTTTACAAAAGTAGTTTGTCTACCTTCTAAAGCAACTTTATACTTGTAAAAAGTTACTTTTTTTAGTAAGATAAAGAAAACGCTTACAAAAACGGAGTGAAAATCTCTCTTTGTGAAGAAAAAATTTTTTAACGAATTCCTTCACAAAGTGCTGACTCCAAACCCCTCTGCCAGAGTGGTTTGAAAAAAGATTCACAAAATTAGAAAAAATCTTTGTGAAAATTGCTTGGAAGTGTTTACAAAAAGCTCAAAATAGAGTAGAATAATATTGTGAAATAATTAACAAAAGAAAGACTGGGTAAAAGGTTTGAGCGTTTACTGAAAACATGAAAACAACTTTCTTTTGAACAATTCGGAGGAAACCATCAAATGGCTGATAAAAAATCACTTACCCCTGAAGAAAAGAAACTCGCCGCTGAAAAGCACGTTGACGAGTTGGTCCAAAAGGGCCTTGTTGCATTAGAAGAAATGCGTAAATTGACGCAAGAGCAAGTGGACTATATCGTTGCAAAAGCATCTGTAGCAGCTCTTGATGCTCACGGAGAATTGGCTCTTCATGCATATGAAGAAACCGGTCGTGGTGTCTTTGAAGATAAGGCAACTAAGAACTTGTTTGCCTGTGAACACGTGGTCAACAACATGCGTCATACGAAAACAGTTGGTATCATCGATGACGATGATGTGACAGGATTGACCTTGATTGCAGAACCAGTCGGTGTGATCTGCGGGATCACTCCAACCACTAACCCAACTTCTACAGCGATCTTCAAAGCCTTGATCTCATTGAAGACTCGCAACCCAATCATCTTTGCCTTCCACCCATCTGCTCAAGAATCATCTGCTCATGCGGCTCAAATCGTACGCGATGCAGCGATCAAAGCAGGAGCACCTGAAAACTGTGTGCAATGGATTACCCAACCTTCTATGGAAGCAACCAGTGCGCTGATGAACCACGAAGGAATTGCGACTATCCTTGCGACCGGTGGGAATGCCATGGTGAAAGCTGCCTATTCTTGCGGGAAACCAGCTCTTGGGGTAGGTGCTGGAAACGTACCTGCTTATGTTGAAAAAACAGCCAACATCCGTCAAGCAGCCCACGATATCGTCATGTCTAAGTCATTTGACAACGGAATGGTTTGTGCATCTGAACAAGCGGTCATCATCGATAAAGAAATCTACGATGAGTTTGTAGAAGAATTCAAATCTTACCACACTTACTTTGTCAACAAAAAAGAAAAAGCCCTCCTTGAAGAGTTCTGCTTCGGTGTCAAAGCCAACAGTAAGAACTGTGCGGGTGCGAAATTGAATGCGGACATCGTTGGGAAACCAGCAGCATGGATCGCTGAACAAGCTGGCTTCTCTGTCCCAGAAGGTACCAATATCCTTGCTGCAGAAGTGAAAGAAGTTGGTCCAAAAGAACCATTGACTCGTGAAAAATTGTCTCCAGTCATCGCTGTCTTGAAAGCAGACAGCCGTGAAGATGGAATTGACAAAGCTCGTCAAATGGTTGAATTCAATGGTCTGGGTCACTCTGCTGCCATCCATACTGCAGATGCTGATCTGGCTAAAGAATTTGGGAAATCAGTCAAAGCCATCCGTGTGATCTGGAACTCTCCTTCTACTTTTGGTGGTATCGGGGACGTATACAATGCCTTCTTGCCATCATTGACTCTTGGTTGTGGTTCATATGGGCACAACTCAGTCGGTGATAACGTAAGCGCAGTAAACCTCTTGAATATCAAAAAAGTCGGACGCCGGAGAAATAACATGCAATGGATGAAACTTCCTTCGAAGACATACTTCGAACGTGGATCAATTGAATACTTACAAAAATGTCGTGATGTAGAACGTGTCATGATCGTGACAGACCATGCGATGGTAGAACTTGGTTTCTTGGATCGCATTATTGAACAATTAGACCTTCGTCGCAACAAAGTAGTTTACCAAATCTTTGCGGACGTTGAACCAGATCCAGATATCACAACTGTTGAACGTGGTACCGATATCATGCGGACCTTCAAGCCAGATACGATCATTGCTCTTGGTGGTGGTTCTCCAATGGATGCGGCCAAAGTCATGTGGCTCTTCTATGAACAACCAGAAGTGGACTTCCACGATTTGGTTCAAAAATTCATGGATATCCGTAAACGTGCCTTCAAATTCCCATTGCTTGGTAAGAAGACAAAATTCATCGCCATCCCAACAACATCTGGTACTGGATCAGAAGTTACTCCATTTGCCGTTATCTCTGATAAAGCCAATAACCGCAAATACCCAATCGCTGACTACTCATTGACACCAACAGTGGCGATTGTGGACCCATCTCTTGTCTTGACTGTTCCAGGATCGGTTGCAGCAGACACTGGTATGGACGTCTTGACCCACGCGACAGAAGCTTACGTCTCTCAAATGGCTAGCGACTTTACCGATGGTCTTGCCCTTCAAGCTATTAAACTGGTCTTTGAAAACTTGGAAGAATCTGTGAAAACAGCTAACTATGATGCTCGCGAAAAGATGCACAATGCCTCTACGATCGCAGGTATGGCCTTCGCCAATGCCTTCCTCGGTATTTCTCACTCCATGGCCCACAAGATTGGTGCGCAATTCCACACCATTCACGGACGGACCAATGCCATCTTGCTTCCATATGTGATCCGCTACAACGGTACACGCCCAGCTAAAACTGCGACATGGCCTAAGTACAACTACTACCGTGCAGATGAAAAATACCAAGATATCGCTCGTATGCTTGGACTTCCATGCTCTACACCAGAAGAAGCTGTTGAAGCATATGCTAAGGCTGTATATGAACTTGGTGAACGCTGTGGTATCCAAATGAACTTCAAGGCACAAGGAATCGATGAAAAAGAATGGAAGAAACATTCTCGTGAATTGGCCTTCCTTGCTTATGAAGATCAATGTTCACCAGCTAACCCACGTCTTCCAATGGTAGACCATATGCAAGAAATCATCGAAGATGCATACTATGGTTACAAGGAACGTCCAGGACGTCGTAAATAAGACGCCGACGAACAACTGATGTTTATCAGCCCCCTCACTTGAAAGAGTGGGGGATTTTTTGCTTTGAGTTCGCAATTCCCTTGATTTTATGATAGGGTATAAGAAAAGAACTAGAACAAAGAAGGTAAAGATGAGAAAAAAGATTATAGGAATCCTTTTAGTGATCGTCGTCATTCTGGGTGTAGGGATGATCTGGCTGAAGAACCCCCATCGAACAGCCCAAGGCTTGACCCATGAAGAGGAGAGCATTTTTAAACATTCTTTCCGTCTATTGGAAGAACAAACGGCTTTGTACGTGAAGGAAAATTTCACAGGTATCAGTAAAATTGAATTTTCTCCGATTATCTTTGACGGAGGTTTGAAGTCTGGGGATCCTTTACGAGTGAATGTGGTTCCGGTTGTCTATGATCGGCATGGAAACAAAGCTTATCTAGGGCGGGATGCAAAAGGAGAGCCCATGCTCCGCTATGGCTTCCACCAGGGAGTTGAATTTGATTTTGGGATGAATCATAAAGAGGTCATTTTCTTAGATAATTCAAAAACAGGAGAAGCAATTGATGTTTCAAATGAAGAGAAACTACCAGAAGATGCAAAGGTGAAAGAGGATGAAGGAATTGATACGAGTCTAAAGGTCCTAACGGATGCTGGGCAGTTAGTTGGAGTGGATAAAAATAAAAGTGGTAGCCCAGAAGCGAAGGTTGTTTACAATTTAGAGATCCAAAAAGGGGATTATAGTAAATGGCGCTAAAAAAGCTGAGCTCTTCCTTTTATTTTTTAGGAACATGAGACTCAAATTCAATTTTTTTCATCAAGAGCTGTTTTTTTAACTATTTTTTGAAATTTTTATAGCATTACGAGCTAATTTATGTTACCCTATAGTGTGTGAATTTGCTTCTACTGGTGAGGCAGGGAAGTTTAGGATCTGTGGACCATAAAATGAACCAAGAAAGGAGGCTGTCTCAAATGGGGTTAGAAGATGAAGTACAAGGGATGCAAGACCAGGCGCAGAAAATTATTGAGATGCCACAAAGGGATCAAGAAGCACCTACATCAGAAAATCCATCATCTGCCTCGGTTGTTTCTCTGCATGGGCAGGGGACACCTGAGGATGCGTCCAGCATTCCTAGCCTCCATCAGCAACTAGCGAGTGCGTCTGGGACCCAGACCATTCAATTGCGGGAGGAATTGGTACTGGCAGTAGCACAAAATGCTTCAGCGCAAGCGACGCTCTTTGAAGCCGAGCTCAAAGATCAGCTAGAAGTGGCCAAGGAGACGGTTTCCCATAAGGTTGCGGAGGTGTCGCAAATGGCCCACAGTATGGCCCAATTTTTAACGGATGCAGAAGTGGAACAACTATTAGGAGAGTTCTCCATGGATACTTGCTGGGACCAAGCGGTCGAGGCAGAAAACCTGGCTCAAGCAAAGGCCTACTCGACACGTCTGTCAGATCTGGCAGGCCAACTGGAAGCTGCATCAGCCCAATTGGTGGACTTGGACAAGGGACAAGCAGCGGCCTTTGATTTTTCATAAGTAGGAGAAAAAGATGTTAGAGATCCTGGGAGAGGATAGAGAACGCATTGAGGAGCTCCATCGAGAGATTAAAAAGGAGCAAGAGCGGATTGCAATTCGGAGTTTGATTGCAACGCAAAAAGCCTTGATGATGTTGGAAGGGATGAGTTTGCAGGTGACTTTGAGCGGTCAATCCGAAAAGATGCGCTCTTTTGCCACAACGACCCTAGTTAGTGATTTGAAAGATGGATTTACAGGAGGAGCAGCGGACGCAGCAGAAGCAGCACTGAAATCAGTGAAAAAGCCGATTTTCATGAGTCCAATTAAAGGAGGTATGTGATGTACCATTCAGGAAATAATGAATTAGAACAGCTAGAAGATCGACATCACCGCTTTAATCAGAAGCTTAGTGAGCTGGAGTGGGATTATGCGGATATGCGCATGGATGTCCGCCAACACACCGAAAATTTGGTGGATTGGCTGAGTGCTCTGCATTTTCAAGCCCCAAGTGCGGAAGCTCAAAGTGGCTTAGAGCGCTTATTTGCCTTGCAAGAAGAGTTTGAGGCAGAACTCAAGCGTTATGAAGAGCGCTTAGAAGAAGAGCGCGAGCGCGAACAGCAAGAATACTATAAGCAACGTGAACAGTTAGAACAAGATCATTAAAGCATTCCTCTGATAGAGTTAAGTGGAATGTTTTTGTTTGCTCAAAAAACTGTTAAAAATATGCTTTGAACTATTGTAAACGCTTGCTTACTATGTTATAATATTCACAAAGAAACAAACAGAAAATGGTTTTATCAAACCAACAAAGAAAAGGAGTCGCTTATGAAAGCTGCAACCTATGTATCTGCAGGCAATCTGCAACTGATCGACCAACCAAAACCAGGGATAAAAAACCCAACGGATGCTATTGTTCGTGTCTTGAAGACAACTATCTGTGGGACAGACCTTCACATCCTAGGAGGAGATGTTCCTGCCTGTAAAGAAGGCACGATTTTAGGTCACGAAGGCATCGGGATCGTCGAAGAAGTCGGTGATGCGGTGAATAACTTCAAGGTGGGTGACAAGGTCATCATCTCTTGTGTCACAGCTTGTAACACCTGCTATTACTGTAAACGTAGCCTGCCTTCTCACTGTGAAGATGGTGGTTGGATTCTGGGTCACTTGATCAATGGAACCCAAGCAGAATATGTGCATATTCCACATGCGGATGGTAGTCTCTATCATGCGCCTGAAAGTGTGGATGACGAAGCCTTGGTCATGCTCTCAGATATTCTCCCAACCTCTTATGAAATCGGGGTCCTCCCATCTCATGTAAAACCAGGGGACAATGTCTGTATCGTTGGAGCTGGTCCGATCGGTCTTGCGGCTCTTTTGACCGTTCAATTCTTCTCACCAGCTACAATTATCATGGTGGACTTGTCCGAAGCGCGCCTCGCAGCGGCTAAGAAATTTGGAGCAACTCATACCATCTGCTCCAGCGATATTGCGGAAATCAAGGCCTTTATTAATGAAGTGACCGATGGCCGTGGGGTCGATATTTCTATGGAATGTGTGGGTTATCCTGCTACCTTTGATGTCTGCCAAAACGTCATCTCCGTTGGCGGTCATATTGCCAATGTCGGTGTTCACGGAAAACCGGTTAGCTTCAATTTGGACGAATTGTGGATCAAGAACATTACCCTTAACACCGGTCTTGTCAATGCCAACACCACTGAAATGTTGCTCAATGTCTTAAAATCTGGTAAGATCGATGCAACCAAGCTCATCACCCATCACTTCAAACTCTCAGAAGTCGAAAAAGCCTATGATGTCTTTAAACATGCGGGTGAAAACAATGCACTCAAGGTGGTTATCGAAAATGACATCAGTGAATAAGGTGGCAACTAATATTTGTTCATAGTTTTTTTAGTAGGGCTGGGAGGTAACTTCTGGCCTTTTTCCAGAGGATTAAGAGATGAGAGATATAAAAAGTGAAATTGGGAAAAAACTAAGACGATTAAGAGAAGAAAAGGGGATGACGAGAGAAGTACTTTGTAACGATGAAAGTGAATTAACAGTACGTCAGTTAGTACGTATTGAAAAGGGGGAATCTTTACCTAGCTTAAAAAAATTAGAATATATTGCGAATATGTTGGGTATTCCAGTGTCGAATATTGTAGATCATGAAAAAGCGGCATTGCCTCGTAGATATCTAGAATTGAAATTTCTAGTTACTCATTTTATGACATATGGGGATGAAGAACGGATAAGACTAAAGGAATCCTATTTTGATGAGATTTACGAATCGTATTTTGAAGATTTACCAGAAGAGGAACAAGTTGCTATTGAAGCTGTAGATGCAGCGTTAAATGTTTTTTCAACTGAGAAAGCTGAATATGGAGAAAATTTGATTGAGGAATATTTTGGGCAATTGATGACTAAAAAAGAATTTTCTCAAAATGATCTATTAATCATCAAATTATTTTTGTTCAAATGTCTCGCGAGAGCCAAGGATAAAAGAGATGCCATGGTTTTAGTTGATAAAATGATTGCTACCAAAAATTCATCTGATAAAACGAGCCTGTATTTAATAACCAGAAATTTGATAGCGATGACTTCTATCTTATATCAAGATGAAGATTATGAACAGTTGGGTCCATATATAGATGAATTGGATAAATTGGTACAAGAAACTCAATATTTTCAACAAAAGCCGGGTATAGATATGATGAAAGGAACCTATGCATTCTACGTGGAAAAAGATATAGAAAAAGCAAAAGTATTTTATCACCAAGCGATGGTTTGTGCTCATTCATTTGGCGAATTTGATCTTGAAAATAAAATAAAAAAAGAAATGGAAAAACATATAAAAATAAAATGGACATGACATTTATGTCATGTCCATTTTATTTTTAAAGTGATACTATTACTATCGAAAGCGAATAAAGGAGGATAAGCCAGGTGTTGGGAGTAATTGTAACTGTATTATCTTTAGTATTTTTAGTTGATTAAAAATACCAATTTAACAATTAAGTAGAGAAGGTGATGATATGAAAAATATTAAAAAAATGATACTTCTTTCGATTATAGGATTTTCCTTAATAGGATCTTTTGTATCTCCAGTTAGTGCCAATGCTATAAAGCCCATCGAAATATCAATTTCACGGGACCGTGGTGTTTGTGGAGATATGAATAAAAACAGTTCAACCTATAAACGCTATTGTCTCAAAGATGGTAATGCTTCAGCTCATTTGACTCAACGACAAATAGATTGTATTTGGTCTTTGTTTAGAGTTGCTGTGTCCCCAGCTGGTGGGTGGGCATCTGTAATTAGAGCACTTGGTAACACAGCGTACAAATGCTATAATGTATGATTAAAAGGAAATAGTTTGTAAGATTACGTTAAATAATCCTCCTTTGTTTGTTATTATTAATATGGTTCGTGAAATGAATTTTAAGAAATTTAGTAAATTAATGCTAGGTATTATTCTTCTGTGCCAGTTAAATGCTTGTGTTTTATCATCAAAATTGGCTGATAAAGAAAATTTACAATTAACAAAAGTTGAAATCGATAAAGATTATGAATTAAAAATGAAAAGATTATATCGCTCTATAGTAACAAATTATACAAAAGTAAGTGCTGGAAATATCATAGATAGAAATTTAAAAAATAACAGTTTTGTATATATAGGCAGAGAATCTTGTCCATTTTGTAGAGAGTTTGTGCCAATGTTAAATGAGCTTTTATTAAAGTCAAATAACAAAGTCTACTATTTAGATACTGAGTCAGATTCAAAAAATCCTAGAATACAGGAGTTTTATCAAAAATTTAGTATAGATGGAGTACCTGCTTTGCTTTATTTTAAAAAAGATGGGGGATACGAAATATTACATGAAGATGATGTTTTACCTGAGTGGATTAATAAAATGATAGAAAATTAATATCATATACAAAGTTATAAATTTCACTTCATATTTCTTGTAAATAGCCTATTATAGTCTTATAATATAAGTGTAGAAAACGATTACATTAAGAGAAAGGTGTGATCTTATGAGACGGTTTTGTTATCATCGTGAATTTTGGATGGACTTCCATTTCTGGATCTTGGTCTTGCTTTTAGCAGCTGTGGCTTTAACGATGCGGACTCCGATTTCGGTAGTTAGCCTAGCTTATCTTGCTTTTGTAGGGATTTTGATCCTACTGCAGGTCTTTCAACCGCCTGTATCGACACGTCAGTACCCAGAAGGTAGCTACCATTTCAATTGGACCTTTTATCGGGATACCCGACTGTATATCGATCTCTTTGTCTTAGCTGGTCTCTTGGCAGGCCCAATGGCTTCATCGGATATGGTCTATTGGGTCTTGCTTGGAGCCGTCGTCGGCTCTATCGGCTTTGTATTTGTCGTAAAGGAAAAAGCGACTTAAAAGATGGCTTAGGTAGATGAGATGGTCTCAGTATTATAGAGTAGAAATACTTCTTTAGAAGAATCAGAAAAATTAATTTGGCAGGGTTTTTCTTTTTGCTAAAATGTTGTATAGAAATTCCGAAAGAAATAATAAACTCAAAATAAAAATTAATAAAATAGGTATATATGAACATATTGACGTAGACAAATGTTCTTGCAAGACATAAAATACAAATAAAAAGAATAAAAAATTGTTATATTTCAGACTGAAGAAAAAGTCCATTTTGGACAATTTTCTTCAGTCTTTTTCTTTCATTAGAGAAACTAAATAACTCTTAAAAAATAGCGCTATATCAACATTCCTAAGAGCTTTTACAATATGGCAATTTTTCTATTGCTGGTAGGATTTGTCTACGTTCTGATATTTTAATATTTGTTGTTCTGTTATAAAATGAAAGAAATTAGAAAGTATTTTCTAAATCATGAAAAATATTGAACTGAAAAAAATAAGTGTTAAAATAAAGAATGTAAACGTTTACTTTAATAAAGGAGCTCATATGTTACTGCAAAAAGAACTAATTTCAAGGTGCTTATGCAGCGCTGATTGTATCAACCATCGTTATGGTATTTATTAAATACTTCCTTCCTCCAACAGCTGTTAGCTACTGGGCATATTCATTGATTTCAATTTCTGTATCAGTAGTTTCAGGTTATATTGTATCTGTTCTTACTGAAAATAAAGTATCTGCACCTAAATATACAACGATTCATGATATTTCAGAAATTAAAGCGGATTCAAGTTGGGAAGTTCGTCGCTAGTCACTAATAGAAAAGAGAAAATAATATGATTATTTCTGAACAATCTGATTTTAGACGATATGCTTCTGTCAATAAACATTTTTCAAAAGTCTGTGATTTTTTAGAAAATACAAATTTGACAGATTTAGTTGATGGAAAAATTGATATTGATGGGGAAAATGTTTTTGCAAATTGTATGACTTATCTAGCTGATGGAGTTCCAGGAGATATTTTTGAAACTCATAAGAAATATTTAGATATTCATATTGTTGTTGAAAATACAGAAAAAATGGCAGTAACTTCCCCAGTTCGTGCTCAGTCACGTGTACCTTTTAGCAAAGAGAAGGATATTGCTTTTTACGATAGCAAAGACTATCAAATTGTTGAATTGCTTCCAGGGAATATGTTGGTGACTTTTGAAGAAGATCTTCACCAACCAAAGATTCATTGCAATGATGAAACTGTTAAAAAACTTGTTATCAAAGTTTTAAACGAGGAAAAATAAAATGAAAAAAATATTAAACAACATGAAATTGGATTGATGTTTGAAAAATTTGATTCATGGTCTCGTAATGAACTTCATATGAAAAATGTTGTACCATATATAACATTTAAGATTGAAGATTTGAAAAAGAATTAAAGCTGAAATTTAAAAATATATAGAAAGAGGATAAAAATTATGGTAAATTACGGTATTGTTGGAGCTGGATATTTTGGAGCTGATTTGGCTCGCTCAATGAACAAAATTGAAGATGCCAAAGTGGTTGCGGTATTTGACCCAAATCATGGAGAAGAAGTTGCTCAAGAGTTGGGATCAGATGTTTGTGCAAGTTTAGATGAACTTGTAGCACGTGAAGATATTGATTGTGTGATCGTAGCTTCACCTAGCTACCTTCACCGTGAACCTGTTGTGAAAGCTGCTCAACATGGCAAACACGTATTTTGTGAAAAGCCAATTGCATTGTCTTATGAAGATTGTAAAGCCATGGTTGACGCATGTAAAGAAAATAATGTTATCTTTATGGCTGGTCACATCATGAACTTCTTTAATGGTGTACACCATGCTAAAGAATTGATTACTCAAGGTAAAATCGGTAAAGTTCTTTATTGCCATGCCGCTCGTACAGGTTGGGAAGAACAACAACCAACTGTATCATGGAAGAAACTTCGTTCTCAATCTGGAGGACATTTGTACCACCATATTCATGAATTAGATTGCATTCAGTTCATCATGGGAGGACTTCCTGAAAAAGCGACAATGGTAGGAGGCAATGTATATCATAAAGGTGAAAACTTTGGTGATGAAGATGATATGCTCATTGTAAACCTAGAATACTCTGATGATCGTTATGCTGTTTTGGAATATGGTAATGCTTTCCGTTGGGGTGAACACTACGTCTTGATTCAAGGAACTGAAGGAGCTATCAAACTTGACTTGTTCAATACTGGAGGTACTCTTCGTGTTAAAGGTGAAGGAGAATCACACTTCTTAGTACATGAAACTCAAGAGGAAGATGATGACCGTACAGCTATCTATACCGGTCGTGGTATGGATGGAGCAATTGCGTACGGTAAACCAGGAGTACGTTGCCCATTATGGTTACAAACATGTATTGATAAAGAAATGGAATATCTACATGACATCATTAAAGGTGGAGAAATTACAGAAGAATATGAAAAACTTCTCAATGGTGTAGCTGCTTTAGAATCAATCGCTACCGCTGATGCATGTACTTTATCAGTTAAAGAAGATCGAAAAGTAAGTCTTTCAGAAATCACAAATGCTTAACTATTGTAAAACAGAATAGTAAATTCTTGTCATTATATAATTTCTAAAGTTCTGTGATACAACTCATTGAATAAAGGAATAGAGGCTCATTGTCAACTGTAGTGGGTTGAATAAAAGCTAACATCTGGAGAGGACAATCGTTGTCCTCTCCATTTTTATATTCAGAGCGATGAAAATTCGTTTCTTAAAGTTGTCAAAGTTCCTAAAACCAAAGGCATTGCGTTTAATAAGTTTAATGAGATTATTCGTTGCTTCCAATTTAGCGTTGGAATAAGGTAATTGAAGGGCGTTGACAATTTTCTCTTTGTCCTTGAGAAATGTCTTAAAGACAGTCTGAAAAAGAGTATGAACCTGTTTTAGATTATCCTCAATGAGTCCGAAAAATTTCTCGGGCTCTTTATTCTGAAAGTGAAAAAACAATAGTTGATAGAGTTCATAGTGAGATTTTAAGTCTTCGGAATAGCTTAAAAGCTTGTCCAGAATTTCTTTATTCGTCAAGTGCCTACGAAAAGTGGGGCGATAAAAATGTTTATCGCTGAGTTTACGACTATCCTGTTGAATGAGCTTCCAGTAACGTTTAATAGCCTTGTATTCATGAGATTTTCGATCAAATTGATTCATGATTTGGACACGAATACGGCTCATAGCACGGCTCAGATGTTGTACAATGTGAAAGCGATCAAGTACAATTTTTGCATTTGGAAGTGAAACAGTCCAGTGGACTGTTTCAGCCTGAGCCTAGAAATTCGAAAGCGAAGCTGTTTAGCTAAGTCATAGTAAGGGCTAAACATATCCATAGTAATGATTTTCATTCGACATCGGACCGCTCTATTATATTTAAGAAAGTGATTTCGGATGACTGCTTGTGTTCTTCCTTCAAGAACAGTGATGATGTTGAGATTGTCAAAATCTTGCGCTATGAAACTCATCTTTCCCTTGGTAAAGGCGTACTCGTCCCAAGACATAATCTCTGGAAGACGAGAAAAATCATGCTTAAAGTGAAAGTCATTGAGCTTACGAATGACAGTTGAAGTTGAAATGGATAGCTGATGGGCAATATCAGTCATAGAAGTCTTTTCAATCAACTTTTGAGCAATCTTTTGGTGGATAATACGAGGGATTTGATGATTTTTCTTGACTAAGGAAGTCTCAGCGACTGCCATTTTCGAGCAATGATAGCACTTAAAACGACGCTTTTTAAGAAGAATTCTGGTAGGCATACCAGTCGTTTCGAGGTAAGGAATTTTCGACGGTTTTTGAAAATCATATTTCTTCATTTGATTTCCACAATCAGGGCAAGATGGGGCCTCGTAATCCAGTTTAGCAATGATTTCCTTGTGTGTAGCCATATTGATGATATCTACAATCTTGATGTTTGGGTCTTTGATATCAAGCAGTTTTGTGATAAAATGTAAATGTTCCATATGATTATTTCTAATGAGTTGTTTTGTCGCTTTTCATTATAGATCTTATGGGACTTTTTTTCTACACAAAAACAGGGTCCATAATATCCATAGGGGATTTACCCACTACAAATATTATAGAGACGAAAAACCAAGAAGGATGAGTTTTATCTCATCCTTCTTGGTTTTTTAAATAGGGAGACCATATTAAGATTTTCGGGAACGTTGATTAGAAAGCTTTTTGTTTTCCCAATAGCGATTAAACACCGTCTCTTTTTCATCTCGATTTTTACTGAGAAAATGGGTGTAGATAAGGTCGACCACAATCAGTAAAGGAAGGACCGCTGAGATGCGATCAATATAGGTATTGCTAGGAAGAGGAGCAGCAGGCACTACTTCAGTAAAATCATGGTGAACACAAGCAGGGTTGGCCGTTACAAGAACAGTTTTTGCACCGTTTTCCTTGGCTTTCACCAAACTATCTGTAATAGCGCTCGTCTTACCCGATAAGGAAAATCCAATCACTAAGCAGGAAGAATCGAGAATACTGGTGGTCCAGGTAAATCCGTCCTGATCGGTTACGGCTTTCCCAGCCACACCGAGCCGCATGAGGCGCACTTTCATCTCCCTGGCTACCAAGCTGGAACTTCCGATCCCGAAGTAATAGACTCGGTCTGCCTGATCAATTAAGTCTGCCACATGCTCCAATTGGGGATCTTTGACGAAGTTTTCCGTAACGTTACTGACATGGTGGTAGCGTTGCAAGACGCTGAGAGTGAGGTCATCATGCTCTTCCTCGTGCTGTTGCTCTTTCGCTTCTTCGTTAAAATGGTAGACAAATTCCCGATAGCCAGTAAACCCGCATTTTTGGGAAAAACGAGTTAAAGCGGCTTTTGAGACATGTAGCAATTTGGTCACGCGAGACGAGGATAGGGAATGCTGTCGTGCTTCGGATGATAGGAAATAGTGGGCAATGTCGCGTTCCATATCTGTCAATTCCGTTTCATGGCTAGCGATAATCATGCGTAAATCTTGATCTTGTTTCACAGCAGTCCTCCTTTCTCGCAAAATGAAATAATAGGATACTCCTATAATATATTACACATTATAACATGGGGAGACCAGTTTATTCAAGTAAAAGTAAGTAAAAACCATTGAAACTAGTAACAGGATATAAGGGGAAAACGAACGATGTTAAAAGTAGTCTCAAGAGTAAATTTACTTTCAGAATGAGAAGGCCAAAAAGTGGATAGGTTAAATAGCAGTTATGAGAAATAAATAAGGAAGTAAATGAATGGTGGGAGAGAAGCTTCTCTCAGCTCTTGATAATAAAGAACATAAAAAATAACGGAAAATATTTGTATATGAAATCAAATAGAGATACAATAAAAATATAGGAAATACGATATTTTTTTGAAAGTACTTTCTAAGTATGACAAAAGTATTGAAAATACATATTTAAAGTATTATGATTATTAATGTAAGAGCTTACAATTAAAAAAAGAAGCAGGTGATTAAATCATGGAAGAGTTACGGCATAAGCTAATTGTATCGTGTCAAGCTCTACCAGACGAACCATTGCATAGTGATTTTATTATGGCTCGTATGGCAGTGGCTGCCAAGGAAGGAGGAGCATCTGGAATTCGCGCCAATTCGGTTGTTGATATCGCAGCGATTCAAAAAGCGGTAGATTTACCGATCATTGGGATCATCAAACGAGATTACGAAGATGCAGATGTTTATATCACGGCAACTATGAAAGAGGTAGATGAACTCATGACGGTTCGTCCGAATATCATTGCGATAGATGCCACAACTTCTACACGACCAAATGGCGAAAGCTTGAAAGAATTTTTCCAAAAAGCAAAGGAAAAATACCCGGATCAATTATGGATGGCAGATTGTTCCACCATTGATGAAATGCTGACGGCTGACCAATTAGGTTTCGATTTTATTGGAACGACCTTGGTAGGCTACACCAAGCAAAGTCAGGGCGATAAAATCGAATCAAATGACTTTGAAATTATTCGCAAGGCCCTGAGTAAACTATCTCATCCATTAATTGCAGAAGGCAACATCGATACCCCTGATAAAGTCCGTAGGGTCTTGGAGCTAGGTGCCTATAGTGTTGTCGTAGGATCTGCTATTACACGTCCACAACTAATTACAAAAAAATTTGTAGAAGCAACAAAATAAAGAAAGAGGTCTCCAAATGACAAATGAAAATTTGAAAAAATATGAAGGTGTTATTCCAGCGTTTTATGCTTGCTATGATGAAAATGGCGAAGTGAGTCCAGAAAGAGTCCGTGCCTTGACGCAATACCATATTGACAAAGGGGTGCAAGGGGTCTATGTCAACGGTTCTTCTGGAGAATGTATTTATCTTAGCGTGGAAGATCGTAAGCTGATTTTAGAGAATGTGATGGCGGTTGCGAAAGGAAAACTAACGGTTATTGCCCATGTCGCATGTAACAATACCAAAGATAGCGTTGAACTTGCTAAGCATGCTGAAAGCTTGGGAGTAGATGCTATTGCAGCGATCCCACCTATTTACTTCCGTCTTCCTGCCTATTCGATTGCTCGCTATTGGAATGACATGAGCAAGGCTGCACCAAATACAGATTTTATCATTTATAATATTCCGCAATTGTCTGGTACCACCCTCACACGCGACCTGTATGCTGAAATGCGCAAGAATCCACGGGTGATCGGGGTGAAAAATTCATCCATGCCAACACAAGATATTCAAATGTTTGTAGCTGATGGAGGAGATGACCATATTGTCTTTAATGGACCAGATGAACAGTTCATTAGTGGTCGTGTTATTGGTGCAAAAGCTGGAATTGGTGGTACTTACGGGGTGATGCCTGATTTGTTCTTAAAATTAAATGAATTGATCAAAGAATCCGATTTTGAAACAGCTAAAGAATTGCAATATGCGATCAATGATGTCATTTATAAGATGGTCAGTGGACGAGCAAATCTTTATGCAGTGATCAAAGAAATTCTCCGTCTAAATGAAAAATTAGATCTTGGTTCTGTAAGAGCACCACTTGAACCCTTGCATGAAGAAGATCTGGCAATTGCAAAAGAAGCAGCTGACTTAATCAATAAGGCAAGAGAACGCTTCTTGTAATCAGTGTTTAGAGCTTCATAGGAGCGGGAACGATTCCAATGTGTGGACGGGTTGAAGAGGTTTCCCAAATCTTTTCAATCTTCCTGCTCCTAAAAAGTGGTGCTTTGAGCGATTGACCACTGTGTCAATCCGGTTTTTTCAAGTATCGTTTTAGAGGTTGGACTGTGACCTGGCCTTCTGAAGTACTTGTTGGATGGAGAAAGTAATATGGGAAATTCTGGTTTTACAACAATTGATTTAATTGTTTTGATTGTCTACTTATTGGCAGTATTGATTGCAGGACTTCTATTTTCCAAAAAGGAAATGCAAGGAAAAGAGTTCTTCAAAGGAGATGGTACCGTCCCTTGGTACGTTACCTCGGTGTCTATTTTTGCGACCATGCTAAGCCCGATCTCTTTCATGGGATTACCGGGAAATTCTTATGCTGGGACTTGGATTTTATGGTTTGCTCAATTAGGGCTCATCATTGCAGTGCCTTTGTCTATTAAGTATATCTTGCCTATCTTTGCAAGAATGGACATTGATACCGCCTATGATTATCTAGAACGAAGATTTGATTCTCGACCTCTTCGTGTCATTTCAGCCTTGCTATTTATCATCTACCAAATTGGACGGATGTCCATTATCATGTACTTGCCTTCCGCTAGCTTAGCGATTTTAACAGGCATTGATGTAAACATCTTGATTATCCTGATGGGAATTGTGGCGATCATTTACTCCTACACTGGAGGAATCAAGTCTGTATTGTGGACTGATTTTATTCAGGGTGCGGTTTTGATCGTTGGCGTCATCATCTCATTGGTTGTATTGGTTGGCAATTTGCATGGTGGATTTGGTTCAATTTTCCATGAATTAGCTCATGGTAAATTCATTGCCCCAACTGAGAAATTATTTGACCCGAATTTGTTGTCCGGATCTGTATTCTTGATTCTCATGGGATCTGGTTTAACCATCTTGTCTTCTTATGCGTCTTCTCAAGACTTAGTCCAACGCTTTACGACTACTCAAAATATTAAAAAATTGAATAAAATGATGTTTACCAATGGTGTACTTTCCCTTGGAACAGCAACTGTATTTTATTTGATTGGTACAGGTCTTTACGTTTATTACAAGGTTCAAAATCCAGGAGCTTTTGGTAGTGATATTCCTCAGGACCAAATCTTCACTTATTTCATTGCTTATCAATTGCCTGTTGGGATTACAGGAATTATCTTAGCAGCTATTTATGCTGCAGCTCAATCAACCTTATCTACAGGTTTGAATTCTGTAGCGACTTCCTGGACCTTGGATATTCAAGATGTTATCTCTAAAGATATGACGGACGCTACACGTACGAAGATTGCACGTTATATTTCCTTGGGAGTAGGTATTTTCTCAATTGTTGTGTCGATCGTGATGGCTCATTCAGATATCAAATCAGCCTATGAATGGTTTAATAGCTTTATGGGATTGGTATTAGGAATCTTAGGCGGTATCTTTGTTCTTGGATTCGCTTCTAAAAAAGCTAACAAGTATGGTGCCTATACTGCCTTGGTTGTTTCTAGTATCGTGATGATTGTAATTAAATACGTACTTCCTGCAACAGCAGTAAACTATTGGGCTTATTCATTCATTTCAATTTTTGTATCATTAGTATCTGGATATGTTGTTTCACTATTGACTCAAAAAGGTAGTGCAGCTCCTAAATATACCACGATCTATGATATTCCTGAAATCCATGCGGATAGTAGCTGGGCAAAACGTCAATAAAGCGATGCATCAGCTATTGAAGATAGGGAAACAGGTCCCTATCTTCAATGGGCAAGAGCAATTAGAAGCTTAGTTAGAATTTGGAAAGGAGTTCCAATATGGAATTAGTACAGTATAAAGATGCAGCGATTGCACGAGACATTCAACACCCTGCACTCAAGAAAGTGGTAGACTATTTAAAAACACATGATGTCAGTCAAGAGGAAAAGGGGACGCATACAGTCTCTGATGATTTCTTTTACAATGTGATTGAAATGGAAACAACGGATGAAGAGCACCGTGTGTGGGAAAGCCACCGAGCTTACTATGACGTTCATGTCCTATTTGAAGGAAAAGAACGCATCTCATATAATTTTTTGTCCAATATGAAGGTGGAAGATTATGTGAAAGAAGAGGATTGGCAACAAATGTCTGGTACTTCCCTGTTTGATATTCATTTTACCCCTGGTAGCATTTTGTTATTGGATCCAAATGATGCGCACAAGACAGGTTTGAAAGTGGATCAGGCACAAGGTATTCGCAAGGTCGTTTTTAAAGTGCGCTTATAGCCTGCGTGGTTCATTCTTTTCATTCCAAGCGGGAGAAATAGAACAATTTTTGAGGGAAGGGTTCTTGTCATCTGGCCACTGATTTCTCTCATTGAGTGGTCTAAATGGCTCGATAGAGCCTTTCAGAGGACGGATGTTCCCATGAATTGTTAGTGGAGGTTGGAGACTATTCCCAGCCTCTTTCCCCGTTTTTAGAAGATCTTGCCAGAGTGGAGGAGAAATGGTTACATTAGAAAAAAGTATACAACCTATTATTGAGTCGGTCTATGAAAGCTTAACGGATTTAGAAAAGAAAATAGCCGACTATTTTTTATCTGATCAGGTTATGCAAGACGACTTGTCTGCACAATCAGTAGCGAAACGATTGTATGTTTCCCTCTCTTCTTTGACAAGATTTGCTAAAAAGTGTGGGTTTACAGGCTACCGGCAATTTGTCTATGAATTTGAGGGATCCAATCAGGAGATTCAAAATGTTAGTCGCCACATTACAAAAAGTGTCTTATCTGATTATGGAGAGTTGCTAAATAAGACATTTTCCTTGATTGATGAAGAACAGTTCTTGCGTGTCAGCCGTATGTTAGACAAGGCGAAACGGGTCTATATATACGGGATGGGGAGTTCCGGCCTTGTGGCGCGTGAAATGGAATTTCGTTTCATGAGATTGGGAATGATTTGTAAGGCGATTACAGATGACCACATGATCCGAGTCAATGAGGTCATGCTGGATGAGGAATGTCTGGTGATCGGGATTTCATTATCAGGTGAGACCAAAGAAATTCTAGATGCTGTCTATCAGGCGAAACAAAGAGGCTCTAGGACGGTCTTGATAACATCCAAAACAAGTGCGTTTTTAAAAGAGCGGTGTGAGGAGCTGGTATCTGTGGCCGTAAAGGAAAGTTTGCCTCAAGGTACGCTGATCTCTCCACAATTTCCAGTCTTAGTCGTAGTGGATATTTTTTATGCCTATTATGTGGATTTGGATAGAGAAAAAAGAAATCATATCTTTACCAACACACTTTCGGCCCTCAATATGCATAAGAAGGAGGATGAACAATGAATATTTTAGGAATCGACATTGGAGGTACATCTATTAAAGCGGATGTATACGACGAAGATGGCACTGCTTTGGGACATTTTTCGGAACAGAGTACCAAGATATGCCATGAGAACCAAACCAATGAGATACTGGAGCAAATTTGCGACCTTATTGCCAGCTATCAATCTAGTCTTGATTTAGACGGGGTTGCGATTTCGACAGCAGGTGTGGTCGACAGCCAATCAGGGAAAATTGTATATGCAGGTTATACCATTCCTTCTTATAGTGGAACTGATTTTTCCAGCGAGATTCAGAAACGATTTTCCATTCCCGTCACAGTAGAAAATGATGTCAATTGCGCCTTGTTAGGAGAAATGTGGAAAGGTGCAGCCAGAAATAGCCATTCTACTGTTATGATTACGGTTGGGACCGGTATCGGTGGTGGTATTTTCACCAATGAACAAATCTTGTCCGGGCATAATTTCACAGCAGGCGAAATCGGATATTTACCGATTGGGAATGCTGATTGGCAATCCTTAGCGTCTGCGTCAGCACTTGTTCAGATGTATGAGGAAGCAACTGGCTTACACCATCAAACTGGTAAAACGTTTTTTGAGGCGGTGGATAAGAGTGATCCAGTTGCTTTGAAGGTTTTAGAAACATACGTTCATCATCTGGCACAAGGATTGGTCACTCTTTCTTATGTCTTAAATCCGGAGAAAATGATTTTAGGAGGTGGCATCTTTGCTCGCTCAGATGTTTTGCTGCCCCTATTGCAAAACGAATTGTATCATGCAGTTCAGGACCAACGATTCTTACCGCGAGAAATTGTAACGGCTACATTAGGAAATGAAGCAGGAAGATTGGGAGCAGTAGCCAAATTTTTAATGGATCAGGGGAAAAACTTGTCTTAAAAAACGGTCGTTTTAGGAGCGATCGATCCCTAATTTCCCGAACAAAACTATGTAAAATATGGTATAATCTAAGGTAATTATACTGTTGTTTAAAGAATGATAGTTGAATAAGGAGGTGTGACGATGTCGAATGCAACACTCGAAATGATGCAAGAGATCGAACAGGCTGCTCAAGGAGTGATCGCTACTTATGAAGAGCAAGTCGAGCAAGTCCGGACGGATTCGCGTGATCGCCTTGCAACAGTGGCGCAGCATTACGATGAGGAAACCAAGCAATTGGTAGCTGAGGCTGAAACCAATGCCCAAGAAAAACTTGTCGCTTTAGCCAAAGACCTAGACGAAACGGTCGCGAGAAACGACGCCAAGGTGCAGCAAGCGATGACCGACAAGCGCGCCGGTTTAGTCGAAGCCATTGTAGAAAAGGTGGTAGCAAGCTATGGCCATTAGTCAGATGCAAAAATTGTCCCTTATCTTGCCCAAAGATGACTTGGACAGACTACTACTAGCCTTGCAAGCCCAAGCAAACGTTCAGATTTATGATCTGAGTGAAAACGAAGAGTGGCAGGCAGCCTTTGAGGTGTCTGCCTTGTCTCAACCCTTGACAGAAGACAATCGTCAAGCCTTGGTAGAGTTGCAAAAACGCCAAGAACAAGTTGAAAAAATGATTCAAACTCTAGAAGCTTACATGCCTGAGAAAAAGGCCATGCAAGCTCTCAAGGAAGAACCCTTAAGTTTGTCTTTTAATGATCTGCAGGCCCACGGGATGATTCGAGATGAGGATCTTCTATTGACCAAGTTGAAACGCCAGTTGCGCGTGTTAGACAAGGCCCATCAGAAGATTGCGGATGCAAAGGGAGAGATCGAGCGCTTAGAAAAATGGCGACCCTTAGAGGTGACGCCAGCAGCCCTTGCTACCTTTCACTATGTGCATGGTTTGATCGGGACCATTCCCAATAGCGATACAGACGCTGTTCGTTCTTCCTTAAAAGCTCATCCTGAGCTGGAACTAGAAGAAGTCTTTACATCTGAGACGGAACACGGCTATATGATCCTGTATCGCTCGGGAGACCGTACGGCTGTTCAAGAGCTCTTAGAAGAGCATGGGTTCAAAGAATTGGACTATGAAGAAGAGCAACTTCCAGCTGCCTACTTGGATCGCCTAGAAGGGGAAATCAAAGAGCAGGAAGCTGTGGTTGCAGCAACGCTAGCAGAGTTGCAAAACTCCCAGAAGGAGTTGGATCAGCTCAAGTATCAGATGGATTACTTGTTGAGCTTGGGAGCTCGTGAGGAAGCCAAGTCACTGCTAGCCAGCACGCAAAGTTTGGTAGCCTTAGAGGGTTGGATCGAAACAGCCCAAGTGGCCTCATTACGAGATTTCTTGCGGCAAGGTTTTGGTTCTCGGGTCCTACTAGAAACGCGCGATGTAACGAAAAAAGATTGGGATGACGTGCCGATCCAGTTGCGAAATAGCGCCTTGGTAGAGCCCTTTGAATTAGTCACAGAGATGTATGCCTTGCCTAAGTATTACGAGAAAGATCCGACACCGATCGTTTCACTCTTCTACTTTGTTTTCTTTGGCATGATGGTCGCAGATATCGGTTATGGACTCTTGCTAACGGTAGCGACAGGGTTTGCCCTTAAAGCCTTCAAGCTCAAGCCTGGTACAGCCAAGAACCTTCGTTTCTTCAGTCTCCTTGGGATTTCTGTTGCCCTTTGGGGAGTGGTCTATGGCTCTTTCTTTGGATTTGAGATGCCTTTTGCCCTGATCAGTACGACCAGCAATGCTATGACCATCCTGATCCTCTCAGTGGTCTTTGGTTTTATCACCGTCTTAGTGGGCCTCTTCCTAGGAGGCATGAAAAATGTCCGCCTCAAAGACTACACCGAAGCCTACAATTCAGGCTTTGCCTGGGTTTTGATCCTGCTTGGCTTAATGCTGCTAGCAGTGGGCAATATCCTGCCTGGGATGGCGCTTCTGGTGCCGATTGGTAAGTGGCTAGCTATTTTGAATGCGATTGGGATCTTGATTGTTTCCATCGTCAGTACCAAGAAGCTGTCTGGTTTAGCGTCTGGTCTCTTTAACCTCTACAATGTCAGTGGCTATGTCGGAGACTTGGTCAGCTTCACCCGTTTGATGGCCTTGGGCTTGTCTGGAGCTAGTATCGGTTCAGCCTTTAACCTTATTGTCAATCTCTTTCCACCGCTTGGACGGTTTACGGTAGGGCTTCTGCTCTTTATCGTCCTTCATGCCATTAATATGTTCCTGTCCTTCTTGTCAGGGTACGTGCATGGAGCCCGTTTGATCTTTGTGGAATTCTTCGGTAAGTTCTACGAAGGAGGAGGCAAGCCATTTCGCCCTCTTAAACCTTCTGAACGTTATATTAAAACAAAAAAATAAGTATTATCTTTTAAAAAATAGGAGTATATCATGGAATCTTTAGCATCATATTTTTCAGCCCATGGGGGCGCCTTCTTTGCAGCATTTGGTGTCGCGATCGCCGTCGCTCTTAGTGGGATGGGATCTGCCCTTGGGGTTGGTAAAACGGGTCAAGCAGCAGCAGCGCTCTTGAAAGAACAACCAGAAAAATTTGCCCAAGCCTTGATTCTGCAATTGTTGCCAGGTACACAAGGTTTGTATGGTTTCGTTATCGGGATCTTGATCTGGTTGCAAATTAAGCCAGATATGCCACTTGAAACAGGAGTCGCTTACTTCTTTACAGCTCTTCCAGTTGCGATCGTTGGTTATTTCTCAGCAAAACACCAAGGAAATGTTGCGACAGCGGGGATGCAAATCTTGGCAAAACGTCCTGAAGACATGATGAAAGGGGTTATCCTTGCGGCCATGGTTGAAACCTATGCCATCTTGGCCTTCGTTGTGTCCTTCCTATTGACCCTACGCGTCGGTTAAGAGCTAGCTTTGATGGATTCGTCTAGAGACGAAAAACACAAGACGCATGCCAATAGGAGAAAAACGACATGGATGAACATACCCAATTAAAGGATTCGATCTTGGCCCAAGCCCACGAAAAGGGGCGAAAACTCGTAGAAGAAGCCAAAGAGAGCATCCTAAAAGAAGAGACTGTTCAAGAAGAGCGTTTGATCCAAGACAAACTTAATCAACGCTCGGAGCAGCTCAAGCGGGTTCAACGTCAATTGCAACGTGAAACCCAACAAATCGAAAATAAAAAACGCCAATCAACCCTTGTCACCAAGCAACGGGTCTTAAAGGATCTCTTTGCAGAGGCATATAAAGCGATGGCAGCATGGCCCCTTGAAAAGGAAGTGCAATTTGTAGAAGCTGTCCTAGATCACTATCAAGGACAAGCGGTAACTTTGACCTTTGGAGCAGTGAGTGCTGCAAAATTTGGACCAGCTGATCTGGAACACTTGCGTCAGGCTCACCAGGACTTGACGGTCTCAGAAGCGACGATTCCAGCTCAAGCAGGCTTTGTCTTGTCGGTTGGGAAGATTGATGACAACTATCTCTACCGTGATTTGGTGGATTCCATTTGGGAGCAAGAAAGCTACCAGATGGCAGCCAGCATTTTCACTGATGAAGCAAACTAGGAGGATACGATGAGCGAACGGACCTATTCTCAAGTCAATACCGGAATCAGTGTACGTGAGGCCAGTTTTCTCAGTCCCAGTCAGTTTGAGCAGTTGCTTGCAAGTGACTCTAGCGAAAGCAGAGAAGTCTTGCTGCAAGGAACGCCCTATGCGTTAGATGGCCAAGAAATCAAAAATCCAGAAGCAATCGAGAGCCGTTTGATGGCAGCCTTGTTGGCAGAATACCAATGGGCCTTTGAAGCAACACCTCAGTCAGATTTGGTCAGCCTTTTTACCTTGAAATATACCTATCATAACCTCAAGGTTTATTTGAAACACAAGGCGACAGAGCGCACATTGGGACACTTATTGATCCCCATCGGTCCTTATTCTCTCGATGTGCTTGAGCATTTGGTGGCGACCTTTTCTGCAGAACATTGCCCGAATTTTATGGCTGAAGAAGTGGCTGCTACCTGGCAAGAATACCAAGACTATCAAGACCTGCGGGTGCTTGAAATCGGTATGGATCTAGCTTATTTTAAACACCTGAAAATTCTAAGAGAAAGCTTAGATCATCCAATTCTCAAGCAGTTGGTGGACGTGACCATTGATTTTTACAATGCCATTACGGTCAAACGGGCCTTGGATCAGCAAAAACCGCATAGTTTCATGCACCAATTGCTCTCGGATGAAGGAAGACTCAGTGCCCATCAGGTGATCGACCTGCTAGAATCGGGTCAGTGGTTGACCTGGTTTTATCAAGTCAATCCTCTGGACTATGATCTCGCCTTAGACACTTACGAAGAAAAGATGCGCACTGGTCAATTAAAGACCGTGGAGTTGGAGTATTTAGAAAGTTTGGTGAAATTCAGTCTTCTAGACGCTGGTCGTTTTGAAGTGGATGGACCGCTACCCCTTGTCCGCTATCTTTACGGAAAAGAGCTAGAGGTGACTAACCTTCGTTTAGTCCTCTCTGGTTTGGACAATGGTTTTCCACTAGCAGACATCAAAGAAAGGATGAGACCGATTTATGGACAAACAGACCTATAAGATCGCGGTTGTGGGCAATCGGGACGCCATCCTTCCTTTTCGCCTGATTGGCTTTCAAACCTATCCGGTCGCAGAGCCACAAGAAGCGGTCAATACCTTGCGCAAACTCAGCCGAGAAAACTTCGGGATTATTTACCTGACAGAGGATATAGCTCAGGCTATTCCAGAAACAGTGGCTTATTATGACCAGCAGCTGACACCGGCTCTGATCCTTATCCCGACCCATCGAGGAACGACAGGGCTAGGACGGCAACGCATTCGTGATAATGTTGAAAAAGCAGTAGGACAGGATATTTTATGAGAACAAATGAATTTGGCCAAGCCATTGGCGATGCACTGCCCAATTTTACACCGGGACGTCTACCAGCTATCGAGCGGATCGAGGGTCGCTATACCGTGATCGAGCGCCTGTCAAAAGAAAAGCACGGTGCGGATCTTTATCAGGTCTATGGGCCGTCCTCCCCAGCAGATATGTGGACCTTTCTGTTCAAAGGCCCTGCCCGCAATGAAGTGGAGTGGGACCGCTTGTTGGATGAGCTCATGACAGCCCAAGGTCGCTTTTACTATGCGATAGTAGACAAAGATTCAGGCAAGGCCTTAGGGACTTTCTCTCTCATGCGGATCGATCAAGCCAATCGGGTGATCGAAGTCGGAGCAGTGACCTACTCACCAGCGCTAAAAAAGACACGCATGGCTACAGAAGCCCAGTATCTCTTGGCGCGCTATGTGTTTGAGGACTTAGGTTACCGACGCTATGAGTGGAAATGTGATGCCTTAAACCAAGCTTCGCGCAAAGCAGCTGAGCGCTTGGGATTCACCTATGAAGGCTGTTTCCGCCAGGCTGTTGTTTACAAAGGTCGGACGCGAGACACAGATTGGTTGTCTATCATTGATCAAGAATGGCCAGCTATCAAAGAACGTTTTGAAGCTTGGTTGGATCCAACTAATTTCGATGAAAATGGCCAACAAAAGCAATCTCTAGCCGATATGGCGCAAAAGTAATACAAAGAAACAAAGGATTCCCAGGAGGAATACATGACTCAAGGAAAAATTATCAAAGTTTCCGGTCCCTTGGTGGTCGCATCAGGGATGCAGGAGGCCAATATCCAAGATATTTGCCGGGTCGGCGATCTTGGTTTGATTGGCGAAATTATTGAGATGCGGCGTGACGAAGCCTCTATCCAAGTATATGAAGAAACATCTGGAGTCGGACCAGGAGAACCAGTGGTCACAACTGGAGCTCCCCTTTCTGTCGAGTTGGGACCCGGTTTGATTTCCCAGATGTTTGACGGGATCCAACGTCCCTTGGAACGCTTCCAAGAAGTTACTGCCAGTGATTTTCTGGTTCGTGGGGTGCAAGTTCCAAATCTAGACCGTGATACCAAATGGACCTTCGAACCAAGTGTGGCAGAAGGGACAGAGGTGGTCGCTGGAGACATCGTCGGTACCGTTCAGGAGACCAATATGGTGGAACACCGCATCATGGTACCATTTGGAGTCAGTGGACGTGTGACCAAGATCGCAGCAGGTTCTTACACAGTGGAAGAACCGGTTTATGAGATCGAACAGGCTGATGGTAGCCTCTTTACTGGTACTTTGATGCAAAAATGGCCAGTTCGTCGAGGCCGTCCCTTTGCACAAAAATTGATCCCAGTAGAGCCTTTGGTCACTGGTCAACGGGTCATTGACACCTTCTTTCCTGTGACAAAAGGTGGAGCTGCAGCTGTACCCGGCCCTTTCGGAGCTGGAAAAACGGTCGTGCAACACCAGGTGGCTAAGTTTGCCAATGTAGACATCGTAATTTACGTGGGTTGTGGGGAACGTGGAAATGAAATGACGGACGTTCTGAATGAGTTCCCAGAATTGATCGATCCAACAACTGGTCAATCCATTATGCAACGGACCGTTCTGATCGCCAACACTTCGAACATGCCAGTAGCAGCGCGGGAAGCTTCCATCTACACAGGGATTACCATTGCTGAATACTTCCGTGATATGGGCTATTCCGTTGCCATCATGGCCGATTCGACATCGCGTTGGGCAGAAGCTCTTCGTGAAATGTCTGGCCGTCTAGAAGAAATGCCCGGAGATGAAGGCTACCCAGCCTATCTTGGTAGCCGGATTGCTGAGTACTACGAGCGGGCAGGTCGGGTCAAGACACTGGGAACCACTGCGCGTGAAGGTTCGATTACCGCTATCGGTGCCGTTTCCCCTCCGGGTGGAGATATTTCAGAGCCCGTAACGCAAAATACCTTGCGGATTGTTAAGGTCTTCTGGGGCTTGGATGCTCAGTTGGCCCAACGGCGCCACTTCCCAGCCATCAACTGGTTGAGTTCTTACTCGCTTTACCAAGATGAGGTGGGCCAATACATCGATCAACACGAGCAGATTAGCTGGTCTGAAAAAGTGACCCGCGCTATGAACTTGTTGCAAAAAGAAAGTGAATTACAAGAGATTGTGCGCTTGGTTGGTCTAGATTCCTTGTCTGAAAAAGACCGCTTGACCATGAATGCGGCCAAGATGATCCGCGAAGACTACTTGCAACAAAATGCCTTTGATGAGGTCGATACCTATACCTCTTTCAGCAAGCAAGTTGCCTTGTTGACCAATATCTTGACCTTTGACCAAGAAAGTCAAAAAGCACTAGAATTAGGGGCTTACTTCACAGAAATTATGGAAGGAACCGTAACTCTTCGAGACCGCATTGCCCGGAGCAAGTTCATCCATGAGAATCAGTTGGCCACTATCCAAGCTTTGAAAGAAGAAATCGTAGAAACCCTACACCAAATCGTCGCAAAAGGAGGAGTAGACAATGAGCGTGATTAAAGAATACCGTACTGTCAGCGAAGTTGTTGGCCCCTTGATGATTGTCGATCAGGTCGAAGGGGTTCACTACAATGAACTCGTAGAAATCAAGCTCCATGACGGAACGACCCGTCAGGGACAAGTCCTCGAAGTCCAAGAAGATAAGGCCATGGTCCAGCTCTTTGAAGGATCTAGCGGAATCAATTTGGAAAAAGCCAAGGTTCGCTTTACCGGACGTCCCCTAGAACTCCCTGTGTCTGAAGACATGGTGGGTCGCATCTTTAACGGGATGGGCAAACCCATCGACGGTGGTCCAGAGATTATCCCAGAGAAGTACTTGGACATTGATGGGCAAGCCATCAACCCTGTTTCGCGGGACTATCCAGATGAATTTATCCAGACAGGGATCTCAGCTATTGACCACTTGAACACCTTGGTTCGGGGCCAAAAACTCCCCGTGTTCTCAGGTTCTGGTCTCCCTCACAAGGAGTTGGCAGCTCAGATTGCTCGTCAAGCGACGGTTCTTAATTCTGAAGAAAACTTCGCCGTGGTCTTTGCGGCTATGGGGATCACCTTTGAAGAAGCCGAGTTCTTTATGAACGACCTTCGGGAAACAGGAGCTATTGACCGCTCTGTCCTCTTTATCAACCTAGCCAATGATCCCGCTATCGAGCGGATTGCGACTCCTCGGATCGCCTTGACCGCGGCAGAATATTTGGCCTATGAAAAAGACATGCACGTCTTGGTTATTATGACCGACATGACCAACTACTGTGAAGCTCTTCGGGAAGTATCCGCTGCCCGTCGGGAGGTTCCAGGACGTCGGGGCTATCCAGGTTACCTCTATACCAACTTGTCGACCCTCTACGAACGTGCAGGACGTTTGGTTGGGAAAAAGGGATCGGTGACCCAAATTCCGATTCTCTCTATGCCAGAAGATGACATCACCCACCCCATCCCTGACTTGACAGGTTACATCACGGAAGGGCAAATTATCTTGTCTCGCGATCTCTACAATAGCGGTTACCGCCCACCGATCAATGTTCTTCCATCCCTTTCTCGTTTGAAGGACAAGGGTTCTGGTGAAGGTAAGACACGGGAAGATCATGCGGCGACCATGAACCAGCTCTTTGCGGCCTATGCCCAAGGAAAACAAGCCAAAGAACTGGCTGTAGTGCTTGGAGAGTCTGCCTTGTCCGATACCGACAAGCTCTATGTCAAATTCACCGATCGCTTTGAGCAAGAATACATCAACCAAGGCTTTACCACCAATCGGACGATTGAGGAAAGTTTGGATCTCGGTTGGGAACTCTTATCCATCCTTCCACGAACAGAGCTTAAACGGATCAAGGATGAGATGATTGACAAGTATCTGCCAAACAAAGAGGATTAGCCTATGGCACGATTAAATGTAAAACCAACTCGGATGGAGCTCAATATTCTCAAAGAGCGCCTCAAGACAGCAACCCGTGGACACAAGTTGCTCAAGGATAAGCGGGATGAACTCATGCGCCGTTTTATTGAGGCGGTGCGTGAGAATGACCGCTTGCGCCAAAGGGTAGAGGCAGCACTGGTGGACAACATGCAAGATTTCGTGATGGCCAAGTCCTTAGAGAGCGACCTCATGGTAGAAGAAATCTTTGCTGTTCCCACGCGAGAAGTGAGACTCGATATCGAGGAAGAAAATGTCATGAGTGTGCGCGTGCCCAAACTCCATGCTCGTATCGATAATCCGTACGGCGATGACGAAGGAGATGTGGTCTATAGCTACCTCGCCTCCAACAGTCAAATGGACAGCACCATCCAAGAAATGGGTGCCCTTCTTACAGATTTGCTCAAATTAGCGGAAATCGAAAAAAGCTGTCAACTTATGGCAGATGAAATCGAGAAAACCCGCCGTCGAGTGAACGGACTGGAATATGCGACCATCCCAGACCTCAAAGAAACCATATATTATATCGAAATGAAACTCGAAGAAGCCGAACGCGCCAACCTCGTCAGAATCATGAAGGTAAAATAAGATACAAAGCCGTTAAGCAACTCAAAGGAAAATAGGAAATCCAGCGACGAAGCGCCAGCTTCTAGTTGGATTTATCTTTTTCCAAAGAGTTGTAGGCGTGTTCAATTCATAAGATACAAAGCCCGCAAAATGCAAAGTGAAAATAGGGAGCGGGACAGAAGCACTGTTGTATAGAATGCTTCGTTGTCCTGCCCCCACAAGGCTGATTAGGATTTTTCCGAGCTCTTAAAGCGAGAGAAAAATCCAATCAGCTACTGTGCCTTTGAAGTTAGTACTATTACAGTTTGCGTTTTTCACACAGCTCTTAGATCTCGTGCGATGTCAAACTTCATCAAGGGACCGATCCTAGATGAGGTTTTTTGCGCCCTCGCCCTCTTCTCTCAACTCTCTATTTTTATGTTACTAGTTTGTAACAATGTGACAAGAAAGACGAAATGTTACAAGAAAAATACAGTTTTGTTAAATAGCCAAAAAGTCCTTTTATTATTTTTAAATTGTGATAAGATAGAATAGTAATCAATTTGCCCAAGAAAATCTTGAGCAAAAGCAAAGAAAAAAGAGGATAAAAGATGAAATTAAAAGTTAACACGAAAGCCCTTATCGCTTCGACAGTAGCTCTTGCAGTGATCCCATTCACAAAAGCAACAGCAGAAACCCTTGAAGATTGGGTGGCTCGCTCAGTAGATGAAATCAAACACGACATTCAACAAAGTGGTGACAACCAACAAACCTATACAATCAAGTATGGTGATACGTTGAGTTCTATCGCAGAAGCACTTGGAATCGATGTTCACGTATTGGCAAACTTGAACAACATCAGCAACATGGACTTGATCTACCCAGGTACTGTTTTGAAAACAACTGTGAACGATCAAAAAGAAGTGACTTCAGTTGAAATCCAAACTCCTCAAGCAGGTGCGACAGATGCTACAACTGCAAGTGCTGATTTGACAACAAACCAAGTGACAGTTGACAACCAAACCGTCGCTGTGAACGACTTGTCAAAACCAGTCAATGAAGATAACAAAGCAGTTCCAGTTGCTCCAGCAGCAGAAACTCAAGAAGCTCCAGTAATTGCTGTCCCAGCCGCAGAAACAACAGCACCATCAGCTGTTCCAGAAACACCAAGCTACGGTGCTCCAGCTACCAATGTTGCAACTCAAAACCCAGAAGCAGCAGCTGCCCCTCAATCTGCTCCAGCCTCAGAAGCTCCTGCAGAAACACCAGCCACAGAAGCAGCAGCTGCCCCTCAATCTGCTCCAGCCTCAGAAGCTCCTGCAGAAACACCAGCCACAGAAGCAGCAGCTGCCCCTCAATCTGCTCCAACAACGGAAGAAGCTCCAACACAACCTGCAGCAACAGAAACTGCTGCTGCCCCTGAAGTGCAATCAGTAGCATCAACTCCAGCAAGCGGAAATACGATTCCAACTGATCCACATCTTCAACCACAAGCAGAAGCTTTCCGTCAAGAAATCGCTGCGAAATTCGGTATCACAAACATTGGTGGTTACCGTGAAGGGGATCCAGACGATCATGGTAAAGGACTTGCAGTGGACGTAATGGTCCCAACCAGTTCACAACTCGGAGATCAAGTAGCTCAATATGCTATTGACAATATGGACCGTGCAGGTATTTCATACGTCATCTGGAAACAACAATTCTACATGCCAGTAGACAACATTTACGGACCAGCTAACACTTGGAACCAAATGCCTGACCGTGGTGGAGATACAGCAAACCACTATGACCACGTGCATATCTCATTTAACGGATAATCATCATTCAATCTAGAAACGTTGAACTAGGACGAGCTCCTAGTTCTTTTTTTGTAGGCAGAAAAAAGGCCGGAAGACGAACTTCCAGCCAGAGCCTGATTATAAGATTTTATCGACTTTTTCTACCTGATAGAGGGCAAATGCCATGATAAGGGTTAATATCAATAATAAAACGACAGCAGGTGTCCATGAATGAAAGAGCGATTTGCTGTAACCAAATAGGATGGGACCCAAGGCTGCAAAGATGTAGCCACCGGTCTGAGACAGACCAGACAGTTGAGCCGTTTTTTCCGGTGTCGTTGATTTCATGGAGAAAGTAACCATCAGGTAAGGGAAGAGGGCACTAACACAACTTCCGATCAGGGCATTGATGATCAGCCAGTAGAAGAAGTTACTGGTTGGAACTAAGAGCATAGCGACTCCCAAAATACCAGCTCCAACCAAGATCATAAGCATCAGATGGCGTTTTTGATCTGAAAGGCGTGTGGTTAGGCTTGGCACTGTGAGAGAATAAGGCAAGCTAATCAGTGTAAATACAGAAGCAAGGAGGCCAGATTCTACTTTAGAAAGCCCGGCTTGAACGGCCATGGTTGGCAGCCAAGTCATGCTGGTGTAAAAGAGGAGTGATTGAAGACCTCCATAAATCATGATGGCCCAGACATATTTATTGGTATACCACTTGCTATCAGACTTAGTAGCTTGATTCCTTTCCAAATGGTGGTTGTAACGGAGATTTGGAATCCAAACGATTAAGGCGATTGCACACAAGACGGTCAAAACATTTACCAAGCCTTGCCAAGAAGTGGCTTTGGTGATCGGAACGGCGACAGAAGCAGCCACAGCGGTCGACATCCCCATGGATGTGATGTAGAGAGTGGTCAAAAAGCCAAGTTGCTTGGGTTTGTTTGCTTGGATCAAGCTTGGAAGCAGGACATTGAGAAAGGCGATACCAGCTCCAATCAAGATGGTCCCTAAATAGAGAAAAGGAAGATTGATTGTGCGAATGGCAGACCCAACAGTAAGGACGATCAAAACGAGAAAGAAAAGACGCTCGATTCCCAGTCTTTTTGCAAATTGAATCGCAAAAGGAGAGAAAATCGCAAAAGTCAGAAGAGGCAGACTAGTCAACAGCCCCAAAGAGCTGACGTCCACTCCTAAGCCAGCGGCAATATCAGATAAGACGGTCGGTAGCGTCGTAAAGGGCGTCCGCAAAATAATACCAAGCATGATGATGCCTGGGATCAATAAACGAGAATGTGTTTTCTTCATAAATACCTCTCTGTCAAAAATTTCACTTCATTATAACATAGATTGGGGGTAAATAGAATCAAAATAGATGGGTCGGTTAGTGAACTGATACGTTTTTCTAAGGACCGTAGTTCTCACTGTCGTTCGAACTGCATCAACGTACCTAAGTTCGTCTGCGTCCCAAATGGACTTGACTCACTAAGGTACGTAGAGAAAAAGGCCACCGGTTTTGGTGGCCCTTATAGGGAGATTATTATGAAAAAGTTTAGGATTTTCTATCAAATAAAGTTAGGAGGTCTTCATTTGATGGTTTTATTATAGCCCGACTTGCTTAAAGAAAACTTAAGGAAGGGTTTTCTTTTTGAAAATAGGTCTTAGGTCTGAGAGTGATTTATTCGCTGAAGAAATCAATGCCGGTATGGTTGAGTTCATTGACTCGGAGCATAAATTTGGTTTTGATTTGAACCAAGGGGGTTCCGAAATTTTCAAGTGCAATCAAGCCTTCAAGTGCTTTCATGACCTGCTTGGCACGGTAGACCCCTTCCTTGTCGTTTAAGCCAAGGAGAGCATAGACCTGCATAAATTCCAACTGCATAGAAATGCTGGTGTTCAAAATTGGTTTTCGCTTGCGAAGCTGGTTAATGGACTGGAGGAAATTCTTAGCTTCTAGGTAGAGTTCTTTTTTAATCAAGTAGTTGGCCAAATTCAGTAGCAAAGAGGCCAATGCATTGGCAGAGTAGGCTGAATAACTGCTTTCAAACAGTTCTAGTGACTCCTTTCGAATCTTAGCCACTACTTCATAAGGCAAGACGGATAAAAGGGCAATGGTGAAGTCCTGCTCAATTTCATTTTGATAGGCAAAAGGTACTTCTTGAGCGATTCGTTGAATCGAGACGGGTGCATCCTCCAGGTGGATTTCTTTTCCCATCGCGTTATTGACATTGATTTCGAGCGAGCGCAAATAGAGTTGCCAGAGCTCTTTGTTTCCCTCTGCTACAGGTGATTTCTCATGTTTTAACCGATCGATGATTGCTAAGAAATCCATATTTTCTTGATTAATGTATTTCATCAAAATAGGACTAAAATTTTGAATGGTTAAGCCAGGATAATGGGACAAAAAGGTATCCCAATCCACCCCCATAGACAGCAAGAGGCGAGAGAAGGTTTCGATGGTTACTCCTTTTTGAGAGCGCTCAAATTGGCTGAGGAACTGAGGAGAGACAATATCTGCAGCGACTTCTTTGAGAGAAAGACCGCGTGCTTCACGAATTTTACGAAATGTTGGACCAAATGGAGAAGATGAGGACATAAGAAACTTCCTTTCTATTGTACTACCCTAGTATAGCTCAAAAAGAAATAAAATTAAACTCTGAGTTTAATTTTCGGTCAAAATACGAGAATTTTTCTTATTTTTAAGAAAAATGAAACTATAGTTTACATGGCCCTTTTTTAGGAAAGGATTTTTGATAAAATAAGGTCAATTCTAGAAGATAAGCTGATAACAAAAGGAGATTTACAATGACGACACAAGAAATTTTACACTTATTAGACGAAAAGCGCGTACTAACAGCACCAGCTGCAGTCGCTTGGGATGAAGTCCAACGGCAACAAAACCGCTTGAATCGAGCAGCGAAAAGACTCAATGGACCAATCACTGTAACGATGGCCCTCAATCTTCTTTTTGCCTTCACGATTTTTCTGTTGGAACAAAGCCATCTGATGAACGGCTTTCTCTTGATGCTTGGCTTGATGGGTGGGCTGATTGCGTTCAAATATTTTGTCTTTGTAGCCCCAGCTAAGCAAGCTCTAGCCAATGCTCAGGCCCTCTATCACCAGGAAATCAGCCAACCAGCCTACCAACAAGGGCTGCAAGGTTTTCCACAAAAATTTTATAACTACCATGACCTTTTTCGACTCTACAACTTAATCGCAGAAGGACGCGCTTCAACCCTGCCAGAAGCTTATAATCTGCTTGAAATGCAACAATTCCAAGAAACGCAAGTGAATTTGCAAGAAGAAGCCAATGCCCTACAAGCCGATATCGCACGCAGTTCAAGAGTCAGTGCCGTGGCTAACGTGGTCACAGCCTACAATACCTATCGCATCCACAAAGATATGTAATGGAAGAGAGATAAAAGATGAAAAGCCTCTACAGAAGTCTAGACTGAGGATCCAGATTTTTGTAGAGGCTTTTTTCGCGATATGAGAAAAATAGTTTCGGGAAAGGATCGTAGTTTTCGCTCCGCTCAAACTGCATCAATGTACCTAATTAGGCTTGGTGCGATGAAATAGGTTTAGTAATAGTTACATGACGCAGTGGTTGATTGGTATCTTTGTTCGCTCTTATAGCTCCAAAGAATACCTAATCAACTGTGCGGGGGTGAGACAATTGAAAAGGTTTGGGGAACCTTTTCAACCTAAGCCAAAAAATAAGGAAGCGAAGCAATTTTAAAAAATTGTTCTGTCTCACTCCCAGAAAAAAGGCCACCGGTTTTGGTGGCCTCTATAGGGAGATTATTATGAAAAAGTTTAGGATTTTCTATCAAATAAAGTTAGGAGGTCTTCATTTGATGGTTTTATTATAGTGCGTCTTGCTTAAAGAAAACTTAAGGAAGGGTTTTCTTTTTGAAAATAGGTCTTAGGTCTGATAATTTTTTACAACAGAAACTATTTAGATTTTTTTCTAAATAGAGTTGACAAAAAGATAGTGAAGTTGTACAATCTATTTAGAAATATTTCTAAATAGATTAGAGGAGATAGAGAATGAATTTTGCGCAAACATTCAAAGCTTTATCAAATCCGATAAGAAGAAGTATCTTAGAACTGCTAAAGGCGGGAAAATTATCTGCTGGAGATATCGCTAGCCACTTTGATGTAGCAGGAGCGACCATTTCCCACCATTTAAGCATCCTCAAGCAGGCGGATCTAATTCGAGAGGAAAAAGAGAAGAATTTTATCTACTATGAACTCAATACTTCTGTCTTGGAAGATTTAATGGTCTGGCTCGTTGATTTGAAAGGAGATTCTACTGATGAAAACGAATAAAAAACTATTGCTATTGACTTCTATGGTGATCCTTTTCCCCATGTTTTGGGGGTTGATGATTTGGTCGCAATTACCTAACCAAATCTCGATTCACTTTAATATTGCTGATCAGGCTGATAACTTCCAACCAAAACCCCTGGTTGTGTTTGGCCTTCCTATTTTCCTTCTTTTGGTGCATCTGTTTGTGATCTTTATGATCGGACGTGATCCTAAGAATCGCACGATGAATGAGAAAATGGTCAAAGTAAACCACTGGTTGACTCCAATCGTTTCCTTAAGTATCTCCTATCTCATCTATAGCAAGGCGCTAGGCTCTACGACCAATCCATCTGTTTTTGTTTCAGTGTTGCTAGGCCTCATCTTTGTAATCATGGGCAATTACATGCCTAAGTTGAAAGTGAATCACACGGTTGGCATCCGTCTGCCTTGGACCTTACAGAGTGAAGATAACTGGCACAAAACCCATCGCTTGGCAGGGAAGTTGTGGGTCCTCGGAGGTTTGATCCTCCTACTTGAAGCAGGCCTCCAATTCGCGCTGTCTTATGTACTGGTGCTGGTCATCCTCGCCATTGTCCTTATCCCTGTGATGTACTCTTATCAATTAAGTCGGAAAAATCGTTAGTATAAAAAACAACCAGAGAAGAAGCAGTCGTGAACTGTTTCTTTTCCGGTTGTTTTTGCTTGTTTTCATAAGAATACGCTCTTATACCGATAGCAATTGAAAGTTAGTTCAATTCTTTGTAATATAAAGAAGATTGCATGGTATAAAGCTCTTCATAGTATTTGTTGGTTCTCATTAAAGCATCATGTTTATCAAATCCTTCAATCCTTCCATTTCTTAATAACAAAATTTTATCTGCTTGTCGGACGCTTGATAATCGATGTGTAATGAAAAATACGGTTTTTCCTTCCGTTAATTTTAAGAATTTCTCAAATAATTCATATTCGGTTCGAGCATCGAGTGCAGCTGTAGGCTCATCTAGAATCAGTATAGGTGAATGAGAGAAGAAAGCTCTTGCTAGCGCAACTTTTTGCCATTGACCTCCTGAAAGGTCACGACTATGATCAAATTTTTTTCCAAGAATAGTATTTAGGTCTGATAGACTACTTTCAAACCCACTGTCCTCTAACGCCTTTAGGATTTGATCATCTGCATTGATCTCCTGTATATTCGAAATGCCCACGTTTTCTCTAAGGGTAAGATCAAATTTAGAAAAGTCCTGAAAAATAGCGGAGACATTTTCCCTAAATTTCTCTGGATCAAAGTTGCTAATTGATACGTTATTGATCAATAATTCACCCTCTTCGATATTATAAAATCGGGTAAGTAACTTAATCAATGTGGTTTTTCCTGCGCCGTTTTCTCCAACAATAGCAATCTTTTCTCCCTTATTGACGCTGAAGCTGATATGTTTTAAGGCATAGTTTTCACTAGTTGGATACTTAAATGATACGTCTACGAAATCTATTTTTTCAATGCTTGATGGTACAGCAACTGTAGCACTCTTAGAGTCTGATGGCAGTGCAATAAACTTGAAAAATTTTTCCATATAAAGCAAGGTGTCGTACAGCAAACTAGAATCTTCAATCAATCTTGACATACTATTAATGGCATACACAATACTTGAAGAAAAAAGCATTATGGCTCCAATTCCCAATTGTCCTACTTTGATAGAATAGATGATATAGATAAAACTTCCTACACTCAATAGAGCGGTCAAAATCAAAAAAATGACAGAACTGTTAAATTTTTTTAACCTTGTCTTTTGAATATTTCTTTTTATACTGGAGAAAGATTGAGTATACTTCTTCATAAAGAAGTTGTAGAGGTTGTATAGTCTCACATCTTTGATCGCCTCTGACGATAGTAAAACCTGACTATAATATTCTAGTTTTCTTGATTCTTCACTGTTGGAAACAAGGACTTCAAAAGCTTGCTGTTGAAGGGAATAAGAAATCATCCCTTGTGGAACTAAAACCAGCAGCATGAGTAAGGCAATGACTGGATGAAATGATGCAAATATAACCAGCATTGAAATAAACAGTATTGCATTTGAAATAATACTAGTCCCAAAGACCAATAAATTCACAGGTCTCCAACTTGCTTCTGAACTTAATAATTGAATATCATTATAAAAATTATTGTCTTCAAAATAGTCAATCGTCTGAATTTCCTCAGACTTTTTCATAATATCACAGTTCAATGTATAGGTAAGATCATCTGTCAACTTGCCTTGAATCATTGTTGTTAACGGCGTAAATATATTATTTAAAAGGAAAGCAACACCCCATACTCCCAGCAATAAGAATAATAATTGTTGTGACAGGTTGTTCATTCTATTAATGAGTATATTCGCAATATACAATGATAACGAAGGCAATAATGCCTGGATCGGTATCGTGATAATCAAAACTAAAATATTGAATGGCGACGTTTTCCACAGATAGAGGATACTTTTAACATACAATACAAGGTAAGTTTTATATTCGCTAACGTTAACCATTTGTCCCCCCTCACTAATAAAACTACAAGCTCAAAGAAAATAGAGCTTAAATGAACTTTGACAAAAATAGGTCATTTCTCGAAGTGCTTTAGTATGCTATGTCTTACTAAGGATGATGATCTTTTTCAGGATTGCTCATAATATGTGTAAATATTTCTTTATATTTATATTTCAAATATTTTTCGTGTAGAATGAATAAAGCTACGTAAACAATCATAAAAACAATAGATAAATACAGCGTATCAAATGTGCTATGTCCAAAATAAGTTGCGGATTCATAAGATCCAATAGCTCCTAGGACCAACCAAGGAATATACTTGTAATACTTAGTTACCATAACACAGGTCTCCTTTCAATGAATGGAATCCCCGCCATCTCCAACTATCTAACAAATTGAAGAGTGGGAGCGATTATAATAAAAAATTAATAGTGGTTTTTTCACGTTTTCTACGTCTTTCTTTAATATATATGATATACTAAACCTATATCGAAATGTAAAAATGTCACATATATACACATAATTAGAGGTGGAGCTGTTATGCGTTGGGATTATGGTACGATCTATAAAAAAATACGAAAATCAAAACATATTAGTCAAGAGGAAGTTTGCCAGGATTACACTTCAAGAGCGCACTTGTCTCGTATTGAATCGAACCAAGTGGTGCCGAGTTTTGAGTTGATGGAGCATCTTCTAAAGCAAGTTGGCCTAGATTTCGAAGAATTTCGATATATATGCCATTCTTATCACCACTCCGATAGAGAAGAAATTATCTTATTAGCAGAAGGTAACAATACCTACCAATCAAATGATAAATTATTGGAACTGAAGAATAAGAGTGTAGCTTATTTAAAAAAACATCCTAATGATATTCCTGTGTTAAATATACTAAAGAGAGTAGAGGTCATTCTTTGTTTAAGAGAATCTGGTCCAGATGAGAAGGTAAGAACGATGGCCACGGAAGCTTGGAACGAAATTAAAAATCAGGATGTCTGGTACCATAGTGACCTAAAATTAATTGTTGTTATTTTATTTACACTTCCATTAGAAACAGTGATTTCTGTCTGTGATGAAGTGATAGATAGGTTGAATGATTACTCTGATTATACAGAGATTCTTCCCACCAAGTATAAATTACTCTCTAATTTAGCTAGCATTTTTCTTTGGAATGGTTTGATAGAGAAGTGTACCAGTATCAGTTATTTATTGTTAGATACGGCCAAAAAAAGTAAGCGATATGATTTTCTAGGAAATGCTAAAGTGACACTTGGAATTTGTTTAAGTGATAAAAAGTTGGTCGATGAAGGCTTGCAGCTACTCGAATTAACGGATGAACAAACACTATTGGAAGCATGTCAATCAGATGTGAATCGCTTTTTCAAGAAATGAGTTGCTAATTAAGAATCATAGAAAAAGACTAAGAATGTAGACAAACTATTTTCAAGTAAAATAAGTTAAGCAATTCTGCAAAGAAATATAAATGTGCTTCAATTTTTAGAATGAATCAAGAAAAAAATGAAACTTTCCGCTGTGAGAAAAGTGCCTGAAACAATACAGTTTCAGGTACTCGGAATTATTGAGACCCTAGGCTCAATAATTAGTCATGGAACTTCTACGAAGTTCGCCGACGTCCGTACTCACCTAAGGAAAGTTTTTAATTTAACTTTGTCTTCAATCTGATAAGTATGAATAATTCTATTTTTGCTGATTTGTATTAATTTTTAGGAAAATAAGAGTAAATAGCATAATAAAAAGGGATTGAAATTTTATTTTCAATCCCTTTTTTGGATAAAGAAAATAATAATGGTGCTAATTAGGATTAATACCTAAATAAGTTTTAATTTTCTTTTCAAGAAAATCAATATGTTGGTTAATTTCAGTTTGTTGCTTATGAAGTTCATCAAGTTGAAAAAATAGTAGTCTAAGTCGTTGAGGAATTGTGGAGTCTCCTTTATATCTTAGGTCAGCGTATTCTTGCATATTTTTAATAGACATTCCCGTCTTTTTTAATCTAATAATGAATTGAGTCCACGCTATATCAGAGTCATCATAGTATCTACGATTATTTTCTTCTCTGTGTGAGTAAATCAATTTTTCTTGCTCATAGTATCGAAGTGTGGAAATAGAAAGTCCAGTTTTTTTAGCAAATTCTCCAATAGAATAGTGAGCCATAATATTTCCCCCCCTTTTTTTATTATTTTAGCATAATTTTTAAAAAATCAAAAAATTTCCAGTTTTCTCTTGACATAAAGTGCGCTTTACTATGTAAAATACATAGCATCAAAGGAATTTGATATAAAGCTAGGAGAGGAGGTAATACCATATAGACGAAAAATTGGTTTGAAGAAATAGAGAGCTCCAAAGGGGCTTAGTGATAAGGCTGTCAAGGACCTTGATGGGAGCAGTGACTCTTATAAAAAATGCAAATAGCAATCTGTAAAGGAGAAAATAGTATGGAACAAACGAAGAATTATACTTGTATTACTGGAGCCAGTGCTGGTATAGGAGCGGAGACAGCAAGACAATTTGCAAAATTAGGAACGAATCTTATTTTAATTGCTCGGCGTCAAGAACGACTAGAAAAATTGAAGCAAGAGATTTTGAACCATTATCCGGATTTAGATGTTGTTATTAAAGTTGTTGATTTATCGAAGTCCAGTAATGTTTTTGCTCTTTATGAAAGCTTGAAAAAATATCACATTACTACTCTAATAAATAATGCTGGTTTTGGAAATTATGATAAGGTTGAATCTCAAGATTTAGAAAAGATAATAACATTAATCCATCTAAACATTGAAGCTTTAACAATTCTATCAACTCTATATGTGAGAGATTATAAAGATTGTAAAGGCGCTCAATTGATTAACTTATCATCTAGAGGCGGATACATGATGGTTCCAAATGCAGTTACATACTGTGCAAGTAAATTTTATGTCAGTGCTTTTACAGAAGGCTTGGCATTGGAACTAGAGGCAAATCAACATCAATTAAAAGCTAAGGTTTTAGCTCCAGCTGCCACAAAAACGGAATTCGGTCAAGTTGCTACAGATTCGAAAGAATACAATTATGATGAGCATTTTGCTAAATATCACACAAGTGAAGAGATGGCACAATTTTTGATGGAATTATATCAAAGTGACAAAGTTGTTGGTTTAGTTGATGTTACAAATTTTGAATTTCATCTTAGCGGACCACTACTTAAACATTAATTATTTTAATAAATAGAGATAATATATATTGAATAATAATAGTTGCAGCTATTTTATGACAAGAAAAAAGCTTCTGAAATGTTAGATTTCAGAAGCTTTTTGTCTATCTATTATGATTTAAACCTTGGTAAGTTATAATTTTCTGTGATATTTAGGATATTTAAAAATATAGAAGTATTTTTGTAGACTAATTTACAATTTTTTCAGTATTTTACCAAGTAGTTCTTCTAACTTTCTTAAATCTCCATAGACAGTTCCGTCCATATAAAGGTTGTAAATTTCATCATCTTGTTCCACTCGTATTTGTGCAGAATACCCTTTTGATAGTGCTAAGGAACGAATAAGTGTTCATTCCGGTAGGTTTCTTCAATATTTGTAATATTTTGTTTGTTGATTAAGACGGTGGAATTTGGATAGGTATATTGGTGATTGGGGTCAATGTACTTATAGACCTTGTATTGATTTTTAACCAATATTCAATTCCTTTCGTCTGTTGATAACATAAGTTTTTAAATCAATCACATCTTGAACAGTAGGTTCATAATTTTCAATCATTGATGACCCAATAGCATACCAGACAGTATCAAAATCCGAAAAGTTATCAAAGGGAATCCCTAAAATTGTTAATTCTTCTTTATTTACATCAAGAGTCATGGCACACCTCCTTATATAGAGTTATCCTTATTATACCATAAAATCGGTATTTTCACCTAAAGGATAGAGACCAAAAGATATATGTAAGCGTATAGATTAATACTTACAGAACTAAAAATATTCCCCTGTTTTTAGTCCAACTGAATCCCATACTTTCCAAACCAGGTCTTAAGAAAAAAGGTAGTGAAAAAGGTAGAGTTTGAATTGAAATACAGTGCAATAGTTCGCATTTGGCAAAAATAAAAAACGCTTAAAATGTACTGACCCCAAAAAGTTAGACAAATAATTTAAGTGAAGGATTTAGTTCTGTATTGCACAGGACTAAGTCCTTTTCTACCATT
>NZ_MRXX01000003.1:0-18510 GCF_016642265.1 Streptococcus lactarius
AAGACTATGTAAAGCAGAAATAGAATGGGCACCCTTAGCTCAACTGGATAGAGTACCTGACTACGAATCAGGCGGTTAGAGGTTCGACTCCTCTAGGGTGCATAAGGCGAAAGCTTTAGATCGGGAAGTAGCTCAGCTTGGTAGAGTACTTGGTTTGGGACCAAGGTGTCGCAGGTTCGAATCCTGTCTTCCCGATAGTATATTGAAAAGGCTAATGGTTTCATTAGGCTTTTTTGTTATTTCTTTAGATGGATGACAAGAAAAAAGAGCTTTCGCTCTTTCCAACTTTATTTATTTCGCAGTTCAACATAACGGTTATACCAAATTTTGATATATTCCTCTGAAAAAGGACCTTTGTTTTGGTTGATCCAATCTACTAATACCTTTACATTTTCCTTCAAAATAAAGTCAATGTTGTCTGAATAGTGCATTTTCTCTTTATGCTGCTCATATTCTTCAACATCTAACAATTTTTTTTCACCATTTGTAAAGACCTTGACATCGAGATCATAGTCGATATATTTTAAGGCTTCCTGGTCGATGTGAAAAGGACTTGCTAGGTTACAGTAGTATGATACACCATTGTCACGGATCATGGCGATGATGTTAAACCAATATTTTTTATGGAAATAAACGATCGCTGGTTCACGTGTAATCCAACGTCTGCCATCACTTTCAGTAACAAGTGTATGATCATTTACTCCAATAATTGCATTTTCGGTTATCTTTAATACCATGGTGTCACGCCATGTTCGGTGTAAACTGCCATCATGTTTATAACTTTGAATTGTAATAAAGTCGCCTTCTTTAGGTAGTTTCATAACGTACCAACTTTCTACAATCTAAGTATATCCTCTATATTGTATCATATTTTTTCAAATATTTTCTGTTTTTTCTATCATATTTTCAATTTAATTCATGAAGAGAGGTTTATTCATCTAGGAAGTCCCTTATGGCTGACGTTATATCACTATAATCGTACCCTTTTCTTGCCAGTGCTTGTGTTAAACGTTGTTTGAGGTCGTAGCCATCATACTTTCGCGAATATTTCCGATATTGCTTATCCAACTCTTTAAAGATTAGTTCCTGAACGGTTTCCTCTTCTATCTGGCTATCCAGTTGGTCAAAGGCTGTTTTAGCTTCCAAGTAGGAAAACCCTTTGTTGGTAAGATTTTGGATTATCTTGTCTTGTAGAGCACGAGCAGGCAATTTACCCTGATATTTTTTCAGTAGTTTTTCGGCTGTACGCTCTGCGACTTCCGTCATGTTAAATTCTTGTAAGACGTCTTGGATAACGGCCTTAGCAACTCCTTTTTGAGAAATCTTTTGTATCAGCATGTAGCTTCCCTTGTCACCAGATAGCTGATTGGAATTGATGATAGCATAGGCATACTGACGGTCATTGATCCAGTTGTCATCCTTGAGGGCTTGGATGACTTGTGGTATGATTTTCTCATCAATCTCATGTTTAACTAAATAGTCTCTGACTTCTTTTTCAGTACGGGCCTTGAAGGATAAGTGGTAGAGCGCCAAGTTTTTTCCGTAGGAAAATTGTGCAAAGGTTTGAATTTCTGCAAACTCTTGAGGACTAATTTCCTTATCCTTGGTCAACATAAAGCGAACAATGGTATCCTCTGTAATATAGCAGGTTTGGTCGCTATCAAGTTCTAGCAGGTAGAGACGTTTTTTCTTTTCTAGTTTTGTGATTTTCATGATTTTCCTTTTATCCAAACGCTTCAAAGGCAGCAACGAGTCGAAGTTTATTTACATCGACCTGTTCTCTCCCATAATAGTCAAGAAATAGTTCTGCGTATTTAGGGTCATGTAGGTTATAGTTGAGGGACCAAACTGCCCAAAAGAGATCGATATGTCGGTCACTGAAATCAGCTAAGCCAAGGTCAATAAAGCAAGAGAAGTGGTCAGCATCTTTTAGAATAAGGTTCGGTAGACAGGCATCCCCGTGAATAAAGGCATCTGTCTTTAAAAGGTGCCCTTGTTCTCGAATGAGCTGGAAGGCCTCTTCACGGCTGCTAATCCGGAATTGGGGTAGGAGAGCCTTGGCATAGAACTCACCTTTTTCATAGTTTTTTAATGCTCTGTCTTTATAGGCCTGTAAATGATTTTCTGATGGGAAATTTTGCGGATAAAAGCTGTGAAGTTTTTTAAGAGCTTCGGCCATGGTTCGGCAGATTTTTTCTGGCTGGTCTAAAAAAGCGAGAGTATCATGACCAATAGCCTCTTTAGTCAGGAGGTAGTCTTTATCTGTAGATAGATAGTGGATGACTGGAGTTCCTATTCCCTCTTGTTCAAACAAACTTGCAATTCTAGCTTCTCTCTCTAATCTTCCCTTTTGATCTATTTTCAAATAGTAACCTGAATCAAGATAGAGAACCGTTGCGCCTGAATGAGAAGAGCTGTCAGAAAGAGTTGCTCCCTCTATATAAGTTCGTAATTGCTCAGGAAAATCCAATGGGGAAAAATGAGATATCTTTGTATTCATGGTTTTATTGTAACATATTCTTAAACATTGAGAAACTACGTGGTATAATAGACTTATGAGTCTTAAAGTAAAACAAAAAATTCCTTTGAAAATTAAACGAATGGGAATTAACGGAGAAGGAATTGGCTTTTATAAAAAAACACTTGTCTTTGTGCCTGGGGCTTTAAAGGGCGAAGATATCTTCTGTCAAATTACAAGTGTCAAGAAAAATTTTGCGGAAGCCAAACTCCTATCTGTGAATAAGGCGTCTAAGTATCGGGTGACACCCATGTGTGATATCTATGAGACCTGTGGGGGCTGTCAAATCATGCATTTGAAGTATGACAAGCAGTTGGAGTTTAAGACAGATTTATTGCAACAGGCCTTGAAGAAGTTCTCACCTGAAGGCTTTGAACAGTATGCTATTCGGCCGACAATCGGAATGAAGGAGCCTCTTTACTATCGGGCAAAATTGCAATTTCAAACAAGGAAATTCAAGGGTCAGGTGAAGGCGGGGCTCTATGCTCAAAATTCACATTATTTGGTAGAATTAAAAGATTGTTTGGTTCAAGATCCGGTTATTCAAGCGATTGCTACTGATCTAGCGGATTTATTGACCTACTATCAGATTCCGATTGCTGATGAGCGAAAAGAACTGGGTGTCAGAACCATGATGGTTCGACGGGCTCGGAAGTCTGGTCAGGTTCAGATCATTGTGGTCACTAGTCGGCAGATTAATTTAAAGGATTTAGTGGAAGACTTGGTTAAGAAACACCCTGAGATTGTCAGCGTTGCTGTTAATAAAAATACGTCTCGCTCCAGTGAAATCTATGGGGACCAAACACAGATTATTTGGGGTGAAGAGGCTATTCTTGAAGGTGTTTTGGATTACGAATTCTCCCTTTCTCCTCGTGCCTTTTATCAACTGAATCCAGAGCAGACTCAAGTCTTGTATAGTGAGGCGGTTAAGGCTTTGGATGTTTCGCCGGAGGATCATCTAATTGATGCCTACTGTGGTGTTGGAACGATTGGGTTTGCTTTTGCGAATCGAGTGAAAAGTGTTCGGGGGATGGATATCATTCCTGAAGCGATTGAAGATGCCAAATACAATGCTAAACGGATGGGATTTGAGAATACCCACTATGAGGTTGGTACAGCAGAAGAGATCATTCCTCGCTGGTACCAAGAAGGCTATCGAGCAGATGCAGTCATTGTGGATCCACCCCGTACGGGTTTAGGGGCGAAATTGATCGAGACCTTGTTGCACTATGCACCTGAAAAGATGGTCTATGTCTCTTGTAATGTCTCTACTTTGGCACGGGATCTAGTGGCTTTGACAAAGGTTTATGAGGTTGAATACATTCAATCAGTGGATATGTTCCCCCATACAGCACGGACAGAAGCAGTTGTGAAATTAGTGAAGAAGTGAAAATGAACGAAATGAGTAAAGGAAATAGGAAAATGGACAATGTTATTGATGTATCGATTCCAGTGGCTCAAGTCATTGATCAACATCCGGAAGTATTGGACTTGTTGGTGGAGTTGGGCTTTAAACCTTTAGCCAACCCCATCATGCGCAATACAGTTGGGCGCAAGGTTTCCTTGAAACAAGGATCAAAATTAGAAGGTACCCCCATGGAGAAGGTTGTGCGAACGCTAGAAGCTAATGGCTATGAAGTAGTGGGGTTAGACTAATGAGCGATGAACGAATTCATGTCTTGAGAGACATCTTATTAGACCTGCATCATGGAGCATCTCCTGAGTCGGTCCAAGAACGATTTGATGCGACCTTTGCGGGGGTTTCTGCGATTGAGATCTCTCTCATGGAGCATGAGCTGATGAACTCTGATGCAGGGGTTACGTTTGAAGATGTTATGGAACTTTGTGATGTCCATGCGAATCTCTTTAAGAACGCTGTCCAAGGGGTCGAAGTGGCAGATACTGACCATCCAGGCCATCCGGTTCAAATCTTTAAGCAGGAGAACCTGGCTCTTCGGGCCGCTATGATGCGGGTCCGCCGCTTGCTAGATAATTATGAGACAACTGAGGATCCTGAGATGATCCAAGAGATTCATAAGGGCTTACTGCGTCAGTTGGGCTTGGTGGGTCAATTTGATCGGCATTATCGCCGGAAGGAAGAGTTGATGTTTCCGATTATGGAAAAATACGGCCATGATTCACCTCCGAAAGTGATGTGGGGGGTGGATGACCAGATTCGGGAACTCTTTGCGAAAGCACTGGATGTGGCCAAGGGACTACCGGATTCCGACATCTTAGAAGTCAAAAAGTGTTTTGAAGCCTTTGCGCAAGAGTTTGAGGGAATGATCTTTAAAGAAGAATCAATTCTCTTGATGATATTGTTGGAATCCTTTACTCAGGATGATTGGCTTTCCATTGCGGAGGAAAGTGATGCTTATGGTTATGCCATTATTCTCCCAAGTGAAAAATGGGTGCCAAAACGCGTAGGTTTCAAAGAAGAACCACTGAAGGAACCAGAAGATTCTACTGAACTTCTTTCTTCTTCAGGAGGAGAAGAACAACGTCAGGTCATTGAGACTCCTGAGGGACAATTGACCATTACTTTCACACCTAAGAAAAAAGAAGAGAGCTTTGATAGAAAGCAAGCTCAATCATTTGGCAATGGTTATTTGTCAGTCGAGCAAGCGAATTTGATTTTAAATCATTTGCCGATGGAGATCACTTTTGTCAATAAGGATGATATATTCCAATATTACAATGATGTGGCGCCTTTTGAGGAGATGATTTTCAAACGGACGCCGTCGCAGATAGGACGTAATGTCGAATTGTGCCATCCGCCAAAATACTTGGAGAAGGTCAAGGCGATTATGCAAGGACTTCGTGAAGGGAAAAAAGACAAGTACGAAATGTGGTTCAAATCAGAATCGCGTGGAAAATTCGTCCATGTCACCTATGCAGCCGTGCGTGATGAAGCTGGAGACTTTCAAGGTGTCTTGGAATATGTTCAGGACATTCAACCCTATCGAGAGATCGATACGGATTTTTATAGAGGAATGGAGTAAAGATGAGTTACGAAACAGAGTTTATGAAGGAGTTTGAGGAGTGGATCAAGACCCAAGTCATGATCAATGAGATGGCCCTAGAAGAAAGTAAGAAGGTTTTTGATGAAGACCAGGATGAACGAGCTAAAATTGCCATGATTCGCTATGAAAGCCGTTTGGATGCTTATCAGTTCTTGCAAGGGAAGTTTGAAAATTTCCACGCTGGAAAGGGATTTCATGATTTGCCAGATGGCCTCTTTGGTGAAAGAAAATACTAAAATGACGTTATTGAAGGCGTTTTACCAGCTGGATTTAGCTGAAAATTGGGCAATGACTTGATTTTTTAAGGGATTATGATACAATAAAAAAGTTGAAATGACATCAACGGATTATTGAAAGTAATGATGGTGATGAAACCTTGTTGCCTTAGGAATTGATCACTATTTTTAGGAGGAAAAATGGCAAAGAAGAACGTAAACCGTGCAAAACAATACAAACATCAAAATAGACATGTCTTGAAAAAAGCTGTTGCAACTGTAACTGCAGCTGTGAAAGAAGCACCGAAAAAAGTTGAAAAAGCTACAAAAGCAGTAGCAAAAGAAGTGAAACAAGCGGCTTCTTCAGTGGAAGAGTTTGCTGCAAGTTTGGAAGGTGTGGCACTTGATCGTGCGCAAACATTCTATGATGAAGGTATTCGCTCTGTTGCGGACTTTACTAGCTGGACAGAGAAAGAGTTGTTGGCCCTTAAAGGAATCGGCCCAGCTACAATCAAGAAATTGAAAGAACTAGGCATTAAATTTAAATAATCGCTTTTGTGATTTCTTGCTATTTCCAGAAGATCTTGATAAAATGAAGCTATTAGAGGTGTTTTGAATCCCATATTTTACAGAAAGTGGCGGAGCTGAGAAGTCCACAAATGTGTCAAAACTAGTTGCTAATGGATAAAAATGAAATATTGAAATGGTCTTTTTGCTTGCTTTTGGGACGAGCTAACGACGTCATAAAAGAGAAATAATAAGATTAAAGATGCGGGCATCTGCCCGAAATTGGGTGGTACCGCGGATAAACATATTCGTCCCTGTCAGATTGATGACAGGGGCGATTTTTTTGCAACTCTAGGCAAAGGAGGTTGTCATGAAACAATCTTTTAAAACAAGTAAGCTCTACTATGGTTTTCCTATCTTTATCTTGGGGTATGAGGACCAGAACTTTGGACACAATATAACGACCTGCAGCTCCTCATATAGTCTAGGAGATTGGTTAGTCATTGGGGTTGGTGCTGAGGAAAATGCAGCAGACCAGATCAAGCACTATCAACAGTTTACTGTGAACATTCCTGATGAAAACTTCATGCTTGAGATGGAGCAGGCTGGATTTATCAGCCATCGGGAGAAGTTGGAACACTTGGGACTAGACTATAGGATTTCTGAACGGACTCAGGCTCCGATTTTAGAGGCATGTCCCGTCGTTCTGGATTGCCAGGTAGATCGTATCATCGAGGAAGATGGCATCTGCCATATCTTTGCTAAGATTCTCGAGCGACTGGCTGATCCAGATCTCTTGGATGACAAAGGGCATTTTAAAAATGACCGCTTCGCGCCAACTTACTTTATGGGGGACGGACACCAGCGCGTTTATCGTTATCTGGACGACCGAGTCGATCCCATGGGAATCTTTATCAAGAAATCGAGGAAGAGGGATGACAAGAGCTGAACTGCCAGAACGAATCGAAACGGAGCGTCTCGTTTTACGAGTCCGTACAGTGGCGGATGCTGAGGATATCTTTGACTTTGCCAGTCTCCCAGAAGTCTCCTACCCAGCGGGCTTTCCGCCTGTTAAGACCTTGGAAGATGAGATTTACTATCTAGAGCATATCCTCCCTGAGCGCAATCAAAAGGAAAATCTCCCAGCAGGTTACGGCATTGTGGTCAAAGGAACCGATAACATCGTCGGCTCTGTTGATTTCAACCATCGTCATGAAGACGATGTGCTGGAGATTGGCTATACCTTGCACCCAGACTATTGGGGTCGAGGCTATGTGCCGGAAGCGGCGCGTGCCTTGATTGATCTGGCTTTTAAAGAATTGGGTCTTCACAAGATAGAACTGACTTGCTTTGGCTACAATGCCCAAAGTCAACGAGTTGCAGAGAAGCTTGGATTTACCCTTGAAGCTCGCATAAGGGATCGCAAAGATGCCCAAGGAAACCGCTGTGACAATCTGATATATGGCTTGATGAAGAGTGAGTGGGAAAAGATATAATTGAAATAAATATTTAGGGGTGTAGATAATGAACGACAAAATAATCTATTTTGATGCAAGTACGATTGGTCATAACGGTAATAAAGATAGAGAACAAACTAAAGTAAATGTTTTGGACGAATCAAAAACTCCATTACTTTTAAATTTAGATTTATCAGAATATTTCACTAGCCCATATGGTGTCGAAAGTGTTGATGATACAAGTGGCATAGTAATTTTAAAAGAAGGATTAACAAATAATCATGGAGAATTATTAGCTCTATTCTTTGCTATGAAAATCGCAGAACAGATTCAAGCAAAAGTTATTTGTGGAGACAGTAATAATGCGATTCAATATTGGTCAAAAGGACAGTATAATCGGAAAAATATCAAAAATAATGAAACTATTGAATTGATAGAAAAAGTAACTAAACAACGTGATAATTTTGAAAAATCTGGGGGAGAAATTAGGAAAATTTCAGGAGATTCTAATCCCGCTGATTTGGGATATCATAGATAAAAGGAGAACACACATGTCTAAAGAACTTTCACCTAAATACAATCCAGCCGAGGTTGAGGCTGGTCGTTACCAAAAATGGCTTGATGAGGATGTTTTCAAGCCTTCAGGCGATAAAAAGGCGAAGCCTTACTCTATCGTGATTCCACCACCAAACGTAACTGGGAAACTCCACCTTGGTCACGCTTGGGATACGACTTTGCAAGATATCATCATCCGTCAAAAACGGATGCAAGGTTTTGATACGCTTTGGCTCCCAGGGATGGACCATGCTGGGATTGCTACTCAAGCCAAGGTTGAAGCGCGTTTGGCTGAAAGTGGTATTTCGCGTTACGACCTCGGCCGTGAGAAATTTCTTGAAAAAGTTTGGGAATGGAAAGATGAGTATGCGTCTACCATCAAGAAACAATGGGGCAAGATGGGGATTTCAGTGGACTACTCACGTGAACGGTTCACTCTTGATAAAGGCTTGTCAAAAGCTGTTCGTAAGGTCTTTGTAGATTTGTACAAAAAAGGCTGGATCTACCGTGGTGAATTCATCATCAACTGGGATCCAAAAGCCCGTACAGCCCTTTCTGATATCGAGGTTATTCACAAGGATGTGGAAGGTGCCTTCTACCACATGAACTATATGTTAGAAGACGGTTCACGTGCCCTTGAAGTGGCGACTACTCGTCCTGAAACTATGTTTGGGGATACTGCTGTAGCCGTTAATCCAAATGATGACCGTTATAAAGATTTGATTGGTAAAAATGTTATCTTGCCAATCTTGAACAAGCCAATTCCAATCGTTGGGGATGAACACGCAGACCCTGAATTCGGTACTGGTGTGGTTAAAATCACTCCTGCCCACGACCCGAATGACTTCTTGGTTGGTCAACGTCATAATCTTCCTCAAGTCAATGTTATGAACGATGATGGTACCATGAATGAATTGGCTGGTGAATTCAACGGCATGGACCGCTTTGAAGCTCGTAAGGCTGTTGTCAAGAAATTGGAAGAAATCGGTGCCCTTGTTGAAATCGAAAAGATGACTCACTCGGTTGGTCACTCAGAGCGTACAGGTGTGCCTGTTGAACCACGTTTGTCTACTCAATGGTTTGTGAAGATGAATCAATTGGCCAAAAATGCCATCGCAAACCAAGACACAGACGATAAGGTTGATTTCTACCCACCTCGTTTCAACGATACCTTCCTTCAATGGATGGAAAATGTTCACGACTGGGTCATCTCTCGTCAGCTCTGGTGGGGTCACCAAATCCCTGCTTGGTACAATGCTGAGGGTGAAATGTACGTTGGTGAAGAAGCACCAGAAGGTGACAGATGGAAACAAGACGAAGATGTCTTGGATACGTGGTTCAGTTCTGCCCTTTGGCCATTCTCAACTATGGGCTGGCCGGATGTCGACTCAGAAGACTTCAAACGTTACTTCCCAACTTCAACCTTGGTAACAGGTTACGACATCATCTTCTTCTGGGTATCTCGTATGATCTTCCAATCCTTGGAATTCACTGGTCGTCAGCCGTTCCAAAACGTGTTGATCCACGGTCTCATCCGTGATGAGCAAGGACGTAAAATGTCTAAATCTCTCGGTAACGGGATTGACCCAATGGATGTGATCGAGAAGTACGGAGCCGATGCCCTTCGTTGGTTCCTTTCAAACGGTTCTGCACCAGGTCAAGACGTGCGCTTCTCTTACGAGAAAATGGATGCTTCATGGAACTTCATTAACAAGATCTGGAACATCTCTCGCTACATCCTTATGAACAATGAAGGCTTGACCCTTGAGCAAGCAACTGCCAATGTGGAAAAAGTTGTCAACAAGGAAGCTGGAAACGTTACTGACCGCTGGATTCTTCACAACCTCAATGAAACCATCGGAAAAGTCACTGAAAACTTTGACAAGTTTGAGTTTGGTGTCGCTGGGCACATCCTCTACAACTTCATCTGGGACGAGTTTGCGGACTGGTATGTTGAGTTGACCAAGGAAGTCCTTTATAGCGGTAACGAAGAAGAGAAAGTCATCACACGTTCTGTTCTCCTTTATACTTTGGACAAGATCCTTCGTCTCCTCCACCCAATCATGCCATTCGTGACAGAGAAAATCTTTGGACAAATCTCAGACGGTTCTATCGTTACAGCAACATACCCAACTGTTAATCCAGCCTTTGAAGACCTTGCGGCTCACACTGGTGTCGAAAGCCTCAAAGACTTGATTCGTGCCGTTCGTAATGCGCGTGCGGAAGTAAACGTAGCTCCAAGCAAGCCGATCACCATTCTTGTTAAGACTAGCGATAGCGACTTGGAAGCCTTCTTTAACAGCAATGTCAACTACATCAAACGCTTTACAAACCCTGAACACTTGGAAATCGCAGCTAATGTAGAAGTCCCTGAATTAGTAATGTCAAGTGTTATCACAGGAGCAGAAATCTACTTGCCTCTCGCAGACCTCCTCAATGTCGAAGAAGAACTCGCTCGTCTCGACAAAGAACTGGCTAAATGGCAAAAAGAATTGGATATGGTTGGTAAGAAGCTCTCTAACGAACGCTTCGTAGCCAATGCAAAACCAGAAGTCGTCCAAAAAGAACGCGACAAACAAGCCGACTACCAAGCCAAATACGATGCGACCGTCGCACGTATTGATGAGATGAAGAAGTTGATCTGATAAAATAAGATCTTACCAACTAGGAGTTGAACTCGCGTTTTGAGTTCAACTCTTTTTTTGCTATAATGAAGGGTATGAAATCCTACAATACCTTGAATGATTATTATCGAACTTTATTTGGAGAAAAGACCTTTAAAGTCCCTATTGATGCAGGCTTTGATTGTCCTAATCGAGACGGAACAGTCGCCCATGGTGGCTGTACTTTTTGTACGGTCTCAGGTTCAGGAGATGCCATTGTGGCTCCAGAAGCTCCGATTCGAGAACAATTTTACAAAGAGATTGATTTTATGCATCGGAAATGGCCAGATGTGAAGAAGTACCTGGTCTATTTTCAAAATTTCACCAATACCCATGATAAGGTGGAAGTCATTCGAGAGCGTTATGAACAGGCTATTAATGAGCCAGGAGTTGTCGGAATCAATATCGGAACACGTCCGGACTGTTTACCTGACGATACCTTAGCCTACCTAGCAGAGCTGACTGAGCGCATGCATGTGACGATTGAGTTGGGCCTTCAGACCACTTATGAAGCGACTTCTGAATTGATTAACAGAGCTCATAGTTATGAACTCTATGTTGAAACCGTCAAGCGCATTCGAAAACAAGTACCGAAGGCTGAGATTGTCTCCCATTTGATCAATGGGCTTCCGGGGGAAACACACGAGATGATGGTGGAAAATGTTCGCCGTTGTGTGACGGACAATGAGATTAACGGGATCAAGTTGCACCTTTTGCATTTGATGACCAATACACGCATGCAACGCGACTACCATGAAGGGCGTCTCCAACTCATGAGCCAGGAGGAATATGTCAAGGTCATTTGTGATCAGTTAGAGATTATTCCTAAGCACATCGTGATCCATCGGATTACCGGGGATGCCCCGCGCGACATGTTGATCGGTCCTATGTGGAGCCTCAACAAATGGGAAGTGTTGAATGCCATTGAAGCGGAAATGCGGCGTCGTGGGAGTACCCAAGGTTGTAAAGTAGAAGAGGAGGATGATCATGTTACGACCACTTGAAATGGCCCATCAGTTTTTAAATGAAGTCATCACCAAAGAAGATGTGGTGGTGGATGCGACCATGGGGAATGGATATGATACGGCTTTTTTAGCAAAACGAGCAGGTCAAGTCTATGCCTTTGATATTCAAGAGCAGGCCCTTGTCAATACCCGAGAAAAATTGGACCAGCTGGGGCTTCAAAACGTCCAATTGATTTTGGATGGCCACCAGCATGTGGATCACTATGTAACGAATCTCAAAGCAGCAATTTTCAACCTTGGTTATCTGCCAGCTGCGGATAAATCAGTGATTACCCTGCCAGCTACTACGATTGAAGCCATGGAGAAAATCTGCACTCGCTTAGAAAAAGGTGGGCGTATCGCAATTATGATTTATTACGGTCATGCGGGGGGAGACCTTGAGCGCGATGCGGTGCTGGACTTTGTCAGCCAGCTTCCTCAAAAAGACTACACAGCGACCATCTACCGGACGCTAAATCAAGTGAATCAGCCCCCGTTTTTGGTCATGATTGAAAAATTAGAAAGCTACCGGCATGGATAAAGAATATTTAAAGAATAAAATTGAGGGACTAAGACAACATTTTGTTGAGTCCACGGTTCACGAGCGGGCCACAGGATTTTATGACGAAGTGCATATGACCAAAAAGATGCTCAAAATCAAAAAGAAGTTGGTTGCACTGGAAATGGAACGGTGCCAAAAGAAGATTGAGCACAAGGATGTAACCAAGACAGATCAAAAGATTGCGGAGATCAAACAGCAATTTGAAATTTGTTGCAAAGATCGTTAAGGAGGTAGAAAATGGAACTTCTCCTTTATGCCGTGATTTTTTCGATGGTTCTGATCATCTCCAATGCCACCAATAAACTGTTTCCCCGTCTGCCATTACCTTTGATCCAAATTTTCTTGGGGATTGGCTGGGCTTTGTTTATCCCCGCAGAGCAGTTTCACCTGGATACGGAGCTATTTTTAGCTCTTGTGATTGGCCCACTCTTGTTTCGAGAAGCAGAAGAAGCAGATATTACTTCTATCTTGAAGCACTGGCGGGTTATTCTCTATTTAATTTTCCCCGTTATCTTTCTTTCAACCCTGAGTTTAGGCTGGCTTGCCCACTCCTTGTGGTTGAGCCTTCCTTTGGCAGCCTGTATGGCTGTGGGGGCAGCTTTAGGCCCTACGGATTTAGTAGCCTTTGCCTCTCTTTCTGAGCGCTTTAGCTTCCCAAAGCGAGTCTCCAATATCTTAAAAGGAGAAGGTTTGCTCAATGATGCTTCTGGACTGGTTGCTTTTCGAATGGCTTTAGCAGCCCTTGCTACAGGTACTTTTTCTGTTGGAAAAGCAGGGATTTCTTTGGGGATTTCCATATCAGGTGGCTTATTAGTCGGCCTTTTGACAGCCTTTGTCAACCGGTGGCTGCAAAAATTACTCTTGAGTGTGAGAGCCAGTGATATTGCTAGTGAATTGTTATTAGAACTGAGTCTCCCACTGTTGACCTTCTTCCTAGCAGAAGAACTCCATGTCTCCGGTATCATTGCAGTAGTTGTGTCAGGGATCCTAAAAGCCAGTCGCTTTAAGCACATTACCCTCCTTGAAGCGCGTGTGGATACTGTGAGCCATACTGTCTGGAATACGGTCAACTTTATCTTAAATGGCTCGGTCTTTGTCATCTTAGGAATGGAATTGGAAATGATTGCCAAGCCCATCTTAAGTAGTCCCATTTACAATAATCTTCTTTTAGTTGTTTCTGTCTTTCTGTTGACAGCCTTACTTTTCTTGATTCGTTTTGTCATGGTTTACCTCTTTTATTGGTTCCGAACGGTTCGACTAAAAAAATCGTTGAGAAATTATCTAAAAGATGCCTTATTGCTGACTTTTTCGGGTGTGAAGGGAACAGTTTCGATTGCGACCATTCTTTTGATTCCAACAAAGCTCGAACAAGAGTACCCTATCTTGCTCTTTTTAGTTGCAGGGGTAACGCTCCTTAGCTTTCTCGTAGGATTAGTCGTTCTTCCAACCTTATCAGATGATAAGGAAGAAGGTAATGATGACCTGATGCAGATTGCGATTCTAAATGATGTTGTGACTGAATTAGAAGCTGATTTAAAAAATAGTCACCTAAAAGGGCCTCTATACGCTGCCATTGATAACTACCATGGACGGATTGAAAATCTGATCTTAAGTCAAGAAAATAAGCTCATTCAAAAGGACTGGGAAGAGTTAAAGCTCTTGATGTTAAGTATTGAAAGTGATGGCCTTGAGCAAGCTTTTGAAGAAGGACGGATTAGAGAGCGCAGCTACCGTGTTTATCAACGCTATTTGCGGAATATGGAGCAGCGCATCAATCGGAATCTCTCCTCTCGTTTAACCTATTATTTCTTGGTTTCCTTCCGGCTTTTACGCTTGTTGGGCCATGAAATTGTCACATTTGGATCTGGTTTTAGGAATTGGTGGAAACACGAGGATCGACAACTAGAAGCCATTGATTATGATCAGATTGCGGCTCTTTATTTGGCCAATACAGAAATTATCATTGAAAGTCTAGAAGACCTTAAGGGTGTCTATCGGAGTAGTCTCATCTCTTACCTCCAGGAATCTCGTCTGAGAGAAACAGCCATTATTTCTAGCGGAGCTTTTGTCGAACGGGTTATTAACCGAATGAAGCCAAATAATATCGATGAAATGTTAAGAGGCTATTATCTTGAACGTAAGATAATTTTTGAATACGAGGCGGGACACTTGATCACCTCTAAACAAGCACGTCGCATGCGTAAAAACGTCAACGAATTGGAGAACTACTCATTGAGAGAAAGTGCCAATACGCTCCCTTATGATGTGATTGCCTATGCTCGAAATCGCTAAGCTAAAATAAAAAAGTGACCAGGCCGATCGACTTAGTCACTTTTTGTATATTTTATTCAGTTTTATTTGAATATTGTACTTCAGGTTTGACAAAGAGGCGACCCTCCCCCAAATCAATCAAGGAAACCTGTGCTTGGTAGAAGTGACTAAGGATAGAAGGAGTAAGGATATTTTCCTTTGGTCCTTGGTCCACGACTTGGCCATCTTTGAGCAAGAGGACATGGGTCATGTCTTTGGTAATTTCCTCAGCATGGTGGGTGACGTAGAGGATGGTAGGAGCATGCTTCAACTCTTTGATATGGTGGATCTGCTGGAGTAACTTTTCTCTAGCAAAGAGATCAAGACCGCTTGAGGCTTCATCAAAAATGATCAGATCTGGCTGGTCCATGAGGCTTCGTGCAATGAGAACCGTCTGTTTTTCTCCTTGAGAGAGTTCACGGTATTTTCGTCCAATCAAAGAGCGGGCTCCAATCGAAGTCAACATATCGCGTGCCCAGCCCAATTCTTTCTCTCCATAAGCCGTATACAAAATACTACTTTTGTATTGCCCGGTCAGGACAATCTGTTCTGTGAGGAGGTGTTCGGACAGTCTTTCTGAGATAAAAGAGCTGACAACACCAATGCGTTTCCGAAGCTCAGGGATGCCACCTTCCCCAAAACGAGTTCCAAGGACTGTTACCTGACCTGAACTAGCCCAGTATTCTGACATGAGAAGCTTTAGAAGGGTTGATTTTCCGGCCCCGTTGAGACCTAAAATGGCCCAGCATTCCTTTTCTTTCACCTGCCAGTTGATTTTTTTTAATAACGTTTTTCCATTGCGGATGAAATGAACGTCTTTTAGTTCAATTAAATTCGTCATAACTTTATCCTTTTGATTAAAATCTCCTTTATTCTATCATAAAATATGGTAGAATAGAAAACAGGAGGTAAGGAATGTTTCGAAATAGTAAATTGTTATTCTGGACATGTGAGATCTTATTATTGACAGTGATTTTCTACATTTGGAGATCCATGGGAGCCTTGATTGCCCCATTTGTGTCCGTTTTGAATACCATCCTCTTGCCATTTTTGATTGCAGGTTTCTTATATTACATTACAAATCCAATTGTTGAGTTATTGGAGAAATACTTAAAGATTAAGCGAATTTTTGGAATTTTGATCACCCTAGTTATCTTGTTCAGTACCATCGGTTTAGGGATATTCTATCTTCTTCCTATCTTGATCAATCAGCTATCCAGCTTGATCAATTCGACGCAAGGTCTCTATTGGGAAGTCCAAAGCTTGGTTCGAAAACTCTCAACCAATGCCTTGTTTCAAAATATCAATATTCAATCAACCATTCAACAGTTGAATCTCTCCTACATGGATATCCTCCAAAATCTTTTGAACAGTGTTACCAATAGTTTGGGTAGTGTGCTCACTACTATTGTCAATACGGTCTTTATTTTGATCATGACACCGATCTTTTTGGTTTACTTCCTCGTAGATGGGAAGAAGCTACTTCCGATGTTGGAGCGGACCATCCTACGAAATGACAAACTACAAATTTCGAGTTTGTTGGTTAGTCTCAATCAAACAGTTTCACGTTATATCAGCGGTATTTCGATCGATGCCTTGATCATAGGGACCCTCGCTTATATTGGTTATAGTTTTATCGGCTTGAAGTATGCCTTGGTCTTTGCCATTTTCTCAGCCTTTGCCAATCTCATTCCTTATGTGGGACCAACAATTGGCTTGATCCCGATGATCATTACCTACGCGTTTACGGATATGGATATGATGGTCAAAGCCGTCATTTATATGTTGATTATTCAGCAGATCGACGGGAATATCCTCTATCCTCGAATCGTTGGAGGTGTGATGAAGGTCCATCCGATTACGATCATGGTCCTCTTGTTACTCTCTAGTAACATCTACGGGATTATCGGGATGTTAGTTGCAATTCCAGTCTATTCGATCGGTAAGGAAATCATCAAATTCTTGATGAATCTTTATGACAACCATCGAGCGGCAAAAGAACAAAAGAAAAAAGAAGAATTTGGAATCATTAACAAATCATAGACTCTAAGGCCCAAAGAGGCTTTAGAGTTTTTTTAGACATTTTTGTAAAAAATGCATCTAAAAGTCAACAAGTCCTATAAAATGTGTTAAAATAAAGGTATTTTAAAGATAAAATGAAAAAGGTAGGGAAAGATGAGACTCCTTTTATCGAAAAAACAAAGACGCCAATTGGAATTATTGGAAATCTTGATCAAGGAAAAAAGATGGTTTCATTTGAAAGAATTGGCTAAACGCCTGGATTGCACGGAGCGTTCCTTAAAAGAAGATTTATCCAATCTTCGTAGTACGTTTACCGAGTTTTTGATTGAGTCCTCAACAAACGGGATCAAAATCAGTTATGAAGATTCGGTGGGATTAGAGGTGGTGTACCATCACTTCTTTAAAGAATCACAAGCATTTGCTTTGATTGAATATCTTTTTTTCCATAAAGATGTATCCAATGACTATATCTGTAGAAAATTTGATCTTAGTTACCAATCATTCTATCGTTTGATCCGTACCATTAATCAAAAGCTCCAAACCAAGTATAATGTAAAAATTGATTTGAAACCTTTAAATCTGGTTGGAGATGAAACGGATGTTCGTTTCTTCTATGCCCAATATTTTGCAGAGCGATATTACTATATGGAGTGGCCTTTCCCTGAGTTCAAGGAAAATGCCGTAACCGATTTGATCACTTTCTTCTTTAAGCTCTACGGCTATCCTTTAACCTTCTCAGTTATCAAGTCTTATAAGGTGCTCTTGACGGTTTATTTGTCCCGTATCAAGCAAGGTTATTTCATCGATATGCCGACCACCTTTGATGAATACAAGGATCAGTATCAAGGGGTGACCAATGTTGAAGAGATGTTGCGTTATTTCAGTTTGCAGCTGGGGGTTGAGTTGAATGAAAAAGTGCTAGAGCAGTTCTTCATTATCTTTATTCAAGAGAATTTCTATTTTAGCCCAGAGAGTCTTATTGAAGCAGCGGAAACAGACCAATATGCCAAAGAATCGACGAATTTGATCCGAAAGATGTTCAAGGATCTTTGCAAGACCTATGATTTGGAAATTGAAAACCTGGATGAAATGTTGATGCACGTTCACAATACGGCCCATCTGGGGCGTAAGGAATTGTTCTCCGAGTTTCTCTTATTTGATACCAAAACCAATACCAATGATGACTTTATGAGTATCTTCCCAGCCTTTTATGACGATTTGAAGGCAGATCTGATAGCTTATATGGAGACGATGCAACACGATCTGAACGAAGAGATCTTAAAGCACATGATCTACACGGTATACACTCACTGGGAACGCCTCTTGCCACAGTTATTGCGCCGTCGGAAATCGATTAAGGTCTTGATCATTAGTCGTTTTGATGATCACCATGCCAAATCCATGATTGACTTCCTTGATTTCTACTGTACCGATAACTTTGAATTCACCCAGATGATCAAGTACAATCTAACGGTGGAAGATATCGAAGCTTCAGATGCAGATGTTGTGGTGGCCAACTTTATGATGCCAGAATTAAAGAAAAAACCATTTATTTGTACAAGCAGCCTATCATCACTCGAGTTGGTTGAAAAACTCAATGCCTTCTTTTATGATTTTACAAGTGCAGAACACTAGAGAGTGGGACAGAAATCGGTCATTCGTTAGAATTCGATT
>NZ_MRXX01000003.1:18539-64517 GCF_016642265.1 Streptococcus lactarius
CAACCACTGCGTCTTGCTCGACAATTCAAAAACAATTAAGAGGCTATGACTTTTGTCCCAGCCTCTTTGTTCTTTATAAAATAAAATGAGATCGAACGGTGCAGGCTCTCATATTTTGTGGTATAATATACAATATTATATACTGGAGGAAACTATCCATGGAAGACCCTGGCAGTCAGGAAATTTTACTGGAATTTATCTTACTAATTGTTTTGACATTATTGAACGCCTTTTTCTCGGCGACTGAGATGTCAATGGTATCGCTGAATCGTGCGCGTGTCGAGCAAAAGGCTGAAGAAGGGGATAAGAAATACATTCGTCTGCTCAGCGTATTGGAACAGCCCAACCATTTCTTGTCCACCATTCAGGTAGGAATCACCTTGATTACCATCTTATCTGGGGCTAGCCTGGCAGATAGTCTTGGTCGTGTGATTGCTGGTTGGATGGGCAACACCAAAACAGCACTTGCAACTGGAAGCTTTTTATCTCTTGCTTTTTTGACCTATATTGAGATCGTCTTTGGGGAATTATACCCGAAACGAATCGCCATGAACTTGAAAGATGAGTTGGCAGTTCGAACAGCTCCGATTGTCATTTTATTAGGAAAAATTGTCAGCCCCTTTGTTTGGTTGCTTTCAGCATCGACCAACCTCGTGAGTCGCTTGACGCCGATGAAGTTTGATGATGCGGATGAAAAGATGACGCGGGATGAAATCGAGTATATGCTAACTAATAGTGAAGAAACACTAGATGCGGACGAGATTGAGATGCTCCAAGGGATCTTTTCATTAGATGAAATGGTAGCGCGTGAAGTCATGGTCCCACGGACAGATGCCTTCATGGTGGATATCAACAATGATACTAAAGAGATTATCGAAAGTATCCTTAAGCAAAACTTTTCACGGATTCCTGTCTATGATGATGACAAGGATAATGTGATTGGGCTCATCCATACCAAACGTTTGTTGAATGAGGGATTTGTTAATGGCTTTGACAACATTGTCCTAAGAAAGATCCTGCAAGAACCGCTATTTGTTCCGGAAACAATATTCGTCGATGACCTTTTAAAAGAACTACGGAATACGCAAAATCAAATGGCTATCCTCCTGGATGAATATGGTGGGATGTCTGGCTTGGTGACGCTAGAAGACCTATTGGAAGAAATTGTCGGTGAGATCGATGACGAGACGGACAAAGCTGAAATCGATGTTTTCGAAATTGCTGAAAATACCTATGTCGTGCAAGGAGCCATGTCTCTCAATGACTTCAATGAATATTTTGATGTTGAGTTGGAAAGTGATGATGTCGATACGATTGCAGGTTATTACCTGACAGAAGTTGGACGGATTCCATCGTCAAAAGAACGTCTGAGTTGTGAAGTCGATAGTCAAAAGAAACACTTAGTTCTAACCAATGATAAGGTGAAAAGTGGTCGTGTGACCAAGGTCAAGGTTGAAATTTCTGAACTCATCGAAGAGGATGAAGAAACAAAGACAAAAGAAGAATAGAAACAAAGAGGCTGGACAAAAATTGTCCAGCCTTTGATGTTTGAGAGAAATATTTATACATGAGGTGGTGTCATGCTTTAGACCATTTTCCAGAAATAATCGATGATATAGGTCAGGCCGTAGGTGTAGATGACAAGAGTGATGGGCTTGCAGAGGATGATGATGGTCATGTAGCGTTTGAAGGTCATATTGGTCAGACCTGCCAGCATACAGATGAAGTCAGCGGGACTAATGGGCCAGATCATCATAAAGATAAAGAAGCGATCGAACCGCTTGCCTTCATTGAGCCAGCCAACGTACTTGTCGTAGGTCTTCTGACTGACCATGGATTGGACGAACTTGGGTCCGTACATTCTGGAAAGGTAAAAGATAATGGCACAGCCAATCACGATCCCAATGTAATTGTAGATGGTCCCGATAATATGGCCGTAGATGAAGACACCTGCTACAGAGGTGAGGGCGCCTGGAATAATAGGCACCACCGTCTGGAGAATTTGGAGAAAGATAAAAAGAGGAGGCCCGAAGACACCAGCCTGCAAAATAAAGGCCGACAGGGTTTCTTTGGATTGAAGAATGCCAGCAAAGTAGGCCCAGATACAAAAGGCCAAGGTCCCAAGAGCTCCAATGATGGAGGACCAATTAATGATGCGCTGGAGAAGAGGAGACACTTCTTTTAAGGTTGTTTGTTTCATAAAAAAATTCCGAGTTCTTTTTCTTCTACTATACCATGTTTTTGGAACTTTGTAAGGATTTTGTCTATTTTTTGAGAAGTGAAATTGACCTGATAGGAGTCTGTCGCTGTTTTAGTCGTGAAGCGAGTGCAAAATGGGTCTTTTTATGCTACAATGAAAGGAGTATAAAAAATGGAGAAAAACGTGTCAATCGAAAATTACAAACCAGATTTTGCGGTGGAAGCAGCCTATGATCTCACCGTTGCAGACTTGAAAAAACAGGGCATCAAGGCCGTCCTCGTGGATTTGGATAATACCTTGATTGCTTGGAACAATCCGGATGGTACCCCTGAGATGCGCCAGTGGTTGCATGACCTTCGTGATGGGGGGATTCGGGTCATCGTGGTGTCCAATAATAGCCCAAAACGGGTCAAGCGTGCGGTTGAGAAATTTGATATTGACTATGAAGCCTGGTCACTTAAGCCTTTTACTTTTGGGATTGATCGAGCTCTCAAACGTTTCCACTATGAAAAAAATGAAGTGGTCATGGTCGGGGATCAATTGATGACCGACATCCGAGCAGCTCATCGGGCGGGTATTCGTTCGATTTTGGTTAAACCTTTGGTCGAGCATGACTCCATCAAGACGCAGATCAACCGGGCGCGTGAACGCCGTGTGATGAAGCAAATGGCCGAAAAATATGGTCCGATTGTATATAAAAAAGGAATTTAAGGATGGAAGAATTATTCTGTATTGGCTGTGGAGCGCCCATTCAGACAGAAAACAAAGAGGAGCTAGGCTATACCCCCCAATCAGCTCTTGAAAAGGGCTTGGAAACAGGCGAAGTCTATTGTCAACGCTGTTTCCGTCTACGTCACTACAATGAAATCACAGATGTGCATCTGACAGATGATGATTTCCTAAAGCTCCTTCACGAAGTAGGTGATAGTGATGCTCTCGTGGTCAATGTAGTGGATATTTTTGACTTTAATGGATCGGTTATCCCTGGCCTACCACGCTTTGTAGCAGGAAACGATGTCCTCTTGGTCGGAAACAAAAAAGACATTTTGCCCAAGTCTGTCAAGGATAGCAAGGTGACCCACTGGTTGATGGAGCGGGCCCACGAAGAAGGGATGCGTCCTGTCGATGTGGTCCTCACCTCTGCCCAAAACAAGAGTGCCATCAAGGACTTGATGGAAAAGATCGAGCAGTACCGCAAAGGCCGTGATGTTTATGTGGTGGGTGTGACCAATGTTGGGAAATCGACCCTCATTAATGCCATCATCCAAGAAATCACTGGGGATAAGGATATCATCACGACTTCTCGCTTCCCAGGGACGACACTGGACAAGATCGAAATCCCATTGGATGATGGTTCCTACATCTACGATACACCAGGGATTATCCATCGCCACCAGATGGCTCACTACTTGACGGCGAAAAACCTCAAGTATGTCAGCCCTAAAAAGGAAATCAAGCCCAAGACCTACCAGCTCAATCCAGAGCAAACCCTCTTCTTGGGCGGCTTGGGACGCTTTGACTTTATCAAGGGAGAAAAGCAAGGTTTCACCGCCTTCTTTGATAACGAACTCAAGCTTCATCGGACCAAACTCGAAGGAGCGACGGCCTTTTATGACAAGCATGTCGGTGGCTTACTAACACCTCCTAACAGCAAGGAAAAAGAAGATTTTCCGTCTTTGGTTGAGCATGTATTCACGATTAAGGACAAGACAGACCTCGTCATCTCCGGACTCGGCTGGATCCGCGTCAATGGGGAAGCAAAAGTAGCTGTGTGGGCACCAGAAGGCGTCGCCGTCGTAACTCGCAAAGCTATTATTTAAAAATTTGAAATAGAATGAAATTGAAGAGCGAACGAAGTGAGCTCAAATAGGGATCGTTATTGCCGTGGTGTAGTTGCCAATCGATCGATTGGCAAGGGCAAAATGGAGACCAAGGCTCCATTTTGAGGTAAGGAAATCCATTTTTCAAAGATGAGATCTTTGAAAAATTAGTTCCGGCCGTACCCACCACTTAAAATAACGATCAAAAAATAAGGAAGTAAAAACATGACATTAACATCCAAACAACGGGCTTCCCTCAATAGCCAAGCCCATAGCCTCAAACCCATTATCCAAATTGGGAAAAATGGGCTCAATGACCAAATCAAAACTAGTGTGCGCCAAGCGCTTGATGCTCGCGAACTGATCAAGGTGACCCTTCTTCAAAATACGGATGAGAATATCCATGAAGTAGCAGAAATCTTGGAAGAAGAAATCGGTGTGGAAACGGTCCAAAAGATTGGTCGGATTCTCATCTTGTTCAAACAATCGAGCAAAAAAGAAAATCGTAAAATTTCAGCGAAGGTAAAAGAAATTTAAGACATCGAGGAGAGCAAACCTATGGCAATTGAACTATTGACTCCCTTTACCAAGGTAGAGTTAGAGCCAGAGATCAAAAACAAGAAACGCAAACAAGTTGGTATTTTGGGTGGGAATTTCAATCCGGTCCACAATGCCCATTTGGTCGTTGCGGATCAAGTGCGCCAACAATTAGGGTTAGATAAGGTGCTCTTGATGCCTGAGTATTTACCACCGCATGTCGATGCCAAGGGGACGATTGCAGAGCACCATCGCCTTAAGATGCTGGAATTAGCGATTGAAGGCATTGAAGGTCTGGAAATCGAGACGATCGAGCTAGAACGCAAAGGAATTTCCTATACCTACGACACCATGCTCTTGCTCAATGAACGCGATCCAGACACAGATTATTACTTTATTATTGGTGCAGATATGGTGGATTATTTACCCAAATGGCACCGCATCGATGAATTGGTGGAGATTGTGCAATTTGTCGGGGTCCAGCGGCCACGCTATAAGGCGGGGACTTCTTATCCGGTGATCTGGGTGGACGTTCCTCTAATGGACATCTCCTCTAGTATGGTGCGTGATTTTGTAGCCAAAGGCCGGACGCCGAATTTTATGTTGCCAAAACCAGTCTTGGACTACATCAAGAAAGAAGGATTGTATCAATGACCTATGAAAATTACCTCGGCTTTTCTCGTGAGGTCTTGCTTGAAAAGATGCGTCAAATTCTGCCAGAAAAGCGACTAACCCACTGTTTAGGGGTCGAGAAGGCTGCGCGAGATTTAGCCAAACGCTATGGGGCTGATGAAGAGCAAGCTGGTCTAGCAGGTCTCTTACATGACTATGCCAAGAAATTATCGGATCAGGAATTTTTGGACTTGATTGATCGCTATGAGCTGGATCCAGCATTAAAAAACTGGGGCAACAATGTCTGGCATGGGATGGTCGGGATTTATAAGATCCAAGAAGATCTTGGATTGACAGATCCAGCCATTCTTCGCAGTATTGAGATTCACACGGTTGGGAGTGGACAGATGTCAACCTTAGACAAGATTGTCTATGTGGCAGATTATATTGAACATAATCGGGATTTCCCTGGGGTAGAGCAAGCGCGTGACATCGCTCAAGTCTCCTTGGATCGTGCCGTGGCCTATGAGACGGCTCGCACAGTCGAACACCTGGCTCACCAAGGATTGCCGATTTATCCCCAAACCCTTGAAACCTACAACGCCTTTGTGAAGTATTTGAAAGAGGAGCAGTGAGTGAAAACAGCTTTAATCATTATTGATGTTCAAAATATCCTCGTGGAAACAGGTTTTGAGACAGAAAAACTCTTAGAGAAGATTGCTTATTTGCAAGATCGGGCTAGAAAACAGCAGATTGAAATCATTTACATGCAGCATATTGAAACGCCAGAGGCTTTAACTTCAGAAGATTGGCAGTTATCGCCCCTGTTGAAGAGACAGGAGAATGAAAAGGTATTTCAGAAGCGATACAATAGCATGTTTAAAGAGACAGGATTAAAAGAATACTTGGATCAACAAGGGATTGAACAACTGGTCCTGTGTGGCATGCAGACAGAATATTGTGTCGATACATCCGTCAAAGTGGGATTTGAATACGGCTATCAGCTGGTCATTCCAGAAGGAGCTGTCACAACCTTTGATGGAGAGGATATCCCAGCAGAAACGCTTAATGAATTTTATGAAAATATTTGGGCAGGACGTTTTGCGGATGTCTTAGATTACAAATCAATTTTTTAAGGAAAGAGGATTAAATGAAAGAAAAAGAACTACTTGAACTTGTTGTTAAAGCTGCTGATGAAAAGCGTGCAGAAGATATTGTGGCTTTGGATGTTCAAAGCTTGACCAGCGTGACAGATTACTTTGTCATCGCAAGCTCTATGAATAGCCGTCAGTTGGAAGCGATCGCAGAAAATATTCGCGAGAAAGTCGTTGAAGCTGGTGGCAATGCCAGCCACGTTGAAGGTGACTCAGCAGGAGGTTGGGTCCTTCTTGACTTAGGTGGTGTGGTGGTCCATGTCTTCTCAGAAGAAATGCGTGCTCACTATAACCTAGAAAAACTATGGCACGAAGCAAGTGCTGTCGATCTTTCAGCAGCCTTAGCATAAGCAGGTAAACTCAGTTGGCAGCAACTGAGTTTTGTTGGTTAAATTGAAATTCTATGGAAAGAAAGGATAGGGCCTCGTGTTAAGTTAAGTTGGTAACGGAACACGAGCTAAAAGCTGTGAGAAAAAGAGTAACTTCCTTTGTATCTGACGATAGGGCAGAAAGTTTCCTATTTTCTCTTTGCTTTTAAGGCTCTTTGTATCATGAATATGGCGACTTATGAAACGTTTGCGGCTGTCTATGATGCGGTCATGGATGACAGTCTATATGATTTGTGGACGGATTTCTCCCTCCGCCATCTCCCAAAGACAAAAGATAAGAAAACATTGCTGGAATTGGCTTGTGGGACAGGAATTCAGTCTGTCCGCTTTTCCCAAGCTGGTTTTGACGTAACAGGATTAGACTTGAGTGCTGATATGCTGAAAATCGCTGAAAGAAGAGCGGCTTCCGCCAAGCAGAAGATTGATTTTATCGAGGGCAATATGCTGGACTTGTCGCAAGCTGGTACCTACGACTTTGTGACTTGCTATTCGGATTCCATCTGCTACATGCAAGACGAGGTGGAAGTGGGAGATGTCTTCAAAGAAGTCTACAATGCCCTTAATGAAGATGGTATCTTTATTTTTGATGTCCATTCGACCTACCAGACGGATGAGGTTTTCCCGGGCTATTCTTATCACGAAAATGCGGAAGATTTTGCCATGCTCTGGGATACCTATGAGGATGAAGCCCCTCACTCGATTGTCCATGAGCTGACCTTCTTTATCCAAGAGGAGGATGGCAGCTTTAGTCGGCACGATGAAGTCCATGAGGAGCGCACCTATGAAGTTTTAACCTATGACATTTTGCTGGAGCAGGCTGGCTTTAAATCCTTTAAACTCTACGCAGACTTTGAAGATAAAGAGCCAACAAAGACCAGCAAACGATGGTTTTTTGTAGCACAGAAGTAGGCCAGCATGACAGTTACAGGAATTATTGCAGAATTTAATCCTTTTCACAATGGGCACAAGTACCTGCTGGAACAGGCAGAAGGACTGAAAATCGTTGCCATGTCTGGGAATTTTGTTCAACGTGGCGAGCCTGCCATTGTAGACAAGTGGACACGGGCGCAGATGGCTTTGGAAAATGGAGCGGACCTGGTGGTCGAGCTCCCCTTTCTCGTAGCTGTTCAGTCGGCCGATCATTTTGCTAAGGGTGCGGTGGAGATCTTGTCCCGTCTGGAAATTGATCAATTGACCTTTGGGACAGAAGAGATCTTAGATTACCAAGCGATTGCGACTGTTTATTCGGAGAAAGAAGCGGAAATGGAAGCTTTCCTGCGAAGTCTTCCTGACGATTTATCCTATCCACAAAAGACCCAAAAAATGTGGGAAACCTTTGCTGGAGTGGAGTTCACAGGGGATACTCCCAACCATATCCTGGGCTTGGCTTATGCCAAGGCTTGTGCTGGGAAGGGGATTGCGCTCAAGCCCATCCAACGCCAGGGTGCGGGCTACCATTCAGAAGAAAAAGAAGTGGGCTATGCTTCTGCGACTAGTCTACGGCTACACAGGGAAGATCAGGACTTTGTCGCTAAATTCATGCCCAATAGTCAACTCTTTCAGTCGGCTCCGCAGGTGACTTGGGAGGATTATGATCAACTGCTCCGTTATCAAATCCTAACTCATCCGGAGATGACACAGATTTTTCAAGTCAATGAAGAACTAGCCAATCGGATAAAGGATGCGGTCCGAGGTGCTAGCTCTGTGGAAGATCTGGTGGAGAGAGTCGCAACTAAGCGCTATACCAAGGCGCGCGTGCGCCGCATCTTGACCTACATCTTGGTAGGGGCGATGGATCAAGCTCTTCCTAATGCCATTCATGTCTTAGGGTTTTCTGCAAAGGGACAAGCTCACCTCAAAGGCTTGAAAAAATCAGTAGAGATCGTGACCCGAATCGGTAAAGAACCTTGGGATGCCTTGACCCAGCAAGCGGATCAGGTGTATCAAATAGGCCATCCTCAATCGCCAGAGCAGATCTGGGGGCGGGTGCCAGTGAGACTAAGAGATGAATAATGGATGGTTGGAGAGTAGTTCCATCCGGGATGATGCGCAAAAAACTCTTCCAAGTCTTATGATTTGTGATATAATATAAAAGATTGAAAATAATTTGAAAAAATTTAAGGAGAATCCTCATGGGACGTAAATGGGCCAATATTGTTGCCAAAAAAACTGCCAAAGATGGTGCCAACTCAAAAGTATATGCTAAATTTGGTGTTGAGATCTATGTAGCTGCTAAAAAGGGTGAACCAGATCCAGAATCAAATACTGCTTTGAAATTTGTTATCGACCGTGCAAAACAAGCGCAAGTGCCAAAACACGTGATTGACAAAGCGATCGATAAGGCAAAAGGAAACACTGACGAAACCTTTACAGAAGGGCGCTACGAAGGGTTTGGACCAAATGGTTCTATGTTGATCGTGGATACCTTGACATCAAACGTCAACCGTACAGCTGCTAACGTAAGATCTGCTTTCGGTAAAAACGGCGGAAACATGGGTGCTTCAGGTTCTGTATCTTACCTCTTTGATAACAAAGGTGTCATCGTATTTACTGGTGATGATGCCGACGCCATCTTTGAGCAGTTGCTAGAAGCTGATGTCGACGTGGATGATGTTGAAGCTGAAGAAGGAACCATCACAGTCTACACTGCTCCAACTGATCTTCACAAAGCCATCGTTGCTTTGCGTGAATCAGGTGTGGAAGAATTCCAAGTTACTGAACTGGCGATGATTCCTCAATCAGAAGTTGAGTTGTCAGGTGAAGATTTGGAAACTTTTGAAAAACTTTACAGCGTTCTTGAAGATGATGAGGACGTTCAAAAAATCTATACTAACGTAGATGGATTCTAATCACTCATACGGACTGTAGTGAATAGAAAAAATTAAGAAAAAGGATAGCTTCTCAGATCAAGCTATCCTTTTTTTGTAAGAAATGTCCTGTATAAGTGTAAATACGGGTCAGGGGTGATTGGGAAAGAGTGGAAACCTTAAAGTAGAAATAATGGTCTCGATGATCTCGACTTTTAGTATGGTGAAGACGAAAATAGTTTCGCTGGCCTGCGGCCATAGAGTGGAGAATATCGTCTTCTAGAAATACAAGCGGTGTAGAAGTAGCGGCCCACTTGTAAAAGTCCATCTCAAATTGGTGGTAATTCTCCGAAAAATAATCAAATTGTAATTCGTGTTTAGTCTGAATAGGTTTCATAGGCTGTTTCCTCAGCTTCAATAAAAATGATAGAGGTCAGAAAGAGTCGGTGGTAGTGGTCCTCGCTTTTGAGAAGAAGCTCAGAAGCAGATAAGGTGTGAATCGAACCTGTGTAGGTTGAAAATTGATTGCTTTCTAGAGTCGTGATCGAGATCGTCGTTTGTTGTTGGAAGGCCTGCTCAAGGAGCTGGATCTGCTCAGAAAGAGGAAGAACGTAGAGTTGACTACGGTCAATTTCTTTTGTCTGCAGGGCGGTTGTGTGCTCGGATAAAAAGAAGCCGGCCCATTTGGCCATGCCACGGTCTTGAAATTCGCGTGCGGATTGATAAGGGAGATAAGAACGGTCGATCATGTTAATCCATCTAAGCCTCCTGCGGAATGTCCGCCTGTTAGTTTACTGCGTGCAATGGCGCGTGAGTTTTCTAGTAGTGAGGAGCCTTTCTGAAGAGAGGTAAAGCCAAATTGGTCCCGAATGCGATCAATGGTCTGTTGGAGTTTTTCCTCTTTTTCTAGGGCTATCGGATCATCAAAGAGAGAAAAAAGTTGGAGGGACTCCTCGACCAATTCTCCATAAAAAACGCCAATCTGCCGAATGGCTCCGCCTTCGTACTTGGAGCGAAAAAGCCGCAGAACCGTATCGGATAAAACCTTGGTAGATTGAGTGGGCTCAATCTTTTGCTGGCAATGAATGGACGGAAGCCCCTCAATTTTGGAGTAGGAGGCATGAATGGAGACTAGCTGGGTCTTCTTTTTTTTCCGTCGCAAGCGGATAGCCACCTGTTCAGCCATCTCACGAAACACCAGCTCAATGTCAGCTTGTAGATAGTAGTCATAGGGCAAGATTTGAGAGTTGCCAATTCCTCGTGACTTCGGACGATAAGGCTTGTGGACATTGCTTTCATCAATGCCATGAGCATGAAACCAAAGTTGCAGCCCCATGACTCCGAATTCTTTCTTTAAGAGATCTGGGTGAGCCTGGGCCAGTTCGGCAATCGACGAGATCCCGATCTTTTGCAATCGCTTTTCAGTACGACGTCCAATGCCCCAAAAATCAGTGAGCTGGGGCAGTTTCCAGACCTTACTTTCTACATCTTCATAAGACCAATTGGAGCGCATATTTCGGCAATGCTTGGCTTCATTGTCCAAGGCTAGCTTGGCAAGAAGGGGATTGGCGTTGCTGAGGCCGATGGTAGAATAGATTCCAGTTTCCTGCCAGATCCTTTTTTGGATCCTGGCAGAAAGAAGGTCCAGTTTTTCCTTTCGCGAGAGGGAGGAATCTGGAATAAAATAATTTAAGGAAGAAGTCAGATCGATAAAGCCTTCGTCAATCGAGTAAGGGAAAATATCATCCGGTGCCGCAAACTCTTGAAAAATCTTCTGAATCTCCATATTGACCTGAATGTAGGCATTCATGCGTGGCGGCACAATTAGGGTCCTCTTGGCCCAGGATTCAATGTAAGCGATAAAGGTTGGATCTGTTGGTAGTCCTTGTTTTTTTGCAACGTAGCTATTAAATTTTCTAGTCTTGAGATCAAAAGGTAGGTCGTAGCTCCGGCTCACATTCTTCTTGCCAAAGACTTGTTTGAAAACGGGAGAGCTCGCCAAAATCAGGCCAGCAGAATTGTCGCTCCGGCTCATGACGCAAAGAGAAGTGGTCAGGGGATTTAGGCCCAGACGGACACACTCACAGCTGGCATAAAAACTTTTCATATCCACAAAAGCAATATCAGAATGAGGCTCACGTGAATAATCAAACAGCATACTTACACCTCAAGCGGTAGGAAATGCCCGACCACAATGCCGACAATTTTTGGCTCGTCCTCATAAGGAGCAAATAAATCATCGTAGTCAGGGTTGATGGATTCTAAGCGCAAGCCTTCAGCCTCCCGATAGACTTTCTTGATGTAGGTTTTTCCATTCCAGATGAGGGCGTAGACAGCCCCATCGTAGTCAAATCCGGTCTGCTTCATGAGGGCAACAGAGCCATTGGGGTAGAGAGGTTCCATCGAGTTTCCGGATACCCAAGAGGCGAAGTCGTGCTGGATCTCTTTGTCAAAATAGACGGTTTCATAGTCGGTCTCATTGTCATAAAAGGTATGTCCCAAACCAGCTGCCAACTCAATCGAAAGAACCTTATAAGCCGTCAAGGAAACAACTTTTTGCTGCTGTTTCAATAACTGGCTGGCCAATTGGTCGACTTTCTTTTGGTGAGGTGGGGTTAATAAAGGGTAGGTGTAGAGTGCGGAGTCTTTGTTAATAAAGTAGTCCTCTTTAACGGAGAGGCGCTTGGCCAACCTCCTGAGATTTTTTTCGTGTGGCTCCGCCAAGCCATTCTCCCAACTAGAGTAAGTCTTGCGAGAAATCTTGAGATCCTCATAGACATCAGCTTGGGTCAAGCCTTTTTCTAGGCGTCTTTCTTTTAGTTTTTTTGCATCAAACATGTTAGTTCTCCTATGTAACGTTTTAAAAGTTACGTATAGTTTATCAAAAATGAATCCTTTTTGCAAGAGAAAAATTCAGTTGAAAACAAATGAAAAGACTTGATTTTGATTGAAAAAAGAGTATAATCAATTCTAAAATGTCTATAAATGAGGAACTATATGAAAAAAAGTTTTATACACCAACAAAAAGAAATTTCGTTTGTTAAAACGACCTTTACACAATATTTAAAAGATAAATTGGACATCATTGAAGTCCAAGGGCCAATTTTGAGCAAGGTCGGCGACGGGATGCAAGATAACCTTTCTGGGATTGAACATCCAGTATCTGTAAAGGTCCTTCAAATTCCTGATGAGACTTATGAAGTCGTGCATTCACTTGCAAAATGGAAACGACATACCTTGGCCCGTTTTGGTTTTGGCGAAGGCGAAGGCCTCTTCGTCCATATGAAGGCTCTTCGTCCAGATGAAGATTCACTAGACGCCATTCACTCTGTTTATGTAGACCAATGGGACTGGGAAAAGGTCATCCCAAATGGTCAACGCAACATCGCCTACCTCAAAGAAACGGTTGAAAAAATCTACAAGGCAATTCGTTTAACAGAACTAGCAGTAGAAGCGCGATATGATATTGAATCAGTTCTTCCAAAACAAATTACCTTCGTTCACACAGAAGAATTGGTGGAACGCTATCCAGATTTAACTCCAAAAGAGCGTGAAAATGCTATTGCCAAAGAATTCGGAGCCGTTTTCTTGATCGGGATTGGTGGAGAGCTTGCAGATGGCAAACCACACGATGGACGTGCACCTGACTACGATGACTGGACAACCGAATCTGAAAATGGCTACAAGGGCTTGAATGGCGATATCCTCGTCTGGAACGACGTTTTAGGTTCCGCCTTTGAGATATCTTCAATGGGAATCCGTGTCGATGAGGAAACCCTTCGTCGCCAAGTAGCCATCACAGGGGACGAGGATCGTCTTCAATTAGAGTGGCACAAAGCTTTATTAAATGGTCTCTTCCCACTTACGATCGGTGGAGGAATCGGTCAATCTCGTTTGGCCATGTTCTTGCTTCGTAAGAAACATATCGGTGAAGTCCAAACTAGTGTCTGGCCTCAATCTGTCCGCGATGAATATGAAAATATCCTATAAGGATGAAAGAGTCGAGCAGAGCGCTCGGCTCTTTTACATGTCACTTGACCATATCAAATCGCAATTTTCTGATTTTTTTTGGTATAATGGTCCCTATGAAAATAGTATCTGGAACCTATGGGGGACGTCCCCTCAAAACACTTGAAGGAAAAACAACCAGGCCGACTTCTGATAAGGTCAGAGGGGCCATGTTCAATATGATTGGTCCTTACTTTGATGGCGGAAGAGTGCTGGACCTCTATGCAGGCAGTGGTGGCCTTTCTATCGAGGCAGTCTCTCGAGGCATGTCAGAGGCGGTTCTAGTGGAAAGAGATCGTCGAGCGCAGGAGATTGTAGCAGCTAATATTGCCATGACCAAGGAAAAGGAACGGTTTCAACTGCTAAAAATGGAGGCCAAGCAAGCCCTGGGGCTTCTAACGGGCACCTTTGATTTGGTGTTTTTGGACCCTCCTTATGCCAAGGAAGAGATTGTTCGCGATATCGAAACTTTGTGCGAGCGTCAACTCTTGTCAGAGGATATCCTAATTGTGTGCGAAACCGATAAACATGTAGAACTCCCTGAGGAAATCGGACAAGTGGGAATCTGGAAAGAAAAAATCTATGGAATTAGTAAGGTAACAGTATATGTCAGATAGAACTGGATTGTTTACAGGATCGTTTGATCCGATTACCATTGGGCATGTGCAATTGATCGAGCGGGCGAGTCGCTTGTTTGACCGTGTCTATGTCGGAATTTTTTATAATTCGGAAAAAGTCGGGCTCTTTTCCATTGAGCAGCGCGTGCGCATGGTGAAAGGGGCCTTGGCTCATTTGGAAAATGTTGAAATTGTGACGTCAACTCAAGAATTGGCTGTGACCGTAGCGCGCAATCTTGGTGTCATCACCTTGATCCGGGGCTTGCGCAATGCGCAGGATCTGGTTTATGAAGCCAATATGGATTATTTTAACCACCAATTAGCGCCTGAATTGGAGACGATTTATCTCTATGCCCAGCCTCCTTACCAGGCCATTAGTTCCACCCGTATTCGAGAGTTGCTAGCTTTTCAGCAGGATATCTCACCGTATGTACCAGAGAGTGTAATGGAGGAAATCAAAGATGACGCAAGCGAATAAACCAAGCTTGACCCCTAAAAAGAAAAAAGGACGGTTGAAAGAATACCGATGGCCGATTGCAGGAGTTCTTTTCTTGCTCCTCTTGTTAGCTGCTTTTGTGATTCGCCTTCCCTATTATATTGAGATGCCGGGAACGGCCGAAGATATTCGGACAGTGATGACCGTTGATGGGAAAGCGGATACCAAGTCAGGAACCTATGATTTTGTGACCGTAGCAGTGAAAGAAGCGACTCCAGCTGATTTGATCTATGCCTGGGCAACGCCTTTTACAGACATCTATTCGGCCAAGGATATGACAGGTGGTAGTTCGAGCCAAGAATTCACGCGGATTAACCAATTCTATATGGAAACCTCGCAAAATATGGCCATCTACCAAGGACTGAAGACAGCTGGCAAAGAAACCCAGATGGACTTTCTAGGAGTTTACGTCATGCAGGTGGCAGATGACTCGACCTTTAAAGGAGTCTTGAATATTGCGGATACCGTAACCGGAGTAAATGGCAAGACCTTTAAGAGTTCCAAAGAATTGATTGACTATGTTGGGTCTCAAAAAATTGGCGATCCCGTTTCGGTCACCTATATCGAGGATGGACAAACCAAGACCGCAGATGGGAAGATCATCAAATTAACCAACGGGAAAAACGGAATCGGGATTAGCCTGATCGACCGGACGGAAGCCAAAGGCGATGTTCCTGTCCAGTTTGCGACAGCTGGCATCGGTGGCCCAAGTGCCGGTATGATGTTTAGCCTAGCCATCTACACCCAAGTAGCTGATCCAGATCTTCGTCAGGGACGCCATATTGCAGGGACAGGAACCATTAACCAAGATGGAACGGTTGGCGATATCGGTGGAATTGACAAGAAAGTCGTCGCAGCAGATAAAGAAGGAGCAGAAATCTTCTTCGCCCCTAATAACCCAGTTTCTAAAGAAGAAAAGAAAGCCAATCCAAAGGCCAAATCAAACTACGAAACCGCTAAAGATGCAGCAAAACAAATTCATTCGAAGATGAAAATTGTGCCTGTCAAAACCCTTCAAGACGCTATTGATTATTTGAAAAAGAAGTAGAATAGTCTGCTGGACAAGTGATGAAATGAGAGAGAATAAATTTCTCATTTTTATGAAGGATTATGGATCAAGAAAGTGATGAGTTTATGAAATCATATAATATGTTGCTAATGAATGGGATTATTGGGATTTTAGGAGCGATCGTAATCAGCTATGCCTCTTTTCAACGGTGGGAGTGGACTTTCGTTCATGCTGTTCCTGAGCTGGTTGAGAAAGGCGATTGGGGATTGATAATCAATACAATCAGTCTCTTGTATCTTGTTATCTCTATACTTGCAATGGCCAACTATAATGAAAATCCAAAAGTAAATAAGAAAAGTCATAAAATTCTCTTCGTTGCTTCTATAGTTGGTTTCGTTCCTTTTGTATCGACTTTAACTAGTGTGCTAGCAATCATTTCAAGTTTGTTATATCTATTCGATTATCAACAGTTATCAAATGAAAAGGAGTAGGCTTTGGGAAAGGCATTTGGTGATGTGAAGTAAAAGAAAAATAGGAGAAACTCATAGTGCGAAACAAAAAGGCCAGCATAATAATAGCTATAATAATGCTTATTGTTGGTGGTATAATTTTTATGAGACTTAAAAAATCATCTGAGAAGATATATATAGATGATATGCCGTCTAAAATTAGAAAAATACAATTATTTGATAACGATAAATTTGTTTTTGTTGCCGTAAATAATTATTTGGATGGTGTTGTTTTATGTGGAGAAAATTATGTTACATCTGTTTCTTCGCACACTCTTTATACTGGCAATTTTGAGAAGATTCCTCCGATTGGAAATGAAGAATATTACCAAATTATTAGTTATGATATACAAAGTGATAAAGAAAAAATTATTAAATTCGACTTATATAAATTGCTTGGGAAAAATAATTTGTACCGTGCACCAAATAATGCTCCTCAGACCTATTTACAAAACGGAGACGATTATCTTACACTTAATTTGGAAAAATTAAGTGATCACGACTTGATGGGTGATAATATTAGACCTATCCTGTTTTTAGCTAATGGGGGAGGATATAATGACATTTCTGAAAAAGAGATGCAGAAGATCAACCAAAAGCAGCAACAATATTTTAAAAACAAATATGATTGGTATAGGGGTGGAATCTCTGAACAAATCGACGATAATCTAGCAAAGTATAATCTTGCAAGAAATGAAAATTCACTTTATCCAATGAATTATAAACCGTCTCAAATAAATGTCTCTGGTTCTAACTTTTCTAAATTATATCCAGAGTTAGAAAAAAATATAAAATATCTAAACGTATTATATTTCCGTCCTAAACAATACAATGAGCGCGAATGGTTTGATAACATCATTCATTGGTTTGCGCCAGAAGGTCAAGAAGTCATGGAATTGTTTGCCACAGATGAAAAAACTGGAGAAAAAACACAAATTCATTCGTACGACGAGTTTGTAGCCTGGATAAAGGCCCATCCAAAGAATTAATCACCTTCTAATCAAATTCAAGTTTTTGCTTATCAATCTCTCTATTTTTAGAGGGATTTTTTCTTTATACTGGTATCAGAAAGTAAGGGAGGTAGTTGAAATGATTGAAAATAGCCTGTTTTCCATTTCAGTATTCTTAGCGGGAGTTCTATCCTTTTTCTCCCCGTGTATTTTGCCACTGATGCCAGTCTATGTAGGGATTCTATTGGATTCTGAACGTGTGAAAACTGTTCGGATTTTTGGAAGAGATATTTCTTGGTACGGCCTGGTGAAGACTCTTTGTTTTATCGCAGGTCTATCAACTGTTTTCCTGATTCTAGGATACGGTGCAGGGGCCCTTGGCCAAGTGCTTTATGCTCCATGGTTTCGCTATTTGCTAGGAGGGATTGTGATTCTGTTAGGGATTCACCAAATGGAAGTGATCAATCTGAGACAACTCCAAAAGCAAAAGACAATCCAACTCAAAAAGAATCGGGAGCGCAATGAATTCTTCAATGCTTTTCTGATAGGGGTCACCTTCAGTTTTGGTTGGACTCCTTGTGTAGGACCAGTTCTGAGTTCTGTTCTAGCCATTGCCGCTTCTGGAGGAGATGGTGCTTTACAAGGCGCTCTCCTGATGCTGGTCTATACATTAGGCTTGGCGCTGCCCTTCTTAGTCTTGGCTCTGGCTTCTAGCTGGGTTCTACAACATTTCGCTAAACTCAAGCCCCACATGGGAACCTTGAAAAAAATTGGTGGTGCCCTCATCATCTTGATGGGTATCTTGCTGATGCTAGGAAATCTTAATAGCCTCGCATCTTTGTTTCACTAATCTTAAGGGATTAAAGGAGAAAAATCATGAAAAAATTTCTTACACTTACCATTGCTACGCTTAGCTTCGTTACTTTAGCAGCTTGTTCTGGTCAAAAATCGGATTCAGATATGAAAAAAATGGACAATAGTAGCATGATGAAGAAGGACGATATGAAGAAGGATAACATGAAGGATTCGTCCATGTCCGATGATAAAATGAAAAAAGAGGACAAGAAAGATTCATCTATGATGTCCGATAGCAGTTCTGAAATGAAGGACGATATGAAAAAAGATGAGATGAACTCTAGCGACTCTAATATGAAGGAGGATACTAGCAACTCATCAGAAATGAAATCAGACAATTAATGAAAGAAGAGAGAGGTCATCTGAGGATGACTCAGATTGAAGACAACGTCATCTTAGAAACTTTCCTTAGGTGAGGACGGACGTCAGCGAACTTCGAAGAAGTTCCATGACTTAGTTTTGGACCTGAAGTTCCAAAACTCCCGGGTGTTAGAAACATTTATGTTTCTAACACTTTTCTCACAGCGGAAAGTTTCAGTGTGTATTTCAATGTACCTAATATGCTTTTTCATTCTATGTTTATAGCACTACTTAGGTTGTTTTATATTAAAAAACAGTTTGTCTGCATTCTAAGTTATATGAGGATGACTTTCTCCTTGTTTAAAGAGGTGATAATGATGAAAAAATTAGCTTTAGTAGCTACTGGATTTGTATGCGCTGGACTTCTGGGCGCTTGTTCAAGCCAAGGAATGGCCACTTCCAATAAGGATATGGGCCAACAAACAGCCAAAGCTGGAGCTAGGCAACCATCAGGCAAGAAAGTGAAGGAGTTTAGTCTGCAAGGAGTGGATGGCAAGACCTACCGCTTATCTGATTACAAAGGGAAGAAAGTTTACCTCAAATTTTGGGCTTCCTGGTGCTCTATTTGCCTATCGACATTAGAGGATACCAATGAGTTGGCAAAAGAAGAGGCAGGTAAGGATTACGTGGTTTTATCCGTTGTAGCTCCAACCTTTAATGGTGAAAAATCAGTAGCAGATTTCAAAAACTGGTATCAGTCTTTGGATTACAAGGATTTCCCGGTCTTACTGGATAATAAAGGAGATTTGCTCAAAGAATATGGGATTCGGTCTTATCCATCGGCACTCTTTATCAATAGTGATGGGACTTTATCGAAGAGTCATGTTGGCTATATGAATAAAGAGGATATCCTCAAGACCCTAGAGAATATGCAGTAAGGAGATAGACAATGGAAACAAAATGGAAAGTGTTTGCTATCCTTCTCATTGGCTTATTATCGATTGGTTTCTTTTTCTTTAGTAAGGGATCAAGTGGAATGGATCAATCAGAAACAAGCACTGAGATGATTAAAAAAGCATCGATGAGTCAGACTCCAGTAGTCAAAAAGAAAACAAATGAAAAAGTTGATCCAAAAGATCAGCGTGAAATTTATTTGGCTGGTGGTTGCTTCTGGGGCGTAGAGGAATATTTCTCCCGTGTTCCAGGTGTGATTGATGCTGTATCAGGCTACGCCAATGGGAAGGGAGATACAACCAAGTATGAATTGGTCCCTCAAACAGGCCATGCTGAAACAGTTCACATCACTTACAATGTCAAGAAGGTATCTCTGAAAGAATTGCTCCTGCACTATTTCCGAATTATTGACCCCACATCGAAGAATCGTCAAGGAAATGATCAAGGGACTCAATACCGAACAGGTGTCTATTATGTCTCCCAAGAAGACCTTCCAACCATTAACCAAGTTTTTGAAGAAGAAGCAAAAAAATACGACAAACCGTTAGCAGTGGAAAAAGAGCCACTGACCAATTTCATTAAGGCTGAGGACTACCACCAGGATTATCTAAAGAAACATCCAAATGGGTACTGCCATATCGATGTCAATCAGGCTTCTTATCCAGTGATTGATGCTAGTCGCTACTCTAAACCGAGTGATGAGGAGATCAAAAAGAAGTTATCTCCTGAAGAGTATGCGGTGACACAAAAAAATGATACCGAACGAGCCTTCTCCAATCGTTACTGGGATCAGTTTGATGCTGGTATTTATGTAGATGTCGTGACCGGTGAGCCGCTCTTTTCCTCTAAGGATAAATTTGATTCTGGCTGTGGTTGGCCAAGTTTCAGTCGTCCTATTAGTCCTGATGTGGCGATTTATAAGGAAGATAAGAGTTTCAATATGACTCGGACAGAAGTTCGGAGCCGTGTGGGAAATTCTCATCTAGGCCATGTTTTTACCGATGGTCCCAAGGAAAAAGGAGGTCTTCGCTATTGTATCAATAGTTTGTCTATTACCTTCATTCCCAAAGCAGAAATGAAAGAAAAGGGCTACGGATATTTATTGGACTATGTCTGAGACAATTCAGTCTATAATTTGCTATAATAAGTATAGCAAAAACAAGTAGGTGAAAGACATGTACGCGATTATGATTGTGGAAGATGAAGAGTTGATTCGGCAGGGTCTGACTTCCTTAGTCGACTATGAACAGTTTGGAATGACCGTCATTAACCAGGCAGAAAATGGGCGTGAGGCTTGGGAGAAGTTTCGAGAGCAACCAGCCGACATTCTCCTAACCGATATCAATATGCCACAAATGAATGGCTTGGATCTGGCCCATCTCGTTAAAGAGAAATCTCCATCTTGTCATATCATTTTTTTGACAGGTTATGATGACTTTGAGTTTGCGAGGAAAGCCATCAAGTTAGGTGCAGATGATTATTTGCTGAAGCCTTTCTCAAAAGATGATATTGAAGAGATGTTAGCCAAGGTGAAAGAAAAGCTAGACAAAGAGCGAAAGAAGGCACAAGTCGAAGATTTGTTCAGCCATGGTTATTCGACAGACTTGGAAGAAGCTATTCATGCGCGTTTAGCAGATTCCCAGTTAACCCTGAAGGATTTGGCCTATCAACTTGGTTTCAGTCCCTCGTATCTAAGTGTATTGATCAAGAAAAAATTGGGACTCCCCTTCCAAGACTACCTCATTCAAGAGCGAATGAAGAAGGCTCAACTCTTACTTCTCACGACGGATTTAAAGATTTATGAGATCGCCGATCAGGTTGGTTTTGAAGATATGAACTATTTTTCTCAACGCTTTAAGCAGGTGGTTGGGGTGACACCAAGGCAGTACAAAAAAGGAGAGCATGAATGAAACGATATCCCTTGCTGATCCAGCTGGTCCTCTACTTTTTTCTCTTCATTCTCTTACTTTTTGGTCTCATCGGTAGCCTTTACTATCAAACGAGTTCAGGAACGATCCGCCAGCTAACAGAGCGGACGACCAGAAATAGTATCGATCAAAGCAGTCAGTTTATTACCTCCTATCTAAAAAAATTAAAGCAGACCACGACAGTTCTTAGTAAAGAAGAGGCTGTTCGCCAATTTGCCCAAGACAAGAGCGCGAATCAAGAAACGGTTCAGCACTTGATGCGAACGATGATTGAAACGGATCCGGACTTGGTCTCTGCGGTCTTGGTGACCAAGGATGGACGTCTGGTTGCGACAGATTCCAAAATCAGCATGCAGACTTCATCAGACATGATGAATGAAAGCTGGTATCAAGAGGCAATTAATGAAAGAGCCATGCCAGTTTTGACGCCAGCTCGAAAGGAATCCTTGACCTCGGAAAAAGAAAAATGGGTGGTTTCTATTACCCAAGAAGTAGTCGATCAGACTGGTCAAAATCTCGGGGTAGTACGTTTGGATATTGGCTATGATAGCCTTCAGGCTTATTTGGATCACCTTCAGCTAGGAAAACAAGGTTTTAGTTTTATCATCAATCAAAAGCATGAGTTTGTTTACCATCCTAAAAAAGCGGTCTATTCCTCCAGCCAAGAGATGCAGGCCATGCAGCCCTATATTGCTGTGACAGATGGCTATGCTAAAGGAGGACAGAATTTTATCTATCAGGTTCCGATTCCAGATAGTGATTGGACCTTGATTGGAGTAGCTTCACTTGAAGGACTTCAGATGCTTCAGTCGCAACTCCTATACTCTTTCATTGGTCTAGGATTACTGGCTTTGCTCATGTGCTTAATAGGGATCGGCTTTGTTTTGCGTTTGTGGATCAAACCCTTACGAGACCTTCAGACCATCATTTTGAGGATTGGAGCAGGAGATGCGCACTTGAGGGCTACAGCCAAAGGATCTCCAGAATTAGTCGACCTCGCTCAAGCGTTTAATGCCATGTTGGATCAAATCGATACCCTCATGCAACAGGTAAAGGAAGAGGAGCAGAACGCACGGCGTTACGAGCTGCGGGCACTTTCGGCTCAGATCAATCCGCATTTTCTCTACAATACCTTGGATACGATTGTATGGATGGCGGAGTTTAATGATAGTCGGCGCGTGGTTGACATCACCAAATCTCTGGCTCAATATTTTCGACTGGCTCTCAACCAAGGCCAGGAACAAATCCTGCTGAGAGATGAAATCGACCATGTCCGCCAGTATCTTTTCATTCAAAAACAACGTTATGGTGAAAAGCTCAACTATGAAATTCTAGAAGATGAACGGTTGGGCGACTATCAGCTCCCCAAATTAGTGCTTCAACCCTTAGTGGAAAATGCGATTTACCATGGCATTAAAGAGATCGATCGGCCAGGTCTCATTCGAGTGACAACTGAAGTCAGTGGAGCCTCTGCCTGCGTATCGATTTTTGATAATGGACAAGGGTTTGATTTATCAGGATCAACAGACCAAACCCTTCTTCGTTTAGGAGGCGTTGGCTTGAAAAATGTGGACCAACGATTGCGTCTCCAATTTGGTGAAGCCTATCATATGGAGATAGATTCTAAGGCCAATAGCTATACGAAAATCACACTTTATTTGCCCCTTTCATCTGGCGATGAATCTTCATAGAGACAAAGATTGCCTTCTTTGTCTCTTTTTGCTGTCAAAGGAATTTCAACTCTTTTCTAGTCAAATCTGACGCAAGTCATCAAATTTATGATAAAATAAAGTGTTACAGTAAATAGATTTTGATGAAGGAACACTATGCGAAAAGAGATTGACCCCGAATTATATAATTACAATAAATTTCCTGGACCTGTGTTTCGTCAGGTGGGAGACCAGATCCTTTCAGAAAACCTCACCTTTGAGCTCTTACAAAATGAGAAGGAAGCATTTGATGCGACTGTTTTTGGTCAACGCTTTTCTGAGATTTTAACCAAGTTCGATTATATTGTTGGTGATTGGAGTAACGAGCAATTACGTTTGCGTGGCTTCTATAAGGAAGATCGCGATGTCGCAACGATGGATAAGCTGAGTCGCCTAGACGATTATCTATTGGAATATTGTAGCTATGGTTGCGCTTATTTTGTCCTTGAAAATAAGGAGCCTCATCGTGCCTCCTTTGATAAAAAGTCACCAGGCAGAAAAACTCATACGGAAGAAAGAGAACCCAAAAAACGTTCGCGCAATCGTAAGCAACGAGATCGTTTCCAAAAACGAGAACGAGACAAGAGCCAGCCATCAAAGAATTCGAAAAAAACAAGATCATCTGGTGAAAACAAAAACGCTAGCAAGCCAGATACCAAACACCGTTTTGTGATTCGACAGAAAGAGGAGTAAAAAATGAAACCATCCATCTATAGTTTAACGCGCCAAGAAATGATTGACTGGGCGTTAGAAAACGGCGAAAAGAAATTCCGAGCAGCACAGATCTGGGAATGGCTTTACCGCAAACGTGTCCAGTCCTTCGAAGAAATGACCAACCTTTCTAAGGACTTGATTGCGAAGTTAAATGACCAGTTTATGGTCAACCCGCTCAAACAGCGGATCGTACAAGAGTCAGCAGATGGTACGGTCAAGTATCTTTTTGAATTGCCAGATGGTATGCTGATTGAGACGGTTTTGATGCGTCAGCACTATGGTTTATCTGTCTGTGTAACGACTCAGGTAGGTTGCAATATTGGCTGTACCTTCTGTGCTTCGGGATTGATCAAAAAACAACGCGATTTGAACAATGGCGAAATCGTATCCCAAATCATGTTGGTCCAAAAATACTTTGACGAACGGGGCCAAGATGAACGGGTCAGCCATATCGTTGTTATGGGGATCGGAGAACCATTTGATAACTACAACAATGTCTTGAAATTTATCCGGACGGTTAACGATGATAAGGGGCTAGCGATTGGTGCTCGGCACATTACCGTATCGACCTCTGGTTTGGCTCACAAGATTCGGGAGTTTGCAAATGAAGGCGTGCAGGTCAATTTGGCAGTGTCTCTTCATGCGCCAAACAACGAACTTCGTTCAAGTATTATGAAAATCAACCGGGCTTTCCCAATTGAAAAATTGTTTGCGGCGATTGAATACTATATCGAGACTACGAACCGTCGGGTGACCTTTGAGTATATCATGCTCAATGAAGTCAACGATGGTGTGGAGCAAGCCTTGGAATTAGCAGAATTGCTCAAGAATATCAAAAAATTGTCTTATGTCAACTTGATTCCTTATAACCCAGTTACGGAACACGACCAATACAGTCGTAGTCCAAAAGAGCGGGTGATGGCTTTCTATGATACCTTGAAAAAACATGGTGTCAACTGTGTAGTCCGCCAAGAACACGGGACAGATATTGATGCGGCTTGTGGCCAATTGCGTTCCAATACGATGAAACGGGACCGGGAGAAAGCGATTGTTGAACATGCACAACCTTAAACAAGGGCTAATAGATCATACAGAACCAACGAAAAGAGGAAGAAAACTGTTACTATGTGGCAGTTTCTTCTATTTTTTCCTCTTGTGTCTGATGTGTTTTTTGCCCCAACAGCCTGATCCAGGTATGGAAACACCCGGTATTCAACATTTTGGACGGATTGTCGTGTTATTGATTCCTCTTAATTCACTGATGAATCTCGGCCAGATCACGAGTGTCCTCCAACTCATTAAGGTCATCTTTCAAAATGTAGCCAATATCTTTTTATTAAGTCCGCTGATCTTTCAACTCCTTTGGCTATGGCCTTGGTTGAAAAGTCGTAAACGAGTCTTGCTCTTTGGCTTTTCCATGAGCTTGTGGATTGAATGCAGTCAAGTGTTGTTAGATCTTTTGTTTGATGCCAACCGTGTCTTTGAAGTGGATGATTTGTGGACCAACACCTTAGGAGCTTACCTAGCTTATCTAGGCTTTTGCTACCTAAAGGATAGATTAAGCCTTTCAGAAAATAAATAGAAAACCCGAACGTTTCAGGAAGATTTTAAATATTTTGTTGACAAAGTGATGGGTGGACGCTATAATAGCTTCAAGACATCAGAAAAGTAAAGATTCTAACCATTTTCAGGGAGCTTGTGGTGATTGTGAACAAGCAGTGGCGGATCTCGAAGTGGGCTGATGGCGGTTTATGATGATGAATTTGAAACAATAAAAATTCGGTGAGCACACCTTATCGTGCACCCTGTTGTTAGACAGGTCAGAGATGTAGGAGAAAGACTATCTTCCTACAATTGAGGTGGCACCGCGGTATCGAATCGTCCTCACACAGATTTTTCTGTGTGAGGTTTTTTGTATCTCAAAGGACTCTGTGAGACTGCAGCTCATGTGTCCGGAGAGAGACAAACATCATAAACAAGAATGAGGATATAGAAAAGAGGATAACATTATGACAGAAACTAAAGGCTATTTCGGACAATTCGGCGGCTCTTTCGTACCAGAACCCATTCAACACTTACTAGATCAATTAGAAGCAACGTTTGAACAGTACAAAGATGATCCTGAATTTATCGCAGAATACAAACATTACCTCAAAGATTATTCTGGTCGTGAAACGCCCCTCTATTTTGCGGAAAGTTTGACAGACCATTTAGGTGGGGCAAAAATATATTTGAAACGTGAAGACTTAAATCACTTAGGTTCGCACAAATTGAACAACGTTTTAGGGCAAATCCTCTTAGCCAAACGCATGGGAAAGACACGTGTGATTGCTGAAACAGGAGCTGGTCAACACGGTGTGGCTACAGCAGCTGCCGCAGCTAAGTTCGGCATGGCCTGTGATGTCTACATGGGAGCAGAAGACGTGGAGCGTCAACGTCTCAATGTCTTCCGTATGGAAATGATGGGGGCAACCGTCCATTCAGTTGAAACAGGAACCAAGACTTTGAAAGATGCTGTTGATGCAGCGTTTGGAGCATGGATGGCGGATCTGGATGCCTTTTATGTATTGGGTTCTGCTGTTGGTCCCCATCCTTACCCAACCATTGTGCATGAATTCCAAAAAGTCATCAGTGAAGAGTCTAAACGCCAAATCTTGGAAAAAGAAGGACGCTTGCCAGATTATGTCATCGCCTGTGTTGGTGGTGGATCCAATGCCATTGGTGCCTTTTCTGAGTATGTCGCAGAAGAAGAAGTTGGCTTGATTGGGGTAGAAGCAGCTGGTCATGGCTTGGATACCGATCAGCATGCGGCGACCATGACCAAAGGGACTGTAGGGGTTGTTGATGGCATGAAGACTTACGCTGTCTTTGGTGAAGATGGAAAAGTCGCACCTGTTTACTCTATCTCTGCCGGTTTGGATTATCCAGGTGTTGGCCCTGAACATGCCTTCTTTAAAGACTCTGGTCGTGTCGAGTATGTAGCAGCAACAGATGATGAAGCTGTTCAAGCCTTGCTCTTACTTAGCAAAACTGAAGGGATTATTCCAGCGATCGAAAGTTCACACGCCATTGCAGAAGCGATTAAACGTGCTCCACAATTGGACAAAGACAAGATCATCATTATCAATGTTTCAGGACGTGGAGACAAGGACGTGGCAGCTATTGCAGACTATTTAGAAGCCAAAGCTGCAAAATAAGAAGGCTTATTTGCTAAACATTGTAAACAGCAGTAGAGCATGATAACTGAGAAAGAGACAAGGAACAAAGGGAATCCGGTCTCTTTCTTTTTTGAGAACAAAGACGAGTATCCCAAAGGCAGAAGCGATCTGAATGAGCCAGAGAATCTTGGTAGAAGAGAAGGTCAGTGAGAAGGTAGCGAGTAGGAGAAAATCCCCCGCTCCCATTCCGACGAAGAAAAAATGGGCACCGATCGCAAGGAGGACAAAGACTAGCATAAGGAGATTGCCTCCTGAAAAAAGAAGGACCAGAGCATGGAGACAGCACCAGATCATCAAGGGGTATTCCATAGAGCGAAGGTCATAGATGGCTAAAACAGCTGTACCGAGTAGGGTCAAGAGTTGAGGAAGAGAAAGAAAGCCATTGACACAGGCTAAAAAGAGCAGTCCACTCCAGGCTTCAAAAAGACAATACCAAACAGGATAGGTCTGATGGCAATAGCGGCAACGGAAACGATGGAAGATTTGTGAGGCAATAGGAATCAGATCCCAAAATCCAAGAACGTGCAGGCACTGAGCGCAGTGACTGCGGGGAACTAGAATGGATTGATTTGGGAAGCGATCAACAACCAGGCCTAGAAACGAGGCCATACAAGTACCGACGGTAAAAAAATAAAAGTTCATCATACTTATTTATTCGTAAAAAAATTTAAAAAAGATCATTTGTTTGAAAATCTTGTAAAGCCTTTCTAAATTTGATACAATAATGAACATGAAAAACCTGTATGATGTTCAACAATTTTTAAAACGTTTTGGAATCATCATTTATGTTGGAAAACGTCTCTATGACATTGAATTGATGAAAATTGAACTTCAACGCCTCTATGATGCGGGCTTGATGGAACGACTCGATTATTTAGAAGCCGAGACGATTTTAAGAAGAGAACACAAACAAGAATTGGACTTTTTGAAAAAGAGTGAGGTAGAGTAATGGGAAATATTATTTTGTGGTTGGCAATTTTGGGCTTGGTTGGATGGATGATATTTAATTATTTCCGCATCCGAAAAGCTGCGAAATTTGTAGACAATGCAGCCTTTGAAGAACTCATTCGTAAGGGGCAATTGATTGACCTGCGGGAGCCTGTCGAGTTTCATGCCAAGCATATCTTGGGTGCACGTAATATTCCTTCCAGTCAATTGAAGCTGAGTACAGGTGCCTTACGCAAGGACAAACCAATTTTATTGTACGAAAATAGCCGTAGTTCTCGTGTGACCAATGCGGCCGTCTATTTGAAAAAAGAAGGGTTTTCAGATATCTATATCCTGTCTTATGGATTAAATTCTTGGACAGGTAAGGTAAAGTCTAGTTAATAGGATGTAAAAAAGTTGCCATATAATAGTTATATTAATAACGGACTTTTTATAGTATGAATTTTAAGGGGCTTTATGAACATGAAAGAAAAGGAAAAAGACTCACTTGTTTTGAGTATCCTATCTATCATATTTGTCTTTGGACTTCCACTGTTAAGTATTATTTTTGGTGTTTTGGGTTTGGTCTCGGCTAGTTTACATCAAAAAGAGTCTGGACTGGACTATACGACAGAAAAAATTCTCTCCATTATAGGGATTTTCCTTTCTGTAGTTTTCTGTATCGTATTTATCTCACAACTTTCGGGAATTAATTAAAACAAAAAAGCTTTAAAACTAAAGCTTTTTTTTATCAACTGTTTTCTAAATAGTTTTTAATAATCTGTAATTCATCTTGGTTCAAGGGGCGGTATTGACCCTCTGCTAGCTCTGAATCTAATGTAAAATCCCCGAACTGAACTCGTTTTAGAGCAGTGACCTTGACACCGACTGAGAGGAACATTTTTTTTACCTGATGAAATTTTCCTTCAGACAGGGTGACTAGTGCCCGGCTTTCTTTGGGACTGGAGGTAAGGATTTCTAGTTTGGCAGGCTTACACTTAGTTCCATCTAAGAAAGTGATACCTTCTTGAAAATCCGCTATATGAGCGGGTTCGAGTGGGCCGTTGACTGTTACCGCGTATTCTTTTTCGATATGGTATCGGGGATGAAGGAGTTGGAAACCGAGAGGTCCATTGTCTGTGAGTAAGAGCAGACCGGTGGTATCCCGATCTAGCCGGCCGATAGGATAGGTATTGGGTGTCCGGTCTTCTGCTCGAAGGAGGTCAAGTACCGTAGCATGTTGGGCATCCTTGGTAGCTGTCACCAGTCCTTGGGGTTTGTGGAGAAGAAAATAGCAATGAGAACAGTCGGTGAGGACGCGTTCTTTCCAGCGAACTTCTTGAAGACCTGTATCTACATTTTGGGATAACTTTGTTGCAACAAGCCCATCGACCAGAATCAGCCTTTTTGCTAGGCTTTGTTTGATTTCCTTACGAGGAATTTGGTAGTGAGCCAACAATTGATCTAATCTCATAGGCGCCTCTTTTTCTGAAAGTTTTGTAACCAGTGTATCATGAAAAGATAAGGAAAGCGAGTGGGAGAAAAGAAATGAAGATGAAAACATTTACAACTAGCTGAACTGTGTTTTTTAAATAGGACTGTGGTATAATTGTTCAGTTAGAAATATTATTTAAAATTTTATAGAGGAAATCATGACAAAATTAAGAGAAGATATTCGTAACGTTGCGATCATTGCCCACGTTGACCATGGGAAAACAACCTTGGTAGACGAATTGTTGAAACAATCGCACACCTTGGATGAACGTAAAGAATTGCAAGAACGTGCAATGGACTCAAACGATCTTGAAAAAGAACGTGGGATCACTATCCTTGCTAAAAATACAGCCGTTGCTTATAACGGAACTCGAATCAATATCATGGACACACCAGGACACGCGGACTTTGGTGGAGAAGTGGAACGGATCATGAAAATGGTCGATGGGGTTGTCCTTGTCGTGGATGCTTACGAAGGGACCATGCCACAAACACGTTTCGTATTGAAAAAAGCCTTGGAACAAAACCTTGTGCCAATCGTGGTTGTCAACAAAATCGATAAACCATCTGCTCGTCCAGCAGAAGTGGTGGACGAAGTTTTGGAACTCTTTATCGAGCTTGGTGCGGATGACGACCAATTGGAATTCCCAGTTGTCTATGCATCTGCGATTAACGGAACCTCTTCACTTTCAGATGATCCAGCAGATCAAGAGCATACCATGGCTCCGATCTTTGATACCATCATCGATCATATCCCTGCTCCAGTGGACAACTCTGATGAACCTCTACAATTCCAAGTTTCCCTTTTGGATTACAACGATTTCGTAGGACGTATCGGTATCGGACGGATCTTCCGTGGAACTGTAAAAGTTGGGGACCAAGTGACTCTTTCAAAACTTGATGGCTCAACGAAAAACTTCCGTGTTACCAAATTGTTTGGTTTCTTCGGTTTGGAACGTCGTGAGATCGAAGAAGCGAAAGCGGGTGATTTGATTGCGATCTCTGGTATGGAAGATATCTTCGTTGGTGAAACCATCACTCCAACAGATGCGGTTGAAGCTCTACCAATCCTTCATATCGATGAGCCAACGCTTCAAATGACCTTCTTGGTTAACAACTCACCATTTGCTGGTCGTGAAGGAAAATGGGTGACTTCTCGTAAGGTCGAAGAACGCTTGCAAGCAGAATTGCAAACTGACGTTTCACTTCGGGTTGATCCAACAGATTCGCCTGATAAATGGATCGTTTCAGGACGTGGAGAATTGCACTTGTCTATCCTGATTGAAACCATGCGTCGTGAAGGTTATGAGTTGCAAGTATCTCGTCCAGAAGTCATCGTAAAAGAAATTGATGGCGTGCCATGCGAACCATTTGAACGCGTACAAATCGATACACCTGAAGAGTACCAAGGTTCTGTGATCCAAAGCCTTTCTGAACGCAAGGGCGAAATGTTGGATATGATTTCAACTGGGAATGGTCAAACTCGTTTGGTCTTCCTCGTTCCAGCGCGTGGTTTGATTGGTTATTCAACGGAGTTCTTATCAATGACTCGTGGTTACGGGATCATGAACCATACCTTCGATCAATACTTGCCATTGATCCCAGGTGAAATCGGTGGCCGTCACCGTGGTGCTTTGGTGTCTATTGATAATGGGAAAGCAACTACCTACTCCATTATGTCTGTTGAGGAACGTGGTACAATCTTTGTGAATCCAGGTACCGAAGTGTATGAAGGGATGATCATCGGAGAAAACTCTCGCGATAATGACTTGACGGTTAACATCACCAAGGCAAAACAAATGACTAACGTTCGGTCGGCTACCAAAGACCAAACAGCGGTTATCAAGACTCCACGTATCTTGACTCTTGAAGAATCTCTTGAGTTCTTGAATGACGATGAGTACATGGAAGTAACCCCTGAATCTATCCGTTTGCGCAAGCAAATTCTGAATAAGAATGAACGTGCAAAAGCTGCTAAAAAGAAAAAAACAGCTGCTGCTGAATAAGAACGAAACAAGAAAGGAGAAACAAAATGGTCTATTTTATCTTAGGGATTTTGATTCTCCTTTTCTATATTTTTATGACGCCAAGAAGTATTCGTGGCACTTTAAATAGTGTTACCTTGGTTGTTCTGATCGTCTCGATTATTGTCCTTTCTTGCCTAGCTATTTTTCAAATTTTTCAACTACCATCTGAATTTTTTGTTGGTGCCTTTTTAGCCTTTATTGGCTATCTCGCTTTGGTAGACATTTCAAGGATGAGCAACAAACAGAAAAAAATAAGCAATGACGATCTTTAAAAAGCCCTTTGGGCTTTTTAATTTTGCCAAAAAAAGGTAAAATAGAGAGTGATAAAAATGGAGCGAAAATAAGATGAAATTTATAAAACAATTTGAAAACAAAAAGGTTCTGGTATTGGGTTTGGCCAAGTCGGGTGAGTCAGCAGCTCGTTTGTTGAATCGCCTAGGGGCTATTGTGACTGTCAATGATGGCAAACCCTTCGAAGAAAATCCAGCAGCTCAAAGTTTACTGGAAGAAGGCATCAAAGTAGTCACTGGTGGCCATCCTCTGGAGTTGTTAGATGAAGACTTTGCGGTCATGGTTAAAAACCCAGGAATTCCTTATACCAATCCGATGATTCAAAAAGCACTGGAAAAAGGACTTCCTGTCATCACTGAAGTGGAATTGGCTTATCTGATTTCGGATGCACCGATTATCGGAATTACAGGGTCTAATGGGAAAACTACCACAACCACTATGATTGGAGAAGTTTTAACAGCAGCTGGTCAAGGTGGCTTATTGTCTGGGAATATTGGATTTCCAGCTAGTCAAGTTGCCCAAACGGCGACAGATAAGGAAGTCCTGGTCATGGAATTGTCTTCATTCCAATTGATGGGCATTGAAGCCTTCCACCCAGAAATTGCGGTCATTACCAACCTCATGCCAACCCATATCGACTATCATGGTTCCTTTGAAAATTATGTTGCAGCCAAATGGAATCTTCAAAAGAATATGACAGAAAAGGATGTCATTATTTTGAACTTCAATCAAGATTTGGCTAAGGAACTGGCTACAAAAACCAAGGCAAGGGTCCTTCCGTTTTCAACAATCGAAAAAGTGGACGGTGCTTATTTGGAAGATGGACTTCTCAAGTTTAAGGGAGAAACTGTCATGCGTGCGGATGAACTGGGTGTTCCAGGTAGCCACAATGTAGAGAATGCCTTGTCAACGATTGCTGTCGCAAAAGTTCGGGGAGTGCAAAATGAGGTCATTAAAGAAACCTTGTCAGCCTTTGGAGGTGTTAAACACCGCCTACAATATGTGGATGAGATTCAAGGTGTCAAATTCTACAATGACAGTAAGTCAACCAATATTTTAGCAACACAAAAAGCTCTTTCTGGTTTTGACAATAGCAAGGTCATCTTGATTGCTGGAGGGCTGGATCGTGGCAATGAATTTGATGAATTGGTACCTCATATTGCGGGTCTAAAGGAAATGGTGATTTTAGGCGAGTCGGCACCTCGAGTGAAACGGGCGGCTGACAAAGCGGGAGTGGCTTATATTGATGCGACAAATGTGGCCGATGCCACAAAGAAAGCCTTCGAATTAGCGAGTCCTGGAGATGTTGTGTTACTAAGTCCTGCCAATGCCAGCTGGGATATGTATCCTAATTTTGAAGTGCGTGGGGATGAATTCCTTGCTACAGTAAAAGGTTTGAAATAAGATGAAAAAAATAATGTTTACTGGTGGAGGTACGGTTGGGCATGTGACCCTTAACCTCCTCTTGATTCCAAAATTTATCGAAGATGGTTGGGAAGTTCATTACATAGGCGACAAAAAAGGAATTGAGTACCAAGAAATCAAGAAGTCTGGCTTAGAGGTGCGTTTCCATTCAATTGCTACTGGGAAATTGCGTCGTTATTTCTCATTCCAAAATATGATGGATGTTTTCAAAGTAGCTTGGGGCACCCTCCAATCCATTGCGATTATGCTTCGTGTACGTCCACAAGTTCTCTTTTCCAAAGGAGGCTTTGTTTCCGTACCGCCAGTGATTGCGGCTCGACTTACTCGTGTCCCTGTCTATATCCATGAGTCCGATCTGTCTATGGGCTTGGCCAATAAAATCGCTTATAAATTTGCCACCAAGATGTACACGACTTTTGAACAAGCCCATGGCTTGTCAAAGAGTGTGCATATTGGGGCGGTGACCAAGGTTACAGACCATATTCCAGCAACTTCCCAAGTGTTGGAAGAAAAAACAAAAGGATTCAACAAAGAGTTGCCGACTCTTCTATTTGTCGGAGGATCTGCAGGTGCGCGTGTCTTCAATGATTTTGTGACAGCCCATCAAGCAGAGCTCCTACAAGATTACAACATTATCAATTTAACAGGAGATGCAACACTGAATCAAGCTAAGGGTGGCTTGTATCGAGTTGATTACGTTACTGATCAGTATTTACCGATGCTTCATAAGGCGGATTTGGTCGTCACAAGAGGGGGGGCAAATACCTTATTTGAACTCTTGGCCATGAATAAGCTCCATGTGATCGTACCGCTTGGAAAAGAAGCTAGCCGTGGTGACCAGATTGAAAATGCCCATTATTTCGTAGAAAAAGGCTATGCAGAACAGTTACCAGAAGATCAATTGACACTCGAAGCTTTTCATGAAACCATTCAAGACATGTTAAAGCATAGTGATGCCTATCATCAAGCAATGGAAAAATCGACAGAATTGCTATCACTAGACGATTTTTATGGCCTGCTTCAAAAAGATATCAATAAGGAATAAGATGACTGAGGACAAGAAAAATACGCCAACTGAAGACAAAATTACAGAGTTGTCAGCTTGGCAAAAAAGAAACAAAGAATATCTAGAAAAAAGGGCTCTTGAAAAGGAAAAGGAGCCTGAAACAGATGAGCTAGAAGAAGAAACATCAACAGAAGGAGAGGATTTGTTAGATCAAGAAGTAGCTTCTGTTGATGAAGAAGATTCAGATGAGCGCGAAGATACTGAAGAAGAGGAAGACGATTCAGCTGAAGAAACTGTCTCTGAAGAAAATCTAGCATCAGAGGTGGAGGAAAGTAGAGAAACAGAGACGCTTTCGACAACTGAGGAACCAGAAGAACCTGCAAAACAGGAGAGAAAACTTTTCTTATTCGACCGTTTAAAGGTGAGGAAAGAAAAAAAAGAACCGACAGTTGCAAAACGCCACATTTACCGCGCGATTCCTGTTATTGGAATTAGCTCGATGCTTGCCCTTGCCTCTCTCTATTTTTTGAGTCCCTTATCGACTAAAAAAGTAATTGAATTTTCTGGGAATAAGGCAGTAGACCAACAAGTCTTGTATGAGAAAAGCCGGATCAAGGAAGAAGATTATACTTTGACAACCTTTCTTCACAAATCTGTCTATGAAAGAAATATGAAAACGGCAAGTCCGTGGATAAAAGCAGTTCATATGCAGTACCAATTCCCAGTAACTTTCAAGGTGCAAGTGACGGAACACCAAGTGGTTGCTTATTATGTCACGGGAGGGGATCACTATCCAGTATTGGAAAATGGAGAGGTGGTTGAGACGGTGACACCTGCTTCGGATTTGCCATCTTCCTACATCAGCTTGACATTTTCAGATCGCGAAATGGTGAGACAGTATGTCCAACAAATGAAGTCTATTTCTTCCAGTATCACGGACAAGATTGTTTCTGTTGATTTAACCCCAAGTAAAGTTACCAAGGATCTGGTCACTTTGACCATGAAAAATGGCAATAAGATCTTGGTTCCTCTTTCCCATATCACTCGGAAACTCCCTTATTACAAATCAATCAGTAAGCAAGTGGAGGATGGCTCTATCATTGATATGGAGGCGGGTGTCTTCAGCTATAATGAACAAGCAATGACCGAAGCCAAAGAAAAATCCGAAAAAGAAAAGGCAGAGAAAACGGAAGAAACTGCAAATACTGAAAATCAGAGTGAAAATTCTGGGGAAACAGCGCAAGACTCCCATCAAGATTCCCATACAGAAGAGCAAAATCATTCTGAAAATCAGTGAAACACATAAATTATCTGAAATATTTGAATAAAAAATGTCCATTTTAGCCTTCTTTGTGATATAATGAAGTTTGGATAGTTCTAACTAAAAGGGCTATAAATAGACGTATAGTGAAAATAAAAAAGAGAGAGGACTGGTGTAATGGCTAGAGACGGCTTTTTTACAGGTTTAGATATCGGTACTAGTTCAATAAAAGTATTGGTGGCAGAACATGTCAACGGAGAAATGAATGTAATTGGTGTCAGCAATGCCAAAAGTGCTGGCGTGAAAGATGGAATTATTGTAGATATCGAAGCTGCTTCTACTGCAATTAAAAATGCAATTAGTCAAGCAGAGGAAAAAGCAGGGATCTCCATCAATCTAGTCAATGTTGGCTTACCTGCAAACTTGTTGCAAATCGAAGCAACACAAGGAATGATTCCAGTCACAAGTGATTCAAAAGAAATCACAGATGCAGATGTTGAAAATGTTGTCAAATCTGCTCTTACAAAAAGCATGACTCCTGATCGTGAAGTGATTACCTTTATTCCTGAAGAATTTACAGTTGATGGTTTCCAAGGAATTCGTGATCCTCGTGGCATGATGGGAATCCGCCTTGAAATGCGTGGACTTCTTTATACAGGCCCACGTACGATCTTGCACAACTTACGTAAAACCGTAGAACGTGCAGGCTTGCAAGTGGAAAATATTATCATTTCCCCACTAGCTATGATCAAAACCGTCTTGAACGAAGGCGAACGTGAGTTTGGTGCTACAGTGATTGATCTTGGTGGTGGCCAAACCACAGTGGCTTCTGTTCGTAGCCAAGAGCTTCAATTTACAAATATCTATCAAGAAGGTGGCGACTATGTTACCAAAGATATTTCCAAAGTATTGAAGACCTCTCAAAAATTAGCAGAAGGTTTGAAATTCAACTATGGTGAAGCTTATGTCCCATCTGCTGGAAACGAAGTATTCCACGTAGAAGTGATTGGAGAAGTTGAACCGGTTGAAGTTACTGAAAAATACTTGGCTGAAATTATCTCAGCACGGATCAAACACATCTTTGAGCAAATCAAGCAAGACCTCGATAGAAGACATTTACTAGATCTTCCTGGAGGCATTGTCATTATCGGTGGAGGTGCGATCCTTCCTGGTATTGAAGAATTGGCTCAAGAAGTCTTTGGTGTCAATGTCAAATTGTTTGTTCCAAACCAAATTGGAATTCGAAACCCAGCCTTTGCCCATGTGATTAGCCTGTCTGAATACGCTGGTAATTTGACTGATGTAGATATTATTGCTCAAGCTGCAGTTCATGGCGATGAGGTTTTGCGTCAACAGCCGATTCAATTTGATCGTCCAGTTCAAACGCAAGTACAACCGCAATCAGCTCCAACAGCTCAAACGGTTGTCCCAGCCTACAATGCTGAAAAGATCGATTCTCCAGTAGATACTCAAGAAATCCCAGCAGCAGGCAATGATCACAAACAAGAATCAAAACCTTCATTCACAGATCGAATGAAAAATTTGATCGGTAATATGTTTGATTAAGGAGTGTAAGTATTTATGACATTTTCATTTGACACAGCAGCGGCACAAGGTGCAGTTATTAAGGTAATCGGTGTCGGTGGTGGTGGCGGTAACGCCATCAATCGTATGATTGACGAAGGCGTTGCCGGTGTAGAATTCATCGCAGCCAATACAGACGTTCAAGCACTTTCAAGTGCAAAAGCTGAAACAGTCATTCAATTGGGTCCAAAATTGACTCGCGGATTGGGTGCTGGAGGCCAACCTGAAGTTGGTCGTAAAGCAGCTGAAGAAAGCGAAGAAGTATTGACAGAAGCCTTGCAAGGTGCAGACATGGTTTTCATCACTGCAGGGATGGGAGGAGGATCTGGTACAGGTGCTGCACCAGTGATCGCTCGTATTGCAAAAGCAGTTGGAGCCTTGACCGTAGCCGTTGTGACTCGTCCATTTGGCTTTGAAGGAACGAAACGTGGAAACTTTGCGATTGAAGGAATCAATGAGCTCCGCGAACATGTGGATACTCTCTTGATTATCTCAAACAACAACTTACTTGAAATTGTTGACAAGAAGACTCCACTTCTAGAAGCTTTGAGCGAAGCAGACAATGTTCTTCGCCAAGGTGTTCAAGGGATTACAGACTTGATCACAAGCCCTGGATTGATCAACCTTGACTTTGCAGATGTGAAAACTGTGATGGAAAGTAAAGGAAATGCCTTAATGGGTATTGGTGTTGGTAGTGGTGAAGAACGTGTCATTGAAGCTGCACGCAAAGCCATTTACTCTCCACTTCTTGAAACAACCATTGATGGTGCAGAAGACGTCATCGTCAACGTAACAGGTGGCTTGGATATGACCTTGATCGAAGCGGAAGAAGCTTCAGAAATTGTCAACCAAGCAGCAGGTCATGGCGTGAACATCTGGCTTGGTACTTCTATTGATGAATCTCTTAAAGATGAAATCCGTGTGACAGTTGTTGCGACGGGTGTCCGTCAAGACAAGGTAGAACGCGTCAGTGGGATTGCTTCATCGCCAGCAAGTCATCGACCTTACAAAACAGGTCCTCGTGAACAACGACCACAAGTTGCTCCATTTGACCGTGAATTTGATTTAAAACAAGAAGTTGAATTGCCAACCACTCCAAGTCGTCCAGCGGTAGAACCAAATCGTGGTTCAGCCTTTGGTGATTGGGATATTCGCCGTGAGAATATTGTCCGCCAAACGGAACCAGCATCCACCCATCAAGTGGATCGCTATGTCGATTCTTCATCAGATGATGATGAATTGGAAACACCTCCATTCTTCCGGAATCGTTAATCATGAATCTGATCGAGAATGCTAATCTTGTACGGGAACAGGTAGAAACAGCTAGAAACAAAGCCAACCGTCAAGATCCAGTCAATATCATAGCTGTTACCAAGTATGTGGATGTTGAAACAGCAGAAGCTTTGGTCAAAACAGGAATTCAACACATTGCTGAAAATCGGGTCGATAAATTTCTAGAAAAATATCAGGCTCTAAAAGACTATGATCTCACTTGGCATTTGATTGGGAGTCTCCAAAGACGCAAGGTAAAAGACGTGATCAATCTCGTGGATTACTTTCATGCCTTGGACTCGGTGAAGTTAGCTCAAGAAATTCAAAAGCGAGCAGAACACCCAATCAAGTGTTTCCTCCAAGTGAATATCTCTGGTGAGGAAAGTAAGCATGGATTTTCAGTCGATGAATTGGATACTGTTTTAGCGGACATCGCACAGCTGGATAAAATAAAAATTGTTGGTTTAATGACGATGGCTCCCTTTGAGGCTAGTCAAGAAGAGTTGCAGGATATTTTTTCAAAAACTCACCAACTTCAGAAACAACTAGAAAAAAAACAATTAAAAAATATGCCTTTTTCAGAATTAAGCATGGGTATGAGTCGGGACTTTGAAGTAGCCATTGAGAATGGAGCGACTTATGTGCGAATCGGGTCATCATTTTTTAAATAGGAAAGAACTATGTCATTAAAAGATAAATTTAATAATTTTATTGACTACTTCACAGAAGACGGTGAAGAAGTAGAAGTTCGTGAGGTCAAGGCAGCCGGGGCAGAAACACAACCAGTTCCTCAGCCTCAAAAAGCTCCTCAAGTGACTTCTCAACGTCCACAGATTAGTCAAAAAGAACAAGTGAAACAAAAACCAAAACCAAAGGCCACTCCAGTAGCGCCTGTGACAACTACAGTCTCTACAGCTGTTGTGAAAGAACCGGTGAGTACTACGAAGAATTCATCTGAAAATATTACTCGTTTGCATGAACGTCAGTTAGAATTGGCAAGTAAACGTGAAAATCCAGATGAAAAAATCACAATTGATGTTCGCTATCCCCGTAAATACGAGGAAGCGACTGAAATTGTCGATCTATTACTATCTAATGAGAGTATCCTCATCGACTTCCAATACATGACGGAAGTTCAAGCACGTCGTTGTTTAGACTACTTGGATGGTGCCCGTTATGTCTTGGCTGGAAATCTTCGTCGTGTTGCAAGTACCATGTACTTGTTGACTCCGATCAACGTTGTGGTCAATGTCGAAGATATTCGCCTTCCAAATGATGTGGAAGTGTCAGAATTTGATTTTGATATGAAACGCAATCGTTAATATGGTATTGTTTCAGTTTATTTCAAATATCATTCAAATTTACTCTATCATTCTTGTCATTTATGCCTTGCTTTCTTGGTTCCCTGGAGCCCCAGAAAGTGCTCTTGGACAAATGGTTCATCGCCTAGTTGAACCATTTTTGAGCCTTTTTAAGAAATTACCCTTGCAGTTTGCAGGCTTGGATTTTACGGTACTTGTAGCTATTTTGCTTCTCAATTTCTTGGAACGATTGGTGGCTCAACTCTTTTTGTTGATGATCGGCTAAAGTAAGATGAAACAAAAAGAAATTTACCAACATTTTCATCCAGAAGATCATGAATTTATCGATCGGTGCATAGAATTATCGGAACGTGTAATCGAACGCTATTCGGTTGAGGTGACGAGTTTCTTGAACCCGCACCAGGTAACTATTTTACGAAATGTTGCTGCAAGTTATCCACTACAGGTCTTTGTCTCGAGTGATGATAGGAAGATGGAGTATGCCAAGGTCATTGTGGCACCAGATTATTACCAATTGGATCCTTCTGATTTTGATCTTTCCTTGTTGGAAATAACCTATTCTTCCAAATTTCATCAGTTGACACATTCCCAGGTTCTGGGCACGATTGTCCATCAATTGGGAGTGGATCGAAAGTCTTTTGGAGATATTTTGATGGGAGACGGACGCATTCAAGTGTTTGTGGAACAACGCTTTGCTCTCTATTTTATGGATCACGTCCAGAAAATTTCAAGAGTTCCTGTCAAAATCAAGGAAGTTCCTTTGTCTCAGCAGTTGATCCTTGAAGAAGAAAGCCAATCTCGGGATATACTGGTATCAAGTTATCGTTTGGATAAGGTTATTTCCGCAGGCTTTAAGTTGTCTCGCTCCCAGGCTAGTCAACTGGTTAGCACTGGTTTGGTAAAGGTGAACTATGCGACTACTACAAATGGCAGTGGTTTCGTTGCTTTGAATGATTTAGTCAGCGTCCGACGTTTTGGACGTCTTAAAATTGTTTCTGAAAATGGTATTTCAAAGAGTGGAAAATATAAAATAACTGTTGAAATACTTCTAAGTAAAAAATAAGGAGGAGTTTATGGCTCTTACTGCTTTAGAAATTAAAGATAAAACATTTGGTGTTAAATTCAGAGGATATGATGCAAATGAAGTTGAAGAATTTCTTGACATCATTGTTCGTGATTACGAAGATTTAGTTCGATTGAACCATGAGCAAGAATCAAAAATTCAAGCCCTTGAAGAGCGTCTCAATTATTTTGATGAAATGAAAGATTCATTGAGCCAATCAGTTTTGATTGCCCAAGATACAGCTGAACGTGTGAAACAAGCTGCTAACGAACGTTCTGAAAATATTGTTCGCCAAGCAGAACAAGATGCACAACATTTGATTGATGAATCAAAACAAAAAGCAAATGAAATCCTTCGTCACGCAACGGATAATGCTAAGAAAGTGGCCGTTGAAACAGAAGAATTGAAGAACAAGACACGCGTCTTCCATCAACGCTTGAAATCAACTATTGAAAGCCAGTTGAGTATTATTGATACACCTGAATGGGATGAAATTCTTCGCCCAACAGCCATGTATATTCAAACTAGTGATGAAGCTTTCCGCGAAATCGTTGAAAAAGCATTAGGGGAATCAGTTCATCATCATTCAGAAGATGACACCATTGATTTGACCCGTCAGTTCTCACCAGCTGAGATTGAAGAATTGCAAAAACGCATTGAAGCCGCTAACCTAGAGTTGGGAGCTACACAAGCGTTTGAAGGTTTGAATGAAAAAGTTCAGTCCGCTTTAGAAGAAGCAGAACACGCGCATCAAGAAACTGAAGAAGTTGTGGATGAAACAGCTTCATCAGAAGACGAAGCAAGTCGTGAATCTGTCAATATTTTATAATTTCGTAAAAACAGGTCCATTAATGATAGGTCTAGCGAGCAGATGATGGTGGAAGATCTGCACTCCCTCTTAATGGATGATCCTTTTACAATTTTCATTCTGAACAGAACAGTAAGAGTGAACGTTTCCCTCGTTACGGGATGAGAGGAGAAGATCGCACGCGACTTCTCAAACAAAGGTGGTACCACGAGCAATCGTCCTTTTTGGATGCTCGTGTTTTTTTATTTTTAACGCAATAAGGAGACACAATGAAACTCAAAGAAACATTGAATCTAGGAAAGACAGCCTTCCCAATGCGGGCTGGACTTCCAACCAAAGAGCCCGTTTGGCAAAAAGAATGGGAAGATGCAAAATTGTATCAACGTCGTCAAGAATTAAATGAAGGAAAACCGCATTTTACACTTCATGATGGCCCTCCATACGCAAACGGGAATATTCACGTTGGACATGCTATGAACAAAATTTCGAAGGACATTATCGTTCGTTCAAAATCTATGTCTGGTTTTTATGCCCCTTATATCCCTGGTTGGGATACCCATGGATTGCCAATCGAACAGGTCTTGGCGAAACAAGGGGTTAAACGCAAAGAAATTGAACGCTCTGAATACCTTAAAATGTGTCGTGAGTATGCACTTTCTCAAGTTGATAAACAAAGAGAAGACTTTAAACGTTTGGGTGTTTCAGGAGATTGGGACCATCCATATGTCACCTTAACACCTGATTATGAAGCGGCTCAAATTCGTGTCTTTGGACAAATGGCCAACAAAGGCTATATTTACCGTGGTGCGAAACCTGTATACTGGTCTTGGTCTTCTGAATCTGCTCTTGCTGAAGCAGAAATTGAATACCACGATTTGGTTTCTACCTCTCTTTACTATGGGAATAAAGTCAAGGATGGCAAAGGTGTTCTAGATACAGATACTTACATCGTTGTCTGGACAACCACCCCATTTACCATTACAGCTTCTCGCGGTTTGACAGTAGGTGCTGACTTTGATTATGTTGTCGTGAAACCTGCGGGTTCTGATCGTAAATACGTAGTGGCTTCTGAGTTATTGCCAAGCTTGTCTGAGAAATTTGGTTGGGACCATCCAGAAGTTCTTGCAACCTACCAAGGGAAAGAATTAAACCATATCGTAACCGAACACCCATGGGATGCAGCAGTTGACGAATTGGTGATTCTTGGAGACCACGTCACACTTGATTCAGGTACTGGTATCGTCCATACAGCTCCTGGTTTTGGTGAGGATGACTACAATGTCGGTATCGCAAATGGTCTTGAAGTTGCTGTAACGGTCAATGAACGTGGGATCATGATGGAGAATGCTGGCCCTGACTTTGCAGGTCAGTTCTATGATAAGGTTGTTCCAACAGTTATTGAAAAACTTGGAGACCTCCTTCTTGCTAAAGAAGACATTTCTCACTCCTACCCATTTGACTGGCGGACTAAGAAGCCAATTATCTGGCGTGCGGTTCCACAGTGGTTTGCCTCTGTATCGAAATTCCGTCAAGAAATTTTGGATGAAATTGAAAAAGTGAAATTCCATTCAGAATGGGGGAAAGTCCGTCTCTACAACATGATTCGTGACCGTGGTGACTGGGTCATCTCTCGTCAACGTGCTTGGGGTGTTCCACTCCCAATCTTCTATGCTGAAGACGGGACACCGATCATGACAGCTGAAACCATTGAACATGTGGCTCAACTATTTGAAGAGTATGGATCGGTTATCTGGTGGGAACGGGATGCCAAGGATCTTCTTCCAGAAGGCTTCACTCATCCAGGTTCACCAAATGGTGAATTCACAAAAGAAACAGATATCATGGACGTATGGTTCGACTCCGGTTCATCATGGAATGGTGTCATCGTTAATCGTCCAGAACTCAAATATCCAGCGGATCTCTATCTTGAAGGGTCTGACCAATACCGTGGTTGGTTTAACTCATCTTTGATCACTTCTGTAGCCAACCATGGTGTAGCGCCTTACAAGCAAATCTTGTCTCAAGGTTTTGCCTTGGATGGGAAAGGTGAGAAGATGTCGAAATCTCTTGGAAATACGATTGCTCCAAGTGACGTTGAAAAGCAATTTGGTGCTGAAATCTTGCGCCTTTGGGTTACTAGTGTTGATTCGACAAACGATGTCCGTATTTCTATGGATATCTTAAGCCAAGTATCTGAAACGTACCGGAAGATTCGGAATACCCTTCGTTTCTTGATTGCCAATACTTCTGACTTTAATCCAGCTGAGGATACAGTCGCTTATGATGAGCTTCGTTCAGTGGATAAATACATGACGATTCGCTTCAATCAACTTGTGAAAACGATTCGTGATGCCTATGAAAACTTTGAGTTCTTGACCATCTACAAGGCCCTTGTAAACTTTATCAATGTGGACTTGTCAGCCTTCTACCTTGATTTTGCCAAAGATGTGGTCTATATCGAGAGTGCGAAGTCTCTAGAACGCCGTCAAATGCAAACAGTCTTCTATGATATTTTGGTAAAAATCACTAAACTCTTGACGCCAATTCTACCGCATACTGCTGAAGAAATCTGGTCTTATCTTGAGTTTGAAGCAGAAGACTATGTGCAATTGTCAGAATTACCAGAAGCAGAAACGTTTGCAAATCAAGAAGAAATCTTAGATACTTGGTCAGCCTTCATGACCTTCCGTGGACAAGCTCAAAAAGCCTTGGAAGAAGCGCGTAATGAAAAAGTCATCGGTAAATCTCTTGAAGCTCACTTGACAGTTTATCCAAATGAAGTTGTGAAAACACTTCTAGGGGCTGTTGATAGCAATGTTGCTCAACTCTTGATTGTTTCTGAGTTGACCATCGCAGAAGGACCAGCTCCAGAAGGTGCAGTGACCTTTGAAGATGTTTCCTTCACAGTCGAACGTGCAGCTGGTGAAGTGTGTGACCGTTGCCGTCGCATTGATCCAACAACGGCTGAACGTCACTACCACGCAACAATCTGCGACCACTGTGCAAGCATCGTCGAAGAGAACTTTGCGGACGCAGTCGCAGAAGGATTTGAAGCTAAATAATAAGATGTGAAAAATCGAGAGTGGGACAGAAATCGGTAATTGGTTAGAATTCGATTTCGTCGTCCCACCTCCGCACAGTTGAGTAGGGCTGTAAAAGCTGATGAAATCAGCGTAGTAGAGCCCACTCAACCACTGCGTCTTACTCGACAATCCAAAGACAATTGAGAGTCTCCTTGCGACTTTTCAATAAAGAGGAAGTTATGTGGTACCAGAAAGAATTTAAGGAACTAGAACTGAAAGAGTTTTACGAGATCGTTCAGCTGCGATTAGAGACCTTTGTCGTGGAACAAACTAGGATCTACAATGACCTCGATGATGTTGATTATCGATCTATCCATCTTTTTCATCAAGATGAGAAAGGACGCGTAGATGCCTATGCACGTATCTTTGAGACAGGGGCTACGATTCATTTTGGTCGAGTGGCTGTAGCCAAAGACAGTCGTGGCCAAGGACTGGGAAAAGACATGGTAGAGCAGATTTTGGACCTGTGTGAACAGAGATTTCCTGGACGGTCCATTGAAATTGAGGCTCAAGAACAGGTGGTTGGCTTGTACGAAAAATTAGGTTTTCAAACGGTGAGCGAGCCTTTTATCTTGGCTTCTACCCCTCACGTAAAAATGATCTTTCAGAAATAAAGAATCCTTTCATCTCATAATCGAGGTGAAAGGATTTTTTTTGGAAAAAGATACTAAAGAAAAAAGTAAGGCAAATTGGCCTTACTTAGTAATTGGAAAGGAAATTTCAATGAGTTTATCGGTGTAGAGGGTCTTGATAGCGGATTGATCAATGATTTTGAGATCCACTTTGCGTTTTAAAAAGAACTCACGAATTTTTTCAACTTCTGTTTCACGGATAGCACGGTGTTTGTTGCTGATCAACAATTCATAATGGGTTGGGGCCTGAGTAAACACAACATCGGTATTGCCCGCGGAATAAACCTCAACGAGCAAGGCATCCGTGCTGGCAAGTTGGCTTTTCACCAATGCAGCATGACTATTTGTGGTATTAATGAGCTTCATATGAGTTCCTCCTAACCTCTATCTTCATTTATTATAGCACTTTTTTATGGTTTACGAAAGAAGAAGTTTCTTAGTTTTTGTGGGAAATTTTCCATTGCTTGATACCCCATTTATGACTGCCACGTTTGAGTTTTTCCATCGCTTCATCAATTGGAAACCAAGAGAGATTGTTAAAATCTTCCAGAGGTTTTTGAGCTTCTGTATAATCTACCACCTCATAAATATAGGCTGGATTGTAGTAGTAGGTATCCCGGTGACTTGAATAGAAATACTCGTCCGCTTGGCCATAATACTCCCCTAAAACAGCGGTAAAACCTAGTTCTTCAATCAGTTCTCGCTTCAGAGCTTCTAGGTGGTTTTCGCCAGCTTCAATCTCTCCACCTGGTAAGAACCAAGCACCATTTGGGGCTTGAACGAGGATGATTTGGTCTTTGGTTTGATTGGGGATAACAGCGTAGACGCCGTAACGATTGACGTAGGTTACATCTTCTTTTTTTTCACCAAAACTTGGTATGGTCATGGTTTTCTCTTTTCTTCATTTTTCATCATTATAACATATTTTTAAACAAAAATCTGGAGGAAGGAAAAAAAGAGAGTGGGACAGAAATCGGTCATTCGTTAGAATTCGATT
>NZ_MRXX01000003.1:64541-89057 GCF_016642265.1 Streptococcus lactarius
TCGACAATCCAAAGACAAGAAGAGGCTAGGACTTTTGTCCCAGCCTCCTTTTCCTGATTAGGATTCTGATGCTTTTTCGGTCGTTTTATGAACGGCTTTGATACTGATATGCCCATTGCTGGTCATAACGGCCTTTAGTTGTTTTTCATTTGGATTTTCAAGGTAGTAGTCGGTAATCGCATCTTCGATATAGTCTTGAATGGTACGACGGAGTGGGCGTGCACCCATTTTTGGATCGTATCCAAGGTCAACCAGTTTTTCCTTGACCTTCTCTGTCACGTCCAGATGAATCTCGTTTTGCGCGAGACGATGATTGACTTCGTCTAACATAAGGGTAACAATTTGAAGAAGGTTTTCTTTTGATAGAGCTTGGAACTCAATGATGCCATCAAAACGGTTCATAAATTCAGGGCTAAAGAAGTTACCGAGTTCTCCAAGCACAGAGTTGGTGCGCCCTTCGCGCGCTGCTCCGAAGCCGACATTTGCCTCTGTCTTTCCTGTGCCAGCATTGGAGGTCATAATGATAATGGTATCTTTAAAGCTGACAGTGCGACCTTGACCATCTGTCAAACGGCCGTCATCCAAGACTTGGAGGAACATGTGCATGACATCTGGATGGGCTTTTTCGATTTCATCTAACAAAACGAGAGAGTAGGGGTTTCGCCGCACTTTCTCAGTCAATTGTCCAGCTTCATCGTAGCCAACGTATCCTGGAGGAGCACCGACGAGTTTGGCAACGCTGTGTTTTTCCATGTATTCACTCATATCAAAACGAATCATGCTGTCCGCAGAACCAAAGAGTTCGATAGCTAGTTGCTTCGAAAGCTCGGTCTTTCCGACGCCTGTCGGACCAACAAAGAGGAAACTACCAATTGGACGATTAGGAGACCCTAGACCGACACGGTTCCGACGGATCGCCTTGGCAATCTTATCCACTGCATCATCTTGTCCAATAACATGAGACTTGAGATCCTCTGCTAGGTGGATGAGTTGTGATTGTTCTTTTTCTTTCAAATCGCCAACTGGAATATTGGTTTTTTGCTCAATGATATGCTCAATCGTCTTTTCGCTAATAATAGGAGTGTCTTGATCCGTTACCTTAGTCTTTTGCATTTCCTTATACTTAGCAATCTGGTCACGGAAGTAGGCTGCTTTTTCAAAATCTTCGTCGCGAGTTGCTTGCGCTTTGAGATTTTCAGCTTCAATCAAGCGTTGATCAATGACCTTAGGGTCTACAAAGGTCAAAGTTAAGTTCATCTTAGAGCCAGCTTCGTCTAGCAAGTCAATAGCCTTGTCTGGTAGGAAGCGGTCTTGAATATAACGGTTGGAAAGAGTAGCCGCAGCTTCGATGGCTCCGTCAGTATAGTGAACGTGGTGATAATCTTCGTATCTTTTTTGGATCCCTTTAAGAATGGTAATGGTTTCCTCTACCGTTGGCTCATCGACCTTAACAGGCTGCATCCGACGTTCCAGGGCAGCATCCTTTTCAATGATCCGGTACTCATTAAGAGTAGTAGCCCCAACTAGTTGCAATTCACCACGAGCGAGGGCAGGTTTGAGGATATTTCCGGCATCCATATTGCCATCACCGGCAGAACCAGCTCCGACAATCTCATGGATTTCATCAATGAAGAGAATGACGTCTTGACGTTGACGAATTTCTTCCATCAATTTTTGCATGCGTTCTTCAAACTGGCCTCGGATCCCTGTACCTTGGACAAGGCTGACAACATCTAATCGAATGACTTCTTTTCCTTGCAGTTTATCAGGGACATCTCCATCCACAATTTTTTGGGCTAATCCTTCAACAACGGCTGTTTTACCAACACCCGGTTCTCCAATGAGGACGGGATTGTTCTTGGTTCTGCGGTTAAGAATTTCAATGACACGAATGATTTCTTCGTCGCGCCCAATGACTGGATCGACATTGCCGTTACGCGCAATCTCTGTGACATTGATACCGAATTCCTCTAAAAGACCTTTTGGTTTTTGAGGGCGTACTTGTCGTGGATCTGGAGCACTTTCCCGATGGTTGTTTTGACCGTAGCCACCATTTCCATAGCCTCCTCCAGATTGGGTCGGAGGTGTAGGTGGTTCTTGAGGGCCCTGGAAGTTTCCAAGGTTATTGAAAAAATCTTCGAAGGGATCTCCAGTGAGTTGGCTCCGTTGGGTCATTCCTTTCAAGAAGCTGTTATTTGGGTCTGTTTTCATAATTTTATAGCAATTTTGACAGAGGTCCACTTGCTGCTGGCGACCATTTACATTGGTGTATAAATGGATAGTGGATTCATTTATTTTACAATTTTGACAAAGCATAAACATACCTCACAATAGGTTTTCGATGGCTTTGAGCCAAGATCATCGCACTATTTTGATAATGGTCAAAAATAGTCAAAGTTTTTCTAGTTTTATTATATCAGTATTCTAAAAGTTTGCAAGAATTTGCTACGGAATGTCAAGAATTGGGGGTGGAGACCGGAAATCAAGGGAAAAATGTGAATTTTTATTGGAAGAGCTTTCTCTTTTGTGATAAAATAGGAGAGTAGAAAGTAAAGAGGAGAAATAAAATGGAATCACATTTAGTACGGATTATCAACCGTTTGGAAACAATGACCAAAGATGGTGGAAACCTAAAGCGTAATTTTGAACGTGATGGTGTTGTTGTTGCTGAAGTAGCATACAACCACAACGAGGAAGAAGGTTCAACCTTTACTCTTCGCGATGTAGAAGCACGTGAAACCTATACATTTGATAGCATTGATTTGATTGCAATCGAAATTTACGAATTGCTTTATTAATACAGTACAGTGGATGAGTTTGGGGTGGTCTCAAGCTCATTTTTTGTCCATCTAGCTATAGTTTTCGTCTATAGGAAATTCTAAGTAGGAACAGTTAGGTTTGAGAGCGGAAATCTGCTATAATGGGAAAGAATTATTTTCATTAAATAACTAGAAAGAGAATGGATATGGCGATACTGATTGATGGAAAGGCATTGGCTGCAAAACTACAGGGAGAGTTGGCTGAAAAAACAGCGCGACTAACAGAAGAGACCGGAGTTGTACCTGGCCTCGTGGTGATCATAGTAGGAGAGAATCCTGCTAGCCAGGTTTATGTCCGTAATAAAGAACGTTCTGCTATCGCTGCAGGCTTTCGCAGTGAGGTCGTGCGACTCCCTGAGACGATTCAACAACATGAGTTATTAGAGTTGATCGAACAATACAATCAAGACCCTCTGTGGCATGGGATTTTGGTGCAATTGCCCCTTCCCAAGCATATCGATGATGAGGCAGTCCTATTGGCGATTGATCCTGCTAAAGACGTGGATGGCTTTCATCCCTTAAATATGGGACGCTTATGGGCTGGTAATCCTGTCATGGTCCCTTCGACTCCGGCTGGGATCATGGAGATGTTTAAAGCATATGGGATAGAGTTAGAAGGCAAGCGAGCAGTTGTAATTGGCCGCTCCAATATTGTTGGAAAACCAATGGCTCAATTGCTTTTGGCCAAGAATGCGACGGTTACCTTGACCCATTCGAGGACCCATCATCTAGCCAAAATTGCGAAGACAGCGGATATCCTGGTGGTTGCGATCGGTCGTGCAAAATTTGTAACAGCGGACTTCGTAAAAGAAGGCGCAGTGGTCATTGACGTCGGGATGAATCGTGATGAGGATGGCAAATTGTGTGGGGATGTCGATTTTGACGCAGTTTCCCCGATAGCTAGTCACCTTACTCCAGTACCTGGAGGGGTTGGTCCTATGACCATTACCATGCTGATGGAGCAAACCTACGAAGCAGCTGTTCGTAGCGTAAAATAATGAAAGTGTGAGCAAGATGAAGTTTGTTTTTGATTTAGATGGAACCCTGTCGTTCGATGGTGTCACAATCGATGATGAAATCAAACAGGTCTTAGTAAGAGCAGAAGAATTTGGCCATGAAGTTGCCTTTGCTTCTGCGCGTTCCTATCGGGATTGCTTAGGGCTTTTAGGTGATGAGTTGTGCCAAAAGCTTGTGATTGGCTTAAATGGCGGTGTTGCCTATCATCAAGGCCAATTGGTTCATGCGGACTACTTGGACAAGGATGTGTACCGGCAAGTCCTTGGCTTTTGTCGCCATTACAATCTGCCGTTTTTCGTGGATGATACCTTTGATTATAGCGGACAGATTTTAGAAAAAATTCCCTTCTATACGGGTGTCGATCCTCTCAATAAAGCCCAGTATCGTTCTTTAGGAGAGCTGACAGATCCGATCAAAGTCGTGATCTATATGGGGGGTCATGAGGAATTGGTGGATGAGATTGTTGAGCGAATCGAAAAGACAAACAAGGCCCACATTCGCTATCACGCGCATGAAAAATGTATCTACCTCAATCCGGCAGATACCCATAAAGCTTCAACGGTAGAAGAGTTATGCGGTGAGAACTTTGTAGCTTTTGGTAATGATCAAAACGATATTGAATTCTTTGAAAAAGCTCTTTATGCGGTTCAAATTGGTGATTTTCCGGCTCTTTCTCCCTATGCAGATGATCAATTAATAGCCAAACAAAATCAACCACAAGCTGTGGCTGCTAAGATCTTGCAAGTCTTCGCAGAATTTAGAGGAAAATAAAAGAAGGAGGGGGAGTCGTGGCTTCTCCTTTTTCGCTAGAAATGAGGAAGGTATGAGAACAGTTCAGAAAGACGAGATTCAGCGGGTTATTATCAAGCGAGAGGCCAAGTCATATAAGGGCGATTTTGGTCGCCTGTTCCTGATCGGAGGAACCTATCCCTATGGGGGAGCCATCATTATGGCGGCACTCGCTGCGGTTCATAGTGGTGCAGGTCTGGTCACTGTTGCAACAGATCCTGACAATCTGACGGCTCTTCACAGCCATCTTCCTGAAGCCATGGGCTTTGATCTGGCAGATCAGGATCTTCTTCGAGAGCAGATTCAAAAAGCCAGTGTCATTCTTGTCGGTCCGGGCTTAAAGGAATCGCATGAAAACCTAGCAGTCTTGCAAATGATTTTTGAGCAAGTCTCTAGCCAGCAAGTCTTGATCTTAGATGGGGGGGCTATTAGTCTTTTCTCAAGCTCTCAGTTTGACTTGCCAGAAGCTCAGCTGGTTTTTACCCCTCATCAAAAAGAGTGGGAAAAACTGTCAGGGCTTGATCTCACAAGTCAGACGGAAGAGAGAAGCCAAAGAGCAGTACAGCACTTTCCTAAAGGAACAGTCGTTGTAGAAAAAGGGCCCCACACACGCATTTGGACAAGTGGGACAGAAGAGGGCTATCAGCTAGATGTTGGTGGTCCCTATCAAGCAACAGGTGGCATGGGCGATACCTTGGCAGGCATGATTGCAGGCTTTGCAGGTCAATTTCCACAGGTCAGTCTCTATGAGCGCGTGGTGGTCGCGACCTACCTTCATTCAGCGATTGCTGAAGACTTGAGCAAGGAGGCTTATGTGGTTCTACCGACAAGCATCAGCAAAGAAATCCCAAGATGGATGAAGAAGTGGAGTGACTTTTGCTGACGAAAGAGTTTAGGAGTAAAGGTACTAGCTGGATAAAAGTAAGGCTCACTCAAAACAGCAACCATTAGTTACAAAGTCGGATGGATACCCTTGTGCTGATCCCTTGTAAAAACTTTCAGTTTCAAATCAATACGATCAGACCTAGCTTGAATAAAATGTGGCTTGTAGAGAAAGGAAATTCATGATTTCGCTTTGTCTACCAGCCTTTTTTGAATGATTTTTGGTATAATTAAACTTGATCATATGCTACAGAAAGGAGTTCACATGTCCAACTATTTATCCGTATCAAGTTTGACCAAATATTTGAAATTAAAATTTGATAAGGATCCCTATTTGGAGCGGGTCTATCTGACGGGTCAGGTTTCAAACTTCCGAAAGCGTCCCAACCACCAGTATTTTTCCCTAAAGGATGAAAAAGCGGTGATTCAGGCGACTGTCTGGGCTGGGGTGTATCGCAGTTTTGGTTTTGAGCTGGAAGAAGGGATGAAGATCAACGTCATTGGCCGTATTCAGCTTTATGAACCAGGTGGCAGTTATTCCATTGTCATCGAAAAGGCGGAACCAGATGGGGTAGGGGCCTTAGCTATCCAATTTGAGCAACTCAAGAAAAAGCTGACGGAAGAAGGGCTCTTTCAGGAACGGTGGAAACAGTCTTTGCCGCAATTTCCAAGAAAGATTGGGGTGGTCACCAGTCAAAGTGGGGCTGTGATTCGTGACATTATCACAACGGTGAGCCGTCGTTTTCCAGGTGTGGGCATTGTGCTCTACCCGACAAAGGTTCAAGGAGAAGGTGCCGCCAGTGAGGTAGTTGCCAATATTCAAAGGGCCAACCAACGGGAGGATTTGGATGTCTTGATTATTGGTCGTGGGGGTGGCTCGATTGAAGACCTCTGGGCTTTTAATGAAGAAGCGGTGGTACGAGCGATCTTTGAATCACGGATTCCGATTATCTCCAGTGTTGGGCATGAGACAGATACGACTCTAGCCGATTTTGTAGCAGACCGACGAGCTGCTACTCCGACAGCAGCTGCTGAATTGGCCACTCCAGTGACCAAATTAGACCTGCTGTCCCATTTACAAAAGCAGGAAAACCGCATGGCAACGGCCATGTCCAATCGCTTGGCCTATAACCGTGAACGGTTGGCCAAATTGAGCCAATCCGTTATTTTTAGGCAACCCGAAAGACTCTATGATGGCTACTTGCAAAAGATTGACCAGTTGCAATTGCGATTGAAACAAGGGATGCGTGATACTTATGGAAAAGGGACAACGCAGCTTCAAGGTCTGCGTCATCGTTTAGAAGCAACGGCTCCCCTGCATCGTATCGAGCGCTATCAGGATCGTGTCCTCCAAGATAAGCGCATCTTAACCAACCGAATGGAACAAATCTTAAAAGAGCAAAAAGTAAAGGTACAAAGCTTATCTGAGGCTCTCTTGATGCTAGATACCAGCCGGATTATTGCGCGTGGCTATGCCATGGTCAAGCAAGACGATCGAGTATTGGATTCGGTGGCGAAAGTAAAAGAAGGAGACCCGCTGTCCCTCATCATGAGAGATGGTCAGTTAGAAGTAGAGGTAAAACATGTCGAAAGAAAAAAAGTTTGAAGAAAATCTAGCAGATTTGGAAGCCATTGTCCAAAAATTGGAAAGTGGTGATGTGGCTCTAGAAGAGGCCCTTACAGAATTTCAAAAAGGAATGAAGTTGTCAAAAGCATTGCAAGATACCTTAGATCAAGCAGAGAAAACTTTGGTCAAGGTCATGCAAGCAGACGGCACTGAAGCAGATCTAGCATGAGACAAGAAGAAAAACGAAACAGAGTAGAAGAAGCCATTCGCTCTTTTTATGAGGAAAAAACGGTCGCTCCCCATTTAGTGGACTCAGTCCTTTATTCGATCCAGGCCGGTGGCAAACGCCTGCGCCCCTTGCTTCTTCTTGAATTGTTAGAAGCTTTTGGTCAGGATTTGACGGATGCCCATTTTCAAGTGGCAGGAGCTTTGGAGATGGTTCATACTGGCAGCCTCATTCATGATGATCTGCCTGCTATGGACGATGATGATTACCGCCGGGGCCAATTGACCAATCATAAAAAGTTTGGAGAAGACTTGGCGATTTTAGCGGGAGATGCGCTTTTTCTCGATCCTTTTGGGATGATTGCAACAAGTCAGCTTCCAGATACGGTTAAAGTAGCATTAATCCTTGAATTGTCAGATGCTTCAGGGAGTCGTGGAATGGTCGCTGGCCAAGTCCTGGATATGGAAGGGGAGCACAAACAGCTCACCTTAGAGGAATTACAGACCATCCATGCAAATAAGACAGGACGACTCCTCGCCTATCCATTTATTGCAGCGGGGTCTATTTTAGAACTAGAAGCAGACATTCGTCAGCTTTTGAAACAGCTCGGGCAAAAATTAGGTCTCGCCTTTCAAGTGCGGGACGATATCTTGGATTTGGTGGCTGATTTTGAAGCTCTGGGCAAGACCCCTCAAAAGGACTTAGTGGCTGAAAAATCAACCTATCCAGCCCTCTTGGGATTGGAAGCATCAAAAGCATTGCTTGAAAGAGAATTGGATGCTTGCGGGGATTTGTTGGATCAGTTAGTCGCTATCTGCGCCTTTCATCCGCAAGCAATCAAGAAATTAATAGAAGGATTACGTATACATGGCTAAGGAAAGAGTGGATGTATTAGCCTACAAACAGGGCCTGTTTGACACCCGTGAACAAGCCAAAAGAGGGGTCATGGCTGGCCTTGTCGTTGCCGTTATCAATGGGGAGCGCTTCGATAAACCGGGTGAAAAAATTGATGAAGCGACCGAGTTGAAATTAAAGGGTGAAAAGCTCAAGTATGTCAGCCGGGGCGGCCTCAAATTAGAAAAAGCCTTGAACCAATTTGGCTTAACTGTAGAGGACAAGATTGCCATTGATATTGGAGCTTCTACGGGTGGCTTTACAGATGTCATGCTGCAAAATGGAGCCAGCCAGGTCTTTTCGGTGGATGTAGGGACCAATCAGTTGGCTTGGAAATTGCGCAATGATCCTCGGGTAGTCTCGATGGAACAGTTCAATTTCCGCTATGCCCAGCCAGATGATTTTGAAGCGACACCGAGCTTTGCGAGTATCGATGTCAGCTTTATTTCCTTGGACTTGATTTTGCCAGCTCTTCACCGGATTTTGGCGGATCATGGGCAAGTGGTGGCCCTAGTCAAACCTCAGTTTGAAGCAGGACGTGAGCAGATCGGCAAGCACGGTATCGTAAAGGATCCCAAGGTCCATCTGGCAGTCCTTGAAAAAGTAGCCACTTTTGCTGGGGAACATGGTTTTTCTGTGATGGGAATGGACTATTCTCCTATTCAAGGAGGCCATGGCAATATTGAATTTTTAATGTATTTAGAAAAGAAAGAAGAAAAAAGAATGCCGACTACTGAAGAGCTTCAAGCTGTGGTAGATCAGGCACATGGAGAATTTAAACATGAAGAGTAAGAATATCCGATTGGAAAAAATTCGTCGCTTCATTCGCGATCATGAAGTAGGGACGCAAGAAGAAATCGTAGAACATTTGAAAGAAGAAGGCATTTCAGCAACTCAGGCGACGGTGTCACGTGATATCAAGGAATTAGGAATTGTCAAACGCCCTTTGAAAGACATGACCTATGTTTATGAATTGCCCCGCAAGCACCATCAAGGGATTGGGATGATTGAAAGCAATATCTTGTCGCACCGTCGAATGGGAGAATTTGTGAATTTGACCATGGTGCCAGGAACAGCCCCCTTGGTCAAACGTCGCTTGCGAGATATCTATAAAAACCATATCTTTAGCATTGTTGCTGATGATGACACCATTTTAATCCTAGCCCATTCCGCCCCAGAAGCAGAGAATATTATTAGATCGATCTTTGGGTGGTAAGAGCCAATGCTATTAGAAATTTCGATTAAGAACTTCGCCATTATCGAAGAGATTTCTCTCAATTTTGAAAAGGGAATGACGGTACTGACGGGGGAAACGGGTGCCGGGAAATCCATCATTATCGATGCTATGAACATGATGCTGGGGAGCCGTGCAACGATGGATGTCATTCGCCACGGAGCGCCAAAAGCCGAGATCGAAGGCCTCTTCAGCGTGGAGAGCAACCGCCACTTGACGGCTATTTTTGAAGAGCAAGGGTTAGAGTGGACTGATGAGTTGATCATTCGCCGTGAGATCTTGCAAAATGGCCGTAGTGTCAGTCGAATCAATGGTCAGATGGTGAATTTGTCTGTCTTAAAGGCAGTAGGGCAACATTTGGTGGATATCCATGGCCAGCATGATCAGGAAGAACTTATGCGGCCCCAATTGCATATCGCCATGCTGGATGAATTTGGAGACGCAGCCTTTTTCCAAACCAAAGCCGCTTACCGTCAGACCTTTGAAGACTACAAACGTCTGCGCAAACAAGTAGTGGAACTCCAGCGAAACCAGCAGGAAAATAAGGCTCGGATTGAAATGCTTGAGTTTCAAATTGCTGAGATTGAAGCAGTTGCCTTGGAAGTGGATGAGGATGTGCGTCTGGAGCAAGAACGCCAACGCCTGCTCAATCACAAAATGATTGCCGATACCCTCACCAATGCCTATACCATGCTAGATGCAGAAGATTTCTCTAGCCTCACCAATGTTCGATCAGCCATGAACGATCTGGAAAGTATCGAAGAATATGATCCAATCTACAAAGAGCTCTCAGGCCAGTTGGCGGAAACCTTTTATGCCCTTGAGGACATTACCAAGCGCCTCGAAGATGTGGTTGATGGTCTGGAGTTTGATGGCAATCGCCTCATGCAGGTGGAATCGCGTTTGGATTTGATCCACTCGATCACGCGCAAGTATGGCGGCCAAGTCAAGGACGTCTTAGAATACCTGGCGCAAATCACTAAAGAATATAGCCTCCTCACTGGAAGTGACCTCTCGTCTGAGGACTTGGAAAAAGAACTCAAACGTTTGGAAAAGAGTTTGGTTACCTTGGCTCAGGATTTGAGTGATCAGCGGCATGCATTGGCCCAAGCTTTGGAAAATGAAATCCAACAAGAATTAGCAGACCTCTATATGGACAAGGCTCGTTTCCAAGTGCGCTTTAGCAAGGCTAAGTTCAATCGGGAGGGCAATGAAGCGGTCGAGTTTTATATTTCAACCAACCCAGGTGAGGACTTTAAACCCCTTGTCAAGGTAGCGTCTGGTGGGGAATTATCTCGCTTGATGTTGGCTATTAAGTCTGCTTTTTCTCGAAAAGAAGGAAAAACCAGTATTGTCTTTGATGAGGTGGATACAGGTGTCTCTGGGCGCGTGGCCCAAGCCATTGCAGCGAAAATTCACAAAATCGGCCAGAATGGGCAGGTGCTTGCTATTTCTCACCTACCTCAAGTCATTGCAGCAGCAGATTATCAATTCTATATTGAAAAAATTAGTGATGCCCACTCAACTGTATCGACTGTGCGCCTCTTAAATCAGGAAGAACGCATTGAAGAAATTGCCAAGATGCTGGCAGGTGAGGATCTCACAGAAGCTGCTCGCCAACAGGCAGCCCAACTTCTGAAACGGTAAGAGAGAAAGAAGGATTAAAACGATGTCAGAATACTTTGTAGTCGGAGATATTCACGGAAAAGCCCACATGCTTGAAGAGCTTATGACAGAGTGGGATGGAGAGGCTCAATTAGTTTTTCTAGGGGATTTGATCGACCGTGGTGAAGATAGTAGAAGGTCCATCGAGATTGTAAAAGACTACGTAGACCACCACGGGGCTATTTGTCTTTCTGGAAACCACGAGTACATGTTTTTAGCTTGGCTGGACAATCCAGAAGAACGCTATGATCATTACCGAAGAAATGGTGGGGATACGACCATCAATTCACTATTAGGTCGACCACTTGATACTCCTGTGGATGGGATTGCGGATGCCCAAGCAGTTGAGCATGCTGCTCCTGACTTGGTGGCCTTCATTCGTAGTTTACCTTTTGACTATGAGACAGAGACCTATTACTTTGTCCATGCTGGGGTGGATCTAACCCTTGAAAATTGGAGAGAAACAACGGACTACCAAAAGGTCTGGATCCGAAAACCATTCCATGAGGCTAAAAACCATACAGGGAAATGGATCGTTTTTGGACATACTCCGGTCTATGGCCTACTCAAGGAACCGATCGGAACAGAAAAGCTTTGGATATCCGACCAAAAAATGGGGGTCGATGGGGGAGCTGTCTATGGTGGTGTTCTCCATGGTTTGGTCTTGGATGATCAAGGCATCGTCCAAGACCATGTCCTTCACAATACAGGCTTTTCTGCAGCTGACGACTAAGAGCAGAGTTTAAGAGCCTTCCATGCAAAAGCCGCTGTTTTTTGGTATAATGGAGGCAGAACATTCTTAGGAAGAGTATAGAATTATATGGCAAATATTAAAATAGTGACAGACTCGTCCGTTACGGTTGAGCCTGAAGTGGTTGAAGCATATGGGATTACCATTGTGCCACTTTCAGTGATGGTGGATGGAGTCCTTTATTCAGATAGTGAGTTAGGAGAAGGTGATTTTCTACGCTTGATGCAGTCTAGCAAAAATCTACCCAAGACAAGCCAACCACCGGTTGGAGTTTTTGCGGAGGTGTATGAAAAGTTAGCTGCAGATGGGGCCCATATCGTTTCGATTCACATGTCCCATATCTTGTCAGGAACAGTAGAAGCAGCCCGTCAAGGGGCGACTCTCTCCGGAGTGGATGTGACCGTGATTGACAGTAGCTTCACTGACCAAGCGATGAAGTTTCAAGTGGTTGAAGCAGCTAAATTGGCCAAAGAAGGAGCAGATCTAGAAACTGTCTTAGCCCGTATCGAAGAGGTCAAAGAAAAAACAGAATTGTTCATCGGGGTTTCCACTCTGGAAAATCTGGTCAAAGGTGGCCGGATTGGCCGTGTTTCAGGACTCCTGAGCTCTCTTCTCAATATCCGTGTGGTGATGGAGATGAAGGATGACAAGCTTGAGCCAATTGTTAAAGGACGTGGCAATAAAACCTTTAAAAAATGGTTGGATGAGTTGACAGAAAAACTGTCCCACAAGAAGGTAGCAGAAATTGGGATCTCGTATGCAGGGACACCAGATTGGGCCAATGAAATGAAGGCTCAGCTCCAATCTTTAGTGGAAAAATCCATTTCCGTACTAGAAACTGGATCCATTATTCAAACCCATACAGGTGAAAATGCCTTTGCCGTTTTGGTCCGATATGAATAAGGTCTAATAAAAGTTTGAAAAAATGGGTTTTGTACTTGACCTAAAGGTATTTTTTAGATATTATAGTACTGTTAAGGCGTAAAGCCTAAAAAAAATTGGAGGATTTGTTAAATGGCTAACAAACAAGATTTGATCGCAAAAGTGGCAGAAGCTACAGAATTGACTAAGAAAGACTCAGCAGCAGCAGTTGACGCTGTATTTGCAGCAGTTTCATCTTACCTTGCAAAAGGTGAAAAAGTTCAATTGATCGGTTTTGGTAACTTTGAAGTTCGTGAACGTGCAGCTCGTAAAGGTCGCAACCCACAAACTGGTAAAGAAATCAAAATCGCAGCTTCTAAAGTTCCAGCATTCAAAGCTGGTAAAGCTCTTAAAGAAGCAGTTAAATAATTGCATTTTGAAAAGTCATCCTAGTTTTCTAGGATGCTTTTTTGTTGGACAGACTTTGGTTCTCAGCGTATAATAAGAAATACGAAAGAGAGGATCCGCTATGCGCTTGATTGTAGGATTAGTAGCCATCTTATTTCTTCGCCCTATTTTGTATCTCCTAAAAGGCCTGTGGTGGGTGCTGGAGTTTTGTTTTATGATCCTTGTGGTCAAGATCATTCTCGGTAGCGTGCGTTGGATGACCAGCTGGATTGGCTGAGAGTGAGATGGAATTGATATGTTTAGCTATTTGCTCACTGCCAACAATTTCGAACCACGAAGATTTAGCGATAGACCTTAAAAAAAATCATTCTAATTAGAGAATTTAGCTTGAAACATGTTATAATAAGGTGATCGGTTGATCCAAATAAACTTTGGAAAGGGGGAAACATAGTGAACGCATTGCATCGTAAGGAAGAAGAATGTGTAGAAGAAATCTTGCAGAGTCTGCGTACCAAGGGCATTCGGATAACGGATACCCGTAGAGCTGTTCTAGCCTATCTAGTGGCGAGTCATGAACATCCAAGTGCTGAGAAGATTTATCGCGATTTGTTGCCTCAATTTCCGGGTATGAGTTTGGCTACCGTATATAACAACATCAAAGTTTTGATAGACGAGGGGGTTGTTTCTGAGATCAAGGTTCGAAACGATACCACGACCTATTTCGATTTCATGGGCCATGAACATTTGAATGTTGTCTGTGAAAAATGTGGCCGCATTGCCGATGTTGAAATCGATGTGCCTGATCTTCGTGAAGAAGCCGCCAGTCAGAGTGGCTATTTGATCACCAAGACCCAGATGACGGTCTATGGCATTTGCCCCGACTGTCAGAAACATTAAAGTGAGAGAAACCAGAGCCGTCAGGCTCTTTTTTGTGACAAATTGCACTTTTCCAACGTCGGGACTAGCTTTTTCATGTGAAATCTAGTAAAATAGAATAGAAAAACGGGGACAACCTCGAAGAATAAAAGGAGATCCATCAAATGGTAAAATTGGTTTTTGCTCGCCACGGTGAGTCTGAATGGAACAAAGCTAACCTTTTCACTGGTTGGGCTGATGTTGATTTGTCTGAAAAAGGTACACAACAAGCGATCGACGCTGGTAAATTGATCAAAGAAGCTGGTATCGAATTTGACCAAGCATACACTTCAGTATTGAAACGTGCGATCAAAACAACAAACCTTGCGCTTGAAGCATCTGACCAACTTTGGGTTCCAGTTGAAAAATCATGGCGTTTGAACGAACGTCACTACGGTGGTTTGACTGGTAAAAACAAAGCAGAAGCTGCTGAACAATTTGGTGATGAACAAGTTCACATCTGGCGTCGTTCATACGATGTATTGCCTCCTGCTATGGCACATGATGACGAACATTCAGCACACACAGACCGTCGTTACGCTTCACTTGATGACTCAGTCATTCCAGATGCTGAAAACTTGAAAGTTACCTTGGAACGCGCTCTTCCATTCTGGGAAGATAAAATCGCTCCAGCTCTTAAAGACGGTAAAAACGTATTCGTAGGAGCACACGGTAACTCAATCCGTGCCCTTGTAAAACATATCAAAGGCTTGTCAGACGATGAAATCATGGGTGTAGAAATCCCTAACTTCCCACCATTGGTATTCGAATTTGACGAAAAATTGAACGTTGTGAAAGAATACTATCTTGGAAAGTAAGTTCAAAGTGAGTCTATAGACTTAAGATTAAGTGTTTTATTGTCAACTACAGTGGTTGATGATAAGCTGATATTGAGAGAGGACCAGTTTGGTTCTCTCTTTTTAATTTAAGAGTTGTTTTCCTGTAAAATAGGAATATGACTGAACTAGGAGACTGTAATGAAGTTTTTACATACGTCAGATTGGCATGTGGGTCGAACCCTCAATGGCTGGTCTTTATTAGAAGAGCAGGAGTGGGCTTTTCAACAAATTGTGGATTTGGCTATTAGCGAAAAAGTGGATGGAGTCATCATTGCTGGGGACCTCTATGACCGTGCGGTGCCCCCTGTGGATGCGATTAAACTTTTTAATAAAACCTTGGCCCGCTTGGTCTTGGAAGAGCAGATTCCAGTCTATGCTATCAGTGGTAATCACGACGGGGCTGAACGTTTGCATTTTGGGCGTGACTTCTTTCAACCTCAGGGCCTTCATTTAAGCACTCGTTTGGAGGAGGCTTTTGAGCCACTTGAGTTGGGGGATTGCCAGATTTTCCTGCTTCCCTTCATCGACCCTATTGATGCCCGTATTTACTATAAGGACGACAAGGATAAGGAAATTCAGAAGATTGGTGATGCCTTGACCTACATTATAAAGGATATGGAAAAAGCTTTTGATCCTAAAAAAGCCCATATTTTGGTGACGCATTTCGCGGTTTCTAAGAAGGATGATAGGGATGGTCAAAATCTACGGGAATTGATGTTGTCTGAAACTAGCAATACGGTAGGTGGTCTTACCAATGTGACCAGTGACCTTTTCAAAGCTTTCGATTATGTGGCCTTAGGGCATATCCATACGCGCTTTGCCAGTCCTACCAAGCGCGTGCAATATTCAGGCAGTCCAATCGCCTTTAATGTCAAGGAAGCCAAGCGTAAGGAAGAAAAGGGTGTCTACATTCTGGATTTGGATGCGTCTGGTGATTTGTCTCAGACCTTCCATCCTCTAGAGGTCAGACGGCCGATTGTGGTCTTACAGAAGCCTTTTGAAACCTTGATGTCACCTGAATTTTATAAGGAGCAACCTTGTCAAAAAGCCTGGTTTGCCTTTGATATTCAACTGTCCAGTCGTAAGGAATTAGAGGGCATCAATGTGCGTGCCCGTCTGGAAGAAATTTATGGGACAGACATTGTAGAAATTACTTTCAGTCGTCTAGGTGATGTTAGGGAAGAAAACTTGACTGTTAATCATCACTTAAAAGATTTGGAAATGCAGTCACCTCAGGAAATCGTATTTGATTTTTACCAGACAGTGACTGGGGGCGATGTCTTGTCTGAGAGACAGACTGCCCTTGTGGAAAGTATTTTTGAGGAGATTGAGAGGAGTCGACAATGAGACCAGTTCAGTTAGAATTGACCAATTTTGGACCTTATCGTAAGGAAGTCATCAATTTCACTCAGTTTGACCATGCTCCCCTCTTTTTGATTGGTGGGGACACGGGGGCTGGTAAGAGTACCCTCTTTGATGCCATGACAGTAGCTTTGTTTGCTACGACCAGTGGTGATCGTAATGTCGAAGAGATGCGGTCAACCTTTGCTGGTTCAGAGGATGATTTGACCAAGGTGACTTTCTATTTCCAACAAGGCAACCATCTTTATCGCATCGAGCGTATTCTCCAGCAAGAGAAGACCAAGCGAGGCGGTGGTACGACCATGCAAAAAGCGACGGCTTCTCTAGTCATTGTGGATAAGATTGGAGGTCAAGAAATTGAAAAACTTGGGGATAAAATCAAGGAAGTTGGTGAACAGATTGAGCAGATTTTAGGACTCAATGCCGAGCAGTTCAAACAGATTATCCTCCTACCTCAAAATGATTTTAGTCGTTTCTTGAAAGAAGATTCCAAGACTAAGACTCAAATTTTAAAGAAAATCTTTGGAACGGGTATTTTTGACCGTTTTCAAAAGAGCTTGGAAGACCGTCTTCGTCAGAGCAATAAGGATATGGATAAGCGCCAGGCTCAGCTAGATGGTCATTTTGCCAGTCAGATTTGGTCTGGGGAAGAATTGGCCGTCTTGGCCCAAACGCCAGTCTCTGAAAAATTGGCACGTCTTGAAGAGTTTCTGTCTCAACGTCAAGAAAATCTTGAAGAGCAGAAAAGCATCTTGAAGGATGCCCATGAGGATTTGGCCAAACTGCATAAGAGCTTGCAAACTGCGCAAGATGTGGCAAAGATATTCCAAGAATTGGAGCAAGCTAAGGAGCGTTACCGTCAGGAAATCGAAGAGGGGGCTCAGGAACAGGCAGAGGCAAAAGCGCATCTGGAAGAATTACAGTTCGCTCAAGGTCTACAGGGAACCATTCGGACCTTGAAGCAATATCAGAAACAGTTGAATCAATTAGAGCAGGATTTTGAAATTGCTCAAGAAGCATTAAGTGAAAAGCAGCAGGCGTTTGAGGACGTTAAGTCTAAAAAAGAGAAACTTGCTGCTCAATTTGAGGACGTTAAGTCTAAAAAAGAGAAACTGGGAGCGTGGAAAGAGGATATTATCTATGCCCATAGTCTTGCCCAAGAACAGGAGAAAATCAAACGTTCAAGTATTAACTACAAGCAGTTGGAAGAAACCTATCAGCAGGCTAGGAAAGAGATTGAGATGCTTAACAAGTCCTTGTCAGACTTGGAGGCTAATCGTCTTAGTTTAGAGAGTTTGCATGAGGCCGAAAAACTCCTCCAGATTGTGGACTACAGTGTGGAGAATCAACTGGCTCAGGACCTGAAAGAAATAGAGGACTTGAATCAGGAGTTGACGGAGACTGAAAAACGTCACCAAGCCCGGTCTTTGGAGATTACCAAAGCCCAAGAAAGCCTCAGAAAACTGGAAGAGGAGTTAAGAACGACTTTGGCTTCCCGCCGTCAATTCATGATTGCCCAACTGCAAGCAGAGTTAGAGGAGGGGCAGCCTTGTGTGGTTTGTGGTGCTCTGGAACACCCTAATGTTGGTGGAGCACAGGCTGATGAAGTGGCCTTGAAAAATCTCATGAATCAGGTGGAGGAGCTTCAAACTCAAAAAGAAAAGCAAGCCGCTACTTTGTCAAATCGTCAGGCTACCTTGAGCGAGGTCGAATCTAAACGTCAGGATTTGCTTGACCAAGTGGCAAAAGCTAAGCTAGCATTGGAACAGCATTACCAAGAACTGAAGGGGCAAGTTGCAGGACAGTTTGATTTTGATTTTTCAGAAGACTATGAAACTGACCGTGGGCAAGCCCTACTCCTGAAGGTTAAGAAGTATTATCAAGAGTTACAAAAACGTTATGATAAGGAAGAGACAGATTATGTCCGATATCAAGAAAAGATAGGTAAAGCTCAAGAAAAAGCGACAGATTTGGCTAAAACCTATCAAAAGGCCAAGGTAGTGCTTGACCAAGCTAAAGAGCGCCTAGAGGACTTGCAGGAAGCTCACCCAGAGCTTGAGTCTGTTGAGGTATATCAAGAACGGATTTCCCTTGCTCATCAGGAGCTAGACATCTATGAGAAACAGGTTAAGGAAAATGGTGAAGCCTACAACCAACTTCATGCTGACATTCAAGGCATCAAGGGGCGGCTTGAGAGTATAACTAAGTCTAAAGATAAGGCAGAACAAGACGTTAAGCAATTATCTGCTGAATTAGAGCGAAGTCTCAAGGCCGAAGGGGCCCTCACCAATGACTTAGAGCAGGTCGAACTCTGGCTTGATGAAGTAGATAATCAAGATATTCCTAAGCTTCAGGCTCAATTAACGACCTATGCAACGCTCAAACAAGAATTACAGACCCAGATTTGTAGGGGGCAAGAACTTCTCCAAAATCAAGAACAACCAGATCTCGATAGTCTAGCGCAAGCAGTAGAGACTTGTCAGGAAAGCTATAATCAGCAGCATGCTCAGGTTTTGGTAATAGAGAAGGGGCTTGAGGATGCGACGACTACCTACCAAGCGGCTAAGACCCTTCAAGACAGCAACCAGGAGGCCTTTAAGGCTCATCAAGAGCTCAGTGATTTGGTCAAGGTGGTTAAGGGAGAAAATACAGCTCTAACTGGGCGACTCAATCTTGAAGTCTATGTTATCCGTCAGTATTTCCAACAAATCTTGGATTATGCCAATGCCAACTACATCGGTCTCTTAACGGATAATCGCTATTCCTTTGTCTTGAGTGAAGAAGGACGTAAAGCGAGTGATCACTTTGGTTTAGACATCAACGTCTATGACCAGTTGACAGGTAACGAGCGTTCCGTCAAATCCTTGTCTGGTGGTGAAACCTTTATCGCCGCACTGGCTATTGCCCTATCCCTTTCAGAGGTGGTGCAAAATACCAGCAAGGGTGCTGTTGTCGAAGCTCTCTTCATCGACGAAGGCTTTGGCTCACTGGATAAGGAAGCCCTGACCAAGGCCATCGCTGTTCTGGAACAAATCGGTGAAAACCGAATGGTCGGTGTCATCAGCCACGTGGATGACATGAAAGAAGGCATCGCCCAACAACTCGCTATCATCAAGTCGCATGATGGCAGTAGCCAAATTAAGGTTATAAAGAAAAATTAGAATCAATTGTATAAAGTTTAATTATGAGTTGGTAATATACAAGTATATTGGCTAATTTTAGTGATGAACTGAGTTAGAAGTTTGATCGATTAAATATTGTTCATGCCCTATTATTATTAATGATATGCAAAATGTTAATGTAAAAAAGCTGACTTCGGTCAGCTTTTTTGTTTATCTTGTCTAGTCCCCTAGCTGGTTTTGGGTTTTCAGCGCTCCCTAAAAGTGTTATAATAAAGTGTTACTAAATTGGGTTCCATTAGCCCTGAAAGGAAAAGAAACATGACAAAATCATTCTACATCACAACCCCTATCTATTACCCATCTGGTAAATTGCACATTGGTTCAGCATACACAACGATCGCCTGTGACGTCTTGGCGCGTTACAAACGTATGATGAACTACGATGTGTTCTACCTGACTGGTCTTGATGAGCACGGTCAAAAGATCCAGCAAAAAGCAGAAGAAGCTGGGATCACGCCACAAGCTTATGTAGATGGGATGGCCGTTGGAGTGAAAGAACTCTGGCAATTACTCGATATCTCATATGATAAATTCATCCGTACGACAGACGATTACCATGAAAAAGTGGTGGCCCAGATCTTTGAACGCTTGCTTGCGCAAGACGACATCTATCTGGGTGAGTACTCTGGCTGGTACTCAGTCTCTGATGAAGAGTTCTTCACAGAAAGCCAATTGGCTGAGGTCTACCGTGATGAGAATGGCAAGGTTATCGGTGGTGTAGCCCCATCAGGCCACGAAGTAGAATGGGTTTCTGAAGAATCTTATTTCCTTCGTCTCAGCAAATACCAAGACCGCTTGGTCGAATTTTTCAAATCTCAACCGGATTTCATCACGCCAGATGGCCGTCTCAATGAAATGTTGAAAAACTTTATCGAACCCGGTTTGGAAGATTTAGCGGTATCTCGGACTACCTTTACCTGGGGAGTCCCAGTTCCATCCAATCCTAGACACGTTGTCTACGTTTGGTTTGATGCCCTTCTTAACTATGTGACAGCTCTTGGTTATGGCCAAGAAGATCATGAAAACTTTGACAAATTCTGGAACGGAACCGTCTTCCACATGGTCGGAAAAGACATCCTTCGTTTCCACTCCATCTACTGGCCAATCCTTCTCATGATGCTCGACATCAAATTGCCAGAACGTTTGATTGGTCATGGTTGGTTTGTCATGAAAGACGGTAAGATGTCTAAGTCTAAAGGAAATGTCATCTACCCAGAAATGTTGGTGGAACGCTTCGGCTTGGATCCACTTCGATACTACCTCATGCGCAGTTTGCCGGTTGGTTCAGATGGTACCTTTACACCAGAAGACTACGTGGCTCGCATCAACTATGAATTGGCCAATGACCTTGGAAACCTCCTCAACCGGACGGTAGCCATGATCAACAAGTACTTTGGTGGTCAAGTTCCAGCTTATGTCGAAAACGTGACTGCATTTGATGCAGATTTGGCTAAGGTAGTCGAAGAAAACATCGCTGAATACCACAAGCAAATGAACGCGGTGGATTACCCACGCGCTTTGGAAGCTGTATGGAATATTATCTCTCGTACCAACAAGTACATCGATGAGACAGCTCCATGGGTCCTTGCTAAAGAAGATGGTGATAAGGAACAATTGGCAGCGGTCATGGCTCACTTGGCAGCAAGCCTTCGTGTCGTAGCTCACCTCATCCAACCATTCATGATGAATACCTCAAACGCCATCATGGAACAACTTGGTTTGGGCTTGAACTTCGATCTTGAAAACTTGACCCTAGCAGGCTTCCCTGAAAATATTACAGTGGTGGCCAAAGGAACTCCTATCTTCCCACGTCTGGATATGGATGAAGAAATTGCCTACATCCAATCGCAAATGACTGCTGGTAAACCACAAGAAAAAGAATGGATTCCAGAAGAAGTGGAACTCAAATCTGAAAAAGACGAGATCAAGTTTGAAGACTTTGACAAGGTTGAAATCCGTGTAGCAGAAGTCAAAGAAGTGGAACGCGTCGAAGGATCAGATAAATTGCTTCGCTTCCGCCTAGATGCAGGAGATGGCGAAGACCGCCAAATCCTTTCTGGTATCGCGAAATTCTATCCAAATGAACAAGAATTGGTCGGCAAGAAACTCCAAATCGTGGCTAATCTCAAACCACGTAAGATGATGAAGAAATATGTCAGCCAAGGCATGATTCTTTCCGCAGAATACGGAGATCAATTAACAGTCTTAACGGTTGATCCATCTGTACCAAATGGAAGCATCATTGGGTAAACGATAGACAAAGAAAAAGTCATCTAAAAAACTTTCCTTAGGTGAGTACGGATGTCAGCGAACTTCGAAGAAGTTCCATGACTTAGTTTTGGAACTAAGGTTCCAAAACTCCCGAGTGCTAGAAACAAAAGTGTTTCTAGCACTTTTCTCACGGCGGAAAGTTTCAGTAGATGATTGAATAATTCTAACGAATGATTTTTTTATTTTTATAGAATTTATTTGATGTGTAAGGAAGAACAGATTGTCTACACTCTCAAGCACTCCCGCGGGAGTGCTTTTCTTGTATCGATATAGTTCCCATCATTAGGTTTTACAAAGATGATAGATGAGTTCTATTCGTAATAAATGTTAATGGAGACTTCCACAGTGAGAAAAGAGTCTGAAACATTTTCGTTTCAGACTCTCGGAAGATTTGAGACAGTAGGCTCAAATCTTAGGTATGGAATCCCAGAGGGATTCGCTACCGTCCGTCCTCACCTAAGGCAAGTCTCCAATGACATTCTGAATATAGTACCTATTCATCTGGCCGGTATTCCAGGATATCTCCGGGCTGACAGTCCAGTTCTTTGCAGATGGCTTCAAGAGTGGTGAAGCGGATGGCTTTGGCCTTGCCGGTCTTGAGGATGGAAAGGTTGGCTGTGGTGATGCCGATTTTGTCAGCTAGCTCATTGGATTTCATCTTTCGCTTGGCCAGCATGACATCTAGATTGACGATAATCATGGCATCCTCCTTAAATAGTTAGCTCATTTTCTTCTGCGATCGCAATCCCTCTCTCTAAAATCTTGCCAAGCGCCCAGACAATTGGGACAGAGAGGAGAAGTCCCGTGTTAAAGGTCAATCGGAAGGTGAAGGGAAGAAGATGAGCATTGCCACTAGTTTCGATTGAGCCAGACAGAAAGGACAAGACCAAGAGGATCTTCCAAGCTCGGTTACAAAGATCAATGTTGGAGTGAGAAAAGATCTTTTCTTGGTAGAGATTTTGGAGGAAGCTACGAATGGTGATGAGAAGAAAAATATAGATAGCGCTTGAAGCTAGTGGAAAGAGCAACTGCCAGAGGGGCTGCGGAGTTTTTGGGAAGAGCTGGATGCCATTGACATCAAAGGACAAGCGACCTGATTGAACAAGCTCTTTTAAGAAGCCCATGCGTGTCAGTAGGTGGACGACCAGTGCAAGAACTGTTGTAATCCCGCAGAAGTAAATGAAGGCAGTAAGAACGTCAATAACGTTCTTTAAGGTTTTAGAGTTTTTCATGGCAAACCTCCTTGAAGTTTATTTATTTTTCACTTATAGTATACCTGTTTTTTTAAAATAGTCAAGAAAAAATATCGATAAACAATAAAAAAATAATGAAAAACAAAATATATTGTTTGAAAAACAATGAATTTTCCAAACATAAGAGAAAAATAGCTTGCTAGCTAAAAAAACACTACATGGAGGGGAATTTTACTATACTTTGGATTTAGGGTATACTAGTGTATAGATCGAATTCCATGGAGGTAGAAAAATGAATCTTAAATGGAAGAAAAAATACTTGATACCGATTCTGGGGCTTGCCGGAGCAGCTGTTCTGATTGGAGGAGTTTATCTCTACTCTAGCTCCAACATCCAACCAGATCATCAAAAGGAGTTTAATCAAACCACTAAAAAACCGACCAAGCAAAAAGAAAAAGCGATTGATTTGAGTGGTGAGTATGTTTCCAATGAGCGGGATACGGCTAAAATCGAAAAGAAGGACAAGTCTTGGAAGATTGACTACCAGACGGATGATGGGAAAGTCTCTGCGACCTTTAGCACGGATTGGAAGGTTGAAGGGGCCAATAAAATCTCGACAGGCAAGATGAAGAAGTCAGATGGCAACACTGATTTTACAGTCACGGTTCGTGTCTTCAAATACAAGACGGACAAGAAGCCCTTGATCACGGTGACCATGTCTGATAAAAATCCTGACCACGAGATGGTCTTTGCCAATCGAGAGGATTTTTTCAAATCGACGGATCCCAATGATGTCGTCCTTGATGGCAATCTCACGCCGTTTGAAGGGAGCTATTCCAATGACTCCTATGAAAAAGAAATCGCGGCTTCAGGCTTTAAGCTCTATGGTTTTACGCCGGATGAATATTACCAAAACAAGACCAGTGCCTTCCCTAGTATTGTAAATGGAGAGACAGGTTGGACTTTCTGGAGCGGAGGCACTCGGGCTAATTATCTTCTCAACAAAGACAAGGAACCGAAGAAGCGAAAGGGCTATTATGAAGTTTATTTCGTAGGGGCCAATGCGACGGCTATCCAAGGGCAAGAACAAACCCTGTACTTGATTCCTGCGGGTGTAACCGGTCCTGATGGAGTGGTTTCGCAAGAACGACGGATCTTCTTTGGTCAGGCGGCTTTCCGTGATTACCATCCAGAGTGGTGGAAAGCCTACCCACAACCGAAAAAAGAGAAAGACTTGGATATTGGAGCCATTAACGGTGGTGACTTCTCTAGCTTGGCCGGAACTTGGCGCAATGGCAAGGGAGCTGAAATCGTCATCCAAGCAGATGGAAAAGTCAAGGGTCAAGGAAGCCTTAAGGCTGTAGCAGACTCAGATAAGAAGAGCAAGATCCCTTATGTTGAGATGAAGATGGGTGAGACCGGTGCAGCGATCGGACTGCTGAAAATTGGCTTCCAAAATCCAGATGGAGACCAGTCTGACACCAGCAAGGCACGTCTTGTCATTACCCAATCAGCAGGCAACTATCCAGCCGATCAATATTTCTACCGTCAATAATAGACGATTGATAGTGAGTGATAGGTCTGGAACATAGTACAAAAAAGAGAGTGGGACAGAAATCGGTCATTCGTTAGAATTCGATT
>NZ_MRXX01000003.1:89080-96062 GCF_016642265.1 Streptococcus lactarius
TTGCTTGATAATCCAAAAATAATTGAGAGGCTAGGATTTTTGTCCCAGCCTCTCAATTATTTTTTAAAAAGAACTTCTCGGCTGTGATGTGTTGGATACCGGCTTCTTCAAAGACGGGACCGACTGTTTTGTAGCCATTTTTGAGATAAAAATCGAGGGCTCCTAACTGGGCGTGGAGGGTGATTGAGTGGAAACTCTGTTCTTGAGCGACTTTTTCTGCTTCTTGAAGGAGCAAACTACCTATGCCTTTTTCTCGATAGTCATCAAGTACAGCCATCCGCTGGAGGGTCACCTGATTTGATTCTGAATCTGGGAGCAGGCGAATCGTTGCGACAGCCTGATGCGCTTCATTATAGAGCACAAAGTGGATACAATGACTTTCATTCTGATCGATTTCGATAGCAGCGGGAACCCCTTGGCCCTGCACAAAAACCTTGAATCGAATAGTGACAGCGTCTTGGTAAACATTGGAATGGGTATCTCTGGTAGATTGAATATACATGATGTTATTGTAGCAGACCAGCTTAGCCAGGTCAATAGGAAATCTTGCCGGAAGGCATCAACTAGCTTCTGGGTCTCACTCCTTGTGCTCTAGGAGCAGTGGCGAGGTGGTCTCGATTGTTTTTTTTCGCTTGAAAAATGCGGCCATTTGAAACAGGATACGAGGCACCGTCTGCCATTTTTTCCAGGCTTGAAAGCGGGTGTCGATCAGCTGCTTGGCTAAGCGTTCCAACATTTCTCGCTCAGTTGGATCCAGATCCTGGGCATTTTGGAGGATTTCTTTGGCCTTGGCTAGCTGCTTGAGATCGGTTAAATCATTGATGGAAGTGATGCCGGCATCCAGAAAAATGCCAAAAAAGGTGTCAAAAAACTTCTTGCGCTCCTCTGCCGATGTTTCGCGAACCCATTGCTTAAAGGTCAGATCGGTCTGCTGGCTATCGGGACTGGTTTCAGAAACGGTCACAAAGCTGTAGTCCTTGATTTCCCAAGTAAAGGCGTCGTGCTGGGCAAAGCCACCCAAGGCGCGACTTTTGACAATGGTCGTCGGTTCTGGCACTTCCAACATCATGCCAACGATGGATCCTTGAGGGACAAAGCGACGAATGTTTGGAGACGTGCGTTGGTAGCCTTCTGTTTCGATAATGGCCTTGTTGAGGCCAGGGGCATCGTAGCTGTAGATGGCGTCGACCCGTTCAAACAAGGAATCAGGTAGATAAGAGCAGGCATAGGTCGCAAGATTCCCTCCTTTGGAGTGACCGGCTACCAAGAAACGTCCTTTTGGAAATTCTTTCATGACATGTTGAAGGTAGCTGGCTGCGCGCTTCTGAGCTGGAACATGGTCCATATAGGTCATGTGGAAGTCTTCCTTCCAGCCGATCAAGGTGTCATCCGTCCCTCGAAACACGACCAAATACGTATCTAAGGTGAGCCGATAGGTCATGGCCGCAAACTGTTTTTGGACATCGGGATCGTACTCATCGACATAGTTGAGGAGTTTGATGTTCTTAAAGCGCTTTGAACTAGCCAATTCATCGACTAATTGCAGGTGTTGGTTACTCACGATGAAATCGGTGGTCCGATCGATCAGTTCCATCGCATCAGACAGGCGCACTGGAATCCCTGTTGTATCTCCTTGAGGCACAATGTGTCCAAAGGGCAGATAGGCCAGCTCTGTCAAAGCGAGGACATCCAGTTCATTGAAAGGGCGGTCATATATGGAATCGTAGGTCACTTCTTTTAGGTATTCAAAAATCGTCGACATCTGTGCCTCCCGTGTGGTATTTTTATCAGTATAGCACAAAAATGGGACTAGAAAAAGGCCCCTCTGATAAGAAGGCTGCGCTTGATCTTTTTCTCTGCTGCTTAATCTGTTATAATAGGAATAAGAAAAAAGAAGGAAAGAAAGCCATGCATAAAATTCTCTTAGTGGAAGACGATGAAATTATTCGCCAACAGGTCAAACAATTATTGGAACAATGGGGCTATGAAGTGGTCGCAGTAGAGGATTTTATGGATGTCCTCGGGATCTTTGTCGAAAGTGACCCTCACTTGATCCTCATGGATATTGGCCTGCCTCTCTACAATGGCTACCACTGGTGCCAGGAGATTCGTAAGGTTTCAAAGGTTCCGATCATGTTTCTTTCTTCACGGGATCAAGCCATGGATATTGTTATGGCCATCAATATGGGTGGAGACGACTTTGTCACCAAGCCTTTTGACCAAAATGTCCTCCTTGCCAAGGTCCAAGGTCTCTTGCGCCGCTCCTACGAATTTGGGACAGATCAAAATCTGCTGGAGCACCAAGGAGCTATCCTTAATCTCAAATCCACGGACTTGGTGTATGAAGGGGAAGTCATCAAGCTGACTAAGAATGAATTTCAGATCCTGCGCGTCCTCTTTGAGCATGCGGGCAGCATCGTGGCGCGCGATGATATGATGAAGGAGCTCTGGAATAGCGACTTCTTTATTGATGACAATACCTTGTCTGTCAATGTGGCCCGCCTTCGCAAGAAGTTAGAAGAGGCTGGCTTGTCAAACTTCATCGAAACCAAGAAAGGCATCGGTTACGGGTTGGCTCATGAATAAATTTGGAAAGATCTTCTGGCAGTATGTGGTATCCCGCAGGCGCTTGCTCTATCTAGTGCTTATCTTTTTGATCGTCGATTTGGTCTTTGCCTATCTCTTTCCAGAGACAGGGACTGTTTTCTTCTATGCGACCCTAGTGCTAGGCTTTTTTGCCTTCTGTATCTTGATCTGGGATTTTGTCATGACTTTTCAAGACTATCGTAAAGCCGCACTTTATGAGGAAATAGAGGTTGCCTCACCACTAGAACACCTCCTTTATGAAAAGTACACGGAAGAACAGCAGGCACGCCTGGAGGAAGGAAAGACAGCCCAGGCCAAGTTCAATGACCTGATGGATTACTATACCCTCTGGGTTCACCAGATCAAGACGCCCATTGCGGCTAGCCAGCTTTTGGTCCAAGATGTCGAGACGCCAACGCTCAAGCAGCAGATGGAGCAGGAGCTTTTCAAGATTGACTCCTATGCCAATCTGGTCTTGCAGTACCTGCGACTGGAGAGTTTTCATGATGATCTGGTCTTAAAGCGCGTGTCACTAGAGGACTTGGTCAAAGAAGTGGTCCGCAAATATGCCCTCTTTTTTATCCAAAAGAACTTGACAGTGAACCTGCATGATTTGGATGTTGCCGTCATTACCGATCGCAAGTGGCTCTTGGTCATCATCGAGCAGCTCTTGTCCAATAGCCTAAAGTACACCAGCACAGGTGGCATTGAGATCTATTTCAAAGACCAGACCCTCTATATAAAAGACAGCGGGATTGGGATCAAAAATAGCGATGTTCTCCGAGTATTTGAGAGGGGCTTCTCCGGTTACAATGGCCACATGACCCAGCAATCCTCAGGGCTGGGGCTTTATCTGTCTAAGAAAATCGCAGAGCAATTGGGTCACAAGATTAGCCTCCACTCAGAGGTTGGCCAAGGCACGACCGTTGCCATTCACTTTGAAGAAAAGAAGTTGGTTATGGATTAAGATTCCCCATCTTACAAAAATGTAAGAAATAAATGTCAAAATGAAAGGTTAGGTTATGGTAGCCGCCTTTTATTTTTTGTACAATAGTCTCATCAAATGAAGGAGGTCAAGAAAATGAAACTCTTGAAATGGATGAAACAACTCAAAAAGACTGAGAAACCAAATAACCAAACCGATCTAGAAAAGACGGAATTTGGTCTCCAAGTCCTGCACCAAACCCAAGAATTTTTCTTGATCTACTAGTAAAAGGAGAAAAGTATGTCATTACTAGATGTTCAACATATCAAAAAGATCTACAAAACCCGCTTTCAAGGAACTCAGGTTGAAGCCTTGAAAGATATTCACTTCACTGTTGAGAAGGGCGAATATGTCGCCATCATGGGGGAATCAGGATCTGGGAAATCCACCCTCCTCAATATCCTAGCCATGCTGGACCAGCCAACCGAAGGGCGGGTCTACCTCAATGGCACCGATACCTCCACCATCAAGAACAAGGATGCTTCGAGCTTCCGTCGGGAAAAACTAGGTTTTGTCTTTCAAGATTTCAACCTGCTTGATACCTTGTCTGTCAAGGACAATATCCTCTTGCCTCTCGTCCTTTCTCGCAGACCAGTCAAGGAAATGATGAGCAAGGTCGATAGCGTGAGTCGGGAGTTGGGCATCCACCAACTTCTTGAAAAATACCCTTACGAAATCTCTGGTGGGCAAAAGCAACGGGTAGCCGTAGCACGGGCCATCATCACCTCACCTGAAATTCTCCTTGCTGATGAGCCAACAGGGGCGCTGGATTCCAAATCTTCGGCAGCTTTGCTCGACGTCTTTGAAGATATCAATAGCATGGGGCAAACTATCCTCATGGTGACCCATTCAACCGCAGCGGCTGCTCGGGCCAAGCGCGTGCTCTTTATCAAGGACGGGATCCTTTACAACCAGATCTTCCGTGGAGAAAAAACAGAGCGTCAGATGTTCCAAGAAATCTCGGATACCTTGACGGTCATGGCAAGTGAGGTGGAATAGATGTTACGATTAACCACTAAATTGGCTTGTTCTAATCTCATCAAGAACCGCAAGCTCTATTATCCCTTTGCGATCGCGGTCATTCTCGCAGTGACCATCGCCTACCTCTTTGACTCCCTGACCTTTAATCCCCACATTCACGAGCTTCGAGGGGGCTCTTCTATAGTGTTCACTCTCAGCTTGGGATTCTTCGTGGTCAATGCGGCGGGGGCTATCATCGTGCTCTATGCCAATAGCTTCGTCATGAAAAACCGCTCCAAGGAGCTGGGAATCTACAGCATGCTAGGCCTTGAGAAACGCCATCTCATCAGCATGATCTTCAAGGAGCTCTTGATTTTTGGCTTTCTAACCATCTCGGCCGGTGTCTTGATCGGAGCTCTCTTTGACAAGCTGATCTTTGCCTTTCTCTTGAAACTCATGAAGATGAAGGTCCAGCTAGTATCCACCTTCCAACCTGGGATTGTCGTCTTGGTCTTTGTTACCTTTGGTCTCATCTTTGCCCTTTTGGTCCTTCTCAACGCTTGGCGGATTCTCCGTTTGAATGCTCTGCAATTGACGCGTGAAAAGGCCAGTGGTGAAAAGAAAGCTCGCTTTTTGTGGCCCCAAACCATCCTGGGCTTAGCCTCTCTCGGTTTTGGCTACTACCTAGCTTTGTCCGTCAAAGACCCCATCATTGCGCTTGTGACCTTCTTTCTAGCGGTTATCCTGGTTATGATCGGGACCTACTTACTCTTTAATGCTGGGATCACCGTCTTCTTGCACCTGCTTAAGAAAAAGAAGGGTTATTATTACCAACCCAACAATATGATCTCGGTCTCTAACCTCATCTATCGTATGAAGAAAAATGCGGTGGGTCTTGCGACCATTGCCATCCTCTCGACCATGGTGCTGGTGACGATCTCTGCTGCCACCAACATCTATGTCGGTGGCGAAATGTTCAAGAAAATCATCGCTCCTCATGATTTCTCTGTTCAAGGGAAAGGGGTAGACCTGGAGCAAATCAATCAGAAATTTGATGAATTTGCCTCTGAGCACCATCTTGAGATCAAAAATCGCGACCTGATGAGCTATGCCAACTTTGGGGTCAAATCACAAAAGGGTACAGACTTCACCGTCTATCCAGCTGATGAACGCGGCGTCACTCCTAAAACTGTCTTTATGGTCTTTGATGCAGCTAGCTATGAGCAAATGACCGGAGAAAAGGTCGATCTGACCGGCAACCAAGTCGTCCTCTTTGCTCATAACAAGGCTCTGACAGGTCAAAAGCAGTTCACTATCAATGGGCAAGACTTCCAAGTCAAGGAAGAAGTGAGCAAAGATTTTATCACCGATCATGTTCCAAATCAGTTTAATATGCTGACGGAGGATTTCAATTACCTGATCGTGCCAGACCTCTCAGCCTTTGTCGCCCGGTTTCCAAATCTTGCCATCTATACCAATATCTACGGTGGCATCAATGTCAATGTCGGTGAAGAGCAGCAGCTCAAGCTAGCAGCTAGTTATGACAAGCTAATCGATGAATTGAGCAGCCAACAAGGCCAAGGAACGTATATCTATGGAGGGAACCGTGCCAATGATGTTGCAGAGATCAATAGCCTCTTTGGTGGCATCTTCTTTATCGGGATTTTCTTGTCACTGATCTTTATGGTCGGAACCGTCATCGTCATCTACTACAAGCAAATCTCAGAAGGCTATGAAGACCGTGACCGTTTTGTCATCCTCCAACAGGTGGGGCTTGATGAAGATGAGGTCAAACGGACCATCAACCGTCAAGTGCGGACCGTCTTCTTCCTCCCTCTCATCTTTGCCTTTGTCCACCTGGCCTTTGCCTACCATATGATCCGCCTGATCCTCAAAGTCCTTGGTGTCATCAATAGTGGCCAAGTCCTCATCGTGACCCTCAGCGTCTGTGCTGTCTTTCTCATCACCTACCTGATCGTCTTTTGGATCACCTCTCGGAGTTATCGCAAGATTGTGCAGATTTAAGAAAAGAGAAGCTCGCTTATGGCGGGCTTTTTTTGCAAAATCCTTTTAGATAAGCAAATCACTGAAAAAACTTGAAATTAGGCGTAATAAATTGTAGAATAGGGCTACTTAAACAAACATTAGGAAACGGGTACTTTGAAAATGAGTGAAAAACAGACGAAAATTCTCGGTTGGGTTGCAACGATCATGTGTATCATGATGTATGTGTCTTACTTCCCACAAATCATGGACAACCTCGCTGGTCACAAGGGGAACTTCCTCCAACCGCTTGTCGCAGCCATCAACTGTAGCCTTTGGGTTTACTACGGCCTCTTCAAAAAAGAGCGCGATCTCCCTATCGTCGTCGCAAATATCCCAGGGATTATCTTTGGTTTGATCGCAGCCATCACAGCCTTGTAATCAATGAAAGAGAGAGTGGGACAGAAA
>NZ_MRXX01000003.1:96098-149313 GCF_016642265.1 Streptococcus lactarius
CTTGCTCGACAATCCAAAGAAAATTGAGAGGCCAGGACTTTTGTCCCAGCCTCTTTTTTATAACTTGACTCATTTCCATGGTATAATGAGAGGACTATGGATAGAGAAGATCAAAAGGAGAAACGAGTGGATCAAAAACATCACTGCCAAGTCCTATGGGCGAAAAATAAGTACCTGGTACTGAGTCGTTCCAGCAACATTTACAAGGAAATCCGGGAATACCTCAAGCAAGACCAGGTGGAGGTCAGCCACGTCGAGGACCTGATCCAGCAAGCGCTGGCCTTGCCAGAAAATCGTGGCCAGGTCTCCAATGCCTTCCAGCATATCTGGGGCTATTTCAAAAAGCAGGCGACTCCTGAGGAAAAGGCGGACTTTATGTTGCTACTTGAGAAATACCAGCATGGCCAAGCTAGCCAAGAGGATCTGATCAAGGGGATCCAGACGCTCCTTGAGCACTACCCTAATCGCTACTTACAAGACTCGACGCTACTAGGAGGTCAATAGATGAGACTCTGGCACCAAGACTTGATTCCCAAACTCCCACGTCCCCAGCTCCTGGGCCAACACCGGGAATGCTGCGCCCTAAGGGGCAATGGCTGGGGCAAGAAGCACGCGACGGTCAACTATGTCTTTGACTACTCGCCCTATCGCCTCTATGCCTATCACCGCCTGATCATGGAGGAGATGACCACTCGTGGCTACAAGGTCAGCCCAGAGTGGTGGGAGCCAACCTACCGAGGAAAGACCTGCCCAGCCTATCCAGAACTGGAAGAGGAAGCCTTGAGCACCCCTATCTATCCCGAGCACCAGGCTACTTACCTCCAAGAATGTCTAGACAATCTAGCAGAAAAAGGGATTCATTTAGACTAAGAAAAAACGAACCAGACCAGGTTCGTTTTTTTGCGCGAAAAACCAACAAAATGCTTTGAAATCGTTAATTTCTTTCCCAAACATGCTATAATAATAGGAGATTATGCACAGGAAAAGGATAGAAGGATGAAGGCAGTAGCAACTCCAGAACTTGAGATTGAAAGATCAAGTACAATAGGAGTAGCATAGCTTTAATAGGATGATGATATGAAAAGAGAAAAAGAGTTTTCAGAACTGACGAGGGTTCAAATCCCAGCAACATTGCACTTGATGCGACTAGGATATACATATCTGCCGCACAATGGGAAAGAGTTAAAAGAAAGAGACCCAGAGACGAATATTCTGGTATCTATTTTTAGAGAGCAATTTTTGAAGTTCAATAATTATGCGACAGATGTGGATGTTGAACGAGAGCTAAGTAATATCAAGTTGGAACTAGACCAAAATGATCTGGGACGGGCTTTTTACAAACGAATCATCGGAGAAACAAGTGCGACCTATATTGATTGGGAACATCCTGAAGCCAATACCTTTCATCTCGCGCTTGAGGTTACTTGCCAAAATGGGCAAGATGAATTCCGCCCAGATATCGTTATTTTTGTCAATGGTCTGCCTCTTTCTTATATCGAAGTGAAACAGCCCAATGCTATCCGTGATGGAAAGACAGGGATTCAGTCAGAACAAGACAGAACCAGATACCGTTTTGAAAATCGTAAGTTCCGTCGCTTTAATAATATTACCCAGTTGATTGCCCTATCTGATAACCTGCCTTACATCAGTGGACAAGGCCAGCAAAAACAGGGTTCTTATTACGGTTCAAATGCCTATTCAAAAACCAAGTTTAATGCATTCAAGGAGGAAAGAGGAGAAGATTTCCTTCATTCCCTTGCCACGCTAACCGAGTACCAAATCGACTTTGTCTTAGAAGACATGAAGCGCTTTGCTCTCAAATCTCAGCCAGAGTTTACAACAAACCTAAACCCAGATACACCTTGCAATGCCTTCCTGTCTTCTTTGTACCAGAAGGAACGTCTGCTCTTTATGCTTCGTTTTGGTCTGGTCTATGTCGAAGAAGAGAGCAAGGATGGACAGATGCAACTGCAGAAGCACGTCATGCGTTATCCTCAGTATTTTGCAACACGTGCTATCGAAGAAACGATCGCAAAAGGTGTTAAGAAGGGGGTTATCTGGCATACCCAAGGTTCAGGTAAGACTGCCTTGGCTTTCTTCAATATCCGCTATCTAACCAACTATTTCTCAAAAGAGGGAATCATTCCTCAGTTTTACTTTGTTGTCGATCGTCTGGACTTGGCTGACCAAGCGTTTAAAGAATTCACCAAACGAGGACTCAAGGTTAAACGCATCAATAACCCACAAGAGCTCAATCATAAACAAGACGGCTATGATGTGGCTGTGGTCAATATCCAGAAATTTAAGGATGATTCAGATTTGACCGACCGCTCTGGCTATGACCTCAATCGTCAAAATATCTACTTTATCGATGAAGCCCATCGATCATACAATGAACGAGGATCCTACCTGCCAAATCTCTATCAGGCTGACACCAAGGCCATTAAAATCGCCTTGACTGGAACTCCATTGATCACCTATAAGAAAGATGGCAAGACCAAGGAAAGTCATGCGACCACGCGTGATATCTTTGGGGATTACATCCACAAATACTACTACAACCAGTCTATCGATGACGGCTTTACCCTACGCCTGATGCGAGAGGATATCGAGACCTCCTATAAGGACAATCTCAGATCCATCAACGAAGAGATCCAACGTGGTGACCTTTCCAAGGAAGATATCTTTGCCCATCCTCACTATGTGGAACCCATGCTAGACTTTATCATTGAGGACTTCAATCGTGCGCGTGATCTGGTCTTTGATGATCAGACCATCGGTGGCATGATTGTTTGTGATTCGTCTAAGCAGGCACGTGAGCTTGAAAAGCAATTAGAAGAACGTCGTCAAGCTGGCTCGACCAACTTGACTTCAGCTCTCATACTTCACGATGAGGGAGACAAGGAAGAGAAGAAGGACAAGGTTGACGCTTATAAGGAAGGCAAGATTGACCTTGTCATCGTCTACTCCATGCTTCTGACAGGTTTTGATGCCCCTCGTCTCAAACGCCTCTACCTAGGGCGCAAGATCAAGGCTCACAACCTTTTGCAGACTCTAACTCGTGTCAATCGTCCCTACAAGGACTATCTCTTTGGCTATGTTATTGACTTTGCAGACATCTCGAAAGAGTTTGACAAGACCAATCGTGCCTATCTAGAAGAGCTCAACCAAGAGTATGATACGACCCTGACAGGTGAAAATGGTGAGGATGTTTTTGGCTCACTCTTTGTACCTGCAGATGAGATTTCTCATGAGTTAAAGAAGACTGAGCAAATCTTGATTGACTATCCAACGGACAATCTGGAATACTTCTCCCAAGCCATCAATGACATAAAGGATAAGAAGCAGTTAATTGATCTTCGGAAAGCTTTGGAGTCCATCAAGCAGTACTACAATATCGCTCGTCTCCTTGGCTACCATCACTTGCTCGATCAGATTGACATTGCACAAATCGCAACCTTGCTCAATATCCTCTCCAGACGCATGCTGACTCTGTCCTTGATTGATCAGCCGGACAATTTTTCTAGTCGGACGCTCTTAAATCTAGCTATGTCTCAGACCAGCTTTAGTTTTATCAAGATCGCTGAGGAAGAACTCCGTTTAGCGGCCAATGATTTGGATGACTGGAGTCGTCGTGTTGCTGGAGGGATCAAAGGACAGCGCGATGAGAAAGACCCTGAGTGGGTTTCACTCTACGAGGAATTCCAACGTATCATGAAAAAACACCTGATCCATGGACAAGAAGGCTATACCATGGAGAATATAAAAGAGACACAAAAGGCCTATGAAGCTTTATTTGAGTCAGTGGAAGATTACAAGTCTCGTATGCGACGTCTGAGCATGAATTTTAATGGGGATCAAATGGCAGCTCGCTCTTACAAACATGTGACCAACTCGACCATGGTCAGTGAGTTTCCTGCTGTCTACCATGTTATTAAAGGTTCTAAAGTCAGACTCGATCATAAAATCGGTCAAAACCAAGGGGTATTAGATAACGATGACTTCCTCAAAAAAATGATTCGAGAAGAAGCTCGGATCGAAATGAAAACGAACCAAACTGCTAGTAGCTTGACACGAGAGGACTTTAACCGTCTTGTCGAGTCGCTATTTGAAGAATATGAACAGGAATACCAACACTAATGAATGAAACATACAAAGTCCAAGTCCAAGACTTGGTAGACGATTTGAAAGCCGTCTTTACCCATGCGGGACTAGGAGGAGAAGCGGGTGAGTACAAACTCCTCACCCAGTCTTTTCTCTACAAGTTTTTAAACGACAAGTTTTTGTATCAAGCCAAGATCCTAGATGAATCCAACACCTATGAAAACTTGTTGGCTATGAGTGAGGAAGACTATGACTGGCTTTTGGAGGATATCGGTACTAGCACGGCTTGGCTCAAGCCGGACCAGCTGATCGAAAGTCTCCACCGTCAGCAAAACGAAGCGACTTTTTACGAAACTTTTGAAAATACCCTCAACCAAATCGCCATTGACAATAACGATATCTTCTCTGTTCATACAGAAGGAGACACAACGGTTCGTCTCTTTACTGAGCGTCTGATTACCGATAACATCTCAGATAGTAGTAAGCGCAACGAGGTGGCAAAATCCATCATCAATCTTCTTGCACGAGTTAAGTTTGATGAAGCTATTTTTTCACAAGGTTTTGACTTTTTCTCTACCCTCTTTGAGTATATGATCAAGGACTACAACAAAGATGGTGGGGGGACCTATGCTGAGTACTATACACCTCACTCAGTGGCTAAAATTATCGCAGATATCTTAGTGGGAGATGATAAACCTCAAAACGTGCGGATCTATGACCCGTCAGCAGGTTCAGGTACCTTGCTTATGAATCTGGCTAGTCGTATTGGAGTGGAAAAAACTACAGTCTATAGCCAGGATATCTCGCAGAAGTCCTCTAATCTCCTCCGTCTTAATCTGATCTTGAATGGACTGCAACACTCCATCCATAATATCGTTGAAGGAAATACCATTTTGCGGAATCGTCATCCTGAAAAAATGGACTATATCGTGTCTAACCCTCCTTTCAAGCTGGACTTTTCAGAGTGGCGTGACCAAGTGGAGACCTTGCCAGAAGCCAGTGAGCGTTTCTTTGCAGGTGTGCCAAAGGTTCCAGCTAAGTCTAAGGACAAGATGGCAATCTATGAGCTCTTTGTCCAGCATATCATCTACTCCTTGAAGCCAGACGGCCAAGCAGCTGTTGTCTTGCCGACAGGCTTTATCACGGCCCAGTCAGGGATTGACAAGACCATCCGTCAATACTTGGTGGACAATCAAATGCTGGCTGGTGTTGTATCTATGCCGTCCAATATCTTTGCGACGACAGGTACCAACGTCTCTATTCTCTTTATCGATAAGAAAAACAAGGGCGATGTCGTCCTCATCGATGCCTCAAACCTAGGAACCAAGGTCAAGGAAGGCAAGAACCAAAAGACCGTGCTCTCTCTTGAGGAAGAGCAGAAGATCGTAGAGACATTTATCAAGAAAGAAGCCGTCGAGGACTTTTCTGTCACCGTCTCCTATGAGGATATCAAGGAGAAAAACTACTCTCTCAGCGCAGGTCAATACTTTGACATCAAAATCGACTATGTAGATATCACAGCAGAAGAGTTTGAAGCAAAGATGACCGTCTTTCAAGATAAACTAACAGACCTCTTCCAGCAATCGCATGCATTGGAGCAGGAGATTGAAGAGCAAATGAAGGGGTTGAAGTATGAGTGAGTTTAAAACCTATACTATAGAACAACTGTGTATCGTTGGTTCAAGTAAAAGAGTACATTTATCTGATTACGTTCAGCAAGGAGTGCCATTTTATAGAAGTAAAGAAGTGATTGAACTTTCAAGTGGGAAGAACATTTCCGAACAATTATTTATTTCTCCAGAAAAGTACTCTGAAATAAAATCAAAATTTCCGGTTCCTCAAGAGAATGATGTACTTATTACAGCTGTAGGGACGATAGGTGAGATTTTGGTTGTAAAAGATCCGAATTTTTATTTTAAAGATGGAAATTTAATTTGGTTAAGAAATATAAATTTTGACATAATTGATATAGATTACCTATACTACTTTTTAAAATCTGATTTATTTCAGAAAACAATCAAATATAACAACATAGGGGCGGTACAGAAAGCTTTAACTATCGATTTTTTAAAAACTGTAAAAATAACATTACCATCATTAGATAATCAAAGAAAATTGATTTCTGTTTTAAAATCAATTGATAAAAAACTGAAAATCAACAATCAAATCAACCAAGAGTTGGAAGCCATGGCTAAGATCCTCTATGACTACTGGTTTGTGCAGTTTGATTTCCCAGACCAGAATGGCAAACCCTACAAATCATCAGGCGGAAAGATGGTCTATAACCCAGAACTCAAACGCGAAATCCCAGAGGGGTGGGGAGTGGCAAAAATAGAAGACATAGCTCAAACTGGTTCTGGTGGGACACCAAAATCTACAAATGTTTCATACTATTCAAATGGTGAAATACCATGGATAAATAGTGGAGAGTTAGAGCAAACCGTTATTACAAGTACTTCTAATTTTATTACAGAAGAAGGGTTAAATAATTCTAGTGCGAAGTTATTCCCTAGTGGGACAATTCTAGTTGCTATGTATGGAGCAACGGCAGGAAAAGTTAGCTTTTTAACTTTTGAAGCATCAACAAACCAGGCAATATGTGCGATTATGTTAAATGATATTAGGATGCGTTATTATCTCAAAAATGTAATTGAGGACTTATATCAGTATCTTGTTAAGTTGAGTACAGGTTCTGCAAGAGATAATCTCTCACAGGATATGATTAAAAATATAAAAGTAGTTATCCCTTCAAATGATATTTTAGATAGATATTATGATTTTTCTAATAATATCATTAAAGAAATAACTAAAAAACAACAAGAAAATGAACAACTCACCCAACTTCGAGATTGGCTCTTGCCAATGCTGATGAATGGACAGGTGAAGGTGGGGTAGATTATTTAGAGAAAGGAGTTTGTTTCTGATGGGTGATGTGATTGAATGTTTTAATATATCAGATAAAGGGCATTCCCTTTCAAACGTGATTTTTATTAGGATAGAGCCCAGTGATTTAAAGGTTACAATTAATGATATTATTTCCTCTTTAAACAATCTTTCTTGGATTGAGACTTTTGATGAAGAATATATAAAGAATTCTTTTGAGATTCGAGCTAATGCGACAGCTGAGCGTTTATCAAGTCAGTTAAAACATTTTCAACAGGATAAAGTCACTACTGAAATAGGAGAAACAGTAGTATCAGAATTATCGAGACTGGCTATAGTTAATGAATTAGATTATCTCGACATTCCTTTAGCTGAATTGTTCAAACAGCAGATTGCTGGTAATCCTGGTTTTGACTTTTTTTCTGAGACACTATCTCAATTTATAGTATTTGGAGAAGCTAAATATGTTTCGAATAGTAATGGATATGGTAAATCACTGGCACAAATAGAACGTTTTATCAGGGAAAAGAGAGATGTTTCTGATTTAAATGATATAGATAAATTTGTTTCTATAACATCTTTAAACAATCATACTCAAAATCATAAAGCTTTTGCATGTGCTTTTTCTGCTACAAGTATTGAGACAGAAACTATAATTAATCATATTTTAAAAAATAAAAATTTTAATAAAATAAAATATCATAAAGAAATAATTCTAATTGCGGTGAACGTTTAATGGAAAATATAATAAAAAAAATTGTATCAAATGAAAATGTCGAAGAGATTTTGAAGTTAACGATTGAATCGATATATAAAAACGGTCCCACCTCTACTACAGATTTAGAAATTCTATGTTATATAAAAATATTTTATACAGAACTATTCGAACTATATGAACATCAAATTTTAAAATTTATGGGGCTGTACTTTAAAGATTTAGGTACGGAATCACTCTTAGAAGTTGTTTTTGGCATGTATCAAAAGCATATTGAAGATGAATACAATATAAAATATACCCCTGTTCAATCAAAAATTGTTGATGAAACTCATAGTAATAAATATTTCAGTTTTTCTGCACCAACAAGTACTGGAAAATCATTTGTTTTTAGAAAATTAATTGAGGAAAGTGATAAAGATGTGGTAATAGTAGTGCCATCAAGAGCATTGATTAATGAATACTTTGATTTATTAAACGAGCATTTTAATTACTCTGATATTAATCTTTTAACCTTCGTTGATAAAATAAACACTAATTACGCAACAAGAAATATTTTTATTTTGACTCCTGAAAGATGTAAAGATTTATTTAAATTCAAAAAAGATTTTGACATAGACTTTTTTTTATTTGATGAAGCTCAATTAGGTGATGAAAAAAGTGCTCGTGGTTTATATTTTGATAGTATTATTAGACGAGCAAAACGTAGTTTTCCAGGAACAAAGTTTATATTTGCTCATCCATTTATTGAAAATCCTAATGCACAGTTTGAAAAGAATAATTTTGAACAAGAACAATCAAATGCAAGAAACTTTAACATAAAAAATGTTGGACAAATATTCTATTCTCTAGATAAAGATAATAGCTTTTATCACTTTGGTATCGATAAGAACATTATGGGTAAAAGTAGAGTGAAATGTGCTTATGACCCAATTGAAATGGTTCTAAGTGAGAATGGAAGTGTACTAGTATTTTGTACGAAAACTAGTATACTTAGTCGTAAAATTTTTAAAGAATTTGAAAAGTATCTTCGTTTTTGTGAAGTATTATCTGATCCAGAGGCGTTGAAAATTATAGCTGAAATAGCTGATATCATTGGTGGTAGCGATGATATAAATGAAGATAGATATTCTGAAGTAATTAAATTTCTTAAAATAGGAGTTGTGACTCATCACGGTTCTATGCCATTAAGAGTAAGAAGCTTAATTGAAAAGTTTACTAAATCAGGTTTTTGTAAAATTTGTTTTGCTACATCTACTTTAGAACAAGGGATAAATATGCCTTTTGATTTAGTTTATTTGAAGCATTTTACGGAATCAAAGCCGTTAGCTATAAAAAATATTATTGGGCGAGCAGGTCGAAGTACATTAGATAAGAAGTTTGATTATGGAACTGTAATTATCAGACATTCTAATATATCAGCTTTTCGAAGAATAATGCATAGTCCGAGTAAATTAAGAAGTAAATCATTATTGGATGATACTCTTCCAGGCAACTTGAGTGATTTAGAAGATTTTCGAAAATCAATTAATGATGGTAGTTTTTCAGATGAGTATAATTTAACGCCAAAGCAGATTGAGGTATTGTCTAAAGCTGATAGTTTAAGTCTAGCTCATAATATTATTGAATGTTTATTTATGGGTAATGATTTTAAAAAATTAAAGCAAATCGATAATCGAAAATTATCTAATGAATTTGAGAAGGTTTATGAGTTACATATCGGTAGAATATTATCCAATGGCGAAAAAGCTGTAATTGATACTAGTGTTCAAATTATGATCTGGAAGATTTTTGGAAAATCCTTCAAAGATATTTGTTTTTACAGATATGCATATGTGAGTCGAAAAGAAGAAAGAGAAGATCCTTCAGTAGATCACAGCGAATTAATTTCTCAATTTGTGATGCAGTGTAGTGAGATTCCAAATAAGAGTTTAGCAGCATTTCCTCTTTTTCCTCGAGGAACTAAAGCGATTGATGTTAACTATGATTTAATTGTTTTTGATACTTATGACTATTTAGATAAGATTCTAAATTTTAGATTAGAAGATATATTTGTAGCTCTTTTTTCTAAATACTTTGAAAAAACGGAAGATCTAAGAGCCGAAAAATTAGTTAAATTAATAAAATATGGTACTGATTCGGATAAACAGATATGGCTTCTGAGATATGGTTTTGATTTTGATGATGTCGAATGGATAGAACCATATGTTCAAAGTATAGATTCTACTGGCATTGAATTTGATAAAGAAATTTTACAGGAATCGGAAAAACGACTAAAAATAATTGGTAGGTACTATAATGGATAAAATAAATCCGTTATAAGGAATAAAACTATTCACGATTTTAAAATTGTAACAATGTAACATTCTATTACAGCAAGAAAATATTAATGGATTCTAATTTTGAAATCCACAGATGTGAATAACAATTTAGGTTACAATTGGTTTAAGATGCTTTGTTTTTCAAATCAGAAAGTTAGATTAGATTCATATCTTACTAAAATTAGGAAACTACTTTTACTTCTGTAGAGAGTGGATGAGTAAAGGTGGAGTAGGGGAGGAAAATGAAAAAGAAATTTTCGATGTCAGAGCAAGAAATTTTAGATTTGATTCATATCTCTATTGATCAACTTTCTAAATTAGTCGAAGTAAGAGTTCTGTATTGTACAAATATAGCTGAATGTCAGAATGAATCGAATTATTTTGTTGTGAATAATAATATCTCAGTGATTGATCTTCCGGATGAATGTGAAACAGGTTATATTGTTCCACATTCATTGGAGTTAGGTAAGAGACCTAAAGGCGCAACTTTTTATTTCAATAAAAATGATTATAAAGATATTAAAAATCAAAAAGAGTCAATGGATAAAAAGGAAAAACGTCCGAGTCTTGGAAAACCTGCTGGATGGGATAAAATAAATAAAAAAGATTATGAAGTATATTTTCATCGAGGTCATATAATCGCATACTCTTTAGGTGGTGATAAGGAGATTAAAGGACACGATTATAAAGCCTTGAAATCATTATTTACACAAACAGCATGGAGCAATATGGGGAAAGCTAATAAGAAGAAAGAGGATGAAAACAAATTCAGCCAGTGGCATTTTAAAAAAATAATTAAAGATACATTAGTAACGGATTCAATTTGCATGGCTTCTCGTCCCATTTATCGAAATAAGGCTGATGTAATTCCGATTGGCGTTCACTTGCAAGCAGTGACGAAAGAAAGATCTTTATTTAACGTCTTTCTTCCGAATATCGATCCTAATATTGTAATTGATTATAAAAAATGTACTTTTAAACCGAAAAAGTGATCCTCTCTAAATGCTTTGCGTTTTGAATTTGAAAGTCATATCTTTTTAAATTAATTATTTTTTCAAGAGTTATAGTGATGATCCTTCTTTCTAGTCTGATAAAATTTAAATTCCTAAAAATAGAGGAGGTCAGTAATCACTATGAGTATGAAAATTGTTGAATACAAAGATGTAATTGCTTTCCATCCAGGTCAATATATTGGAGAGCTAATTGAAGATTATCAGATGACCCAGAAAGAATTTGCGGAGAAATTAGGAGTATCCCCAAGGACTATCAGTAAATTAGTGAATGGTGAGGAGCCGATTAGTAATGATATTGCTCAGAAGTTAGAGAAGCTTACTAATATTTCGATGAAAACTTGGCTTAATTTACAAGCTTCCTTTGATAGGAAAGTGGCAGAAGGTGCAGTACCCTGAGATTGATTATTATAGAGAGCTATTACTTGGTTTCATAATGTTCTTGTAGTCACTTTCCAAATTTTTTTCGAATAATATAGATAGAGGGACCTTCCCTCTATTTTTTATCGAAAAGGAGCAGGGATGCAGAAAAGACACGCGCATGTATCGCCGACCTTGGACATTATGGCCAAGAAGATTTTTAGTTTGCCGGAGGTGACGGCAGCATTTATTCGAGACATTTTGGAGCTGGATGTAGCGGACGCTCAGATTGTGGAGGGAAGCCAGCCACACAGCATGGCCTATGAGGAGGATGACTTGTTCTCCACTGCGGTGGATGTGAGAGCCAAGCTCCATGATGGGACCGAGGTGATCATCGAGATCCAGATTCGCAAGCAGCAGTATTTCTTGAATCGATTCCATTATTATCTGGCCAATCAGCTGGTGGAGAATGTACAAAAACTACGCAAGCAAGGTCAGACACATAAGATGTACGAGCAGATGGAGCCCGTCTATGGGATTGCGATTTTGGAGAAGTCGCTCTTACTGGACGAAGAGGCAGCCATCAACAAATACTGGCTGACCAATAGCCGGTCTGGCAAGCAACTCAAGGCCTATTATAAAAATGGCAAGCACCAAAATCTTCTGCAGGTTGCCTTTTTAGAGCTAGACAAGTATAATAAAGATGAGAACCTGACAGATGCAGGCAGACAGTGGTTGGAGTTTTTTGGGAACCTTCCCTTCACAAAAGCTCCCAGTCAGGTTGTGGCCCATGCAGATTCATTACTAGATTCATCTAGCTGGACCAAGGAGGAGAAGACCATGATAGACGAGCGAATTCGGATTCAAGAAAATTATGATATGACCATGGAGACAGCCATAGACGAAGCGCGCGAAGAAGGTCTGGAACAGGGTCGTAAACAGTTGGTATGTGAGATGATTTCACGAGGGATGACTCCTGAGCTTATCTCGGATATGACGGGCTTATCGCTGGAAGAGATTGAGTCCCTTCTTTCTTAAAACGTGAAAAGAGGTGGGACCTCTTTTCCTTTTGAAAAAACTTGGAAATTTTTCTATTTTTTTCATCCGGCTTGCTGGAATTGTGGTAGAATAGAGTCAACAAAGAGCTATCCTCACCAAAAGTGTGATCGATACTAGAAAAGAGGATTCTGATGACAAGAAAAATTGGTATTATTGGTTTGGGTCATGTGGGTGCAACCTTGGCTCACAGTATGGTTTTGAAACATACTTGCGATCATTTGGTCTTGATTGACACGAATGAAAAAAAGGTCAAGTCGGATGCTTTGGACTTTTGTGATATGGTTGCTAATACAGGTTATCCAGTGCATATCACGGTCAATGATTATGCTGCTCTTCAAGATGCGGATGTGGTAGTCTCTACTCTGGGAAATATCGAGCTTCAGGCGAATAACACGAATGATCGTTTTGCGGAACTGCCATTCACTAGTAAGCAAGTGGTACAAGTGGGACGTGATTTGAAAGCTTCTGGATTCCACGGTGTCTTGGTTGTGGTGACCAACCCGGTTGATGCGGTGACGCAACTCTACCAACAATACACGGGTCTTCCTAAAGAACAAGTCATTGGGACAGGGACATTGCTGGATACCGCTCGGATGAAGCGCGCGGTAGCCGATCGATTGCAAGTGAACCCTGCTAGTGTCTCTGGCTATAACCTTGGTGAACACGGAAATTCTCAATTTGTCGCTTGGAGCCAAGTTCGTGTCAAGGGACATGCGATCACGGATCTCTTTTCACAAGAAGAGCTGGATGCTATCAACTATGAATCCTTGCGAGGTGGCCACACGGTCTTCTTTGGCAAATTCTATACCAATTTTGGGATTGCGGCAGCAGCGCAACGTCTAGCAGAAGCTGTCATCAATGATAGCCACGAAGAAATGCCTGTATCCAATTATCGTCCAGAATATGGAACTTACCTGGGTTACCCAGCGATTGTTGGACGCAAAGGAATTGTCGAAAGAATCGACTTGCAGTTAACAGAAGAAGAAAAAGAAAAATTGCTCCATTCAGCTGAAACCATTAAAGAAAATACACGTAAAGGTTTAGAGCACGCTTAGCCCCAACGGTCTAAGAGGCTATTAAAGGTTGCAGATAAAGGAAACAGTGTTTTGATTCTTATAGGTCATCATAGAGCTAAAACGTGAAGAAAGATTTGAGAAAGGCTGATCCGCAACCGGAAAGTTGTGTTAGAGCAATCAACCGCTAGGTCATTCAGTTCGTTCTATCAACCATCGAAGAGGCTGGGACAAAAGTCCTAGCCTCTTCAATTGTCTTTGGATTGTCGAGCAANNGCTGATTTCATCAGCTTTTACAGCCCTACTCAACTGTGCGGAGGTGGGACAACGAAATCGAATTCTAACGAATGACCGATTTCTGTCCCACTCTCTTTTTAGGGCTCTCATCGTAGATCTTGCTTAGTGACTGTCAAAAAAGTTAGGAAAATCCGAGTTGTAATAGTTGACATTACAATTAAAATTCGTATAATGGTTAGTGTAATAAAAAAAGTTATAACTGAAAAGAGGAACTCACAATGACAAACTTTACGGACTTACAAACCAAACGCCGTTCAATCTATGTATTAGGAAAAGATGTGGAACTTTCAAACCAAGAGTTGATCGAAACCATTCAAGGAGCAGTTCTCAATACACCAACTGCTTTCAACTCCCAAACCGCCCGTGTAGTGATTTTGTTGGACGATGAATCAGATGCCTTTTGGAACGAAATTGCCTACTCAGAATTGGAAAAAGTGACACCTGCAGAAGCTTTTGAAGGCACAAAACAACGTTTGGCTGGTTTTGCCAAAGCTAAGGGAACCATTCTTTTCTATGAAGATCAAGAGGTGGTAAAAGGGCTTCAAGAGCAGTTCCCTTTGTATGCAGATAATTTCCCAATTTGGTCAGAGCAAGGTCACGGCATTGCCCTTTATGCAAGTTGGTTGGCTTTGGCTGAAAAAAATATCGGTATGAATGTGCAACACTACAATCCACTTGTGGATGCCCAATTGGCGGAAAAATATGCTATTCCTGCTAACTGGAAACTTCGTGCTCAAGCGCCTTTTGGACAAATCCTAGCACCGGCTGGGGACAAAGAGATCCAGACAGAAGGACGTTTCAAAGTCTTTGGCGGCCAATAAGAGATCTCGAAACCCCATTCCTTAGAAAATGATTGCATGAAAAAAACGCATGATAGCAAGGTTTTGAAGCACCTGCTATCATGCGTTTTGTGGTTTTTAAAATTGATTCAAACATGCAATCTCAGTTACAGGAACTTGTCTGTATTAGAGATTAAAGAGTTGTCCAAAGAAGTAAGTCACAGCCATGGTGAGGAGGCCAATGATCAGGTTGCGTAGCATGGCTGGCTTGGTTGGTGCTTTCCCAAGTTTTGCGCTGGTGTAGCCTGTGAAGATCAAAGATAGTCCCACAACGATGACCGTGATGGGAATACGAGTGCTGGTCGGAAAGAGAATGATGGACAGCATCGGAGGAAGAGAACCAACTGAAAAAGCAAGAAAGCTAGAAGCTGCAGCATGCCAAGGATTGGTAAATTCCTCGTATTCAATCCCATATTTTTCTTCAACGAGGGCTTTGAGGGGGTGTTTCCGAAAGGCCCGTTCGGTCATAATTTGAGCAGAGGTTTCACATTCTCCGTTTTGAATATAGGCCTGATACAAGGATTCTCTGGCTAATTTTGGATCGTGATCCAAGAGGGATTGTTCACGGTTCACAGCAGCTTCTTCGGTATCTTTTTGAGTCGATACAGAGACATATTCACCTCCGGCCATCGAAAAGGCACCTGCGAGAACAGCTGATAAGCCAGAAAGGAAAATAATCCAGATATTATGTGTCGCACTGGCTACCCCGATAACTACTCCAGCAATCGAAATAATCCCATCATTTGCCCCAAGAACGGCTGCCCGTAAAATATTCAACCGGTCGCTAAAAGACTCATCTACTCCGTGTTTTGTTTCAGTCATCATCATTCTCCTTCTTTCTTATTTAGAATGATTATAAATAAAATCCAAACAGAAAGCAAGCCGTTTGGCTTAAATGATAAAAGTTCGACAATTCTCATAAACCGACAACAATCTTTCAAAGAAAATGTTAGTCTGCGGGTATGCTATAATAGAAAAAGATACTAGAAGCTGATGAAGTAAAAAACACAAGGAGGAGGCCCCATGACCCAGTACTTAGTCCAGAAGTTTTACTGGTTACGAGAAAAAAGTTTGATCCAAATTACCCAGAAAACTCTGGTTTCCCTATTTCCCTTTTTCCTATTTTCAGGAATTGTGCGGGTGATTGCCTTATCTGTTTTCTCCGATCGGGGCTATATCCACCAGCTCTTTTCGATGGATAGCTGGTTCCCATGGGATCAGGCTATTAGCCAAGTTCTGGTTAATTTTTCGAACTTTCTTGGAGGTTTGGCAGGCCCCTTAGCAACCTACTTTGCTGGGAAATATACAGCTGGCCACTACGGGAGAAGTACAGGGACAGCTGGTGTCACAGCTCTTTTAGTTAGCCTCATTGTCGGTTCACAGGAATTATTAGTAGGACCTCTTAATGATGGACAACTGACCAGGATCAATCTCCCTGCAACGACCAATATTGTTTTGGCCATCTTTTTAGGTTACCTAATCGGACAGATCTTCCGCCTTTCTAAGGCTAGTGATGACCAGATCGTGGACAAGGATTTTATCTATCAGCCCAAGACGGTACGTCCTATTTTCTTCTCTCTGATTCTCGGTGTCAGCATCAATCTTCTTCTTATGTTGGGCTATCGGTTCAATGTTTTTCAGACTATTGGTCAGCTTTTCAGTTCTCTAACTGCCAGTAGTCATCATCTCTTGTCCACCTTTGTCATGGGACTCTTCAGTGGCTTATCAGCCTGGGTGGGCAACAGTCAAGCTTTTGCCCTAAACTCAATTGCGGATGATAGTTTTGCTTTAGAAAATCTGACTTATGCTGTGACCCATCATACAACGACAGGGATTCCCCATCTCTATACCTTGACCAACTTGTACCGTAGCTTTGGGATGGTAGCAGGAGTCGGCGCCGTCCTGGCCCTTTTGGTAGCGATCTTACTAGTATCCCATAGTCAAAAGGACAAAAAAGTTAGTCTTCTCAGTATTTTTCCAGGCCTCTTTAATAACGGTGCCCCCTTCATGGTAGGGATTCCGGTCCTTCTCAACCTGCTATATGTGATACCTTTCTTATTGATCCCCTTGGTCAATATGGCCATCGCTGCGGTTGCTTTGTGCTTTAAGCTGATGCCAGCAGCCGTCTATCCAGTGCCAGATGGGACTCCGAGCCTTCTCTATGCCTTTATCGGGACAGGTGGCAGTCTTCGGGCCCTTTTTGTCAGCCTGCTGTGTTTTGCAGTGGGTGTGCTGATCTATTTTCCATTTGTCCGTATGGGAAATCGTATCCGAAAAGATCTAAAAGTGAAAGGAGAAAGCGATGAAACTCTCTAAAAAAACCGTGATCGTCCTCACTTTGGTCAGTCTTTTCTTGATCGGTTTAGCCATTCCATCTTATAGCTGGACTCGGACGAATGTATCAAAAATCGAGAAATTCTATAATTCAAAACTATCTCCTATCATTATGATTCCGGGAAGTTCCGCGACAGAAAATCGCTTTGATGGTTTGGTCACCAAACTCAACCAAGACCGGCGTGGCACCAAGCACAGTCTTCTCAAGGTCAAGGTATGGAATGATGGGCATATCACCTATAGCGGTAGTATTGATACCAAGGACAATGAACCAGTGATTGTGGTTGGTTTTGAAAACAACAAAGATGGCTATAGCAATATTAAAAAGCAAGCCAAGCTATTCAACCAAGCCTTTGAAGCCCTCCAAGAAAAATACAATTTTAATAATTTCAAGGGCTTGGGTCATTCCAACGGTGGCTTGATCTATACAGCCTTTATTGAAAATTATCTTGGGGATTATGATATCGATCTGAAAACCTTGATGACCATCGGCACGCCCTACAACTTTACAGAGACCAATATTCAAAACAAGTCTGAGATGTTGGCCGATTTTATCAAGGGAAAAGAAGCTATTCCTAGTACTCTCCATATGTATTCAGTAGTTGGGACCATTACCTATGATTCAGATGAGTTGGTCCCAGATGCCAGTGTCTCTGCTGGAAAATACATCTATCAAAACCAAGCTGCTAGCTATACAGAAATCACTGTGACAGGTGAGGATGCCCAGCACTCGGACCTTCCGACCAATGATGAGGTGGTTGCCTTGGTGAAAGAGCATATTGAAAGTCAAACGGATCGTAGAACCAAACCAAATAAAGGAAACTAAGTGTGAAGAAGGGATTCCTTCCTCACACTTTTTTTAGTATAATAAAGATCAGTATGAAAACACGGGAGACTAGAGGAGATCAGATGAAAAGAAAACAGTGGATGCAGTTGGGATTAGCGGCTTCGAGTATGGTCTTGTTAACAGGATGTTACCAAAGATACCAGCGCCAGTCCAGTCCTAAAAAAGAGGTTGCAACCAGCCAGACAGCAGCTAAAAAACAAGCGAAAAAAGCAGACAACAAACAATTATACCAGTCTGTTTTTTCAGACTACCAAAAGATTTTTGCCACTTCAAAGGATTTGGATGCCATTTCCAAATTGAATGATGAATTAGCCAAAGAAGATCGGATGATCAATAGCTGGGTGATCGAGACTGTCATCAATCAGCCAGCAGCTGTTCGCTATGCCTTTAAGGACTTAAATAGCGATGGAGTAGACGAGATGATCATTGCCAATCAGCAGGGCGATGGGAGCTACTTTGTAACGGGCGTCTATTACCTAAAGGACAAAAAGCCGACCTTACTAGCAGAAGGCTTCGTCGCTGGACACGGAGGAGCGCGCAATGCGACAACGCTCTATAAGGGAGGAGAAGTCCTAGAAGTTAGCTGGTTGTCAGGGACGGGCAAAGGTGTGGCGGTACTATCCCGTCTAGAAAAAGCCCCACAGATGGCAAGTAAAGTCAAGGAAGAGGAAGTCCAGGTCCCTGGATCGGATCTCAATGCTATTTTTGGCAAATCAGATGAAGAGAAACTTGATCTTGAGAGTTTTGATTGGCAAAGTTTTGACAGCACACCTTCAGGAAGCGATACCCAAAGTCAGGAGAAAAGGCCTTGGAATGCTGAAAAATCAGCCAAATTAGCGGACTTTATGAAAACCTGGGGTCAAAAGATGGGGCAACCCAATTATCAAAAAGGCATCGCAGGTGGTGATGTGGGAGCCGACAATCTTTATACTCTTGGGGACAATAGCAAGATGGATGCCATTTACACAGACACGGGTCAAGGAAATGCCAAGTACCGTATCGTAGAACGCTATAGCAATTGGGATAAGTATCCAGATGTGCATAGTTATTTCTTTGCCATTACAGATACCGGAGAGGGGATCGTCTTTCATTCCCCAACAACCAATGGCGGGAAGATGTATCTAAAACCAACGGACAACAAGGAACTTCAAGAAGAATTCACTCAATTGCTCCATGAATAGGGAAAGAGAACAAAGCCAGAGAACGATCTGTTTTCTGGCTTTTTATTCAATTATAGAATAAATATGCAATGTTTGATATTGTTGTTTAGTAAATAAAAAATGTTAAAAGCTAGTAATAAAAAGCCTAGATAGTTACTGGCCTTCTGTAAAATGGTTGACAGAAATGAAAAAATATTTTAAAATAAATTCAACCATACATTATAGGAGAATACAAATGAAAAAAATTCTTACAGCCGGTGTAGCACTTTTATCAGTTGCAACCCTAGCAGCATGTTCTGGTAAAACTGCTTCAAACTCATCAAGCAAAGATGCAAAAGCTTCTTCTAGCAAAGTAGAAAAATCATCTACTTCAACTAGCAAATCAAAAAGCTCATCTAAATCATCAAAAACTTCAGTTGATATTCCAGAAATCGTCTTGTTGACAGATGAAGAAATCGATAACGCTAAAACAATTGGTGATTTTAAAAATCTTTATGGTAAATTAGTAGATAGCTATAAAAAATACGCACAAGATATCGGTCAACAAATTCCAGAAGCACAGAGATCTGCTTACACTCAACAAGTAGAACCAGCTATCAAGGCTATGGATGACTCAAAAGCTCAATTCAATACCATGCTATCAAGTGCAGGTTCAGATGACACAGTTGTTCCTGAGCAAGGTCGTACACCTTTCTTGCAACAAATTAGAACAGCTCGTGACTCAATGACAAATATTCTTAAAGGTGTCTACCAATCTCTTGGGAAAGCTACCTCTTCATCAGCTGAATAATTCATAAATAAAGATAGGTTAGGACCTCAAGTCCTAGCCTGTTTTTTTGCTTTCTTACAAAAATGTAAGAAATAAAGAGCAAAATGTAAGGTTATGTTATGGTGAAAGCGTTTCAGTTTTAGTACAATAGACTTGTAAAAAACGATGGAAGCTTTTATCGAGCTAGAAAGGAAAGAACCATGACCCTACTAGACGTTCAACACATCAAAAAGATCTACAAAACGCGCTTTCAAGGGACGCAGGTTGAAGCCCTAAAAGACATTCATTTTACCGTGGAAAAAGGGGAATACGTCGCCATCATGGGGGAATCAGGGTCCGGGAAATCCACCCTTCTTAATATCCTAGCCATGCTGGACCAGCCGACGGAAGGACGGGTCTACCTCAATGGTACCGATACTTCAACTATCAAGAACAAGGATGCATCCAGCTTCCGTCGAGAAAAACTAGGCTTTGTCTTTCAAGACTTCAACCTGCTGGATACCTTGTCCGTCAAGGACAATATCCTTCTCCCTCTCGTCCTCTCCCGCAGACCCGTCAAGGAAATGATGAGCAAAGTGGATAGCGTGAGTCGGGAATTGGGCATTCACCAACTTTTAGAAAAATACCCTTACGAAATCTCTGGTGGGCAAAAACAACGGGTGGCTGTTGCACGGGCCATCATCACCTCACCTGAAATCCTCCTTGCTGATGAGCCAACAGGGGCGCTGGATTCCAAGTCATCGGCTGCATTGCTCGATGTCTTTGAAGATATCAATACCATGGGCCAAACCATCCTCATGGTGACCCACTCAACCGCAGCGGCAGCTCGGGCTAAGCGCGTGCTCTTTATCAAGGACGGGATCCTTTACAACCAAATCTTCCGCGGGGAAAAAACAGAACGTCAGATGTTCCAAGAAATCTCGGATACCTTGACGGTCATGGCGGGTAAGGAGGATCGTAATGTTTAAATTAACAAGTAAATTGGCACTTTCTAATCTCAAACAAAACCGCAAGCTCTATTACCCCTTTGCTTTGTCCGTCATTTTAACAACCATGATCCTCTATAGCTTTATCGCCCTGGCAACGACCCCTCATTTAGAGGTTTCTTACGGAGGACGAACGGCAAGATCTGTTCTTGGTTTTGGCAGTTTCGTTGTCCAGCTGGTCGTCATCATTTTGGTGGCTTATGCCAATGGCTATGTCATGAAAAATCGTTCCAAAGAACTGGGACTCTACAGTGTTTTGGGGATGGAGAAGAAGCACCTCCTCGTCATGACCTTATGGGAATTGCTTTTCTTCTATATCCTTACGGTTGGCGCAGGACTGGGCTTGGGACTCTTGTTTGATCGCTTGATTTTTGCCCTCCTCTTAAAATGTATGGGGCTTCCAGTCGTCATTCAATCAACCTTCCAGATAGGGGCTGTGTTTAAGACTTTGTTAGGATTAGCTATTGCTTTTGGCCTCATTCTCTTGTTGAATTCTTTCCGCCTCATGCGCTACAGTTCCCTCCACCTCATGCAACAAAAGAAAGCAGGCGAGAAGAAAGGACGCTTCTTGCTGGTCCAAACTCTTTTAGGACTAGGACTCTTAGGAATTGCTTTCTATTTAGCGCTAACAGCAGAGCGTCCGGTTGCGGCGGTTCAAGGATTCTTTATTGCCGTCATCTTGGTCATTCTAGCGACCTATCTCTTATTTAACGCAGGATCCATTACCTTCTTAAGAATGCTCAAAGGTCGGAAATCCTACTATTACAAGCCGGAGAATTTTATATCCGTCTCTAACTTAATAGCTCGGATGAGAAAAAATGCAACAGGTCTTGCGACCATTAGTATTCTATCCACCATGGTCTTGGTCACCTTAACCGGGTCGCTCAATCTCTTTATTGGAGGGCAGAATTACCTAGATACTATGTACCCTTCGGACTACAATATTAGTGTGGGGCATATGACTTCAGAAGCTGAAACAGAACCAGTTATTGAGGAGGTTCAAGCCCAAATTAAGAAAATAGCTGATGCGACACATCTATCAGATTATCAAGTGACTCAGACAACATACTGGTCGGCTGAAATTCGAAAGATTGATGGAAAGGTCTTAGAGGTGAATGACCAGTCCACTCCAGCAACTGGTCAGGAGTTAAAGACAGAAGGAGTGGTCAACTTTTTTGATCAGGCGACTTATGAGCAACTGACGGGTAAAAAAGTTGAGCTTGGCGAAAATGAAATCCTAGCCTATGGTTATCACTATCCTGGAAGATTAGACTCGCAGTTAAAAATCAATGGGAAGACCTTCACGATTAAAGAAAAACTAAACTCCAATTTTATCCAAGGAAAACTCCCTCAAGCCGACCTGTTTCAACACCAAATGGGCTTGTACCTTGTCCTCCCTGACTTGAACCAACTGGGACTAAAAATTGATAAAAATTTGGAATTCTCTATTAGTGCTAAAAATAAAGAAAACCAAGATTTTATAGCTGGAATGGCCAGAGAGCTTAATTCGACAGACAAAATGAGTCAATATGGTGCGACTTTGTTTGGTGGGGTTGATCGATACAGCATGGAGAAGGAGTGGCGTGAATCAGCAGGGACCATCCTCTTTATTGGAGTTTTCCTATCTGTGATCTTTCTTTTGGCTACGGTTCTCGTCATTTACTACAAGCAGATTTCAGAAGGCTATGAGGACCGGGAAAATTTTGTGATCTTGCAACAAGTAGGATTGGACCAAAAGCAAACGTCCACCACGATTCGCAAACAGATTCTCACCGTCTTTTTCCTTCCATTATTCTTTTCCTTCCTCTACCTAGGAGTAGCCTACAAGATGATCGCAAAGATCGTTGCTCTCTTAGGAGCGAACAATGCGGGCTTGGTCCTTCAAACGACTCTGTCTATCTGCGCTGTCTTTTTCATCTCCTATATTCTCGTCTTTCTTCTGACTTCTAGAAGTTATCGCAAGATTGTCGTGAGATAGCATTTGATACGATCGAAGCTTAGGAAAATAGGTGAAAAAGAGATCACCTGAAATACTGTTTCAATCAAAAACACCGAGGAGATCCCCGGTGTTTTTGATTGAAGACGAAGTCATCTTAGAAACTTCCCTTAGGTGAGTACGGACGTTAGGTGAAATTATCCAGTGGATGATTTCAGCAATCCAGTAAGTTCCATGACTTAGTTTTGAACCTAAAGTTTCAAAACTCCCGAGTGCTAGAAACAATAGTGTTTCTAGCACTTTTCTCACGGCGGAAAGTTTCAGTGTATGATTGAATGAGCCTAATTGGATGTATTATCTTAATTCTTTATATATTCCTAACTTGTTCTATATAAAGAAACAATTTGTCTACATTTTAAAACACCGAGGATGTAATCCCCGGTGTTTTAAAACGTGATTATTTCACGTGTTTTGCAAGATCTGCTTGAGCTTTCTTGTTTGACTCTGCTTTATCTTTGAGCCATTGTTTGTAAGCTTTTTCGTAGTCAGCAGTTGTAACGGTCTTATCTTGTACTTTCTTGTACTTGAAGTAGTTTGTATCTCCTTTAATACCAACCAATGAATTTGGTGATGAGAATGGAGTTACTTTAGTGATAGATGGAACACCACCTTTAGAGTAGATAGGAAGAACAATTGCGTTTTCTGTCAACCAAGCTTGTGCAGCAGCGTATTTTTCATAACGTTTATTGGTATCCAATTTTTCAGCATTTGCATCATCAAGCAATTGTTTGTATTCGTTCAAACCAAGTTTTTCGATAAGAGCTTGGTCTTTCTTAGGATCAAGACCCATACCAGTCAATGTTGGACCATCTACTGGGCTCAAAATGTCAAGGTAAGTAGAAGGGTCTTGGAAGTCAGGTCCCCAACCACCGATGTCTAAGTCAAAGTCTTTTTGTTCTGGTGATTGTGCAAAGTATGTAGCGTTGTCCGCATCATCAGTAGACAATTTTTGAACATCGATCACAACATTGTCTTTACCAAGGGCAGTTTCAATAGAGTTCTTCATTGAGTCTGCTTGTTGAACAATAGGGTTTGAAGATTGGTCAACAACGTAGTCGATATGGATTGGGAATTGAACACCTTGTGATTGCAATGCAGCTTTTGCTTTTTCAAGTTCAGCTTTCGCTTTATCAGTGTTATGCAAGCTGTCTTGAGCATCGGCAAAGCTTACACCTTTCCATTCGTCTCCAGCTGTAGCAAGTTTTTCTTCGACGAGAGTACCGAAGTCTTTACCGTTTGCTTGCACAAATGTTGGAGGAACAAGAAGGGAACGAAGAGTTTTCGTTGCTGCTTCTTTACCGTTTGATTGGGCACTGTATGAAGTTCTGTCCAAAGCAAAGTTCAATGCTTGACGGAAGTCTTTGTTTTGAAGAGCTGTCTTAGTGCTATTCTTTTGTTCGTCAGATTTCTTTGAAGTGTGACCGTAGTTTTGACGGTTTACGTTGAAGTAAGCATAGTATACAGTAGCATCTTGTTGAGTATAGATAATGTTATCTTTGAATTTCTTTTGGATTGTACTGTATGTAGAGCTTGTAGGGAAGAGACGAGCAGAAGTTAAGTTACCGTCTGAGAAGTTACGAGCAAGATAGTCTTGGTCTGATCCATCGAAGTAAGTCAATTTGACAGTGTCGATGTGAACATTTTTCTTGTCGTAGTAGTTAGGGTTTTTGTCCAACTCAATTTGTGATTTTGAAGTGAAGGACTTCATAATGTATGGACCGTTGTAGAGGATTCCTGTTGGTTTCACGCTACCAAAGTCTTTACCAGCTGATTCAAGGAATTTCGCATTAACTGGCATCATAGTAGAAGTCGTCAATTTAGAATTCCAGAATGATTCTGGTTGGTTCAAAGTGTATTGAAGAGTATGATCGTCAACGGCTTTGACACCAACTGTTGAGAAGTCTTTAGTCTTACCATTTACGTAGTCATCCAATCCTTTGACAGAATTTTGAACCAAGTAAAGGGCGTCAGATTTTTTATCTGCAACGTATTTAAGAGAAGTAACGAAGTCTTTTGCAGTTACATCTGCGTATTCGTTTCCTTCTGAGTCATACCACTTCGCATCTTTACGAAGCTTGTAGGTATAAGTCAAACCGTCTTTAGAAACAGACCAGTCTTCCGCAAGGGCAGGAATCAAGTTACCATATTGGTCATTTTCGAACAAACCATCAACCAAGTTAGTAGTGATATCACTAGTTGTTGAACGGTTTGAAGTCAAATAATTCAAGGTATCAGGGTCAGTACTATAAACATATTTATAGGTTGTCCCATTTGATGAATTAGAAGATGAACCACAAGCAGCAAGGAAAAGTGTTGATGCTGCGGCTACACCTGCTAAGAGAGCAAGCTTAGATTTTTTCATATTCACAACTCCTTTTGAATAATTACGTTTATTATACTCCAATCAATTGCCAAAATAAAGTGTTTTTTGTACTTTTTTTGTATATTTACACACTTGAGGGCTGGAAAGCCTTTATTTTAAGGCATTTTTAAGGATTCAAAAAATTTTAAAAAATTTTTTACTATTATGCTTTACATACTAGTTAAGAAAGAGTATACTAATAGTGAAAAGACTAGTATGTAAAACAAACTAGTAAGGTAGTAAAAAAGAGGTGAGAAGGATGAAAGAGTCCCAATTATTAAAGGGAGTCTTGGAGGGCTGTGTGCTTGAGATTATTTCCAAAAAGCCCATTTATGGTTATGAATTGATCCAAAGTCTCAAAGAGATGGGATTTGATAAGATTGTCGCGGGGACTATTTATCCCTTGCTTCAAAAATTAGAAAAACAAGGGATTATTCATGGGGAAATGAGGCCGTCTCCAGATGGTCCCGATCGCAAATATTTTTCACTGAGTAATGCTGGGAAAGAGCGCTTAGGGGAATTTTGGGACCAGTGGCAGGAGTTAGTCACAAAAGTAGACCGTATCAGGAAGGAGTGAGAAAGATGGTAGAAAGTTATACAGAAAAAATGTCAAACGAATTGATGCATCTAAATAAGGACGATCAAGCCTATATGAAGAAAATGGTGGCCTATATTGGGGCAAAGGCTTATTTTTATGATGATGAAGCACTCGGTGAACAGCTCTACAATATGGTTTGCGACCTAAAAGTTGCTGAGAAAGAAGGCATTCGAGCAGTGGATTATTTCGGAAAGGATCCACGGGCGATGGTAGATCAAGTGCTTGCTGAGTTACCTAAACGCTCTTTAGGATCTTATGTGGGACTCGTCTTCTTACTTGGAGTGATCTTGGTTGGCATGCGTTATTTAATGGATTTTACCTGGATGATGCCACTGAAAATTCAACCTTTAACATATGTTGTCATTCTACTCAATTTCTTGGTATTCAGTCAGTTCATCATGTGGCTTTGGTCCAAACAGAGCTATGGAGAAATGAAGTGGCCTTGGGCTGCTTTTATCAGTGTGATCAGCCTGATGGTGTTTCTGAACATCGTCCGACTATTTTCGATCAATTTTGGCCACATTGGGAGTCTCTTCTTATCAGATGGTTGGGGGATTGCTCTTGCTGTCCTAGTCCTCCTTGGATTTGCAGTTATGGCTTATAGAAGCAGGAATCGACTGATGACGAGTCTACTAGTCATGGGTCTGACTTTCCTAATTACAGGATGCTGGATTCGTCTTGTGAATCAGGGAACTGCTCACTTATTAGGCTGGCTACTCCCTCTTATAGGACTAGCCCTGTTCCTCCTTGTATTTCGTCTCCAAAGAAAGGGGAAAGCAATATGACATCAGCTATTTATTATGGAGAAACGCAGGCTTTGGTTGAAACCTTTAGCCAGGAGGACCAAGCTTATTTCCAAGATCTCTGGGATTATTTCAATTTCGCCGGTTTCTTATATGAGGAGAAAGCTTTAAGAGAGCAGGTCTATAATCTGGCGCTAGATTTTTCGCAAGCAAGTGGGGATGGATTGACAGCGACGGACTATTTTGGACAGGATCCCAAGGGAATGGCAGACCAAATCCTAGAGAATATGCCCAAAGAATCCACGCGATCTGTTCTAAAATATGGTGCAATCGTCTCAGGAATAGTCATTTTTTATCGCCTCTTAAGTGATTTTGCTTCGCAAGCAGTTCTAGTTCTCAAGCCACTCGTCTATCTAACGGATAGTATTTTAGGTATTTTAGCCGTTGGTCTACTCTTCTATCTCCTTCGTCGCCTCATTTTTGCAGAAGAGAAGTCAAAAAAAGCAATCTATGTGGCAGTCGTCCTCGTTCTGGGGATCTATTTTATCAGTGAAATAGTAGGGGACCGTTTCTTGCCGGCTTTTGCCTGGTTGACGGTACCTAGTCCATGGGATACCTTTCTCATAACAGGTGCTTCTGCAGGACTTATCCTGTGGCAGTGGAAAGAAGAGTTTGCTCGTGCCTTCATCTTTCCTATTCTGTCCTTCTTAGTAGTGGGATTTTTGCATCGCTGGACTTTGGCACAAGGGATTCAGAATTCTACCATGACCGTGATCCTGCCTACGGTAATCATTGTTATGGGATTGATGATTTACTATTGGTTCACGATTCGCGCTTTGAAAAAGAACAAGACAGAAAATGGTGAATAGCGTGAAAAGGGGGTTGGGACAAAAGTCCTAGCCTCTCAATTGTCTTTGGATTGTCGAGCAAGACGCAGTGGTTGAGTGGGCTCTACTACGCTGATTTCATCAGCTTTTACAGCCCTACTCAACTGTGCGGAGGTGGGACGACGAAATCGAATTCTAACGAATGACCGATTTCTGTCCCACTCTCTTTTTCTGTTGAAAACCAACGAGCAAGCTTGATTTTTGTTATAATGAAAGTGAGTATAAATCAAAGGAGAAGATGATGACATTTGAAGAAATCTTACCGGGACTAAAGGCAAAAAAGAAATATGTGCGAACTGGTTGGGGCGGAGCAGAGAACTATGTCCAATTGTTTGATACCATCGAGCAAAATGGAGTGGCTCTAGAAGTGACGCCTTATTTCCTCATCAACGTCTCTGGTGAAGGCGAAGGATTTTCCATGTGGAGTCCAACCCCTTGTGATGTCTTAGCGACAGATTGGGTGGAAGTCCATGACTAAACGGGTCTTGATTACGGGCGTAAGCTCCGGGATTGGTCTGGCTCAAGCTCGCCTGTTTTTAGAAAAAGGTTATCAAGTTTACGGAGTGGATCAGGCTGAAAAGCCTGACTTACTAGGAGACTTTCACTTTATACAACGTGATTTAACGCTTGACTTGGAACCTATTTTTGATTGGTGCCCTCAGGTGGATGTTTTGTGCAATACTGCTGGAGTTTTGGACGATTACAAACCCTTACTGGAACAATCTGCTCAAGAAATCCAAGAGATTTTCGAAATCAATTACGTAACTCCGGTTGAGCTGACTCGCTATTATTTAATAAAAATGTTGGAACATAAAAAAGGAATCATCATCAATATGTGCTCCATTGCTTCTAGACTAGCAGGAGGTGGCGGTCACGCTTATACTTCCTCCAAGCATGCCCTTGCGGGATTTACCAAGCAGTTGGCCCTGGATTATGCAGAAACTGGCATTCAGGTCTTTGGCATCGCGCCAGGTGCAGTCAAAACTGGTATGACCGCAGCGGATTTTGAGCCAGGTGGTCTAGCAGATTGGGTAGCCAGTGAAACCCCCATCAAGCGCTGGATTGAGCCAGAGGAAGTAGCAGAAGTCAGTGTCTTTTTGGCTAGCGGGAAGGCATCCGCCATGCAAGGACAAATCCTGACGATTGACGGTGGCTGGAGTTTGAAGTAGGAGGATTTGATGGAAATCAAACATCACTTTGGGGTATACGGAGTCTGTCTTCAAGAGGGGAAACTGCTCTGTATTGAAAAAACAAGAGGCCCCTATCAAAATCGTTTTGATCTACCGGGTGGTAGTCAGGAACTCGGTGAGGGGTTGACAGAAACCCTCAAGAGAGAAATTCTTGAAGAGACAGGATATTCTCTTAGCAGTTATTCAAATTCTAGAATTTATGATGTGATGGTTCAAGAAGAGGGAAAAGACTTCGCTGTGCATCATATCATGGCCTTTTATGATATCGTACTCGATTTCGAACACTCTCAAAAATCCCTTCCTCATGAAGTTCATGATGGAAGCAATGATTCAGCAAATGCCATTTGGCTGAATTTGGAAGAAATTACCGAAGAAAATGCCTCACCCCTATTATTGAAGGTTAAGACAGAGTTACTAGGATTTCCAGAATTGGACAAGACCTCTTACACGAATTGGAAGGTAAAATAGAGGGATAATGGAACTATTTAAAACATGGAAGAAATATATGGTTCTCTATGGCCTTAAATCTCAAAACGGGACTGTTTATCGAAACAGTGATAGGACAACGAGTTTTTATGATATTGGGAATTTTCTATACCTAGCAGGGGAGTTGGATTCCAGATTTTGGGAAGATTTTGTTAGGCAATATGGTTTAGATTATAAGATTATTATTTCAGAAGACACTAAGTGGCAAGATTTTCTGCGTCAGAAAGTGGAGCTAATTTCTTTTACTCGCTATTCTTTTAAAGATAAGGCAAATTTTCAAGTTGAATTTCTAAATGATCTAGTTAGTCAGTTAGAGAAAGGTTGCAATATTGTGCCTATTGATAATCGTATTTATAACTGCCTTTCTGAGGAAGAATGGTCACAAGATTTACAGGGGGATTTTGAGTCCTACCAGGATTTTGCTTTAAAAGGTGGATTTGGCTTTGTTATTCTTAAAGATAATGAAGTGATTGCTGGGATTTCCTCAGGGTTAATTTACCAAGGAGCAGTTGAAGTGGAAGTTGCAACTAGACCAAACGAACAAGGAAATGGATTTGCTAAAAAGCTTGGTGCTGCAATGATTCTAGAGAGTTTAAATAGAGATATGTTTCCACTTTGGGATGCTCATAACGAGGCTTCCAAAAAAGTAGCAGAATTTTTAGGATATGAGTTAGTTGAACCTTATGAAGCTTTTGAACTAGAGGAAAGTGTCGTATAATGATATCTGATATTGTATCTTTTAAGACGAGGTGAATGAACATGCAAAATCAACTAGCTCTTAGTGGTGAAAAAATTGTTGAAAAAGTTTACCCACAACTATTGCACCACGTCGGCTTGATTCGTGGGGAATACTTGTTGAGAGAACTAAACCAAAACATACTATTACCAAATTGTCAGCAATTTGTGAAAGATTATCTAGACACTATTTGTCATTTGTACTCAGATGAAGAAGTCTGGTATCGCTTTTCAGAGTTAACAAATGCAGAAGCAAATATTCTAGACGGGACTAAAGAGTATTTTGACGAACGCCACCCCTTATTTGGATACAGAGGTATCAGGCGTTTGTTGGCGTGTCCAGATGAATTTCAGGCTGAGACAAATGTTGTTACGGAAGTTTTTCAAACCAATCCCAATCTGTCTGTTATTTTTCCTTTTGTCAATGATGCCGAACAATTAAAACAAGCTATTACAGTATTGCGTCAGTATGGTTTTACCGGGAAAGTCGGCACGATGATTGAATTACCATCAGCTTATTTCGACTTGGACAGGATACTGGAAACGGGCATTTCAAAGATTGTAGTTGGAATGAATGATTTAACTTCTTTTATATTTGCGACTGTGAGAAACAGTCAATGGCATGATTTGGAAAGCCCCATTATGTTAGAAATGTTGAGACAGATGCAGGATAAAGCAAGAAAGAACAAGATTGATTTTGCTGTAGCAGGCTATCTGAATACTTCTTTCATACAAAAAATGAATCAGATGGGTATCGAATGTATTCTCCATTACAGCTCTATTCCAGAGATTTTTGATTTAGAAATTGACCATCCAGACCATCTTAAACATATAAAAGAAGAAAGTAAAAAATTACAAAGGAGAACTCATGACACCTCAAGAAATGTGGAATGCCTACAAGCAAATCAACCCCTCTATCGGAGATGAAATCGATGCCTGGGCCTTTGGAGTGGATCCAGACCTTTTAGCGGAACTGGTCTTTAAAGGCGAAAAAACAGCAACAGCCTCAGCCTACGACCTCTACGCACTAGAGGACGAACCCCTTCCCCAAGAAGGGACCTTTGATGTCATTTTGGACAGTCAAAATCAAGCTGTCTGCATTGTCGAAGTCACAAAGGTTTCCGTTCAACCTTTTCATCAAGTGTCAGCTGACCATGCCTACAAGGAAGGTGAGGGAGACAAATCTCTAGCTTATTGGCGTCAGGTTCATGAAGACTTTTTCAAAGACTGCTTTGGAGAAGCAGGTCTAGTTTTTACACCTGACAGCAAGGTAGTTTTAGAAGAATTTCGCAAGGTTTATCCATTGTAGAATACGCTCTCCATTTAGGAGAGTCATATTGAAGACAAAATCAATTTGAAAACTTTCCTTAGGTGAGTACGGATGTCAGCGAACTTCCTCGAAGTTCCATGACTTAGTTTTGAGCCTAAGGTCTCAAAACTCCCGAGTGCTTGAAATAATCGTATTTCAAGCACTTTTCTCACAGCGGAAAGTTTTAGTATATTTTTGATTAATTTTTATATAAAACAAAGTATAAATTTCTAATTATCTTTTTATATTTTCTTAAATGCTCGTAAAGCCTTATTCTATGTGCTTTCGAGTATTTTTACTGTAGGAAGATACTTCACGTTTCTTTGCATATTTCCTCATGTCTTAGCTGTCAGAAGTGGTAAATAAGTAGTAAATTCATTTGTACTACTAAGCAACAAGACGCTCCTGTTGCTTCTCTTTATTCAAGCGTTTCATTTCTGCCATTGCAGAATCGAATGTTGCATGTGCGTAATAGTTCAGCGTCATGGCTATATTAGCATGTCCCATAATGTACTGTAATGCCTTTGGATTCATTCCTGCATTTGCATAGTTGGTACAGAATGTATGTCGCAAACTATGTGGAGTGATGTGTGGCAATTTATCCTCGTTATACTTATTGTATTTCTTAACAAGACCTTTCATCATGCCGTTGTAATCACTTGCCACTTTTGGATAGTTCTTTCTATTAAGAAAGAGGAAATCACTATATCCATCAATCTCAACACGCTTATCATTCTTTCGATTCGCTAACACTCGCTTAAATGCTTGATAGGCTTCTTCAACCATAGGAACTTGACGTTCGCCACTTTTGGTCTTTGGTGTTTCAATGTAGTACCCAATTTCAGTATCTCTCAATAGCTGATGGTCTATATTGACAAGACGATTCTCAAAATCTAAATCTGGAAGTGTCAAACCACCAAACTCTGAAATACGAAGACCTGTTTTTAAGAGTATCAGAATTTCATCATAATTTTTGCTGTAGGTTTTATCAGCTTTTGCAAAGGCTAACAGTTTTTCTTCCTGTTCTTCTGTTAGTACGGTCTTAGGGACAGTATCATCATCAAGAACTGCTTTCAGTTGAAAGTCAAATGGATTCTTCCGAACACAATCATCTTGTATAGCAATATAGAATGAAGCCTTTAAAGAACGTTTGTAGTTATTGATGGTTTGATAAGCATAACCATTTTCACTCATTCTAATAGCCCATTCTTTAGCGTCTGATGGCTTAATACTGTCAATACTTCTTACACCTAACTTGTCTTTCTTCAAAATATCCATAAGATATTTGCGTCCAGTTTCAGTGTTTTTTCTAACCTTTGGTCTTTGAGCGTTCTGTTTTGCGTAAAGCTGGCAGAGTGTCATTTTCTTTCCTACAACATCAATACCATCATGAATGTCTTTCTGTAACTCTGCGATTTTCTCTCTAAGTGAGATACAATCACGCTTTCCTGCTGGTACTCGGTCTGTAGCCACAAGTTTCCACGAGTAAACAAATTGCGGTTCTCCAAATGAATCTATATATTTGTATAAGTATCTTCCGTCTTTTCGTTGGCTCTCTCCAGTCTTTAAGATTCGACCTTTATTGTCACGTCTTTTTTCTGACATGGCATTTGCTCCTTTCCTTTATGGAAAGAGCCTTGATACGACTTAATACTATTTTATCATATACAAGACCCTTTGGCGACGCTAGATTGCGTCCAATGTATCTATAATTTTTTCAAATTGTTTTCGTTTAATCTGAATACGATTGCCATTCATAATCAGCCAATTTGCATTTTTATTTTCCTCTGCCAAGCGTCGTAGCTTGTTTTCGCCAATACGAAAATATTTTGACGCTTCTTCAATGGTTAGGGTATAACGTTCCCAAATAGGAATGTCAGTCTGCTTCATAAAATCCTCCTTTCCAAATCACTTATTTGGATTTCATAAAAGTTGTTTTACCAGCAATCGAACAGCTTTAGCAAAGCTCACGGGAGTTCCACCCCTGCATGGTTCTCATGTAGCCATACTCATTGCCTGCGACGGTTTTATCACGCTCGGACTATTGACTGTATGGGAGTATCATTATCACGATAAGAATGTCGTTGCAGGCAATCCTGCTAAAGATTGCTTCTCGGATCACTAACATGAATCGCTCGCTATCTTTATAAGATAGGTCATGGCGGTTAGTTCCGTTGGCTCTTTTCTTATCGAAACGTATTCGATTACTTTTATTCAGTTTTCAAAGAACAATGGCTCGTTAGCCTATCAAAACACATTGAAAGCTCAATATGCTTTGGTGGAATAACAAACCTCCCTGTTCGGGAAGCGTGGAATGGTTTAGCACGCTTCCACGAAAGGAGAGAGGATATTACTTAATTTCAAATGACAAAATCTTTGTAATCAGTCTGGTTTCCATTCTTCCACGTAAGACTTCATCAACGACCATACTTTGATTGCCATATTCATCTTTCATAAGTCGTAGGGAACGCTTCGTTATGTACCCTCTGTAATGATGTAGAATCTGGTTAATCGCTTCGGTATCGCCATCTGTTGCCTTTACAATGAGAGGAAAGGGAATCATAGGATATTGTGTTTTCATTCTTCAAATTCCTCCATAAACTTTTTAATTAAGGCTAGTCCACTGGTTCTATGCCGATAGACAGTAGAACGGTTCAATTTCAACAGGTCTGCAATTTCTGAATCGCTCATGTCCATAAAGTAAAACAGCAGTAGAATTTCACGTTTCTTGTCTGGCAACTCACGTAATGCTTCACTCAACAAATCATTTTCAACGCCTACTGATAACCCATTGAGTGTAAAAATCTGAAAGTCAGTTGAATAGTTATCTGTTGTCGCAAACTGGCTAACAAGATAATCGCCAACATCCGAAAAGGACACCTCACGCTTTGCAATCCTTGAAAGATAAAGCATATAATTCTTTCGCTCGTCTTCCATAGCACGTTTACAGATATAGTCAAACTGATTTTCTATTGTGGTCTGAAAAGAAGATGGTTTCATGTTTCTCACCCCCTTTCTGTCTAGGAAAGGAAGTGAGCCTTGCTCGTTTATCTCCTTTCACTCTTAGTCCCAATGTGAAAGGGGGATTTGTTGCATTACTGATAAATAAACTTTGTAAAAAAGTTCTGAATAGCCAAAAAAGCATATAAACAGATTTATTTCTCTGTTTACATGCTTCTGTTATTCTATCTATATGATTTATAAAACCACATTGGTGGACGTACTTATCTATTGCAGATAGACGACTTTTTTTGACAAGAACCCAATGAAAGGAAATTTATTGTATATGATGTACTTCATGGCGACGTTGACCTCCAACAAACCGCCATTTGGAAGTAATATACAATATTTTAACAGCGTAAATAGCACTACCATATAACGGTTTTTTTTATTGGCGTTTAGTAGTGCTTTTTATTAAATATAAACCTATAAACCATATAACACGTTTTTCTATACCTGTTTTTAATTCAGTAGGAACAATAAAATGTATAGAGGTGGTCTACTATGCGTAAAAAAGAAGATAAATATGATTTTAGAGCCTTTGGTTTAGCCATTAAAGAAGCTCGATTGAAACGAGGTTTAACTCGTGAACAAGTGGGAGCATTGATTGAAATTGACCCACGGTACTTAACTAATATTGAAAATAAAGGGCAACACCCCAGCATACAAGTTCTTTATGACCTTGTATCGTTACTTCATGTTTCCGTTGATGAATTTTTCTTACCTGCTAATAACTTGGTAAAAAGCACCCGACGATTACAGATAGAGAAATACATGGATAGCTTTACAGACAAAGAACTATCCTTAATGGAATCTTTAGCCAGCGGTATCAACGAAGCAAGAAACATCGAAGACTAATTAAAAGAATCCATACATAACGGAAAGAGCCGATAAAATGAGATTGTATTAATCTCATTTTATCGGCTCTGCGTCTTTGCGTCTGGCTCTGTAATCACAGTTACTTTGAACTGCTTTATTTCAATTAAATTTTCTTGTCTGCATTTCGGACAATAGAGGGGGAATTTTTTTAATTCAGTATCTTCCCTTATCTTTAATCGTGTTTTATTTCCACATACAGGACACAATATCCACTTGTAGTTTATAATAACTATCTCCTCCTTTACACTTTAATTCAAATCTTTATTAAAAAATATTTCATCTTATTTAACAAGAAACCATATTTATATAACAACATAAAATACACTAAGTTATTTTATTGAACATATATCGTACTTTATCTATCCGACTATTTGGACGACGGGGCTGGCAAACAGGTTCACCGGTAGTAACATGGTACCCTTTTAACTCTGTTAAACAAACACTACGTCCATTTGTAAAGAAAGTTAAATCACTACGATATTCTTGAATACACCGAGCAGGGATTTCTCCACTAAGAATGACCTCATTATTTTTCAATTGAGTGTCTACGATGTTCGCACAATATTTAGGAGCATCGTTGTATGCTCGTGAAAGATATTCCTGTGGCGCATAAATTTTAAAACTAAGATATGGCTCTAACAATTCTGTTCCAGCTTTTTTTAAGACTTGTTCCAATACAATAGGAGCAAGCATCCGAAAATCTGCTGGGGTACTAACAGGGCTATAGTATAAACCGTACTTAAAACAGATTTTACAATCCGTCACATTCCAACCATATAATCCTTGTTCGCAACCATAGCGTATCCCTTCCATAACTGCATTTTGAAATGATTGATTTAAGTATCCAAGAGAAACCGAGCTCTCATACTGCATTCCACTTCCCAACGGAAGCGGTGATACAGATAAACCAATGGAAGCCCAGAAAGGATTTGGCGGCACTTCGATGTGAATGGTATATTCTGCATTTTTTAACGGTCTCTCCATATAAATGACTGTAGGCTCTTTTAGTTCTATCTCCACATGATACTTTTCTTGCAACAGTGCACTAATCACTTCCATTTGTACTTTCCCTAAGAAAGAAAGTATAATTTCATGTGTCGTAGAATCCACGTAATATCGTAGAAGCGGATCACTATCTGAGATTTCCAAAAGGGCATCAAGCAACATTTCTCTCTGTTCAGGTTTACTCGGTTCAACAGTTGTTTGTAGTAGAGGGTGCGGATTTTCAATCTTTTTTCTCTGTGGCAATAGTTTTGTATCTCCAAGAACACTATTTAACTTCAAAAACTCATTTTGCAAAATAACAATTTCCCCGGAATAAGCCTTATCGATTTTACATAATTCTCCATTTATTGAAGTATACATTTCTGTAACTTTTATTTTTTCTTTTTCTGATACTCTAACCGAATCTCGCAAATGCAGTACGCCACTATAAAGACGTATATATGCAAGACGCTGTCTTTTTTCCGAATACTCAATTTTGAAAACTTTTCCGCAAAGTTCAGACTGACCTCGATGTGTTGATGAATAAAATTTATTCGTAATCACTTCTATAAGGTTATCAATCCCTATATTGTTTTTTGCACTTCCGTGATAAACAGGGAACAGAGAACAATTCTGAAATCTTATGCTTTCCTCTTGTTCGAGTTCCAATGCTTCTAATGATTTACCGGACATATATTTCTCTAAAAGGTCATCGTTTCCCTCTATTACCGTATCCCATTGTTCAGATTCGGTAAAGTTCGTCACACACATATTAGGATACAGTTCTACCTTCTGTTTGATTACAATTTCGGCAGAAAGTTTCTCTTTAATATCCTGATAAACCGTTGATAAATCAATTCCATTTTGGTCAATCTTATTGATAAAAAAGATTGTGGGAATCCCCATTTTCCTAAGTGCATGAAATAATATACGAGTTTGTGCTTGTACGCCATCTTTTGCAGAAATCAGTAGAATTGCCCCATCTAAAACTGATAATGAACGATATACTTCTGCTAAGAAATCCATATGTCCTGGCGTGTCTATGATGTTCACCTTCGTATTTTCCCACTGAAAAGAGGTTATTCCTGTCTGAATTGTAATTCCTCTCTGACGTTCTAAAAGCGTATTATCCGTCCTCGTTGTACCTTTGTCCACGCTTCCTAATTCTGTAATCGCTCCACTGTTATATAATAAGCTTTCTGTTAAGGTAGTTTTTCCTGCATCAACATGAGCTAAAACTCCAATATTAATAATTTTCATGTGATTTTCCTCCATTCAAAAACCCAAAAGGGCATAAAAATCCCAGTGATAAATACTTTTATCACTGGGATTTTTATGCATAACCATAGGTATACAAAGCATACAGATATTCTCTGGATACTTTAGAATCACATGATAAAGGTATTCTTAAACTGGGTACAAAAAACTAAGCCCTCCTAAAAAAGGACATCTAATTATTTGTTCCCGCTATCAAATTGACAGTTTATTTAAGAATACCTTGCCGCATATTTATTAACTCCTTTTAAATAGTCACTTAAATAATAGCACGTAAGAGCATATTTGTCAAGGAATCTCCAATTTTTTATCAAAAAGAGTACATGATTACAAAGTATCTGTAATCATGTACCAATATTTGTTATTTTACAATCTTCCAATTACTCCCGTTCTTTTCAAGTACCAAATCAAATTGAGATACCTGCGTTGCTTTGGTCTGCTGGTCGATATACTCCACTGTCAGCGATACCGTGACTTGATTATCCTTACGATTGTGAATAGGATTTACCAGTTCTTGAAAGATGTACTCTTTTCCGATTGGTTTTAATATCCCGTCATTCACATAGTAGGAAAGTTCACTGGCTGTCGCTGTAGGATAGAGCTTGAAGAACGTCGTTAAAAACTCATTGATTTCATTGGTTGTAATGGAATCAACCGTCCCCTCACTTTCAATGGCTTTTGGTTTATAACTTGATTTCTTAGGTATGTTGGTAATGGTCGGATTCTTAACCAGTACCATATTTCCAGAACCATCTACATAGACACTCACTATATAAGCAGAGTGGACGGTCTTTGTATTTTCTCCCTCTGTAATGAGCTGGTCTACACTGTAGGTTACATTAAACTCATTGTCGCCAGTTGGCTCTACCGTCCATATCTGAAATCCTCTTACAGAAGACGATACAGGAATATCTTTGCGTACTGTATCAACATTGAGAGCTTGAAGTTCATCTGTCAGATAGCCTTTTAGACTTTCCATTCGATTATCAATGGACTTATCGGATTGCTCCCATGAATAGTAGACTTTCGCAAAGTTCTCTACAAAATTTTCTACATGATGAGTATCAACGTATTCCTTTTCTATGATAGTTGTTTCGTGAATAGTATGAGTATCTATAGCTGTAAAGTGCTTGAATATCGCAAAGCTGAAACTAAGCCCTAAAAGTACCCACAAGGCAATCACAACCTTTTTATGAGGATTGACCTTATAGTAGACACGAGGTTTCTTTTCCTTTGGTATCTGTTTTTCTTTATTCTGATTTTTTCTAAATTTCATCATTAAATCTTCCTTTCTCATTGTTTGATTCGTCCTGCTCCCACTAAATGCTGTTGCCAGTAGGGGCTTGTTAAGTCGGCATAACCGATTGGGTCGCCTGCATGAAACATACGGTTATTGCCAAGGTATATCCCAACATGAGTAATATAAGAGCCAGCGTTATAGGTAGAATGAAAGAAAACCAAATCGCCAGCTTGTGCTTCCGATAGTGGGATATGCTGGGTCACATCATATTGCTGTTGTGCGGTTCGTGGTAAGTTAATTCCAGCTTTTCCATACGTCCATTGTGTCAGTCCGCTACAATCAAAAGAAGTAGTCGGGGAAGCTCCACCGTAAACGTATCGCCAGCCCTCATATTTCAGTGCTTCGTCCATGATGGCTTGTACCGTATCATCATCAAACTCTGTTGTGACAAGATACTGCGTTACCAGTTGCACATAAAACATATTGCCATAGTTGTATCGCCAGCCCCCATTGATAGGTATGGCTATGGGATTGGGGTAAGACACTTTTTCGCCACCTGAATACTCTTTTGAGAAACTTTGAGCCAGTTCAAAGGTATATTTATTTCCACGATTAGCCACATACCCTAAGAAACCACCACCATAATTGTAGGACTGGATAACCGATTCTAAATCTACACTGAGCCTTTCGCTACTGGCTAATAATTCACTGAAATACTTCACACCTTGCTTAATGGATTCTTCTGTACTCAATGAATTAGGTGGAAGACCGAGGGATTCCGAGGACTGCATAACATCTTCCGCAGTACCGCCCGATTCCACCTGTATAATCGCAAGAAGTATGTTGACATATTCTTCAACGCCATATTCTTTGGCATATTTTTCTACCATAGGCTTATGAGCCAGCACTTCTGCGGAAACATTCACACCTCCATAATGAATATTGGAAATTCCGCTGTCCTGTTCATCTGAAAATAAAATGGCAACAAACAGAAGCAGTGAGAAGACCATCAAGAATAATCCAGAACCACCAATCACTAAAGTTTTCAACTTCATGGTTTCTTACCGACTTTCTTAATGGTGGCGGTTTTGATTGGTGGTCTACTTCTTGTATTTTGTAGTGGTACTCTTTGAACAGTAGACGGACGTTCTTTTGTGATTGGACGTTGTGAAGTTCTATCTGCTGTAGTGGTTGAAGTTGCTGGCTTTTGAACGGTTTTTTCTTGAACGGTATTGCCTTGGCGTTCCACTTTTGGACTTGAAAAATCGGACTTAACTGCTGGACGCTCTTGTTTGGCTTGTTGAGATTCCTTATATGAAGTCTGAATATTAGACTGTTTTGAGGTCTGTTCATCATGATATTGTTCTTGTCTTGTAGTCGGTCTTTCATGAACAGAAGAAGCAGGCTGTTTTTTCTGTTTGACCTGTTCCATTTCAGAGCGACGCTTCGCAATGGTTTTTCGCCTTTGTTCCTGCTGTTCCTTGCGTCCACTGGCTCTGTCCGCTTTGGTTTGAGAAATACTACTGGTTAAATCACGGACATTCTCTTTTACTTTGGATTTTCCTTGATATACTGCATATCTTGCATTGGTCGGCAAATCTTTAACCTGTTCTTTCAAACCACTAGCAGTGTCTACCATTCTGTCTTTGGTATCAGCTACTGTACCGATGGTTTGACCGATACGTTTTCCAAGTGTTGATTTTTCCTTTCCGTCTGGTCGGGAGTGATCTGCTTGTGTCCTTGCAGAACTCCCCGAACCCGACTGTCCTTTTTTACCTGTAACAATGGCAGACCCAGCCCCTAGAGTAGTCATGGAACGTCCAAGTTTCCGCTGTAGACGGTGCATGTGAGCGTGCATAAGCATACGAGGTTTTCTCATCACACGACTTCCCACACTTTGAGAATCGTTACTCTGTAGAGAAAACATACTCATTAAATCGCCCAGCTTGAAGTAGATTCCTGCAAAGGTCACAATCTGTAGAAAAGCAATCAAAAAGAACGGATAACCAGCCGATAAGGTATAGAGCATGGTTGAAATACTAAATGCTGTCGTAATAATCAATGTGATTCCAGCTCGTGTCAAAATGGTATTAAAGAGCTTTGTTATGGCTCGTTTTGACATACCATCAAATGATGGAATCATGCTTAAAATAAAGCTCACAGGCAGAAACATAGCATAGATGATAAAAAGTACCTGCGAGAAAATCATGATTCCTGTTAATAGGAATACAAATATGGAAATCCCAATATTGAAGACAAATAGGAAGAAGACTGTACCTAAACGGTTAATGGTCTTTGTAATGGTTAGATTGGTATTGCTTCTGTCTTCAATTTCTTCCGCAACAATTTTTTCTCTGTCTTCGCCATTGTTGGAATCTGGGCTGGTGGAGAGCAGGCTTTCCACACGGTCAATACCGATACTTTCAATGTCTGAACTGTTGTATTGAAGCAGTAGCCACGGTTGCTGAACCTGTATGGAAAACAGGCTATCTCTGATTAAGTCCACGCTGTCCTTGCCTTGACTATCGGAATGGGGCATGACAATCTTCGTGCCAAGTGATAAACTGGCATTACTGATGTCTGATGAAAAGTCATTGATTTTTTTAATGTAGTCGGGAGCGTAGGCAATAAAGGAAGCCGATAGGATAAACACCAGCACAAAATTCATAATGGCATGAATTGCCTTTGTGGTTTCTCTCTTTATCAGTCCCGTATAGGCAACATAAACCCCAAGAACCAAAATCAAGAGTAAGAGGAATCCAACATAGAAACCCTCTGTTGAAAATCCGTTTGCACTCACACCAGCTAAGGTCTGCATATTCTTACCAATGGAATCTGCTGTAGCGGAAATGAAGTCTAAGGAATAGGCTTCCTGTACTAAGTAACCTGTCGCATTGGAAACATACAAACTGATTGTCCAAATAAAATTGGTAATGGCATATAGTCCATACATGACCTGTTTTCCAATCCCGTCCGACCAGTTCCACGGAAGCCAGCCCCAGCTATTATCCACATAAAAATCCAGTTGATAGTTTTCAAGTGGGTATCGGCTGTATTCATTTGCCACATTGACCGTATCATCTACCAAGCCCGCAGCTTGAACCACCGTTCCCAGCATGGCTAAAAGAAAAATGGCAATCACAAGTGTGAAAGCCACTGTCATTGCCACTTTACCTAGACGTTTCAGCGTCCAGTTTGATTTTATTCTGTTTACTATTGATGGTTTCACATTTACACCTCTTTTCGCACAGGTGGTCTGGTATCAAAGGCATGGAGCAGTTCTTCAAATACAGGGTGGAACTGTATCACACCGACACGACCATATAAATCACTGATAAGGCATTGCCCGTTTTCCAAATCACGCAATCGCTTCTGATTGTTTTCGTCCTCTGGGTCTACACCAAAAAAGGCTAAGGTCTTTTTAATCTCGTTAAGGTCAGTGGAACGAAATGCAAATTTTAAGCCGAGGTTATTTTTCAGTTTTTCATCTAAGAGGTCGTCTGTATTTTGGGTCACGAAATATACCCCAGCGTTCATAGCACGACCAGCCCGAACCAGCTTCATAGATAGTGTTTTTCCTTGTGCTACCTGTAAAAAGCTCCATGCTTCGTCTAAATCTACAATCTTGAAAATGCTTCGGTCTGTATGGATAAAGTCTAAAGCAAAGGTACTAATGACAATCAGCATAGCAACGGATAAAAGCTCCATAGTGGTATATTCCTCAAAGGAAGTTTCCTTGTCGGGAAGTACCAAGTCCGCAACCTGTATAATGTTCAGTTGTTTTTCTAAGCTGATAGACTGCTCCACATAACCATTACTGAATAATAAATGTGCAAAGTCATAGTCTGTAAAACTTTCGATATGGTCGGCTATACTGGTACTTAGTGGCGTATTCTCAACCCGTAATTCCTCAATCACTTTCATCAACCCTCGTACTTCACTATTGGTTACTGCACGAATGGCTTTTCTAAGGATTGGGAAGCGTTCCCCATCACGAGAGGAAATCCCCGTAAGGAATGTCAGAATATCAATAGCCAGTGATTCAGAATCTTTGGGATTTTTCATAATCACATAAGGGTCAAGTAAGCCTTTGTTTTTCTCATCAGAAGTCAGAGTGACGATATTGATTTCATGGGAAATCTCTGGCAAGGTTTCTTTCCATCTGCCACGTTCTGCTTTTGGGTCTACAATCACTGCTTGTGCCCCATAAAGCACCGCATAATAGACGATAAGGTTATTCGCAAAGGATTTACCACCACCCAGCGAACCAACAAAAGCCGACGCTAACGCATTGGTTACTGAACCCTTAACCCCTTGACTGGCAAGAGCAGGTTTCAGATAGACATTGCGTCCAGTATCTAAGCTGTAGCCAACATAAATCCCCTCATTTTCCCCCAGCATTTGAGTAGCACCAAAACCTAAACCAGCGAGGAAATCAGAGGTCACGTATTGAATATAATCATTCATATAACGCTTGCTGGCAGGTAAAAATTCTTCATGTAAGCCGAGCATATCCCCAAATGGTCGTACCAGTTTTACGCTTAAATCGTCATAAAAATCTTTCACTTCATTACAACGACGTTTGAGTTCGTCAAGATCATTTGCTGATACCCTTACCACATAAGACAGCTTGTACATAGATTCCTTGCTTTGGTCTAAATTGGTTTCCAGCTCATTCACACTTTCCAGAGCTTCCGCCACATTGGAGCTGGTTTCATTATCACTTTGCCAAGCGTGGTTATCCAAGTCTTTCAGTTCTTTCTTTTTATTGCGGACAGTAGATAGGGCTTTACGATTCGCTACAATTTCCACATTCATTGACGTATCAATCGGGAATGTAAATTGCTGTTGCTGGTAGTAGAAGATTTCAGAGGACGGGAAGTCCAGTTCTCCGACAATGCTGTTAATGGTAAAGTAAGCTACATAGACGGTTTCATCTTCCTGCTGGATTTTCAAATATCGCTGTTTTTCTTCCACCAAACAGCGAGTAGGCTTAATCAAGTCATAGTATTTAATCAGCGTTTCATTATCCAGCTTTTTCTTTGATAGATGGTACTCATACTCTTCATAGGCAGTGCCTGTCTGTCCGTAAAGGTGTTCAATCAGATAGCCGAAGTCGTCCTTATCTAACCTGCGGATTTTGAAACGACGAGAGATTTTATTTTCTAAGAGCTTTTCCATCTTCTGAAAACGCAGGATTTCATCATTACTCATACTAACAAAATCGCCCATCAGCTTATGGTTCACATCATAGACAAAATCAGACAAAGCATTTTTTGCTTCAACGGTAAGACTTTTCATAGAAAACTCCTGATCGTTGAGAAGCAACTTAAAGCCGATAAAGAAACGGTAGTTCACTTGATTTTCGCCAATCATGGATATTAAAGCGTCTGTCTGTTGGTCGATTTTGTCATAGGCAACCGCTTTGAGCTTGCCAGTGACTTCATTTTTGGAACGCTCTTGTGCAGAACGTATGCTGGATTCTGTACTGATTTGTAAAGCATGAATTTTGCCATCACGATTTTGTGCGATAAGCTGTCTGAAAGAATCATGCACTTGTATTTTCTGTTCTGGACTTAGAAATGAGTAATTGTAAGGAACAAGCTCATAGTAAGCATAACATTCCCCGTCTTTATTCCAGACGAGATTGTTTTCAATGTATTTAATTGGATATGCCATAAAATTCACTCCTAACTGCTGTAATGGCTTCTTGTGGCTGGTTTCTGCCAAGCGTTACTTTTTTTCCTGCATAGGTCAGCTTTGGTCGCAGTGCATAAGCAATGACAGACTTCAAAAATCCATAAGGCTTTTTACCATCAAAAGTTTTTGTAGACATAAACCATGTGAAAGCCACAGGAATCCCAAAGTATTTGAGAAATGCTCCCTCTATCATGGAAAGAGGGGGCAAGTTGCCAAGTATCATCACTGCAAAGAGTGACACGACAAACCATGTCATTTGCGTAAAGGTTATGGGAAACGGAAGTCTAAAATCATTGATAGAATACAGTACCTTTTCCACAGACCAGATACTGGTATAGCTTCGTATTTTCTTCATGTAATCAATCCTTTCATAAAAAATAGGGGTAGCTGATTGAGCCACCCCGTAAAATAGAAAATCTGCCAGTAGTAATGTACCGACAGATTTAATAGACGATTTCAAAAATCCCATGATTGGTTGAGATAAACGTTCCTGAAAGGTCTAAATCCCGACCATAGGCTTGATAATCAATATAGTTTTGAAGACTAGCTGGTACTTCGCCTAAAGCACCCGTTTCTTCAATGTAGTAGCGTGCCACGTCATACATATCATCACAATCGGAATGAATGATAATATCCTCTTGATGTTCGCTTAGTTCTTCAATGCTTGAAAAATGAGTGAGCAGAGCAGATAGCTCCGATTGTAATTCTTCGGGTAATTCCGATACCATTTCCCATAGTCGATTGAGTTCGCCAATGGAAGTGTATTCGTCAACCGTAAAGGGTAACTCGTAGTCATGAATGGCGTATTCCTCATATTCATCATTCAAGCCGATTTTCTCTTTGACTTCCTCAAAGTCAATGGGAAAGGTAAACCACGCACCGACCAATTCGCCCTCATTGTATTTGCCTAAATTCGCAATATAGACTTGCATATCGTCCATATATTCACGTCCTTTCTTTGTAGAGATTCAAAAATCCCTACCGCACTTCGTTTGGTGTACCATTCCTTTGCGGAACATAAGAAAACCACTTATATTCCACAAAAGAACGGTTTTATTTAAGCACCAATAATGCGATTGAATAGCTCTAGTAAAATGTCTTTTACTCCAGCAGCGTTGAAGACTAAGCCAACCGCAATAATCGCAATAATTAAAAAGCCAATCAGTTTGCTAAACTCACGCTTGAAGCCAAGATACAAGCCAAACACAACGATTGCTAAAAGCACCAGTGATTGAGCGTTTGATAGAAACCAGTTATAAAGGTTTTGTCCAAAATTCATAAAAATGTTCTCCTCTCTATATTCAATGAATTTGTATTTGAGTTATTTTTTTGTTGTTATCACGTCCTGTTCTTTTACTGACTGTTGCTTCAAAATCTGCTTGTGTCGGTCTGTCAGTTTCGCATGGTCGAGAATGTCTTTTACAACCTGCGTCTGGTTGATTTCATCAAGTTTAATCGCAACCTTTAAGGTCGGGGCAACTTGATGAGATAGCCAGTTCAGCGTCCTTTGGAAGGAGTAAGGCTCTGGTTTTGTGGTTAGTTTTAATCGTTCACGATTGTTCCCAATAAACCAAGCCCATTCTTCATTCAGTTTCCAATCAGAACGAGGTTTGGAATCGTCTTTATCTACAAAACGGATATACCGATTGATAATTTTAAAGGCGGTATGCTCTGGATTGTCATAGACAAGTAAATCACGGACTGCATAATAGGCACGCTCATTTTTCAATCGAATCTCAAAACGGTTTTTTACTTCTGCGTCTTCAATGGGAATATCATTTTTCTTGTACTGCTCGTAGTCCTTTTCATAGATACAGAAATAAACTTCACTTTGTAATGAACCGATATAGAGGGTGTTTCCCATACATTCCTTTTCCTCTTTGCGTACCAGTTCGCCACTGCGATAGCTTTTAAAACTGCGGAAGACGGAGATACATTCTTCCTGTTGGCACTTTTCAGTGAGTACAGGGATATTTAAAATCCCTGTCTTATCGTTAATGGCAAGGTCAAGGCGTTTCATCACACCGCCAGCCACCAAAACGTCCATAAAGAACTCATACCAGCTTCTTTGTTGTGCCAGAAGATAGCTTTCAAATTGTCTGCACCCACGACCTTTCAATTCCACCAGAACTCCTTTGTCCAGTTCATGGGAGCAAAGGACGAATATGTCGCCTAAAGCATAATGCTCTGAATAAGAATAGAAACCATAGTCCTCATGAAGAAAATAGGACAGTTTCAGTTGTAAGATGTTTTCGACCACCTGCTGTACGTCTGTTGTCGGAAAGCGAATTCTTACATAATCAAACAGCATTTCAAGGGGAGCGTCGGGATTGAAGCGTTCCAGAGCTTCCCAAAGGGACTGCTGTAAATCCTCTGATGGCTTGACTTTTCCTGTTTCAATATCGCTTAGATACTGCCTTGTAATACCAGTCGCAACAGCTAAACGGTTTTGAGATAGTCCATAAGCCAAGCGTTTTTCTTTTAAATGCTGTAACCAAGTTTGTTCATTCAGTAAAAATCCCTCCAATCAAAAAGGCGTATGTCAACTTTTAAAGCCCATTTGACATACGCTGAAATTTTGTAAATCCCTTGTAACCAAAGGATTTTCTAATGTTTTTTTGACTGTTTCCTGTCGATTTGTACCCCCCTGTTAGATACGGGGGGTTAAGTGCTGGCGTGGCTATTGCCACACCAGCCAGCAAGATCAGTCCACACCTGCGACTTCCGCTTCGCACGTCGCCTGCGTGGACTGTCTGCTGTTGGATAACTTTTTAATTTCCTCCAAGAAATCATATCCTTTTGGTACAAGGGGAGTATAAAACTCTGATATGACACTTGTTCCTACATCAACATAGCCACGACCTTTGATTCGCTTTAAGAAGAAATCCTTTTGTACGTCACTGCCAAACATCATGCCATAGCCCATTTCAGACATACGACCTAAAGCCACTCTGAAATTAAACTGATCACGGATTCCGTCGCCTAAATATTTTGCGTCTGGACGTTGACAAGCCAGTATTAGAAAGAAGCCAGCTTGACGACCTAACATGACAATCTGTTTCAGCTTATTCATAACTGCGGTGTTTTCTTTTGTTCCCAGCATTTCCATGAAAGCGACGTATTCATCAAAGATTAAGAAGTGTGCCGGGAGACCTAAGTAAGCATAATTTTTGCCAGTCTTATAGTTCTTCATCTGCTTCATTTCCTCACTACGTTTCATCATTTCTTCATAGAATGTTTCAATGCAAGAAAGCAAGTCTTCTTTTCTATAGTAGACATTTGCCATCACAGAACCTAAGTCCGCAAGATCAGCATTTTTCGGGTCAAGAATATACAGTTTTGAATCTGTATGAAGCAAGGCTTCAATCAGTGTCAGTATAAAGTAAGTTTTACCGCCACCTGTACCACCAGCAATCAACATATGAGGGAGCTTATCATATTCCCACCATACGTTTTTCATTAAGCGAAGTTTACCATCTTTAGCTTCTACTTCATCAATAGAAATACGACTGGCTATGGTGTCATAGAGCAAAGTATATTCCACATAGGAATCCTTTAACTCTTTATCCGTCAGCTCACAGTACAAGCCACTCTCTAATTTCTTTTCCAAGTGTAAGAGTTGGTCTTGATATTTTCCCAGCGTGATTTCCACCCGTATCTGTATCAAGCCATTTTTAAGTCGATAATACATTTTAGGGAAGTAGGTTATCTTTTCCTTTGTACGACCAGCACTATCTTTAAAGAAACCCTCTGTTTTGACCTGTTCAGATTCATACCACTTGTTTTCAAGTATCATCTTTGCCAGTTTTTGACGGTGGTAAAGTTGTTTAACCGTATCATAGCGAACCCGTTTGAATACAAACGCTACCAGCAAGCAGATAAGAATTGCGACACTGAAACTGATAATTAAATAGGGAATGTCAATCTTATCTGCTTGTGATAGGTTAAAATCCTGCCAGTTGATCTGCTGGATTGTCTTCACATGAAACAGTCCGACAACCAGCAGGAAAACAGGCAGGAGTGACGCTATCGTAAAATGAAAGACTAAATCTTTACCAGATGGGCGAATCCTTTTACCACGCTGTTTCATGCGAAAAAGTCTCCTTTCTACCTAGCGACTATTTGTCTTGTGTCGGTTCTTTCTTTGCTTGTGGTTGAGCTTTGAATGAACTAGAATCCTTTGTCAGCACAATATCGTCTGCCTTGATATACCAGTCAACATCTGCTCCTTGATAGGTGGCAGTAGCAACGGTGTCCGCAATGGGATTGATAAGTTCCACCCGTGCGTTATAATCAAACTCTTTCAAAGGCACGCTGGCAGGAATACTTACTTGAATCATGCGTCCTTGTCCTTTGGATTTTAAGTCATAGGTACGTTCCTTGATTTCATCTGAAACCGACCCGTCTTCATTTTGGATTCTCACTTCACGACGTAGAGCAGAGAATTTCAATTCTCCAAAAGTCGTGTCTTTATCTAATACAATGCCATTTGCTAATCTCATCATTTTTCCTCTCTTTCTTTATTCTTTTATCATGTCGTCAGCATGTAAAAGGTAATTTGTAAAACCACGAGTGCCGATTTTGTAGCCCTCTGCGGTAATACGTGGATTGACTAACTTCACACGTTCCTCAAAGCCGAAATGTTTTTCGCCAGCTTCAGCAGGAAGCACCACCACAATATCATCTGCTCTTTGAACATCAGAATAGAGATTATAGCTTCTTGATAAGACAGTTAGCCGTCCGTTGATTCTTCGCTGAACGACTTTATCCTCGCCAGCAAATTCTAAATTGCCGAATGTTTTTTCCATGTTGGGAATCACAAATTTAAGTTCCATATTTTTACCTATCCTTTCTTTTTTATTGGCTGAATGAATGTTTGATGGTCTTAAAGAGTGGGGAACGACCTTTTGATTCTTGATTTTTTATTTTCATAAGTTCACTTCCTTTCAAAATCGGGTAAAAAAATAGACACCTCATTTTTTGAAGTGTCTACCTATTAAATATTCAAATTTTATTGGAAGTATCTTTATATCTTCACTTTTCAAGGATAAATCGTCGTATCAAAGCTCATTCATAAGTAGTAAATTAGTAGTAAATTGAGTGGTTTTGACCTTGATAAAGTGTGATAAGTCCAGTTTTTATGCGGATAACTAGATTTTTATGCTATTTTTAAAATTAAAACTATTATTACTTATTTGTAGAGTAACGTTACTTATTTTACTAAAAAATAGTTTGTCTACATTCGAGCTTTCCTTATAGGAGGTTTTTTTGGTTCGGGTCTTATTTTCCAAAAGGGGTGAAAAATGGTATAATAAGTACGATATTGTACAGAAAAGAGAAATGTTATGCCAAATTATGCCATTATTTTAGCAGCGGGGAAAGGTACCCGTATGAAATCAGATCTGCCCAAGGTTCTTCACAAGGTTGCAGGGATCTCTATGTTGGAGCATGTCTTCCGTAGTGTTGGAGCCATCTCACCTGAGAAGACGGTAACGGTTGTGGGCCACAAGGCGGAATTGGTAGAGCAAGTCTTAGCGGGACAAACAGAGTTTGTCAAACAAACCGAACAATTGGGAACTGGTCATGCGGTAATGATGGCAGAGCCAGTCTTGAAAGGCCTTGAAGGGCATACCCTCGTCATTGCAGGAGATACTCCTTTGATTACGGGTGACAGTCTCAAACACTTGATCGACTTCCATATCAACCACAAGAATGTGGCAACGATTTTGACAGCCGAAGCAGCTAATCCATTTGGCTATGGTCGGATTGTCCGTAATGACAATGCGGAAGTGCTTCGCATCGTCGAGCAAAAAGATGCGACAGATTTTGAAAAACAAATCAAAGAAATCAATACAGGGACTTATGTCTTTGACAATGCGCGCCTCTTTGAAGCTTTGAAGAATATCAATACCAACAATGCCCAAGGTGAATACTATATCACAGATGTGATCGGGATTTTCCGAGAAGCAGGAGAGAAAGTTGGAGCCTATACGCTCAAAGACTTTGATGAAAGTCTCGGGGTTAACGACCGCGTGGCCCTTGCGACAGCAGAAGGCATCATGCGTCGTCGCATTAACCAAGCTCATATGGTCAATGGAGTGAGCTTCGTCAATCCTGATGCGACCTATATCGATATCGATGTCGAAATCGCACCAGAAGTGCAAATCGAAGCCAATGTTACCCTAAAAGGGCACACAAAAATTGGGGCTGAGACCGTCTTAACTAATGGAACCTATATTGTGGACAGTGAAATTGGTGCAGGTGCCGTTATTACTAACTCTATGATTGAAGAGAGTACGGTAGCCGATGGCGTAACGGTAGGACCATATGCTCATGTTCGTCCAGGATCTAGCTTGGCCAAAGATGTCCATATTGGAAACTTTGTCGAAGTCAAAGGTTCGTCTATTGGCGAAAATACCAAAGCTGGTCATTTGACTTACATTGGCAACTGCCAAGTTGGCAGCAACGTCAACTTTGGTGCTGGAACTATCACGGTGAATTATGATGGCCAACACAAGTTTAAAACAACAATTGGCAACAATGTCTTTGTTGGTTCAAATTCGACCATCATTGCACCCGTCGAGCTCGGAGATAATTCCCTAGTCGGGGCTGGATCCACCATTACCAAAGATGTGCCAGCAGATGCGATTGCGATCGGTCGTGGCCGTCAAGTGAATAAAGAAGAGTATGCTCTTCGCTTGCCACACCATCCTAAAAATAAATAGGAGAATCTCATGCAATTTGAAGAAAAAACCATTGAGCGCAAGGAAATTTATCAGGGACCTATTTTCCAAGTGGTGACTGATCAAGTAGAACTACCCGCTGGAAAAGGTCAAGCTCAGCGTGATTTAATTTTTCATAATGGAGCAGTAGCGGTTTTACCGATCACAGATGAGGGCAAGACGATCTTGGTCAAGCAGTACCGCAAGGCGATCGAGAGGACTTCAGTAGAGATTCCTGCAGGGAAGTTGGAAAAGGGTGAAAATGCGGATCCTCAAGCGGCTGCTCTACGCGAATTGGAAGAAGAAATTGGCTACACAGCGGATCTAGAGTTATTGTATGATTTTTATTCTGCCATTGGATTTTGCAACGAGCGGATCAAACTCTATGTTGCGACCAACTTGAAAAAGGTGGAAAATCCTCGTCCGCAAGATGCAGATGAAACCTTGGAACTCTTAGAAGTGACTTTGACGGAAGCCAAAGATTTGATCCAGTCTGGCGAAATCTGTGATGCCAAGACGATTATGGCGATCCAATACTGGGAATTAACCAATAAATAGAGGAGGATCCGATGGGAAAACCTTTATTAACTGATGAAATGATCGAGCGGGCACGACGTGGTGAGGATGTCAGAGGGCCAAGAATGGTCGATGAGGAAGAGACAAAAATCATTCGGACAGACCATAGAGGATTTGGCTATGAACGTCCCGTGAGAGAAAAACGTGTGGAACGCCCAAGGGCCAGTTATTCGCAAGATACCTTGCAGATCCAAGTGGAACCAACGGTTACAAAGAGCCGTCGCATTGAAGAGCAAAAAGAAAGTGTGCTTCAATCCAAACTCAATACCATTTTATTTTGGATTATTGCGCTCCTCATTGTCTTGATTTTGGCTATTTGGCTATTGTAAGGTCGTCACAAGGAGAAAACGAATATGAAAATTGGAATTATCGCAGCCATGCCACAGGAGTTGAAGATCTTGGTTGAAGCCCTTGAAAATGGGGAAAAGCATCTGCGTCTTGGGAAGGTCTACTATACGGGATCGATTGGTCGCCATGAAGTGGTTCTGGTGGAAAGTGGCATCGGGAAAGTGATGTCTGCTATGAGTGTAGCGGTCCTAGCCAATGATTTCAAAGTGGAAGCCATTATCAATACGGGTTCTGCAGGTGCTGTAGCACCGGGAATGGCCGTTGGGGATATCGTCCTTGCGGACAAATTGGCCTATCACGATGTGGATGTGACGGCTTTTGGCTACAAGTATGGTCAGATGGCAGGTCAACCACTTTACTTTGAATCTAGCCGTTATTTCGTATCAGAAATGAAAAAAGTTTTGGAAGAAGAAGCTACAACCACACATGTCGGCCTGATTGCAACTGGGGATAGCTTTATCGCGAGCGAAGAAAAGGTCGCAGCGATTCGGGAGCAGTTCCCAGAAGTATTGGCAGTTGAGATGGAAGGAGCAGCCATTGCTCAGGCCGCTCATTCAGCTGGCCGTCCCTTCATGGTCATTCGCGCCATGAGCGATACGGCAGATCACGCAGCCAATATCTCGTTTGATGAATTTATCGTAGAGGCTGGCGAACGCTCAGCGCAAACATTAATTACCTTTTTGAAGAGATTGGTATAAAACAAACAATAGATAGAAGTGGGATTAGATGAATTCTTTTACAATTCATTTTGTCCCGCTTTTTTGAAGCTGATTCTTTCAGAATTAGGGGGCTTTCATGCTATAATAAGGACTAGTAACGTAAAGGAGAAGTTATGGTGTTATCAAAGAAACGGGCGCGCCATGTGATTGAAGAAATTATCGCCCTTTTTCCGGATGCAAAACCGAGTCTGGATTTTCGCAATCATTTTGAATTACTAGTGGCCGTCATGCTCTCTGCCCAGACGACTGATGCGGCTGTTAACAAAGCGACACCTGGTCTGTTTGCGGCATTTCCAACCCCACAAGCCATGGCAGCAGCTAGTGAAGCAGACATTGCCAAGCATATTTCTAAATTAGGCCTCTATCGCAATAAGGCTAAGTTTCTTAAAAAATGTGCCCAACAACTGCTAGACAACTTTGATGGGCAAGTCCCTCAGACACGTGAAGAGTTAGAAAGCCTGGCAGGAGTGGGACGCAAGACGGCTAATGTCGTATTGAGTGTAGGCTTTGGAATTCCAGCCTTTGCTGTTGACACCCATGTGGAACGGATCTGCAAGCACCATGACATTGTCAAGAAATCAGCGACTCCCTTGGAAGTGGAAAAGCGGGTTATGGATATTCTGCCCAAAAACGAATGGCTAGCGGCCCATCAAGCCATGATCTATTTTGGTCGGGCCATCTGCCACCCCAAAAATCCAGAGTGCGATCAGTACCCACAACTCTATCATTTTGATTAATCATTGGATAGTAGGACAGAAATCGGTCATTC
>NZ_MRXX01000003.1:149358-158178 GCF_016642265.1 Streptococcus lactarius
AAAAACAATTGAGAGGCTAAGGATTTTGTCCCAGCCTCTTTTTGCATGGAAACGCATATTTATTAAAAGAGCGGTCAAGAGGCTAGTTGATCGGATAGGATGTCCTGATTTAGCTAACAATGACTATTTTTATTGCGACCGATGTCATCCTTTCTTGACATCTTATTATATTCATTCATAAAAAACGAACATTTTCTAAAATTATTTGGTTTTTTTTAAGAAATAGTGTATAATGATAAAAAATCTAACATAAGGAGATCGTGATGAAAGCAAAAAGACTGTTAGCTCTTGCAGGAGTTTCTATTGCAGGTGCTTTTCTCTTAGCAGCATGTGGCGGTGGTAGTAGTAAACAAGCAACCTACTCGTTTGTTTATTCGGCTGATCCAAATACCTTGGATTACATTACAGCGACTCGTACAACAACTTCAGATATCACTAGTAACCTGGTGGATGGTCTTCTTGAAAATGACCAATACGGGAACTTTGTGCCAAGTCTAGCAGAAGATTGGACTGTCTCTGAAGATGGATTAACCTATACCTACAAACTTCGTAAAGATGCCAAATGGTATACCAGCGAAGGGGAAGAGTATGGAAAAGTAACGGCTCAAGACTTCGTAACAGGGATCCAACATGCCGTCGCAGCAAAATCAGAAGGTCTCTTCTTGATTCAAAATTCGATCAAAGGTTTGGATGCTTACGTCAAAGGGGAAACCAAGGACTTTAATACCGTCGGAGTGAAAGCTTTAGATGACCACACCATCCAATATACCTTGGTCCGTCCAGAAAGCTTCTGGAACTCCAAAACAACTTCAGGTGTTCTTTTCCCAGTTAATGCTAAGTTCTTGGAATCTCAAGGAAAAGATTTTGGTTCCTTGAAACCTAGCAGCATCTTGTACAATGGTCCTTACTACTTGAAATCATTAACTTCTAAATCTGAAATCGAGTTGGTGAAAAACAAAGACTATTACGATGCTAAAAATGTTCACATTGACAATGTTAAATTGACCTTCAATGATGGATCAAACCCAGATTCAATTATCAAAGGCTTTGAAAAAGGTCAATACTCCTTTGCGGGTGTAATGCCAAACAGCTCTACTTATAAGAATGTGAAGAAGAACTTTGGCAACAATATCGTCTATGGCTTGCAACTGGGTACTTCTTACTATCTTGGTTTTAACTTGGATCGTCAAAAGTATGATCACACCGCTAAAACAACAGATGAGCAAAAAGCTTCTACCAAGAAAGCTATCTTGAACAAGGACTTCCGTCAAGCAGTGAACTTTGCCTTTGACCGTAAATCGTATGCGGCGCAAGTTTCAGGTTCAGATGCTGCTGAGAAGACTCTTCGTAGCACTTTGGTACCCCCAACTTATGTCCAAATCAATGGAGAAGACTTTGGAAAAGCCGTTGAAAAACAATTGGTGACTTATGGAGATCAATGGAAGGGTGTTAGCCTAGAAGATGGTCAAACAAGCCTCTATAATCCTGAAAAGGCCAAAGCTTCATTTGCCAAAGCCAAAGCTGAATTGCAAAAACAAGGGGTTCAATTCCCGATCCATTTGGACTACATTGTCAGCCAAGTGGACAGCAGCATGGTCCAACAAGCTAGCTCCTTCAAACAGTCTGTAGAATCAACCCTTGGTGCGGAAAATGTTGTGGTGGATCTTCAAAAAGTATCAGATGATGATTTCCAAAACATCACCTACTTCAGTGATAATGCAGCAGCTAGAGACTATGATATCTCAGGTGGCGGATGGCAACCAGACTATCAAGACCCATCAACTTATCTTGAAAGTATCAGTCCAGTGAACGGTTCCGTTTCATACTATCTTGGTATTGATGCAGGATCAAACAACCCAGCCATCGCAGCAGTTGGCTTGGATCAGTACGCGAATATGTTAAAAGATGCGGATGCTGAATTATTGGATCAAGCAAAACGCTATGAAAAATATGCTACAGCCCAAGCTTGGTTGACAGATAGTTCCATTACGCTTCCAACCGTTTCAAATGGTGGAGCACCAATGCTTCAACGGACAGTACCATATAGCCGTGCTTCTTCCTGGGTTGGTACAAAAGGAACAGGAAGTAACTACAAATATCTGAAATTGACCGATGATGTAGTGACCACAAAAGAATTTGATAAGGCCAAGGAAACTTGGTTGAAAGAAAAAGCCAAATCCAATAAAAAAGCCCAAGAAGATCTTAAAGATCATATCGAAAAGAAAAAATAAAAAAACCATCATTGTTCCATCAATGAGGATAAAAAAAGTCGGAGCCGTCATGTGAGGGCTCCGGTTTTTTTAGGTCTCGAATGTTAGTTTGTCTCATTCTTTAATATGAAAGATAAATCAATCACCCGCTATTGAACTGGACTTAAAAAAATAGATTTTTGGGTATAGTTCATAGACGGGTGATGATCATTCTATTCACTAAATCTTAAAAAATAGCCATCTGGATCCAGAATTGCAAATTCATGAGGATGGATATAATGATCACCAACACGAAATTTTCTTTTAATTAATGGGCGATGAATAGGATAGTTGGCTTCTAACAATTTCTGATAGAGCCTAGGGACATCCTTGATGCCAAAGGAGATGTTGACTCCTCGACCAAAGGGGTAGTTTAGTTCAGCTAATTCATCCTTTGTCCCCTCCTCTAGCATGAGCTGGCAATCTTCAAGAGATAGGAAGAGAAAGTTTTCTTCTGGTCGTTCGTATTCGATGGTAAAACCCAACAAATCACAGTAGAAGGAACGGGACTGTTCTATATTTGAGACCATAAACTCGGGAATAACGGCATTATAGTTCATAAAGCAAATCCTTACAATTCAATCTCCAAGACAATCGGTGTGTGGTCTTGGCGTGGGCCTGAGTCGATCATGTCTGACTTGGTAACCTTATCTGCCACACGGTTACTTGTGAGCCAGTAGTCGATTCTCCAGCCAGTGTTGTTAATTTTTGATGTCTTGCTGCGTTGTGCCCACCACGTATAGCGCTCAGGGACATCGCCGTGGAGGTGGCGGAAGGTGTCAGTAAATCCTGCTGCTAAAAGGTTGGTGAAGCCTGCGCGTTCTTCATCTGTGAAACCTGGTGAACGGCGGTTGCTGGCTGGGTTGGCAAGGTCAATTTCCTTGTGGGCAACGTTGTAGTCTCCTGTTGCTAGGACAGGTTTTTGCTTGTCTAGTTGAGCTAAGTACTCCGCATATTTGACATCCCAGACTTGACGTTCTTCTAAACGTTTGAGGCCATCACCAGCGTTTGGTGTGTAGACCTGAGTGACGAAAAATGTATCAAATTCTAGAGTAATGATGCGACCTTCTGAATCCATGGTAGATGGGGCGCCAATTTCTGGGAAAGTGACAGTTGGAGTGAGTTCTTTCTTATAAAGGAACATGGTTCCAGCATAGCCTTTACGAGCAGGCTCTTGAGAAGAGCGCCAAGTATTTTCGTACTGCGGGAAGAGTTCTTCTAGTACTTCAAGGTGTTTTTTAGTAGGGCCCTTAGCTGAGAGCTTGGTTTCTTGGATAGCGATGATATCCGCATTTTCGGCCACCAAGGTTTGGAGGACGTCTTGTGATAATTTGGCACGCGCAGAATCGCTGGTCAATGCTGCGTTTAGGGAGTCGATATTCCATGAGATCAGTTTCATTGTATTTCCTTTTCTTGACAAAATAGATAATTTTATTATAACAAAAATTTAGTTTTTTTCTGATCTGAATGCCTTGAAATCTCCATTGAAATCATTTATAATAGTTTGAATTCACTGAATGAAAGGGTGTCCCCTATGAAATTTTACTCCTATGACTATGTATTGAGTCAGATCAGCCAGCAAAATTGGGTGACTATCGGGATCTCGATTTTTCTGATTGTACTGACTGGATTTTTTGCGGTCAAAGCCTATCGGGATAAGCACGATAGCAAATTCCGTGAATTATCCATTATTTCCATTTTGACTCTGGTTACAGTGGCCTTGATCGGGATCAGCAATTTCCAAATTAGTAAAAGTAATAACGACCAATTCCAACGCTCCCTGCATTTTATTGAAGTAATTTCAAAAGAATTAGATGTTAAAAAAGAAACCGTCTATGTTAATACGTCTGCAACTACAGATGGGGCGATTCTAAAAGTCGGAAAGGATTATTATCGGGCGATCGCTGGATCGGATCCAGATAGCTACTTATTAGAAAAAATGAATCTGTATAAGACAGATGTAGAACTCGTGGAGGTCAGCAAATGACATTTAATTTTATTGAAATTTTTATCAAATTAGCGCTAGGTCTGATTTCATTGGTGTTTGTCATCAATGTGACCGGGAAAGGCAATCTTGCACCTAGTTCAGCGACTGACCAAGTTCAAAACTTCGTTCTTGGTGGGATTATCGGCGGGGTCATCTACAATAGTTCGATTACGATTCTCCAATATGTGGTCATTCTCTTGATGTGGACCATTTTAATTCTACTTTTAAAATGGCTCAATACCAACGTCCGTTTTATGAAGCACTTAATCGATGGCAAACCAACGGTCATTATAAAAAATGGCAAGATTGATCCTGAAGCTTGTCGTTCCAAGGGACTTTCTGCTTCAGACGTTGCCTTGAAATTACGTGGACAAGGGATTTTTCAATTAAAAGATGTGAGGCGTGCTGTGATTGAACAAAATGGTCAATTGATCGTTGTCCGTGTGGGGGATGAAAATCCTAAATACCCGATCATTACTGATGGCGTGGTTCAGCTTGAAATTTTGGAAACCATTGGGAAAAGTGAAGAGTGGTTGCTAGCTGAATTGAAAAAAGAAGGCTATGACAACGTTTTGGATATTTTCATTGCTGAGTATGACAAAGGAACGATCAACGTTGTGACCTATTAGTGAGGAGTCGAAAGACTCTTTTTCTATTGTGAAATGATAAAAAAATAATGTAAATTGCTCTTCCTTTTCTTGAGATACAGATCGAAAAATAGTAAAATGGAAGGTAAGTGTTACAGAGAATAGAAGGGCAAAAAGTTCATGAAGAAAAAAATACGGAAGTTTGAAAATCATTCGATTACACGCAGACTTTATCTGTTATTTAGTTTGATTTGTCTTCTTTTTTTGGTTCTGATTGCCCGGCTTGGCTACATGCAGATTACCCACCAAGCTTACTACACGGATAAATTAGCTAAGGCAACGAAAAAGACAGTCAAGCAAGGAAGTGTGCGAGGACAAATCTATGATGCCGCTGGGAAGCCCTTGGTGGAAAATGTTGGAAAGCAAGTCTTGACCTTTACGCGGGATCGGAAAATGACGGCCCAAGAAATGAGAGAGACCGCTGGAAAACTCTTGCAGTATGTTGATGTGGAGAATCCTAAGGTGACCGAACGGCAGGAAGTGGACTATTATCTTGCTAATACCAAGGTATACAAAGAAGTGGTAGACCACTTGTCTGACAAAAAGAAATTTGACACCGATGGCAACCGCTTGCCGGAAGCCAAGATTTATCAAGCGGCAGTGGATAGTATTGATCCCTCAAAACTTGGCTATACAGATGATGAAAAAAAGATCATTTATCTTTACAGCCAGATGAATGCTGTGGAGAACTTTGCGACGGGGATTATTTCAACGCAGCCACTAGGGGCTGAACAAATCGCAACGATTGCTTCTGATAGTAAGGACCTTCCAGGCATTGCAATTACCACTAGCTGGGACCGTAAGGTTCTGGATACGCCCCTTGCTTCTATCATCGGAAGTGTCTCGACCGAGCAGGCTGGGCTTCCTGCCGAAGAGGTCGACCAGTATGTTAAAAAAGGCTATGCACTCAACGACCGTGTTGGAACCTCTTATCTTGAAAAGGAGTATGAGGAAGTCCTTCAAGGAAAACGAAGTGAAAAAGAAATTCTCCTCGATAAAAATGGCAACATGGAAAAGGTAGTCGACATCGCAAAAGGGGCCAAAGGGGAAAACCTCAAGCTCTCGATTGACTTGGATTTCCAAAAAGGAGTGGAGGACATTCTTCGCTCTGCCTTTAGCTCTGAGTTACAAGCAGGAAATGCCACCTTCTCCGAAGGCGTCTACGCGGTTGCTTTAGAGCCTGATACGGGGAAAGTCCTTGCCATGGCTGGTATTAAACACCAAATCGGCAGCCAAGATTTATCAGCAGATGCTTTGGGGACTGTGACCAATGTTTTTGTCCCAGGTTCTGTAGTCAAAGGAGCCACCTTGTCTTCTGGTTGGGAAAATGGTGCCATTTCCGGCAATCAGGTGCTGACCGATCAGCCCATTGTTTTTGCAGGATCTGCTCCTATTAATTCTTGGTTCACCCAATACGGTAGCCGTTCCATCAATGCGGTGGAAGCTTTGGAATACTCTTCCAATACCTATATGGTCCAAATTGCCCTCAAGATGATGGGACAACCTTATCGTCCCAATATGACCTTACAAATTGATCAGGTCGATCCGGCCATGAAAAAATTGCGTTCAACCTTTGCCGAGTATGGTCTTGGAACGTCAACGGGGATTGACCTTCCCAATGAATCGACCGGTTTTATCCCGAAAGAGTACACAGTTGGTAATTATTTGACCAATGCTTTTGGTCAGTTTGACAACTATACTCCAATGCAATTGGCCCAATATGCGGCAACAGTTGCCAATGATGGCAAGCGGGTTCGTCCTCATGTCGTCGAAGGTATCTATGACAATAATGCAGAAGGTGGACTTGGTCAGTTGAAAAAGACGATTGAAACCAAAGAACTCAATCAAGTCCATATCTCGGCTGAAGATATGGCTTTGATCAAGCAAGGCTTCTACCAAGTGGCCAATGGGACGAGTGGGTTAACGACAGGGAAAACGGTTGGTCGTGGGGCCAGTGTGCCCATCAGTGCCAAGACCGGTACTGCTGAAACATCTGTAGACGGTGGCAAGCAAGCTATCAATACCAATGTGGTGGCTTACGCCCCTTCAAACAACCCCAAGATTGCGGTCGCAGTGGTCTTTCCGCATAATACCAATCTCCAAGCGACGGTCAGCAATTCGATTACGCGCGACATTATCAATTTATACAATCAGAAACACCCTATGAATTAGAAAGGAAACTATGCTCTATCCAGCACCTATTGCAAAATTAATTGACAGCTATTCGAAGTTGCCAGGAATTGGGATCAAAACAGCGACCCGTCTCGCTTTTTACACCATTGGTATGTCGGATGATGATGTCAATGAATTTGCCAAGAACTTACTCAATGCCAAGCGTGAGTTGGGCTATTGTAGTATTTGTGGCAATTTGACCGATGAAGAGACTTGCGAGATTTGCCGAGACGAAACGCGAGATCCATCCATTCTTCTTGTTGTAGAAGATAGCCGAGATGTCTCTGCTATGGAAAATATCCAAGAATACCACGGTCGCTACCATGTCCTACACGGCTTGATCTCGCCCATGAATGGTGTGGGACCTGATGACATCAATCTCAAGAGTTTGCTTAGTCGCTTGATGGATGGAACGGTTACAGAGGTGATCGTTGCGACCAATGCGACGGCAGATGGGGAAGCAACGTCTATGTATATCTCACGCGTCCTCAAACCAGCTGGTATCAAGGTGACTCGTTTAGCACGAGGTCTAGCAGTTGGAGCCGATATCGAGTATGCGGACGAGGTGACCTTGCTCCGTGCGATCGAAAATCGGACAGAATTATAAGGGTAGTCCTTTCACAAGGACGGTCATTGTGGTATACTATCAAGTAAGAAATCAAGGGAACAATTAGGGAGAAACTATGAGTAAACAAGACTTAATCCTATTGTATGGTGGACGCAGTGCAGAGCGTAAAGTATCTGTTCTTTCAGCAGAAAGCGTGATGCGCGCGATTGATTACCAAGCATTTTCAGTTCAAACCTACTTTATTACGCAATCAGGAGATTTCATCCAGACGCAAGCTTTTGAAGAGAAGCCAGCGGATGATGAGAAATTGATGACCAATGAGACGATCGATTGGTCTAAAAAAGTGGCACCATCAGCGATTTATAAGGAAGGGGCGGTTGTTTTTCCGGTTCTTCACGGACCGATGGGGGAAGATGGTTCCATTCAAGGATTTTTAGAAGTCTTGAAAATGCCTTATGTTGGCTGTGGTATCCTAGCCTCTAGTGTAGCGATGGACAAGATCACGACCAAACGGGTCTTGGAATCTGCAGGGATTCCGCAAGTTCCTTATGTAGCTGTGGTAGAAGGCGATGACATAGATGAAAAAATTGCTACAATTGAAGCGACTCTCTCTTATCCCGTCTTCACCAAACCATCCAATATGGGTTCTAGCGTCGGAATTTCAAAAGCTGAAAGCCAAACAGAACTTCGGACTGCTCTTGAGTTAGCCTTCAAATACGATAGCCGAATTTTGGTTGAGCAAGGGGTTAATGCGCGTGAAATCGAAGTTGGCCTTCTTGGAAACTATGATGTGAAAAGTACTTTGCCAGGTGAAGTTGTCAAAGATGTGGCCTTCTATGATTATGATGCCAAATACATCGATAACAAAATTACCATGGCTATTCCAGCTCAATTGGACCCTGAGGTTGTGAAAATAATGCGAACCAACGCAGAAAAAGCCTTTCGTGCGATCGGTGGTTTGGGCTTAGCTCGTTGTGATTTCTTCTATACGGATAAAGGAGAGATCTTCTTAAATGAGCTCAATACCATGCCAGGCTTTACCCAATGGTCTATGTATCCCTTACTTTGGGACAATATGGGACTCAACTATACAGATTTGATCACCAAGTTAGTAGAGCTTGGAAAAGAAGTCTTCCAAAAACACGAAGCACATTTGTTGTAAGAATAGGGAGAGTGGGACAGAAATCGGTCATTCGT
>NZ_MRXX01000003.1:158241-197071 GCF_016642265.1 Streptococcus lactarius
TCGACAATCCAAAAACAATCAAGAGGCTAGGACTTCTGTCCCAGCCACTTTTTTTGTGGCCTAGAATATGGTATAATGAGAAGAATTTGATAGGAGCGTCCCCGTTATTGTGGGCGCAATGAAAGATTGAGGAGTCGGATATGAATCTCACCTTACATGAAGTTGCTCATCTTGTACATGCAAAAAATGATATCAGCCAATTTGAAGATGTGGCCCTCGTCAAGCCTGAATTTGACAGCCGGTTGATTGGGCCGGGAGACTTGTTTGTTCCCTTAAAAGGAGCGCGTGATGGTCATGATTTCATCGAGACAGCTTTTGAAAATGGCGCTGTCGCTACCTTTTCAGAAAAAGTGATTGAAGGGCATCCGTATATTTTAGTGGAAGATGTGTTAACTGCTTTTCAAGCATTGGCTGCAGCCTATCTTCAAAAAACGAAAGTAGATGTGTATGCAGTGACGGGATCTAACGGGAAAACAACCACAAAAGATATGCTGGCACAGCTCTTGTCCACTACCTACCTAACCTATAAAACACAAGGAAACTACAATAACGAAATTGGTCTACCTTATACGGTATTGCATATGCCAGAAGGGACGGATAAACTCGTCCTTGAAATGGGTCAAGACCATCTAGGAGATATCCATCTTCTCTCAGAAATTGCCCATCCAAAAGCTGCTATTGTCACCCTCATTGGGGAAGCCCATTTGGAATTCTTCAAAGATCGAAGCGAGATCGCAAAAGGAAAACTCCAGATTGCGGATGGCATGCCAGAAGGTGGCCTTCTGGTGGTTCCAGCAGATCCGATCGTGAATGCCTACCTCCCTGAAAAACAAAAAGTCGTCCGCTTTGGTCCGGATGAGGAGATTTTCCTTACCGAATTGGTAGAGCGAAAGGATAGCTTGACTTTCCGAACGAATTTCTTAAAAGAAGCCATTGATCTTCCTGTCACTGGAAAATACAATGCGACCAATGCCATGATTGCAGCTTATGTTGCTCTGCAAGAAGGAGTGAGTGAAGCGGCGATTCGGGATAGTTTTGCGACCTTGCAATTGACCCGCAATCGAACAGAGTGGAAGAAGGCCAGTAATGGAGCAGATATCTTATCCGATGTCTACAATGCCAACCCGACAGCCATGCGCTTGATTTTAGAGACTTTCTCGACTATTCCAGCCAATCCAAATGGCCGGAAGCTGGCAGTTCTCGCCGATATGAAAGAACTAGGGGAGCAATCGATTGATCTCCACAACCAAATGATCCTCAGCCTCTCACCAGATGTTTTGGATACAGTTATTTTCTATGGCCAAGACATTGCAGGATTGGCCCAGTTAGCGAGTCAGATGTTCCCACTCGGACATGTCTATTATTTCAAGAAGACCGCTGAGGAAGACCAGTTTGAGGACATGGTCAAACAAGTCAAGGAAAGCTTGAAAGAGCAAGACCAAATCCTCATCAAGGGAAGCAATTCCATGCATTTAGCCAAATTGGTAGAGGAGTTGGAGAATGGCGAGTAATATTGTACTAAAGAACATTCAGCGCTTGATTTCAATCACCAATACAGGCTTAGCGTTCTCAAAAGATCCATTTGATCAAGAGCGCTATCAGGATATTCGTGCCATTTTACAGGATCTTGTGAGAGAAACGACTGATTTGAATCCACAAGAATTATCGGATTTGTTTAGACCGACAGACCATTACGACACTCCCTTGATTGATGTTAGGGCATGGATTGTCAAAGATGGAAAACTTTGTCTGGTGAAAGGTCAGGGAGAAGAGACCTGGGCCTTGCCGGGTGGCTTTGGTGAGGTTGGCTATTCTCCGACGGAAAACATTTTAAAGGAAATCCAAGAAGAAACGGGCTATTCTGCGCGTGTAATCAGATTGTTGGCAGTATTTGATACCAATCGCTACCAATTGCAAAGTCGCCAATATGTGAAATTGGTATTTGAATGTGAATTATTAGATGGAAATTTTGAAAAGAACCAGGAAATTTCCGACCTTGCCTTTTTTGAGAGAGAAAAAATACCTGCTCTTTCTACCAAGCGCAATACAGAAGAACAATTGAACTTCCTTTGGGAGGTCTATGATGGGAAACGAGATTTTTATTGTGATTAAAAACGATCTATAAATTAAAGGAATAGAAAAATGACACTTTGGGATTTATTGTTTACTAACCAAAAATCAGCCCCGCCTGAGTTTGGACTCTGGTACGTTTTCATGCCAGTTTCTTTGATCGTCATTGGCTACTTTTCAATCAAATATGCCCAGTCGAAAAGTTACCAACGCTTTTGGTATTGGGCGCAATTGATTCAAGTCTTGAGTATCAATACTTGGTATATGTGGGCGCACATGCCTTTGTCCGATAGCCTTCCTTTTTACCATTGTCGCTTGGCCATGCTGGTGATTCTTTTTGCACCGAAGCGAACAGTGGTAAAACAGTATTTCGCCCTTCTTGGGGTGTTTGGGTCAATCGCTGCTCTGCTTTATCCAGTATTTGATCCTTTCCCATTCCCACATATTACGGCACTGAACTTAATCTTTAGCCACTGGGCTCTTTTTGCCAATTGTTTGCTCTATTTGCAAAGGGAGTACCAACCCATGCGTGTCACAAGTTGGTCCATCTGCGGAATTACTTTTGGATTGAATGCTTTGATTTTTCTAATCAATAGCTTGACGAATGGAGATTATGGTTTTCTTCGCCATCCGCCTTTGATTGGAGATCAAGGCCCACTCCTCAATTACGTGATCGTTAGTAGCGTGATGTCAGTGGCGATTGTTTTGGTTCATGTTTTATGGAAATCTAGATTTGTAGAAAAAAACGAATTGTCTCGCCTGAATTAAGGAGGTTATATGCATCATTTTTTCACTACGGAAGCAACAGCACCACCAGCTATTTCAGTACTTTGGTATAGTATCATGGTCTTGTTCGTTGTGACAGCGATTTTGGTGTCACTGCGTTTTTATCGAAGCGACCAATTTAAGAAATGGTTTCAATGCTTACAGGCTTTTCAGTTGATCAGCTTGTATCTGTGGTATTTTTTCTATCAGATTCCTTGGTCCAATAGCCTGCCTTTCTATCATTGCCGCTTGGCCATGTTTGCAGTCTTGCTCTTGCCAGACCGTTGGAAGAGCAAGCAGTACTTTGCCTTGATGGGAGTGAGTGGAGCGATTTTTGCCTTGGGTTATCCAGTCTTTGATCCCTATACCTTCCCTCATATTACGAGCTTTTCCTTTTTACTTGGGCATTACTGTCTCTTGATCAATTCTTTGGTTTATCTCTTGCGGTGGTATGATCGAAATCTCTTAAAAAATAGTCAAATTGTTCTCTACACCTTTGTTTTGGATTTGTTCCTGGTTGGGGTCAATCAACTAACGGGAGGAAACTATGGCTTGATGGCTCGCCCACCGATTATGAATGGTGATAAAGTTTGGCTCAATTATCTCGTTGTTTCGAGTATATTGGCCTTGGCCTTGGTCCTCTTTAATCAGATCTTCCAAAAAAGAAGTGAGCGGGTGAAAGTGATCAAATAAGAGTTGGAAAGGTTGGGACAGTATGTTCTCAACCTTTGTTCGTTAAAGGAGAAAACATGAAGCGATTTTTACTGATGATCAGTCTCATTTTAGGATTTGTTGGCTCCATAGTAGTAGCCAAAGCAGATGAGCAGGTTCGCTATTCGATTGAATCCTATGTGGGACACCTTCAATTGCAGGAAGATAGTCAAGCTATTTTTACACAGGAAATTACCTATCAGTTTCAGACGGGCTACAATGGCCAGTATGTGACCTTAGGAAGTGCAGACCCGCTGCCAAAAGAGTTTAAGATTCATCGAAATCCTCAGGTGGAAGCCTATGTGGACGGGGAGAAGCGTGAGATTCGTGTAGAGGAAACGGATCTCAAAGACGGCCGGCAATTAAAAATATACAATTCCAGAATTGTAGGAGGAAAGGTTCAGATCAAAGTAATCTGGAAGATAGACCATCTCTTGAATTTGTACAATGATATTGCAGAACTAAATTGGTTTCCCATTTCAGATGGAGATGAAAAAGTCGCAAAATTAGATTTTTATGTGGATGGTTTGGATGCCAAGCAGGGAGACTTGTATGCTCATACCGGTTATTTTAATCCACCAGTTCAGGTTGAACGGACTGCGACAGGTTACCATCTTTGGACAAAGGACTTTCCTAAGAATGGAAAGCTTGAACTGCATGCTTATTGGCCAATGACGGAAGCCCTGCGTCGAGAACAAGCAAATGAGATTAACAAGGAAAATGGAAAAGACACATTCCTAAAAAAAGAAAAATCCATACAACAAAAAACAGTCATCTACAAGACATTGTTTCTCAAAGTTGTTCCAATTGTATCGATTCTTTTATTTATCCTCGCTTTCATTCCATGGATCCGGTATTTTATCAGTACCAGAACTCGTCGGATTGCAAAAGGTGTACGATTATACGAACCTCCACAGAATTTACCACCCTTTGTCCTAGCTAAGGCCTTGTATCAACTTGATTTTGAACAGATGGTGATGTCTAGAGAGAAAGGGCAACTAAAATTTAATCATCTCATTCAAGCAACCATATTGGATCTTATTGATCGAGGAAATCTTCGTTTGACGAGAGATGAAAATGGGGAAACCCTGACCTGCCTTCACCATAAAGGCTTGGCTGATTTTGAATTGAAGTTTATTGAAATGATCTTTAATCAAAAAACTGAAATCAGGATCAGCGAGGTATTCTCAAAGTATAAAATTAATCAGGCAGCCCTAAAAAAAGATTTCCGAGCTGCTAAAACAGACACACAACGAGACCGTATTCGAAAGGTCGGAAGTGATGTTCGATCCCTTTTAAAAAAGGATGCCCAGCAATTGTCAAAAGGTGTCGACAAGGAGATTGCGAAATTAGGACTGCCCTCTTATTTTAGAGACTTAACTGAGAAAGAAGAAGCCCTTTCAAAAACAGGCTGTGCCTTACACTTTTGGATCTTACTGATCTTATTTGTGAGCATGTGTTTCTTATCTTTTGGATTTGGTTCACATCTATCTTCCTTCTATTTTTGGATGATTGTATTGTTGATCGTCTTCTTCATTCCGTTTTATATTGTTGTAAAACTTCGTGAAGATCATCTACAATCTTTAGAAAACTTGGATGCACAATTTAAATGGATGGCCTTTCGAAATATGATCGAAAGTATTCCAAATTTCAACCAAGCAGAGCTTGAGAGTATTGTCCTATGGAATCGGATCTTAGTCTATGCGACCCTGTATGGTCAAGCTAAAAAAGTGAGCCAGGTACTCCAAAATCACCGAATTGCTATACCATATGAAGACTGGGACACTGTTCTTTGGCTAACGACCTCTTCAAATTCCTTCCTAGATGGCTCTACCTTAATGAGTTATGCAGCTGATTCCTATAGTGTTTCAAGCTTTTCTGTCAACTCCTCAGATGGGAGTGGTGGTTTTGACGGCGGTGGATTCTCTGACGGCGGTGGTGGCGGAGGATTCGGGGCCTTCTGATAGCCGTGGTAAGAGGAGGCTGGGACAGAAGTCTTAGCCTCTCAATTGTTTTTGGATTGTCGATCAAGACGCAGTGGTTGAGTGGGCTCTACTACGCTGATTTCATCAGCTTTTACAGCCCTACTCAACTGTGCGGAGGTGGGACGACGAAATCGAATTCTAACGAATGACCGATTTCTGTCCCACTCTCTTTTTTTGCTTTCCCGAAAAGATCCATCATTGAAAAAAGTACCTCTTTTCGCTATAATAGAAAAGATAGAGAAGTTGAGGAGAGATCCGATGTAGAGATGAATTTGTAAATTTATCAGAAAATAAAAAGAGAAAGAATTAGGAACATGAACGTACAAGAAGAAATTAAAAAACGCCGTACCTTTGCCATCATCTCCCACCCGGATGCTGGTAAAACGACGATTACAGAGCAGTTGCTCTACTTTGGGGGAGAGATTCGTGAGGCTGGTACCGTAAAAGGGAAGAAAACAGGTAACTTTGCCAAGTCTGACTGGATGGATATCGAGAAGCAACGTGGGATTTCGGTAACCTCATCTGTCATGCAGTTTGACTACGATGGCAAACGTGTCAATATCCTTGATACCCCAGGGCACGAGGACTTCTCAGAAGATACTTATCGGACCTTGATGGCGGTGGACGCTGCCGTCATGGTCGTAGACTCTGCCAAAGGGATTGAGGCCCAAACCAAGAAATTGTTTGAGGTTGTCAAACACCGTGGGATTCCGGTCTTCACCTTTATGAACAAGCTAGACCGGGATGGCCGGGAGCCACTGGACCTTTTGCAAGAATTGGAAGAAGTCTTGGGGATTGCCAGTTATCCAATGAACTGGCCGATCGGGATGGGGAAAGCTTTTGAAGGTCTTTACGATCTCTATAACCAACGCTTGGAACTCTACAAAGGGGATGAACGATTTGCCAGCCTAGAAGATGGAGACAAGCTCTTTGCTAACAATCCATTCTACGAGCAGGTGAAAGACGATATCGAACTTTTGCAAGAAGCTGGAAATGAATTCTCAGAAGAAGCCATCCTTGCGGGTGAATTAACACCAGTCTTCTTCGGATCAGCCTTGACCAATTTTGGAGTGCAGACTTTCTTGGAAACCTTCCTCAAGTTTGCTCCAGAACCTCATGGACATAAGAAGACAGATGGTGAACTTGTCGATCCTTACGACAAGGATTTCTCAGGTTTTGTCTTTAAAATCCAAGCTAACATGGACCCTCGTCACCGTGACCGGATCGCCTTTGTACGGATTGTATCGGGTGAATTTGAACGTGGAATGAGTGTCAATCTCCCTCGTACCGGTAAGGGTGCTAAGCTATCTAATGTCACTCAATTTATGGCCGAAAGCCGTGAGAATGTTAGCAATGCCGTAGCAGGAGATATCATTGGGGTCTACGATACGGGTACCTATCAGGTCGGAGATACCTTGACAGTTGGCAAAAACAAGTTTGAATTTGAACCACTGCCAACCTTTACGCCTGAAATCTTTATGAAGGTGTCTGCCAAGAACGTTATGAAGCAAAAGTCCTTCCATAAGGGAATTGAGCAATTGGTGCAAGAAGGAGCTATTCAGCTCTATACCAACTACCAAACGGGTGAATACATGTTGGGTGCTGTCGGGCAACTCCAGTTTGAAGTCTTCAAGCACCGCATGGAAAATGAGTACAATGCCGAAGTGGTCATGAATCCAATGGGGAAAAAGACCGTTCGCTGGATCAAGCCAGAAGATCTAGATGAACGCATGTCTTCAAGCCGAAACATCCTAGCCAAGGACCGTTTTGACCAGCCTGTCTTCCTCTTTGAAAATGACTTTGCCCTCCGTTGGTTTGCGGATAAGTATCCAGATGTTGAGCTGGAAGAAAAAATGGGTTAAGAAACCATTCGTTACCGATGCATTAAAATAAAAATACGAAAACAGAAACTAATCTGTTTTCGCTTATAAAGGAGAAACTATGGGATTACTAAGTGGTTTGATGGGCAATGCCTCTCAAAAAAATGTCGACAAGGTGGAAAGAGATCTGGAAGATATCTTGGTGCCGGGAGAGCAAGTGACCCTTGCTTTTAGCTTGATTCGGGACCTCATTGTCTTTACAGAATATCGCTTGATCTTGGTGGATAAACAAGGAGTAACAGGGAAGAAAACGTCCTACAAATCCCTTCCTTATCGCTCTATCTCTCGCTTTTCCGTTGAAACCTCTGGTCACTTTGATTTAGACGCGGAATTAAAAATCTGGGTCTCTTCTGCAGTGGAGCCTTCAGAAATCTTGCAATTCAAGAGTGACAACAGCGTCATTGAAATTCAGCAAGCATTAGCCAGTGCTGTTTTTAAATAATCAGCTGCACCAAACCATTGATAAATAGTAGGGAAAGGAGTCAACATGTTTATCGATAAACAATTGGGTCAAGATCGGAAATGGATCAATATCGATTCAGATAGGATCACAGAGAATTCCTATCTCTATAAGAAATACGATATTGACAAAGAAACGATTGAGTACGCTCTGGATAAAAATGAACGAGCGCATATGGACTACAATCGAGAAAACGGAACGATCACCTTTATCTACAATGTCTTGAACCTGGAAAAAGATAAGGAATATTACGAAACAATTCCTATGGCTTTTATCGTTCAGGATACCCGTCTGGTCACGATCAGTAACCAAGAAAATGTTTACATCATTGAACAGATGATGAGCTACTTGGAAGCTCATGGAGAGTTGTCCATTTTTAAGTTGCTTTTTGCCGGTCTTGAAATGATCAGTAATGCCTATTACCCGATTATAGACCGTTTAGATAAGCACAAGGATGACCTCAATCGCCTCCTTCGAAAAACCACAACCAGTAAGAACCTCTATGCCCTATCCGACCTTGAGACCGGTATGGTGTACCTCCTTGCTGCAGCCAAACAAAATCGGATGTTGCTAGAACATATTAAAGCACATGCTATTTATCGGAGAATGGATGATATTGAAAAAGAACAATTTGATGACGCCATGATTGAAGCCAATCAGCTGGTTTCTATGACAGAATTGATCTCCAATGTTTTGCAGCAACTGTCGGGCTCTTACAACAATATCCTAAACAATAATCTGAATGATAACTTGACCACCCTGACCATCTTTGAAGCCTTGTTGGCTGTCTTAGCCGTGATCACTGGTTTCTTTGGGATGAATATTCCCCTTCCATTGACGCAGGATCCAAATGCCTGGATTTATGTATCCGTGTGTAGCTTTATTTTATGGTTGCTACTCGCCAAAGTCATGCGATGGATTGTTAAAAAAAGATAAAAAAAAAAAGAGGCTTGGAGAAATCCGAGCCTCTCTCGTATCTAAAATACACTGAAAAAATAGGAAGTATCTAAACACCTGCCCTCCTCTCCAAAGAAGGGGCAGTGTGAGTAGTTTCATCGACTGTACAAAATCTTCTTGGAAATAGTAGGAGTAGATTTAATAGTACTGAGTGGTTTCTAAATCAGTTAGAACTTAGAATAAATCGTTGAATGAATAGAAGGATCCTATTTCTTTATTACAGAAATATTTTAGATACTAATTGTATTATACATATTTATTTGTAAAAACGCAAGGTAGGACCTGCCAAAAAATAAAAGTTTTTACAAAGAAATTATAGTTTAAAATAAAAAGCTTTTTTGAAAAATAGTCCGTAAAATAGCGATTCTAAATCGGTATCATTTAGCCAGCCTTCGCACTTTCAACTAGCAAAGATTGGTCAAACGATAAAAATGTTTTCGTTTGACTATCTTTTGTATCTGCATTGTGTTATACTAGATAAGTTGTAAACTTGTATGAGAAAAACCTAGGGAAGAACTTTTTGTATGCAGGATGGGAATCACCTGAAACTCTAGCATAGAGGTTGGTCGGGCAATCGTTATCTGCATCCAGTTTTTCGCTAATTAAAATCCTAGCAAAGTTGGATTTTGTTCAAATGAGTGTTACGACAGCAAACCAAGGAAGGCGACTTCCTGAGCCATCAATGCAATGCATTGAACGAAGTGTGATAAAGTGGCTTCGCACCACTTTTAGAAAGAAGAAACAATTGAAATTCAACGAATTTAACCTCTCTGCTTCCTTATTAGCAGAAATTGAAAAAGCTGGCTTTGTAGAAGCGAGCCCCATCCAAGAACAAACTATTCCTTTGGCCCTTGAGGGAAAAGACGTCATCGGTCAAGCGCAAACAGGGACGGGTAAAACTGCGGCTTTCGGTCTTCCAACTTTGGAGAAGATTGATGTGGATAATACCGTTATCCAAGCCCTTGTCATTGCGCCAACGCGTGAATTGGCAGTTCAGAGTCAGGAAGAATTGTTCCGCTTTGGACGTAGTAAGGGTGTCAAAGTCCGTTCTGTCTATGGTGGGTCCAGCATTGAAAAGCAAATTAAAGCTTTGAAGTCAGGCGCTCACATCGTTGTGGGAACACCTGGACGCTTACTGGATTTGATCAAGCGTAAGGCTTTGAAACTCAATCATATTGAAACCTTGATCCTGGATGAAGCAGATGAAATGCTTAACATGGGCTTTTTAGAGGATATCGAAGCTATTATTAGCCGTGTTCCTGAGGAACGTCAAACCTTGCTCTTTTCAGCTACCATGCCGGATGCCATTAAACGGATCGGTGTCCAGTTTATGAAAGAGCCTGAGCACGTCAAGATTGCTGCTAAAGAATTGACGACAGAATTAGTAGATCAGTACTATATCCGTGTCAAAGAAGGTGAGAAGTTTGACACCATGACCCGTCTCATGGATGTGGAACAGCCTGAACTAGCCATCGTCTTTGGTCGGACCAAGCGCCGTGTCGATGAGTTGACGCGTGGTCTCAAGATCCGTGGTTTCCGAGCAGAAGGAATTCATGGAGATTTGGATCAAAACAAACGCCTGCGTGTCCTTCGCGATTTCAAAAATGGGAATCTGGATGTTCTTGTAGCTACGGATGTAGCAGCGCGTGGCTTGGACATTTCAGGTGTGACGCATGTCTACAACTACGATATTCCACAAGATCCAGAAAGTTATGTTCACCGGATTGGTCGTACAGGTCGTGCTGGGAAATCAGGACAGTCCATTACCTTTGTCGCACCTAATGAAATGGGCTATCTCCAAATTATTGAAAACCTCACCAAAAAGCGGATGAAGGGGATGAAACCTGCGACAGCAGAAGAAGCCTTCCAAGCGAAAAAACATGTGGCGTTGAAGAAAATTGAACGTGACTTTGAGGATGAAAGCATCCGGACCAACTTTGAGAAGTTTGGCAAAGATGCTCGCAAACTGGCAGCAGAATTTACTCCGGAAGAATTGGCGATGTATATTTTGAGCTTAACTGTTCAAGATCCAGATAGCCTTCCAGAAGTGGAAATTGCGCGTGAAAAACCATTGCCATTTAAACCATCTTCTGGTGGATTTAGTGGAAAAGGCAAAGGTGGTCGTGGAAATGGCTACCGTGGAGACCAACGCCGTGATCGAAACCGTAGAGAAGACCGAGATGGTGGACGCCGTGATTTCAAACGGAAGTCCAATAAAAATAGCCGAGACTTTGAAGGAAAAGGAAACAAACGCCCACATCGTACTTCAAATGAAAAGAAAAACGGCTTTGTCATCCGAAATAAAGGGGATAAATAAATCCTATAAGACGACGGTCGCAGATCGGCCGTCTTTTTTAGAAAACAAAAAAATACAAGGGTTGAGCAATCGTTCACCCTTGTATATTTATAAGGAGACCAAATGTAGGAGGAATCTTTCGAGAAGTACGGATGCAACCCATGACTTCTTAAAAAGATCCATTAACAGAAGTTGGGAATTGCTAAAATTAATTATTTCTGTTAACATATTAATTGTACAATTATTTTTGTGCTTTGTCAACGTTTTTTTGAAATTTTTTAAAAATCTATAGATTTTAAGAGAAAGTTGTCTTGCTTTTCGATCAAAGCAAGCAGGAGAAGGGGATTCTATAATGGATTTTGAGTTAAAAAATGATGTTCTTCAACTAAAATGTAGGTCATTTGGAGGAGAACTAAAGTCGATACAAAATAGGGAGGGCCTAGAGTATTTGTGGCAAGGTGAGGCCAAGTATTGGGCAGGACAGGCTCCTGTTTTATTCCCAATTTGTGGAAATGTGCGAAATGGCCAAGTAAAGTACCATCTAAACAATGGAGAGCAGACAGGGCAGCTACCAAGACATGGCTTGATTCGCAAGAGAGAGTTTCAGCTCAAAGAACATACTCCCAATCGTCTGGTTTTTGCGATCACCTCAAACCCAGAAAGTTTGCGAAACTACCCTTTTCATTTTCGAGTGGAAATTGCTTATGAATTGAGTGGAAAAGAAGTTAGTACGACTTATCGTGTGCAAAATCTTGAGCTAGATCAAGTCATGCCCTATTGTATTGGGGGTCATCCAGCCTTTCGTTGCCCCCTTTTAGCAGATGAAACTTATGACGATTATGAATTGGTATTTGAACAAGAAGAAACTTGCAGTATTCCCTTCTTGAATACAGATACTGGTTTGATCAATCGAACGAAGCGTTTGCCATTTTTCAATCAGGACCGGCGCTTACAATTGACACATGAACTCTTTCAAAAGGATGCCATTATTTTGGATGAGTTAGCCTCAAAATCTGTCCAGCTCATCTCAAAAAAATCCGGTAAGGGCATCGGATTTACATTTTCTGATTTTGATCATTTGGTTCTTTGGTCAAGTAGTAATGATGGGCCCTTCATTGCCTTGGAGCCTTGGACAGGGCTACCAACATCAGATGAAGAAGGGGATTTCTTCGAAGACAAGAAAGGGGTCATTCTGTTGCGCCCACAAGAACAGCGAACTCACCAATACCGTATGACTTTCTTGTAAATGAAAAACCGTTGGATCACGAAGTCCGACGGTTTTCTTTGATATAGTTTAATTTTGCCTGGCGTGATTTCTTTTTAAAAAGAGCTTCAGCAGACATGGCAGAGGGTTTATCGGGATAGGATTCCTGATAGAGGAGGGTGACAGGGAGGCGAGCCCGTGTGTACTTGGCCCCCTTTCCAGCATTGTGGGTCTTGACACGTTTTTCAACGTCTGTTGTATAACCTGTGTAGAGGGAGCCATCCGCACACTCCAGAACATACATATAAGCTTTAGTTTCCATAATAGATCTCATGAATTTCGTCAGTATAGCTGCCATCTTCATTGTGAATAAAGAGGGGAGGCAGGATCTTTAAACCATCTAGTGAGCCGTCCTTGATCGCTTCAATCAATAACATATTGGCCTCTTTGGTCACTTTTGGATAGACAAACTGGATCCGCTTAGGGGCAAGATTGTAGCGCTTCATCGTCTCTACAATGTCCAAGAATCGGTCAGGACGATGGACCATTGCTAAGCGACCATTTGATTTGAGGACCCGTTGGGCCACATGGCAAATCTCATCTAAATTGGTCGTGATCTCATGCCGAGCTAGGAGGTAGTGTTCGCTTTCATTGAGGTTTGAATGTTCATCAACTTTGAAATAAGGGGGATTGCAAAGGATAATATCGATCTTACTCCCTTTGATATGTTGGGGAAGATGCTTGAGGTCATCGGTGATCATGGACATTTGTTGGTCCAAGCCATTGAGGGCAATGGAGCGGGTAGCCATATCTGCTAGACGTTCTTGAATTTCGACACCGATAATCTTTGCATGCGTGCGGGTACTGGCAAAAAGGCCAACTGCCCCATTTCCCGCGCAGAGGTCTACAATCAAGCCTCGCTTCGGTAATTTTGGAAAGCGAGAGAGCAGGACACTGTCTACCGAGTAACTAAAAACTTCTCGATTTTGAATGATTTTCACATCACTTGAAAAGAGTTGATTGACGCGCTCGCCGTCTTTTAATTCGATATCTGTCATGGCTCTATTATAGCATGAAAAAAGCCTTGGGGAAAGATCGTTAGAACATAAAAAGTTGAGAGTTTTGCTCTCAACTTTTTTAATCAAATTCATACTTTTGTAGAATGGTTGTCAGGATAAAGACACCTGTAAAGATGGCCATCAATGCCAGATAAACTGGGAAAGTAGTGGCTGTAAGGAGGGAAATCTCGATCAAGTTTTTCAGGACGACCGCAGATGCGTAAAATCCAACAACCGAAAAGAGAATGAGAAGAGTGCGCCAAATGTTCAGTGGTAGGCAAGCACGGATAACAGATAGGAAACCGATAGAGCCTAGTAAGTAATAGGAGACCGTAGACATATCGGCTGCTGACCAACCATGGCCTGCTCCCCAAAGGCGAATGAACAAGACACTAAAGACAACCATCAAGGCGCTCGGTAGGGCTAATAGAAGGGAACGTCTCAAGAAGTGTTTTTCAACCGGTTTGATATTGCGCTCAAAGGTCAAAACAAACGGTGGGAAACCTTCGACGAATTGGTCAATCAAGGTGATTTGAATAGGGATGAATGGGAAGATCAGCAAATAATTGACGTTGAAGAAAAGGGCGCTGGCAATACAGATAATAGCCAAGAGGAAGGAATAAATGGTCTTGATGAAGAAGATGGGGGCGATTCGTCCAATATTATTCACCACACGACGACCTTCAAAAAGAATTTCTGGAACGTCATTAAAGTCAGAGTTCAAAAGAACAATGTTTGCAATTTGACGGGTTGCTGGATCTCCTTCAGCCATTACGATGGAGCAGTCTGCTTCGCGAAGAGCGAGGATATCATTGACTCCATCTCCAGTCATAGCCGTTGTCCGGCCAGCTGCTTTCAAGGTCTGGATGAGTAGTTTCTTTTGGTGAGGGGATACACGTCCAAAGATAGCTGTATCTTCTGCTTGATCGACTAATTGATCATCAGCAATTTTTGAACAATCGATGTAGTTCTCATAGTTTTTAAAGCCAGCTTGTTGGGCTATATAAGAAACGGTTACAGGGTTATCACCGGAGATGATTTTGAGGTCCACACCTTCAGAGCGCAAATACTCAAGAGTATCTGAAGCCCCTTCGCGGATTGGGTCCGTAATTTCAATAACGGCAATTCCTTCAAGATCCTCTGGCAATGTCAACTCTTGCATACTGATCATTTCTGAACTGTGGGCAAGGACGAGCACCCGTGACCCGCGGGCTTGTGCTTCGACAACAGCCGTCGGATTTTCGTGAAGAAGCATTTCAGGAGCACCGAGAAAGACGGTTCCAAGATTGGATAAGTGCATGGCACCCCATTTCCGATCACTCGAAAATGGAATGATGTTTTCAGCAGAATAGGCGTGCTCCAATTCCCCATAAGCTTTACGAATGGCTTGAGCGGTAGGGTTGGTATCTTCACTATTTTGCATGTAAGCTGAAAGGATCACCTTGATGGTTTCCTCAGAAAAATGATCGGATAAGCTGTGGAGGGCTTCCACCGTCATCTTACCTTGGGTGATGGTCCCAGTTTTATCCAGACACAAGGTATCCACACGTGCAAGGGTTTCTACTGAGTACATTTCTTGAACAAGAACCTTGCGCATGCCGAGCTTAATCACCGCTGTCAGGAGAGAAGTAACGGTCAAAAGGGCGATTCCTTTTGGCAACATTCCCAAGAGAGCAGTGGAAGAATTCACAACGGAATCCTTGATGGGCAGCATTTTAATCAACAGAGCTTCAAAGAAGAGAGCAAGACCAAATGGGATGATAATTTTTCCAGTGAAGCTAGAGATTTTCGCCAAGTTATAGAGAATACGCGAATTGATGGGCTTCAAGGTTTTGGCTTCCATCATCAGTTTGTTGGCATAGTTGTTTGCCCCAACTCGCTTGACACGGGCATAGACTTGACCACTCGCAATATAACTACCAGAAAGCAGTTCAGCTCCGACCTCTTTTAAGACCAGATCACTCTCACCTGTTAGCATCGCTTCGTTGGCTTCAGCAATTCCAGACATGACCTCGGCATCACTCGGGATTTGTTCCCCAGAAGAAAGTAGGATTAAATCACCAAGGACGAGCTCTTCCGGTGAAATCGCATCTTTCTCCCCGTCTCGAATGACTGTGACCAGTTCCCGACTCATGAGATTGAGCTTGTCAATCATTCGTTTGGCCCGCATTTCAGTCATGATCCCTGTGATCGCATTAAAGCTAATGACAGCAAAGAAGACCATATTGCTCCAGGCTTGTACAGCAGCAAGAGCTACAGCAATCACAAAGTTCAAGGTATTAAACAAGGTAAAGACATTGCGCTTAATGATCTGCCAAGTACTGGTACTGGTATTCGTTGTAAAATTGTTGGTTTGTCCGCGTTCTGTTTTTTTTCGGACATCACTTCGGGTTAACCCCTTCAAATCAATAGTTTCCATAGACAATATAATATCATTTTTTTGAGAAAAAGACTATCTAGAATTGGCCTGCTGAGACTTTTTTCTACAAAAAGGTTTGCGGTCAAAATAAGGATAGGGTATAATAAGAAAGAATCCATATGATTTTACATCATATATCGTAACAAATGAATGAATTTGAGGAACAACTATGTTTTACACCTACTTACGTGGCCTTGTTGCCTTTATTCTTTGGGTTTTAAATGGCAATGCCCATTACCATCATAAGGAAAATATTCCAGATTGTGATGAAAATTATATCCTGGTATCTCCTCACCGGACTTGGTGGGATCCCGTTTATATGGCCTTTGCGACCAAGCCCAAGCAGTTTATTTTTATGGCGAAAAAAGAACTCTTCACCAATCGTATTTTTGGCTGGTGGATTCGTATGTGTGGAGCTTTTCCGATTGACCGTGAAAATCCAGGGGCAGAAGCTATTAAGTACCCCGTTAATATGCTGAAAAAGAGCAACCGTTCCTTGATTATGTTCCCAAGTGGGAGCCGGCATTCACAAGATGTTAAAGGTGGTGTCGCCATCATTGCCAAAATGGCTAAGGTCCGTATCATGCCAGTGACTTATACTGGACCAAGAGATCTGAACGGTTTGGCAACTGGTGAGCGCATTGATATGAACTTTGGACATCCAATTGATATTTCAGATATCAAAAAAATGAATGACGAAGGGGTAGCAGAAGTTGCCCGTCGTGTTCAAGAGGAGTTTGATCGTTTGGATGCTGAAGCCCAAGCGATCAACACCCCAACAAAACCCTTTATCTTGATTCGTTTGTTGAAAATCCTTCTGATTCCTGTTGTTTTAGTCGTGGGCATCTTGACCTTGCTCTTTAGTTACCTCGCAAGCTTTGTATGGGATCCAGACAAACATCGGAAAAATAAGTAAAAATGCTGAGAAATTTTCTCAGTTTTTTTTATTTTTACGAATAATAAAAGTGAGAGGAGGATTTTCATGGAAGATTTGATTGAAAAAATTAAAGAATACAAACTCTTTTTAGGGATTGCAGTGATTGGCCTTTTAGTGGGTGGCTATTTTATCCTTCAACAACCTAAGTCAAGTACTTCGACAGTTCCAGATCTTTATCAAGCGTCTAGTGTATCATCATCCCAGAAAAAAACACAGGTCTCTAGTTCAAAAGAAGAAAAGACATCCCCTTCAATGTCAGAAGAAGCTGAGGTCATTACGGTGGATGTCAAGGGGGCTGTTAAACAGCCAGGAGTTTATGAATTACGGTCCAATAGTCGGGTTCACGATGCGATTTATAAAGCTGGTGGGATGACCCCAGAAGCTAATAGTCAATCGGTTAATTTGGCGCAAAAACTCACGGATGAAGCTGTCATATATGTGGCTAAAGAAGGAGAAGATGTTCCCGCGGCTGGCGGTTCAGCGAGCCCAACTACCTCATCTGCAAGCTCAAAAAGACCGGGAAAGGTGCATTTGAACCGTGCAACTGAGGCTGAATTACAGACTGTTTCAGGCATTGGCCAAAAGAGGGCCTCTGATATCATCGCCTACCGTGAAGCAAACGGTCCTTTTCGATCGGTAGAGGATCTAAAAAATGTCTCAGGAATAGGTGAGAAAACGCTGGAGAAATTAAAAGATGCTTTCACGGTGGATTAAGCAGTTTCCCTTTTCGCCAGTTCACTTAGCCTTTTTATTGCTGTGTTTGTATTTCAGTGTCTACCAACCTTCATTTCAGACGGAGATCATTCTTGTCGTCGCTCTATTCTTGTTGGTCAATCGATATAAAAATGAGCGTCAAAGCTTGATTAAGCTTGCAGTTCTGGCAGTTTGTTTTGCTGGCTTCTTTTTTATTCAGCGTTTTCTAAACGAGCACAAAAGTGGAGCATCTCAGCCACCGGCTCAGTTACGTTTACTGCCAGATGCGATTAAGATCAATGGTGATTTGCTGAGTTTTCGAGCAACAGATCAAGGAAACACATACCAAGTCTTTTATCAGTTGAAATCAGAAAAGGAAAAAAAGCAATGGCAATCACAAACGCAGTCCATGGATATTTCGTATAAAGGAAGGATGGAAGAGCCGGTAGGTCAGCGAAATTTTCGAGGATTTGATTACCGTGCTTATTTGAAGACGCAAGGAATCCACTATCAAATCACTATTGAGTCTTTTCGATCGGCTGTGCCTTCTAAAACCTGGAATCTGTTTGATTGGTGCTCCCAATTGAGGCGCAAAGCCATAGTTTGGAGCAAGGAACACTTTCCGCATCCAATGAATCAGTATATGACAGGACTTCTCTTTGGCTATCTAGATACTGATTTTGAAGAGATGGACCAGCTCTATTCCAGCTTAGGCATTATCCATTTGTTTGCCTTATCGGGAATGCAAGTTGGATTTTTCATCAATGGTATTCGAAAAATCCTCTTACGCTTGGGAATACTGCAAGAAACGGTAGAATTTATGATGTATCCTCTTTCCTTTCTTTACGCTGGTTTGACGGGTTTTTCAGTCTCTGTTGTTCGTAGCCTTCTGCAAAAACTATTGTCCCAAAAAGGGATTGTTGGAATGGAGAATATGGCAGTTACAATCATGTTTTTGATGGTTTTTATGCCTTTTTTCCTTCTTACTGCCGGCGGTGTCTTAAGTTGTGCGTATGCCTTTATTTTGACCCTGATAGATACGAGTTCCTATGTTGGTTTTAAAAAAGTACTACTGGAAAGTACTTGCATTAGCTTAGGCATATTGCCATTTTTAACCTATTATTTTGCTGTCTTTCAACCCTGGTCCATTCCGCTGACCTTTATCTTTTCCTTTTTATTTGACCTTGTCTTGCTTCCAGGTTTGACTGTTTTGTTTCTATTCTCTTTTTTAAAACCTTTGACCATCTTTAATACTGTCTTTATCTTAATCGAGGCGTGTATCCGCTGGATCGCAGATGGGACGTCACTTCCCCTAGTATTTGGTCAACCGACAGGGTTGGCTCTGCTTGGCTTGATCTTTCTTTTGGGGGTCCTCTATGATCTTAGAAAGAAAAAAGGGTTGCGCTTACTTTGTATAGGAGCTATCTTTCTTGTCTTTGCTTGGACCAAGCACCCTTTAGAAAATGAGATTACGATGGTCGATATTGGCCAAGGAGATAGTATCTTTTTACGAGATTGGAAAGGCCGGACGATCTTAATTGATGTGGGTGGACGTGTCAGTTTTAAGAGCGGAGAAAAGTGGCAGGAGCGTCATCAGTCGGCCAATGCTGAGAAAACCCTCCTTCCTTACCTTAAGAGTCGAGGGGTTGGAAAAATCGATGCCTTGGTTGTGACACATACGGATCAGGACCACATGGGAGATATGCTTGAGGTGGCCAGACAAATTCCAATTCAAACGATTTATATCAGTCAGGGAAGCCTCACCCAACCCAAATTTCAAGAGCAGTTGAAACAGCTTCATAGTTCGATCAAAGTTGTCAATAGAGGCGATCACTTACCTATATTTGAGAGTTACCTAGAGGTCTTATCCCCTGATGGAGTGGGTGATGGGAAAAATAATGATTCAATCGTCTTATATGGACAGTTTTTTCAAAAACGATTTCTATTTACTGGGGACCTTGAAGAAGCAGGAGAAAAACAACTTTTAGCCAATTATCCAAAACTAGAAGTAGACGTCTTAAAAGTGGGGCACCATGGATCAAAAGGATCTTCGAGCGACGCCTTTTTAGATCAATTACATCCTCAACTGGCCTTGATTTCAGTTGGAAAGAAGAATCGTTACCAGCATCCCCATAAAGAATTGTTGGAACGATTGGAGAAGCGTTCGATTTCTTACCTTCGTACCGATGAAAGAGGGGCTATTCGATTGATTGGCTGGGATCATTGGAGGCTGGAGACTGTCCGCTAGAAGAAAGGGAAGGTTTGCTTTTACTGTTGAAAATTGCTATTATAGAAGATGAAATTAATGTAAAGGTAGAATGATATGAACGCATTTAAGCAATTTTGGCTCCAGTATGCTGATTTTTCAGGTAGGACCAGCCGTGCCCATTTTTGGCTAGCTTTTTTCTGGAATTTTTTGATTTCATTGCCTCTCTGGGTCTTTTTCATCGTAGCGGATGTATCGCATCAAACTGGTAAGGATTCTTTGCCACTCTCTAACTTACAAGCCCTCCCTGTTCTATGGTCGCTTGCTTTCTTGGTCTTCTTTTATTTTCTTATTTTTGTACCGAGCCAAGCGATTTGTGTAAGACGTTTGCGAGATGCAGGGATTCATTGGTCGTGGATCTTTTTGAAACTTGGCCCAATTCTGTTCTATTTAGTGACTTCTTTAGAAGTCTTCCTCTTTATTTGGCTTATCGGGTCAGTCGCCCTCCTCATCCTTTTGATGTTTCCAGCCAAAAACGCATTTCCACAGCCAGTCGTAAATCCGACTCAAGTGGCTTCTGAGCCACAGTTAAGACCAACAGCAGATCCCTATACAAGTGGGTCATTTGAACAAATCCCAAGCTTTGTAGCAGCACCTGATTTGTCTGGTGAAAAATCACCGTTGGAGCAAAAAATGGCTGCTGAACACGAACAATACTAAGTGGATAGAGATAAGAGAACATCATGCAAGCTATTAATGATATCAAGGATCTAACGGTTCACACCCTCCCACCTATTCTTGTTTTAACCGGTGAGGATGTTGGACAATTTGAATGGCTAAAAAAAGATATTTTACAAAAGATTGCCTACGATCCTTCTGATCTCAATTATTCTTATTTTGATATGAAGGAAACCTCCTATGCCGTGGTAGAACTGGATTTGGTTAGCCTTCCCTTTTTTGCAGATGAGAAGATTGTGATTTTGGACCACTTGTTAGACCTGACGACTGCCAAAAAACGTGTTTTGACAGATGAAGATCTAAAGCAATTTGAAAGCTATCTGGAAATGCCATCCGAGTCGACCAAATTGGTGATTTTTGCTGAGGGAAAGTTAGATAGCAAGCGACGTTTGGTCAAACTTTTAAAACGAGAGGCTCAAATCGTTGAAGCAGCGACCCCAAAAGATCAAGATTTGAAGCGCTATTTCGCTAGTCAGGCCCAAGAATTGGGTATGAAATTTGTGGGGGATGCACTCGATCAGCTACTCTTAAAATCTGGTTATGACTTTGGAGAGTTACAGAAGAACCTAGCCTTGTTACAGGCCTATAAAGAAGACGGTCAGATTACCTTGGAGGATGTCGAAGAGGCGGTTCCTAAGACCTTACAAGACAATATTTTTGACTTGACCCAAATGATTCTCAAACGCCAAATCGATCAGGCGAGCAATCTAGTCAAGGATCTGCGCTTGCAGGGAGAAGATGAAATCAAATTAATCGCGATTATGCTGGGTCAATTCCGTCTGTTTACTCAGGTTAAAATTCTGTCAGAAGAAGGCCAGCCCGAAAGCCAAATCGTTACGAGTTTATCGGATCTGTCGGGACGCAAAATCAATCCATATCAGGTGAAGTTTGCCCTGCGAGACAGTCGTAGACTTTCTCTTCCTTTCTTGAAGCAGGCCATGATCACTCTCATTGAGACCGATTATGCGATTAAAAGTGGAAAGTATGACAAAGACTACCTATTTGATTTGGCACTTTTAAAAGTGGCAAATAGCATCTAAGAACAAGTGAAATCGCAAGCAGATTAGTTGAATAATTTAGCTGTTTGCGTTATCATCAAGACAGTAATAAAGAAAAGAGGACCTTAAAATGGCAATCATTTTACCAGAATTACCATATGCTTACGATGCATTGGAACCATATATCGATGAAGAAACTATGCATTTGCACCATGATAAACATCATCAAACATATGTAAACAATGTCAATGCGGCTCTTGAAAAACATCCTGAAATTGGAGAAGACCTTGAAAGCTTGTTGGCAAATGTTGAAGCCATTCCAGCTGACATTCGCCAAGCTGTGATCAACAATGGTGGTGGACACTTGAACCACGCTCTATTCTGGGAATTGATGACTCCAGAAGAAACAGCTCCTTCAGCAGAACTTGCAGCAGCTATTGATGCAGCCTTTGGTTCGTTTGAAGACTTTAAAGCAGCCTTCACAGCAGCAGCAACAACACGTTTTGGTTCTGGATGGGCATGGTTGGTTGTCAACAAAGAAGGTCAACTCGAAGTAACTTCAACTGCAAACCAAGATACCCCAATCTCAGAAGGTAAAACACCAATCTTGGGCTTGGACGTTTGGGAACATGCCTACTACGTGAAATACCGCAACGTACGCCCTGACTACATCAAAGCCTTCTTCTCAGTCATTAACTGGAATAAGGTAGATGCATTATTTGCGGCAGCTAAATAATGAAGCGAACAAATCTATAGGAGTGAGGAATCGCTCTTATAGATTTTTTTGTACCTGTATCCTAAAATCTAAGTAGAATTTCTTGCGTTTAGGCAGGAAAATGATACACTAGAAGAAGTGTGTGTCTTGCTTGTCTGATGCTGTTTTGGGGCTAAGAAAAGGAAGACAAAAGAAAAGTCTAGGGAGAAATAAAATGACGACTATCACCATTACCAAAGGAGCGGTTGAGACGCCCATCTACTTACGGATGCTGAATCGCCATGGATTGATTGCAGGAGCGACAGGGACAGGGAAAACCGTTACCCTCAAAGTTTTAACAGAGAAATTAAGTAAAGAAGGCATTCCGGTCTTTCTAACAGATATCAAGGGAGATTTATCAGGCTTAGCAAAAGCGGGTCAATGGACGCCAAAATTGGAAGAACGTTTTAAGCTTCTTGGTATCACAGATACTTTTGAGCCACAAGCTTTCCCAGTACGATTATGGGATGTCTTTGGACAAGCAGGTCACCCTGTTCGTTCCACTGTTGAAGGAATGGGTTCCTTACTCCTTTCTCGTTTGCTTGATTTGAATGAAACCCAATCAGGAATTTTAGCCATTGTCTTTAAAGTGGCGCAAGAGAAAAATTGGTCCTTGATTGATTTGAAAGACCTACAGAGCCTGTTAAAGGAAGTCTATGAACACAGCTCAGACTATTCGGCTCAATATGGAAATATCACCAAGCAATCTGTTGGGGCTATCCAAAGAAGTCTCTTGGTTCTGGAAGAAGAGGGAGCAGATCAGTTCTTTGGAGAGCCAGCACTTGATTTAAATGACTTTATGCAACTAGATGCTTCTGGTCGTGGTTATATCAATATTCTTTCGGCTACAAAGCTCTTTCATTCACCAAAATTGTATTCGACCTTTTTAATTTGGATGTTGTCCCGTCTCTTTGAAACCCTTCCTGAGGTCGGGGATCCAGAAAAACCTGAGCTGGTCTTCTTCTTTGACGAGGCCCATCTCCTTTTTAAAGATGCAAGCAAGCTGTTTCTTGAGAAAGTTGAGCAAGTGGTTCGCCTGATTCGTTCAAAAGGGGTAGGGATCTACTTTATTACCCAAAATCCTCAAGACCTTCCAGAATCTGTTTTGGCACAGCTTGGGAATCGTGTTCAGCATGCTCTTCGGGCCTACACTCCAAAAGAAATGAAAGCCATTAAGGTAGCTGCTCAAAGTTTTCGTCCGAATCCAGACTTTGATACAGAAACAGTGATCACAGAATTAGGGACAGGGGAAGCTTTGGTTTCTTTCCTGAATGAGAAGGGGCAACCTAGCGTTGTGGAACGTGCTTATATTCTTTCGCCTCAATCGAGTTTTGACCTTTTAAATGAAAGTGAACAATTAGCCTTGATCACAACGTCGCCTTTCCATCAAAAGTATGCGACAAGGATTGATCGGGAATCTGCCTACGAAAAATTGGCGGCTAAGGCAAGTAAGGAAGCTCAAGAAGAACAAAAAGAAGCTACAAAAGAAGCAGCCAGAGCGGAAAAAGAAGCTCAAAAACGTAGTCCAGGTCGCCCTCGGAAATCAAGTCTTGAAAAGGCCAAGGATTCCTTCTTGAGTTCCTTGTTCCGGACGATTGCGCGTGAGATTGCCAAGCTAATTATGGGCTCCTTTAAACGAAAATAACAACAATTGTAGCCTAAAAAACTTTTTAAAAAGAAATCGTTTTCTCCTTGTGATTGTCCTTGTTATTTTCAGTAGAATCTTTTATAATTAACTTTATATGAAAAAATACGTAAATCTACGCTCGATCATGATTGGGATCAGTATCCTCTTGTGCTTAGGAGGGACTGGAGCACTGGCTTATTTGCATGTGACGGAACCCACAGCATCAGCAATTGAAAAAAAAGAAAAGAAAAGAAAGAAGCCAGATGTGGAGCCCTCAACACCAAAAACCCAAAAACCACGTGTCAAATCTCCTGAAGCCAAGCAAGCAGTAGTAGATGCAGACATGGAAACCATGACTGCTTATGGCCTGGTTTATGATTATGCTCATAAAGGTTTGGTAGAAGTGGTTCAAGATTATCTAGCTGAAAATGGGATTGATCCTTCGCAAGTCGCGTTTACCTATCGTAATGCCATTACAGGCGAGCAGTTTGCAATGAATGATCTTCAACCAATGACTGCAGGAAGTACCTATAAACTTCCCTTGAACATGTTGGTCGTAGATGAGGTTGCAAAGGGAAAACTTAATTTAACAGATCGTTTTGACATTACCAATACCTATTATGAATATGTAGGGGAACATGACAACTATGTTGCAGCCTTTGATGGTGCCATGTCTATCCCTGATATGCAGCGGTATTCACTGGTTTATTCTGAAAATACGCCTGCCTATGCCTTAGCAGATCGTTTGGGTGGTATGGATCAAGCACGCAAATTATTTAGCCGTTATGGCCAATCGCGTTCACCAGAAGTCAAAACCTTTAGTGAAGACAATAAAACAACAACGGATTATTACATCCATGTGTTAGAATATCTTTGGAATCATCAAGAAAAATATGCAGATTTGCTTGAATTGATTGGAGAGTCCTTCCCTGGTGAGTACTATAAGAAATTCTTGCCAGATTTGGTGATTCAACAAAAACCGGGCTATGTTGCCGAGGCACTTAATGTGGATGCCATTGTCCGTGAATCGACCCCTTATTTGGTTGCCATCTATACTGCCGGACTGGGTGGAACGACCCCAGAAAGTTCTGAAATCAGTGGTGTTGGTCTTTATCAATTGGGTCAATTGGCTTATGTTATTAATGAATGGCATCGTGTGAATATGAATGAATAATGCTTTTCGAAAGATAAGAATGTAGCGGGCTAGAGCTCCCACCCTATTCGAAGAATTAAAAAGTCCTCAATGCTTTTCAGTTTTTCAACTTTTACCCCGTGTAATAAATCTGGGAAATGGATTGATTTGCAGGCCATAGGAACCTATTTTGGTGATCATCAACTATTACTTATTAGAGGCTGGGAATGCTTGTCCCGGCCTTTTTCTTTAGATTAAGCACTATTTGGAGACTTGAACTTTGAAAACCAAAATCATTTTTCAGAATTAAAGAGGGTTTTTACCCCTTGAACTCAAAAGTATGCTATACTAACAATAGAAATGAAAAAAGTGAGTAGATATGATTACTAAAGACGATTACCAATTACTTCGCTTGCATCCAGCGTTTGCTAATATCCCAGTGGAGTTCTTTGATAAATTAGCGATTGAAATCTCTAGTCGAACAATCTCTAAAGGACAGGTCCTGTTTTATTCTGGGGATAGACGTGACCGTTTTTTTCTATTAGTAGAGGGATATGCTCGGATCGAACAGTTTGACTCGTCGGATCAATTTTCTTATATGGATTACATAAAAAAAGGTGCCTTACTTCCATTTGGTGGAATTTTTCAGGATGAGCGGTATCATTATACGGCGAGTGCGGTGACAGATTTAAGATGTTTTGTTATTCCTGTGAATTTATATGAAGCTTGTGTACAAGAGAGCAAGGAGCAATTACTGTATATTACAAGAAAACTTTCATCTATTATAGAATTTCAAGAATTGCGCCTTCGAAATGTTGTCACTGCGAGTGCAAAGGAGAGAGTTATTCAGTCCTTAGCGATTCTTTGTAAGGATTATGAAGAGCTAGGAGATAAAATCCCATTTCCAATCAGTATGAAGGAAATAGCAAAGTTGGCAGCAACGACACGGGAAACTGTAAATCAGGTATTAAAAAACTTAGTTGAAAACAAGAAGATCCATTATGAACGGAAACAATTGACTTTCATAGACCCAGACTATTTCTTAAGGAGTTTTGAAGGAGAGTGAGACAAGAAAAAGAAATCTTGTCTGGCTCTTTTTTTATTTTTTCAAAAAAATAAATATTCGTAAAAACAATATTAAAGATAAAATATCCAAAGAAAACGCTTCATATTAACTAAAAAACGGATATTATTCATATAAAAGCAAAATTCTTGGCTTTCAAAAAGTAGAATCCTTTGTGAAAGCGTTACCAAAGGTAGTTATAATTACAAATGAAATAAGCTTTAGAATAAGCACACAGAAAAAAGGAGGATGACAGATGTCAACTAAACCGATTCATGTTTTTTCAGAAATTGGAAAACTGAAAAAAGTAATGTTGCACCGTCCAGGTAAAGAGTTGGAAAACTTGATGCCGGACTATCTTGAACGTCTTCTTTTTGATGATATTCCATTCTTGGAAGATGCACAAAAAGAACACGACAATTTCGCTCAAGCACTTCGTAATGAAGGTGTTGAAGTACTTTATTTGGAACGCTTGGCAGCTGAGTCTTTAATTTCTCCAGAAATTCGGGAACAATTCATCGAAGAATATCTGGATGAAGCAAATATACGTGGACGCCAAACTAAAAATGCTATTCGTAAATTACTTCATAGCATTGAGGACAATCTGGAATTAGTTGAAAAAACAATGGCAGGTTTCCAAAAAGCTGAACTTCCAGAAATTCCAGAAGCTGATAAAGGCTTGACAGACTTGGTCGAATCTGACTACCCATTTGCTATCGATCCAATGCCTAACCTCTACTTCACGCGCGACCCATTTGCTACTATGGGTAATGCTGTATCATTGAACCACATGTATGCTGATACACGTAACCGTGAAACGTTGTATGGTAAATATATCTTCAAATACCACCCAGTTTACGGTGGAAATGTAGAACTTGTCTACAACCGTGAAGAAGATACTCGTATCGAAGGTGGAGATGAGTTGGTTCTTTCTAAAGATGTATTGGCAGTTGGTATCTCACAACGGACAGATGCTGCATCTATTGAAAAATTGTTGGTAAACATCTTCCAGAAGAACGTTGGCTTCAAGAAAGTATTGGCCTTCGAATTTGCGAACAACCGTAAATTCATGCACTTGGATACAGTATTCACAATGGTGGACTACGATAAATTCACTATCCACCCAGAAATTCAAGGTGATCTTCGCGTCTTTTCAGTAACTTTTGAAAATGAACAATTGAAGATTGTTGAAGAAAAAGGTGATTTGGCAGAATTATTAGCTGCAAACCTTGGTGTGGAAAAAGTGACTCTCATTCCATGTGGAAATGGCAATGCCGTTGCAGCTGCACGTGAACAATGGAACGATGGATCTAATACTCTTACAATCGCACCTGGTGTGGTAGTAGTATATGACCGTAACACTGTTACGAACAAGAAACTAGAAGAATATGGACTTCGTTTGATCAAGATCCGCGGAAGTGAATTGGTTCGTGGTCGTGGTGGACCTCGTTGTATGTCTATGCCATTTGAACGTGAAGAAATCTAATTATCCTTTTACCTGATAGCAGGTTCGTTTCCTGACTAGCTTGCTCTGAGGGTAACTAGGATTTCAATATTAAAAGTAAAAAAGGAGATCATAAATGACAACTTCAGTATTCCAAGGACGTAGCTTCTTGGCAGAAAAAGACTTTACACGCGCAGAGTTAGAATACCTTATCGGACTTTCAGCTCACTTGAAAGATCTTAAAAAACGCAACATCCAACACCACTATCTTGCTGGTAAAAATATTGCGCTTTTGTTTGAAAAAACTTCAACTCGTACTCGTGCAGCCTTCACTACTGCAGCCATCGACCTTGGTGCTCACCCAGAATACCTTGGTGCAAACGACATCCAACTTGGTAAAAAAGAATCTACAGAAGATACTGCAAAAGTTCTTGGACGTATGTTTGATGGGATTGAATTCCGTGGATTCAGCCAACGCATGGTTGAAGAATTGGCAGAATTCTCAGGTGTTCCTGTATGGAATGGTTTGACTGACGAATGGCACCCAACTCAAATGCTTGCAGACTACTTGACTGTTCAAGAAAACTTTGGACGCCTTGAAGGTTTGACACTTGTATACTGTGGTGACGGACGTAATAACGTTGCAAACAGCCTTCTTGTAACAGGTGCTATCCTTGGTGTGAACGTACACATCTTCTCACCAAAAGAACTCTTCCCAGAAAAAGAAATTGTTGAATTGGCAGAAGGATTTGCAAAAGAAAGTGGCGCTCATATCTTGATCACTGAAGATGCTGACGAAGCTGTGAAAGGTGCTGACGTACTTTACACTGACGTTTGGGTATCTATGGGTGAAGAAGACAAATTTGCAGAACGCGTTGCCCTTTTGAAACCATACCAAGTCAATATGGAATTGGTTAAGAAAGCTAACAATGAAAACTTGATCTTCTTGCATTGCTTGCCAGCTTTCCACGACACAAACACAGTTTATGGTAAAGATGTTGCTGAAAAATTCGGCGTAGAAGAAATGGAAGTTACTGATGAAGTGTTCCGCAGCAAATATGCTCGTCACTTTGACCAAGCTGAAAACCGGATGCATACCATCAAAGCGGTTATGGCAGCTACTCTTGGTAACTTGTACATTCCAAAAGTTTAAAAAAATATAATAAACAGTAATAGGGGCTGGACTGATAGCTACAGTCCAGCTCCTATTTTTTAGAAAGGGTAATCCTATGTCAAGAAAAATCGTAGTCGCTTTGGGTGGCAATGCAATTTTATCATCTGATCCCTCTGCGAAGGCTCAACAAGAAGCATTATCGGAAACAGCAAAACACTTAGTAAAACTCATTAAAAATGGAGATGGGTTAATCATCACACACGGGAATGGTCCTCAAGTAGGGAATCTCTTGTTGCAACAGTTAGCAGCAAATTCTGAAAAGAACCCTGCCTTTCCGCTAGATTCATTGGTAGCAATGACAGAAGGAAGTATTGGTTACTGGCTTCAAAATGCTCTTCAAAATGCTCTTCTTGAAGAAGGAATAAAAAAAGATGTAGCTTCTGTTGTAACGCAAGTTTTAGTTGATAAACAGGATCCAGCTTTTGAGAACCTCACAAAACCAATCGGTCCGTTTTACACTGAAGAAGAAGCAAAAGCTGAAGCTGAAAAAACTGGAGCAACTTTCAAAGAGGATTCAGGTCGCGGATGGCGCAAAGTAGTTGCATCACCAAAACCAGTTGGAATTAAAGAAATTAATACGATTCGTGCACTCATCGATAATGGACAAATCGTAGTAGCAGCTGGAGGTGGCGGTATCCCAGTTGTACAAGAAGAAGATGGACGGTTGTCTGGTGTAGAAGCGGTCATTGATAAAGACTTTGCTTCAGAACGTTTAGCCGAATTGGTAGAAGCAGATCTTTTCATTGTTTTGACAGGTGTCGATTATGTTTTTGTAAACTACAACAAACCAAATCAAGAAAAATTAGAACATGTCTCTGTTGAACAATTGGAAGAATATATCCAACAGAATCAATTTGCACCTGGAAGTATGTTACCAAAAGTAGAAGCAGCTATTGATTTTGTAAATAGCTCACCTCATGGAAAAGCTGTTATTACTTCTCTTGAAAATCTTGAAGCTTTGGTCGAAAGTGAAAGCGGTACCATTATCCAAAAGAATTTATAAAAATATTGGATAAAGTTTTACCGATTTAAATCTTGATTTCACTGGTTTCTGTTTTTTAAAAAATAATTAAGAACATCTAGTGTTTTTACCTTTAATATGGTAAAATAAATCCATAAGTAAGCGTTTTACAAGGATTCTACTTGTAAAATCTCACTCACATTTTGTTGCGTTAGGAGGAAGACAAATGAGTGAAAAAACGAAAAAAGGATTTAAGATGCCTTCATCTTTTTCCGTATTGTTAATCATCATTGCCATTATGGCAGTGTTAACTTGGATCATTCCAGCTGGTCAATACAAAGTTGATAAAGCTGGCGCCATCATCGCAGGTAGTTATGAATCTGTGAAACAAAATCCTCAAGGGATCTGGGATGTGTTGATGGCACCTATCAATGCCATGCTCGGTAAAGCGCCAACCAATGCAGCGATTGACGTAGCCTTCTTCATCTTGATGGTCGGTGGATTCCTTGGTGTTGTGAACGAAACAGGTACCCTTGATGTAGGGATTGCTTCAATCGTTCGTAAATACAAGGGTCGCGAAAAAATGTTGATCTTGATCTTGATGCCTTTGTTTGCTCTTGGTGGAACAACCTATGGTATGGGTGAAGAAACGATGGCCTTCTATCCACTTCTTGTTCCTGTTATGATGTCAGTTGGATTTGACAGTTTGACAGGGGTTGCGATTGTACTTCTAGGTTCTCAAATCGGATGTTTGGCTTCTACATTGAATCCATTTGCAACAGTTATTGCATCGGATACAGCTGGTATCTCAAGTGCATCAGGATTGTTGCTCCGTGTGATTTTCTGGGTAGTCTTGACTGCTCTTAGTACCTACTATGTCTACCGTTATGCAGACAAGGTTCAAAAGAATCCTACAGCATCCTTAACCTATGCAACTCGTGAAGAAGATTTGAAATATTTCAATGTGGAAAAGGGTGAAGAAATCCCTTCACAAATGAACAAGAAACAAAAACGTGTCTTGCTTGTATTTGTTTCGACCTTTGTCATCATGGTTGCTGGATTTATTCCGTTCAAAGATTTGGGAATCAAATTCTTTGAAAGCTTTAATGAATCCCTTCATAAGATTCCTTATCTTGGTCAATTAATCGGTAACACAGATGCTCTTGGAACTTGGTACTTCCCTCAAACAGCTATGCTCTTTGCCTTCATGGGAATCCTTGTAGGTATCATTTATGGCTTGAAAGAAGATAAAATTATTTCATCCTTCATGAATGGTGCAGCTGACCTCTTGAGTGTTGCGCTCATCGTAGCAGTAGCCCGTGGTATCCAAGTCATCATGAACGATGGTATGATCACTGCGACAATCCTTCACTGGGGTGAAGAAGGACTTAAAGGTCTTTCATCTCAATTGTTCATTGTCTTGACTTACATTTTCTACTTGCCAATGTCATTCTTGATCCCATCATCATCTGGTCTTGCCAGCGCAACAATGGGTATCATGGCACCTCTTGGTAAATTCGTCAATGTACCAGGTAGCTTGATTGTCACAGCTTACCAATCTGCATCTGGTGTCTTGAACTTGATCGCACCAACTTCAGGTATCGTAATGGGAGCTCTTGCTCTTGGACGTGTTGACTTGAGTGCATGGTGGAAATTCATGGGTAAATTGGTCGTAGCGATTGTTGTGATCACCATTGCCCTTCTTCTACTAGGAACTGTGGTTCCATTCTTGCAATAGAATAAAGTAGGTGTTTCATGAAAAAAAGAATTAAGGACGATGTGAAAGAGCAGTTTTTAAACTCTCTTCAAACCATCATTTCTTACCCTTCTGTGTTAAATGAAGGGGAAAATGGAACACCGTTTGGACAAGCTATCCAAGATGTCCTAGAAAAAACCTTAGAGCTTGCTCGAGAACTAGGTTTTCAAACATATGTAGATCCTGAAGGACACTATGGATATGCAGAGATCGGTCAGGGGGAAGAACTCCTGGCCGTTCTTTGTCACTTGGATGTTGTTCCAGCCGGTGATCTAAAAGATTGGCAAACGCCACCCTTTGAAGCGACTGTTGTCGGTGACTATCTAGTAGGTCGTGGTGTGCAGGATGATAAGGGGCCCTCACTCGCTGCTCTTTATGCAGTCAAGAGTTTATTGGATGAAGGTGTCCAGTTTACCAAACGGATTCGTTTTATTTTTGGGACAGATGAGGAAACCTTGTGGCGATGTATGAATCGCTACAACCAAATTGAAGAACAAGCAGATCTAGGATTTGCACCGGATTCCTCTTTTCCATTAACCTATGCTGAAAAAGGTTTGTTACAAGTGAAACTGCGTGGTCCAGGTTGGGATGATCTTCCTTTACAGGCTGGTCAAGCTCTCAACGTCGTCCCAGATAAGGCAACCTATGCTGGTCATCGGATAGAAGAATTGCTCCCTGTTTTGGAGCAAAGTGGAGTTCAATATAGTCAAACAGACCATTCGGTAACAGTTATGGGAGTGTCCAAGCATTCTAAAGATGCAGCTGAAGGAGTCAATGCCATTGTTGGTTTAGCAGAAAGCCTATCTCTGATTCAGCCCCATCCAGCCTTGCTCTTTATTGCAGATGCTGTTGGAGAAGACGCGACAGGAGCTGCCCTCTTTGGTGAAATTAAAGATGAACCAAGTGGGGATCTTTCCTTTAACCTTGCAACCCTTGTCATCGATCAAGAGGAATCCGAAATCGGGATTGATATTCGGATTCCAGTCCTAGTAGACAAGGAGGCTTTAGTGGCTTGTCTGCAAGAAATTGCGGCTAGCTATCAGTTGGAGTATGAAGAATTTGACTATTTAGTTCCTTTATATGTTCCGTTAGACAGTCCTTTAGTCAGCTCTTTGATGGCTGTCTACCAGGAAGAAACTGGGGATAGGACGCCGGCCATGTCTTCAGGCGGTGCGACATTTGCTCGTACGATGGAAAACTGTGTTGCTTTCGGAGCACTATTCCCAGGTGCAGAACAGACCGAGCATCAAGCCAATGAACGAGCAAAAATTGAAGATCTCTACGCTGCGATGGAAATCTATCGAGAAGCTATTCAGCGTTTAGCGACAACATAAAAAAGAGGCCGGGACAAAAGTCCTAGCCTCTCAATTGTCTTTGGATTGTCGAGCAAGGCGCAGTGGTTGAGAGGGTTCTACTACGCTGATTTCATTAGCTTTTACAACCCTACTCAACTGTCCCACTCTCTTTTTATTTACTAAAGAAGAAAGGGGGAGTGAATTCTTTTAATTTTTCAAAGCAATCCAAAGCTCCTTGGTTGTCTTCGCAAATGACCAAACAGACGTCATCCCCACAGATGGTGGCTACGATTTGGGACAATTCCAAGGCATCTAAGATCGCTCCGAATGATTGAGCGAGCCCTGGAAGAGTTTTCACAACCACTTGGTTTTGGACAGGTCGTAGCATAATCAAGGCGTCTTCCATGTACATCCGCAGGCGTTTTTCCCAACGGGAAGGTGCAATGGTGTTCATGGTATAGTAGGAAGTATTTCCTTCATTAATTTTTAACAAGTTGAGAGATTTGACATCTCGTGAAAGGGTTGATTGGGTTACAATAATGCCGTTGGCTTCAAGAGCTTCTTGAAGTTCTTGCTGGGTATGAATTCTACGCTCAGAAATGATGGAACGAATCAATCGGTGGCGACTTTCAATTTTATTCATACGATCTCCTTTACTTAATAAACATGGCGTCCCCAAAGCTGAAGAAACGGTAACGTTCTTGAATGGCGTGGTGATAGGCTTCCAGGGTTAATTCACGTCCAGCAAAGGCAGAGACCAACATAACCAGAGTCGATTTTGGAAGGTGGAAGTTGGTTGAAAACGCATCGACCACTTTCCATTCATAACCCGGCTTAATGAAGATATTGGTCCATCCTGAATCAGCTTGAATATCTCCATTAAATTTATTCCCAATCGTTTCAAGTGTTCGGATAGAAGTCGTCCCGACAGCTACAATGCGTTTTCCGGCAGCTTTTACTTGACGAAGCGTAGCGGCGGCCTCTTCCGAAAGTTGGTAAAATTCTGAGTGCATTTCATGGTCTTCGAGATTGTCCACTGACACTGGACGGAAGGTCCCTAATCCGACGTGAAGAGTCAAGTAGACCAGATGAACGCCTTTGGCTTCTATTTTTTGGAGCAATTCCTTAGTGAAATGAAGCCCTGCTGTTGGGGCAGCAGCTGAACCATTTTCTTTGGCGTAAACTGTTTGGTAGCGTTCGCGGTCGGCCAACTTTTCGTGAATATAAGGAGGAAGTGGCATTTCGCCAAGGCTTTCCAAGACTTCTAAGAAGATCCCTTGGTAGTGGAAGCGAACAATGCGGCCTCCGTGCTCCAATTCTTCTTCTACAGTTGCCGTTAAGCGACCATCTCCAAAGTTTACGGTCGCACCCACTTTTAATCGTTTGGCAGGTTTTGCTAAAACTTCCCAAAAATCATCTTGTGTATTTTTCAAGAGAAGGAATTCAACGTGACCACCTGTTTCCGGTTTGACTCCATGAAGACGAGCTGGAAGCACGCGTGTATTGTTCATGACGAGGGCATCTCCTGGTTCTAATTCATCCAAAATCGCATCGAAATGCCGATCTTGAAATTGACCTGTTTTTCGATCTAGAATCAAAAGTCTCGAGGCATCACGTTTTTCAAGTGGGGTTTGGGCAATGAGTTCTTCAGGCAAATCAAAATCAAAATCGTTTGTGTTCATTTGCGCTCCTTTTATAATAATGCTGTGAGTAGGTAAATGGCAGTTCCCAAAGATAAAAGCATGAGGCAACTTCCAATCAAAAAGACCAGCGTCTTGAGAATCTTTCTTTCATGAATCAAAAAAGATAAAAGAAAAACAAGCAGTCCGATCAAAAAAATAATCAATAATACGTCTACAATCATACTCTTCATTATAACACGAATTGAGTTGAAAATAAAAAAATGACTAGAAAAGATAGCGGTTTCACTTGACAAAAATTGGTCTATACCATATAATGAAAGTAAAGAAAAACAGGAGGTCTCTCTGATGAAAATTATAGAAGTTACAGACCAAATCGAAGGTGGAAAAGTTGCCTTTGACATCTTAAAAGAAACCATACAGAAGGGTGCGAAAACACTGGGCCTTGCGACTGGAAGTAGTCCCCTTGAATTTTATAAACAAATTCGTGAGAGTGATTTGAACCTTTCCAATCTAACCAGTGTCAATCTCGATGAGTATGTAGGTCTAACAGGAGATGATCCTCAATCGTATCGTTATTTCATGGAGAAAAATCTCTTTGATGCCAAACCGTTCAAAGAAAGCTATCTCCCATCAGGTGTAGAAGAAACAGCCGATCAGGAAGTTAAAAGCTACAATCAAATCCTGCAAGAACATCCGGTAGATCTTCAGATCTTAGGGATTGGACGCAATGGGCATATCGGTTTTAATGAGCCAGGAACTCCTTTTGATAGTCAGACTCACCTCGTTCAGTTAGATGCCTCTACGATTGAAGCCAATTCTCGCTTTTTTGATAAGATCGAAGATGTGCCAACCCAGGCGATCTCGATGGGGATAGCCAATATCTTAGCCGCAAAATCGATTATCCTATTTGCCTATGGGGAATCAAAAGCACGAGCGATCAAAGGTACGGTAGAAGGAGAAAAGTCTGAAGAAGTGCCAGCTAGTGCCCTTCAAGGCCATCCTGATGTGACGATTATTGCAGATAAGGAAGCCTTGAGCTTGTTAAGTCGTTAAATGACGGGACCTATCGCTGATTTTTCAGGGGTGATAGGTTTTTTAATACTTCAAAGTATGATACAATACAAGTAAGAATTGATTGAAGCGTGCTCTTTTCAGCTACTGGGAGACAAGGTGAAGGAGCTTATGCTGATGAGCCTGAGAGAAGGAAAAGTTTATGATCAAGAAATATTTAATCCCTATTTGCCTCCTTCTGTGTATGGTATGCCAGCCAGTACTAGTGAGTGCGGATGAATTGGTGGATATGGCGCAAAAAATGTATCCAAACGACCATGTCCAAGCGATCAATCGTCCGCATTCCTCCCTTATTATTGATGGTAACACGGGAAATGTTCTCTGGAAAGATAATATCGATGAAGTTAGAGATCCTGCCAGCATGAGTAAGCTTATGACGCTTTATCTCTTGTTTGAAGATATGGCCAAGGGCAAGATCAGTAAGGACGCGGTGGTCACAGCAACAGCATCAGACCAAGCTATTGGAAAGATTTATGAAATCTCCAACAATAATATTGTTGCTGGAGTTGATTATACGATTCCTGAATTGATCACGATGACGGTGGTTCCATCGTCTAACGTGTCGACGCTTATGTTGGCCAATCTCCTATCCAATAACGATCCGGATGCTTTCATCGATCGTATGAATGCCAAAGCCAAGGAATTAGGGATGACCAATACGGTCTGGAATAACCCAAGCGGGGCAGCTATTTCAACCTTGCAAGGATACTATCAGGTAGGCACTTATCCGAATGATGCGGCCAACAAAACAACGGCGCGTGATTTGGGAATTTTGGTTTATCATTTTATTCATGAATACCCAGATATTTTAACTTATACTAATCAAGCCCAGGTCACGGTTAAAAAAGGGACTCCTTATGAGGAGACCTTTGATACCTATAATTATTCCTTACCAGGGGCGAAGTATGCCCTGAAAGGGGTGGATGGTTTAAAAACCGGATCGAGCCCTCGTGGAGCCTTTAACTACATCGCAACGATTAAACGGGGTGATCAACGTTTAATTGCTGTGATTATGGGAGTAGGGGATTGGGCAGACCAAGATGGGGAATACTACCGTCATCCATTTGGCAATGCGTTGATCGAAAAAGCTTATAAAGAATTTGGCTATAAAAAACTGTTAGATGCAGGTGTCCATCAGCTTGATGGCAAGACTTATACGCTTGAAAAACCATTTTATGCGACCGTAAAAAAAGGAGCCAAGGAGCCGACACTTGCAGTAAAAGATGGGTATTTAACGGTGGATAATGATCTCTATACCTTGTCTGAAAGTATCCGAGATGATATGAAGGTAGTGGAAGGTACCAAGCCAGAACTGGTCAAAGAAACAGCCAGTGGGAAGAATACGGCCTCTAAAAAAACAAGATGGCTTTCGTTGGACCACTTCATGATTTTGATCCCCATTGTGATTCTAGTAGTCATTCTCCTCATTGAAAAACAAAGTCGCGAGAAACGCACAAGAGATACCCAAAGGCGCTATCATAAAGAATAGATAGAAACTCAACTGCTACTCAGTTGGGTTTTGTCATTGTTTCATCCATACTGATGTAGAAAAGGATTCTAATGAAAAAATTTCGTAATACCTATGCAGCTTATTTGCTGCTCTATAGTTTTTATTTCATGTCTACCTCCCTTTTTACGACCTTGATTTCGGTCTACTTGATGGGAAAACACTATAATGCCAGTCAAGTCTCTACCTTGGTTTCGGTTGCCTTTTTCTTATCCATGATCGCTCAACCATTCTTTGGCTATATCAATGAGCGGTTTGGAATCGTAAAAATGACGACCCTCAGTCTGAGTGCCATCCTTGGTGGAGTTTTAGGCTTTCTTTGGGCTCCCAATCTCTTTTGGCTGACCGTCTTTTATGGGATCGTTCTGGTCTGTTTAAATGGGACTGCCCCTATGATGGAAGTCTTTGCGACGCAAAGTGCCTACGCTTTTGGAAAGATCCGTGTATGGGGCACGATTGGTTACTCCCTTGGTGTACAAATCGCTGGCTGGGTTTATCATCAGTTTAGCCCTCAAGCAGTCTATTATACGGTGTTGCTGACCATTGTTTTGAGTATTTTCTGTTTAAGTGCAGTCCGTATGGGGAATAGTAAGAAAAGAGAGGAAAAAGTCAAAGAACCCGTTTCTCTTCGTCCCCTGCTGCACAATAGACCTTACCTCTTCTTTATTATTTTGATTGGTCTTGCTTCAGGAGTTGGAAACATTGGTCATACCTATATTCAAAACCTCTTGATGGATAATGGGCTCTCTGTACAGACAGCTGCAACAATCGTAGCTATCTCGGTTGTCGTCGAAGCCCCTTTGATCTTTTTCTCTGATCGGTTTATGGATAACTGGCCCCTACGCGTTTTAATTGCTCTTCCGATGGGAATTTTATGTGCTCAATATGCTATCTATGCTCTCCCAAGCCCTATTCTTTTAAAGGTCCTGGTAACTCTTTTAGCCAAGCATACGACGGGCATGGTCTTGATTATGGTATCCTTGCGTTTTATTGCCCAACAGGTGAAGGGGAAAGACTTGGTTCTTGCTATGGCTATTGTACAGGGGGCGCGCTACCTAGGTACGATTCTATTACAACCACTGGCTGCACACTTTATTGAATACGGCGGCTATCAACTTATGAGCTTCTTTTTAGCAGGAGTAGTAGGAATCGTTTTTGTAATGACCTTTGTCTTAAAAATGCCCCAAGGGAAGGTTCGTAGTCTATTTAGTGGGACTGTCGAATAAAACACGATAGAGGAGGATTCGGATTCAACTAGCAGTTGGACAGAATGGCGGATGCTACAGTGTTTGGTCTAACTATTTTACTATTAGTAAGAACTAGTGATTAATTTGACGGTCAAAGTATTTCTTGTTACAATAATAAATATCAAAATTAAAGGAGACCATTTTATGAAGAAAATGATCTTATCGACTGCCGCACTTTTGACTCTTGTCTCGCTTGCTGCTTGTTCAAACAAGTAAGAAACAAAGAAGGAAGCTTCCAGTAGTCAAACAACTTCAAAAGTCACCAGTAAGTCTTCTGGCACTTCAAAAAGTAAGAACACGGCAACAGATTCTGAAGAAGGATCTGCTTCAGGTGTTGTGACAGATGATGACATCAGTAAGGCAAAGATAGTTGGCGACTTCAAAAAGCTGTTTGCAAAATTAATGGATCAAACGGTTTCTCTTACGGAAGAAGCAGGTACTTCTGTGACAGGTGTTGATAAAGAGTCCTATGATGCAACAGTTAGCGCTTTGAAACAAGAAATGGAAAATCAAAAAGAAGTCTTTAACGAAGCATTGGAAAACATTGGTTCAGATAGTACTGTCGTTCCCAAAGAAGACCGTGAAGATTTGATCGATATCATAATAGATGCGAAAAAACAGTTGGAAGATTCTCGAAAACAAATGGAAGATTTGAAAAAAGAATTAAGCAAATCTCCTGTCGCAGATGATTCTAGTGATGATTCAGATTCAGATTCTGACGAATAAGACGAATAATGTGAAGAAGAGAGTGGGACATAAATCGGTCATTCGTTAGAATT
>NZ_MRXX01000003.1:197082-211277 GCF_016642265.1 Streptococcus lactarius
CGACAATCCAAAAATAATTGAGAGGCTAAGACTTTTGTCCCAGCCTTTTTCTTATTTTTTTCGAATGGTATAAGTGAGGAGGTGAGGAAATGTTTATAGCGATGGATAAACATCAAGAGCGGTGGAATTGTATGGAGGAGATTCCACCTGTGGCAGCAGGGCCCTTTTATTGCTTAGCTTGTCAGAGTGAAGTGCGGTTGAAAAACGGCTCAGTGTTACGGGCTCATTTTGCCCATGTAGAATTACAACAGTGTCCCTACCATCATGAAGCTGAGAGCATGGAACACCTGGAATTAAAAGCCAGTCTTTATGACTGGGGATCCAAGGAAGCAAGAACAGAAGTCGAATATTATTTGCCAGAGTTTCAGCAAATTGCGGATCTTTTGGTTGTGGACAAGAAGTTAGCTTTGGAGGTGCAGTGTAGTCCCTTATCTTTGGAACGATTAAAAGAGAGAAGCGATGCATATCGAGCCCATGGCTATCAGGTTTATTGGTTGCTGGGAAAAAAGCTGTGGCTCAAGGAAAGACTGAGCAACTTACAAGCTGGCTTTCTTTATTTTAGTCAAAATCGTGGATTTCATCTTTGGGAATTGGATCTTGCAAAGAAAGAAGTGCGGTTGCAGTACCTCATTCATGAGGATTTACGGGGACGACTGCATTATAAAACAGAAGTATTTCCTTTTGGGAAAGGGCCCTTGCTTGAAATGCTACGGACACCATATCTAAAGCAGCCCTTGCAACAACTGCCAGTAGACCTGGATCAGCATTTTTTATCTTACGTAAGGCAGCAACTATTCTACCGTCAGCCAAGGTGGATGAAGTTACAGGAGCAACTCTATTTGCAGGGACACCATTTACTTGAGAAAGATCTAGACTATTTTTATCCTATGTGTCGTCCCATTGTTTCAGACCATTTGATTCAGATTGAGGGTGATCTCAAAGATTATTACCAGCAATTTCTCACTTATTACAAGGAGAAAGGAATCAAGCCGGTTCAAACTCTTTATTCTCCCTGCTTTTATAGGTGGCAGAAAAGATAATTTTCTGTGTTGGAATTCCCCACCAAACACTATTTTTATGCTAAAATAGTACTTTGGAGGATGAATTGAAATGGTAAAACAACGTAATGAAATTGATGAAAAATACCAGTGGGATTTGTCGACGATTTTTGCGACAGATCAAGCTTGGGAAGATGAAGCAAGTAGCTTAGCTGCGGATATGAAAGCAGCCAGCCACTATGCTGGTCATTTATTGGATTCGGCACAAAATCTGTTAGAGACCACTGAAGCTTATTTGGAATTGAGCCGCCGGTTGGAGAAGGTCTATGTCTATGCCCATATGAAAAATGACCAAGATACACGGGTTGCAAAATACCAAGAATACCAATCAAAAGGGATGGCACTCTATAGTTTATTAGGGGAAACCTTTGCCTTCTATGAGCCTGAATTCATGGCCATTACGGATGAGCAGTACAAGGATTTTGTAAATGAAGTTCCAGCCTTGGAACAATATGGTCATTATTTTGATTGCTTACTTGAGAAAAAAGAACATGTCTTGTCTCACAAAGAAGAAGAGTTACTTGCTGGAGCGGGAGAAATCTTTGCATCTGGTGGTGAAACCTTTGAAATCCTAGACAATGCGGATATTGTTTTCCCAACTGTGCATGATGACAAGGGTGAAGAAGTGCAATTAACACATGGAAACTATATTTCTTTGGTTGAATCAAAAGATCGTGCGGTCCGTAAAGAAGCCTATGAAGGACTCTATAAGGTCTATAAACAATATCAACACACGTATGCCAAGACCTTACAAACCAATGTAAAAGTTCATAACTTCAATGCCAAAGTGCGCAAATTCTCTTCTGCTCGTGAAGCAGCCCTTTCTGAAAACTTTGTGCCAGAAAGCGTTTATGAACGCTTGGTAGCCGCAGTCAACAAACACTTGCCACTCTTGCAACGTTATATTCAGTTGCGTTCTAAAATTCTTGGAATCTCTGACTTGAAGATGTATGATATGTATACCCCATTATCAGATACAGACTACAAGTTTAGCTATGAAGAATCCTTGGCAAAAGCGGAAGAAGTCTTGGCTGTTTTGGGTGAGGATTATCTGTCTCGTGTGAAACGGGCCTTTAGTGAACGATGGATTGATGTACATGTTAACCAAGGGAAACGCTCAGGTGCCTATTCAGGTGGTTCTTATGATACCAATGCCTTCATGTTGTTAAACTGGCAAGATACTCTGGATAATCTCTTTACCTTGGTGCACGAAACTGGTCACAGTATGCATTCGAGCTATACCCGTGAAAATCAACCCTACGTCTATGGGGACTACTCTATTTTCCTTGCTGAAATTGCCTCTACGACCAATGAAAATATCTTGACAGAACGTCTCTTGGAAGAAGTAGAAGATGATCAAACCCGTTTTGCCATCCTCAACCATTTCTTAGATGGCTTCCGTGGAACCGTCTTCCGTCAAACTCAGTTTGCTGAATTTGAGCATGCGATTCATAAGGCTGACCAAGAAGGAACGGTTTTGACGAGTGAGTTCTTGAACAACCTTTATGCAGATCTCAATGAGAAATACTATGGTCTTTCAAAAGAAGACAACCCTGAGATCCAATATGAATGGGCTCGCATTCCTCATTTCTACTATAACTACTACGTTTTCCAATATTCAACTGGTTTTGCGGCAGCTTCAGCTTTAGCTGAAAAAATCGTTCATGGAACCCAAGAAGACCGTGATAAATATATCAATTACCTGAAAGCTGGGAACTCTGATTATCCACTTAATGTCATCCGTAAAGCAGGTGTGGATATGGAAAAAGAAGACTATTTGGACGCAGCTTTTGCGGTCTTTGAACGTCGCCTAAATGAATTTGAAGCCCTCGTAGAAAAATTAGGACTTGCATAAGATGGTGGAGTCTTATAGTAAAAATGCCAACCACAATATGCGTCGGCCAGTGGTCAAGGATGAGATTGTCGACTTTATGCGGAAGCGTCAAAAACCGGTAGCTGGTGCCCTCAAGGAATTAGAAGAGTTTGCGCGCAAGGAAAATATTCCCATCATTCCGCAGGAGACGGTCGCTTACTTTCGATTACTTCTGCAAAGCCTACAACCAAAGAAAATCCTTGAAATTGGGACGGCTATTGGGTTTTCGGCCCTCTTGATGGCGGAAAATGCCCCCAATGCGCAAATTACCACCATTGATCGAAACGAGGAAATGATCGGTTTTGCCAAGGAAAATCTGGCTAAATTCGATCAGAGAAAGCAAATCACCTTGCTAGAGGGAGATGCGGTGGATGTCTTACAGGATTTAACAGAGACCTATGACTTTGTCTTTATGGACTCAGCCAAGTCTAAATACATCGTCTTTTTGCCACGGATCATAGAGCTTCTAGAAGTTGGAGGTATCGTGGTGCTAGATGATATTTTCCAAGGGGGAGATGTTGCCAAAGACATCATGGAAGTCCGTCGTGGACAACGAACCATCTATCGAGGTCTGCAGAACCTCTTTGATGCAACTCTCAATCATCCAGATTTGACCGCTAGCTTGGTGCCGCTTGGTGACGGCATCTTAATGATCCGAAAAAATGCAGAGACAGTTACCTTGCCAGAGCCTGGCTCATTTTAGGTAAATTTAAGGTATTCTCTCTAATTTGTGGTAAAATAGAAGAAGTTTAAAAAAGGAACGGAGAAATTTCATGAAGAAAAAACTTGTAGCAGGTGCTGTGACCTTGCTATCAGTCGTAACACTAGCAGCATGTGCCAATGGCACAAACAAAGATATCGTGACCATGAAAGGGGACACGATTACAGTTTCTGATTTCTATGATGAAATGAAATCAAATCAAGGAGCCCAACAAGTCCTTTTCCAAATGACCATCAATAAGGTCTTTGAAAAAGAATATGGATCAAAAGTTTCTGATAAAGATGTCAATAAAGAATTTGACAAGCAAAAGAAACAATTGGGTAACCAATTTGATGCTTACTTGGCGCAACAAGGCTTGACGGAAGAAACAGCCAAGAAACAAATCCGTAGCAATATGTTGTTGGAATACGCAGTCAACCAAGCTGCGAAGAAGGATCTCAAGGATTCAGACTACAAGACAGCCTTTGAATCTTACACACCTGAAGTAACAGCTCAAATTATCAAATTGGATTCAGAAGACAAAGCAAAAGAAGTATTGGAAGCGGCTAAAGCTGAAGGTGCAGACTTTGCTCAAATCGCCAAAGAAAATTCAACAGATACTGCTACAAAAGACAAAGGTGGCGAAGTCAAGTTTGATTCAGGAACAGCAGATATCCCATCTCAAGTCAAAGAAGCAGCCTTTAAGTTGGATGAAAACGGCATTTCAGATGTGATCACAGTTTCAGCAGGCCAAAACTATTCTGCTAGCTACTATATTGTGAAATTAAACAAGAAGACTGAAAAAGGTTCTGATTGGAAGAAATACGAAAAACGCTTGAAAGAAATCATTGTCGAAGGTCGTAAACAAGATACTAACTTCATCCGTAGTATTATTGCCAAAGCGATGACCGATGCCAATATCAAGGTCAAAGATGATGCCTTCAAGTCAACCTTTAACCAATATTTGCAAAATATCGGTGTCCAAACGAGCGATAGCAGCTCTTCATCCTCTAAAAAATAGTTGACGGTTCTTTATTGAACCTGTATAATAAATAGTTGAGAATAAATCATTGGTTATCGGAAACAGAGAAGTGGCGGGGGTGCGAGCCATGGAAGAGAAATGATTTTGCTACTCAACTGATACAATTGAAATAAAAAATGAAGAATGACAAGTTCATTGAATGAAGGTGGTACCGCGGTTTTTCGCCCTTCGTTTGGTGGCTTGTCTTTTGTTTATGCATGCCTGTTAGCGCCTTTTCAAAGGAGATAGAAAATGAGAACCTATCAAGTGAAACAAAAATTTCGATTGGGTGGCGAACGCTTCGATATCAAAGATGAGTTAGGAAATGTCGAATACCAGGTTGAGGGATCCTTTTTTAAAGTTCCTAAAACCTTTACCATCTATGATAAGGAGGGGCAAGAAGTCAGCCAGATCACGAAAAAGCCATTCACCCTTCTTTCAAAATTTGAGGTTTGCTTGAAAAATGGGGATCGCTTTTTTATCACTAAAAAGTTTACGATCTTGAGAGACAAATACGATATTGAAGATTTGGGACTGCGGGTTCAAGGAAATATCTGGGACCTGGATTTCAAATTGTTGGATGATCGGGATCAAATTGTTGCTGAGATTAGCAAAGAACTCTTTCACCTTACCTCAACTTACCAAGTATCGGTTTATGAGGATGAATACGCTGATTTAGTTATCTCACTTTGTGTCGCCATCGATTATGTCGAAATGTTAGAAGCAGGCGCAAATTAACCCAATTAGAATTAGGAGAAAAATATGAAACAACTATCTAGTGCACAAATTCGCCAAATGTGGCTTGATTTCTGGGCAAGCAAGGGACATTCTGTAGAGCCATCTGTTAGCTTGGTTCCAGTAAACGATCCAACCCTTTTATGGATTAACTCAGGGGTTGCAACCCTCAAGAAATACTTTGATGGAACCATCAAACCTGAAAATCCACGGATTACCAATGCTCAAAAAGCCATCCGTACCAACGATATCGAAAACGTAGGGAAGACTGCGCGTCACCATACCATGTTTGAAATGTTGGGGAACTTCTCTATCGGTGATTATTTCCGTGATGAAGCCATCACATGGGCTTTTGAACTCTTGACAAGTCCAGAATGGTTTGACTTTCCTAAAGACAAACTCTATATGACTTATTATCCAGATGACAAGGATTCATATAACCGTTGGATCGCTGTTGGAGTAGATCCAAGTCACTTGATCCCAATCGAAGACAACTTCTGGGAAATCGGTGCGGGACCTTCAGGACCAGATACTGAAATCTTCTTTGATCGTGGAGAAGCTTTTGACCCAGATCATATCGGTATTCGTCTTCTTGCAGAAGATATCGAAAATGACCGTTACATCGAAATCTGGAACATTGTTTTGTCCCAATTTAACGCAGATCCTGCTGTCCCTCGTAGTGAATACAAGGAATTGCCACACAAGAACATTGATACGGGCGCAGGTTTAGAACGTTTGGTAGCCGTGATTCAAGGGGCTAAGACCAACTTTGAAACCGACCTCTTCATGCCAATCATCCGTGAAGTGGAAAAGATGTCTGGAAAAACCTACGATCCAGATGGCGACAATATGAGCTTCAAGGTCATTGCCGACCACATCCGTTCTCTTTCATTTGCGATTGGTGATGGGGCTCTTCCAGGAAATGAAGGACGTGGCTATGTCCTTCGTCGTCTCCTCCGTCGTGCTTCTATGCATGGCCAAAAATTGGGTATCAACGAACCTTTCCTTTACAAATTGGTTCCAACTGTTGGAAAAATCATGGAAAGCTATTACCCAGAAGTGCTTGAAAAACGTGACTTTATTGAAAAAATTGTTAAGAGCGAAGAAGAGTCATTTGCTCGTACCCTTCACTCAGGTCAACACTTTGCTCAAGGTATCGTAGCTGACTTGAAGGCCAAAGGTCAATCTGTTATCGATGGACAAGACGTCTTCAAACTTTACGATACTTATGGATTCCCAGTTGAATTGACAGAAGAAATTGCTGAAGAAGCTGGTATGACTATCGATCGTAATGGTTTTGAAGCAGCTATGAAGGAACAACAAGAACGTGCGCGTGCATCAGCTGTTAAAGGTGGATCTATGGGCATGCAAAATGAAACTCTTCAAAACATTACAGTTGAAAGTCACTTTAACTATAATGCTAGCCAATTGTCTTCTAAGTTGGTAGCTATCGTAGCGGACAATACAGAAGTAGAAGCTGTATCCGAAGGAACTGCATCTCTCATCTTTGCTGAAACTCCTTTCTACGCTGAAATGGGTGGACAAGTAGCGGACCATGGTCAAATCTTGGATACTGCAGGGAATGTCGTAGCAAATGTTACAGACGTTCAAAAAGCACCAAATGGTCAACCACTCCATACCGTTGAAGTATTGGCACCACTTTCCTTGAACCAAGAATATACCTTGGCTATTGATACCAATCGTCGTCACCGCGTCATGAAGAACCATACAGCAACTCACTTGCTTCATGCAGCTCTTCATAACATTCTCGGAAATCATGCGACTCAAGCAGGATCTCTCAACGAAGTAGAATTCCTCCGCTTTGACTTTACCCACTTCCAAGCCGTAACTCCCGAAGAATTACGTGCTATTGAACAACAAGTCAATGAAAAAATCTGGGAAGCTATTGCAATCAAGACAATTGAAACCGATATTGATACAGCTAAGGAAATGGGAGCAATGGCCCTCTTCGGTGAAAAATACGGTAAAAATGTCCGTGTTGTCACCATCGGTGACTACTCAGTGGAACTCTGTGGTGGTACCCATGTAGGCAATACTTCTGAAATTGGTCTCTTCAAGATTGTCAAAGAAGAAGGGATCGGTTCAGGAACTCGTCGTATCTTGGCAGTGACCGGTAAAGAAGCCTTTGAAGCTTATCGCCAACAAGAAGATGCTCTTAAAGTAGCTGCAGCTACTTTGAAAGCTCCTCAACTTAAGGAAGTTCCTCATAAAGTGGAAGCTCTCCAAGAACAAGTAAAACAACTTCAAAAAGAAAATGCAGAATTGAAGGAAAAAGCTGCAGCCGCAGCTGCAGGTGATGTCTTCAAGAATGTTCAAGAAGCAAACGGACACCGCTTCATTGCAAGTCAAGTTTCTGTATCTGATGCAGGTGCCCTTCGTACCTTCGGGGATAACTGGAAGCAAAAAGATTACTCTGATGTCCTTGTTCTTGTCGCGGCCATTGGTGAAAAGGTCAATGTCCTTGTAGCCAGCAAGACAAAAGAGGTACATGCAGGTAACTTGGTTAAAGAATTAGCTCCAATCGTCGACGGACGTGGTGGTGGTAAACCAGACATGGCCATGGCAGGAGGAAGCAACCAAGCGAAAATCCAAGAATTGTTGGATGCCGTAGCAGGTAAATTGTAAGAATCAGAGAGGTTGGGTGTTGGTCCAACCTCTTTTTTCAAAAAAGAATTGGCCCCAATCAGAAAAAAATTGCAATAAAAAAACCTCTCCGTCTGGAAAGGTTTTTCTTCTTACAATCCGTAGTTGTAATCATCATCCTGCATGGCTTCTACTTCACCGAGAAGGTAACCATTTCCGACTTGAGAGAAGAAGTCGTGGTTGGATGTTCCGGTTGAGATTCCGTTCATGACGATTGGGTTGACATCATCTGCTGAGTCAGGGAAAAGCGGATCTTGCCCCAGGTTCATGAGGGCTTTATTGGCGTTGTAACGAAGGAAGGTCTTGACCTCCTCTGTCCAGCCCACACCGTCATAGAGGCTCTCTGTATAGCCTTCTTCATTTTCATAGAGGGTATAGAGCAGGTCATACATCCATTCTTTGAGTTTTTCTTGCTCGTCTTCTGGTAATTCGTTAAATCCAAGTTGGAACTTGTAGCCGATATATGTTCCGTGAACAGATTCGTCTCGAATGATCAACTTGATAATTTCAGCTACGTTAGCTAACTTGTTGTTTCCAAGATAGTAGAGCGGTGTGAAGAAACCAGAGTAGAAGAGGAAGGTTTCAAGAAAGACGCTGGCTACTTTCTTTTCAAGTGGCGTACCATGGAGATAAATTTCGTTGACGATCTCAGCTTTTTTCTGAAGATATGGATTGGTGTTGGTCCACTCAAAGATGTCCTCAATTTCAGCCTTGGTGTTCAAGGTAGAAAAGATAGATGAGTAGGACTTAGCGTGGACAGATTCCATAAATTGGATGTTATTAAAGACCGCTTCTTCATGAGGGGTACGGATATCTGCGCGAAGGGCGTTGACACCTGTTTCAGACTGCATGGTATCTAGAAGAGTCAATCCACCAAAGACTTTTCCAACTAAGTCTTTTTCTTTATGAGATAACTTTCTCCAGTCGTCCAAGTCGTTTGACAACGGAATACGAGTATCGAGCCAAAATTGCTCCGTCAGCTTTTCCCAAGTGGATTTATCGATGACATCTTCGATGGCATTCCAGTTAATGGCTTTGTAGTAAGTTTCCATTTGATATCACTTTCTTTTTCAATTCGTTCAATCGTAACGATTCTACCCTAAATGGATAGAATATCGCACAAAAAGTCGGCGAACCGACTTTTGAGAGCTATCTAGGATAGCAGATTAGATGACACAGCTTTCACATTGGTTAGCACCAACTTCTCCACCATCATCTGTAAAGGTACGGACGTAGTAGATGGACTTGATTCCCTTATTAAAGGCATAGTTGCGAAGGATAGACAAGTCACGTGTCGTTTGTTTATTTTCTTTCTTCCATTCGTAGAGACCTTTTGGAATGTCACTGCGCATAAAGAGTGTGAGGGAAAGTCCTTGGTCTACGTGCTCAGTTGCAGCCGCATAAACATCAATCACCTTACGCATATCCATGTCATAAGCAGAAGTGTAGTAAGGAATGGTTTCAGTTGATAAACCAGCTGCAGGGTAGTAGATCTTCCCAATTTTCTTTTCTTGGCGTTCTTCGATCCGTTGTGTGATGGGGTGGATAGAAGCAGACACATCGTTGATGTAGCTGATAGAGCCATTTGGTGCGACTGCCAAGCGGTTTTGGTGGTAAAGACCATCTGCTTTTACTTTATCACGAAGTTCAGCCCAGTCAGCAGCGCTAGGAATAAAGATATCTTTGAACAATTCTTTGACACGATCGGATTTTGGAACAAACTCTCCAGTCACATACTTATCAAAGTAAGTGCCGTTAGCATAGTCTGATTTTTCAAAGTTGTGGAAGGTAAGGCCCCGTTCACGTGCGATGTTGTTTGATTCCACGAGAGTCCAGTAATTCATGAGCATGAAGTAGATGCTGGTGAATTCAACAGACTCAGGTGATCCATATTCAATCAATTGTTGCGCAAGGTAGCTGTGAAGTCCCATGGCTCCAAGGCCGAAGGTGTGGGCTTGTTTATTACCATGATCAATTGTAGGGACCGCGACAATATGGGAGCTATCTGTAACGAAGGTCAAAGCACGCACCATGGCACGAATCGAACGGCCAAAGTCAGGTGACGTCATCATGTTGACTACGTTGGTTGAACCAAGGTTACAAGAAACGTCTGTCCCCATTTGAAGGAATTCTTGAGCATCGTTAATCAAACTTGGTTCTTGAACTTGGAGAATTTCAGAACACAAGTTACTCATGATGATTTTTCCATCAACAGGATTTGCGCGGTTGGCTGTATCAATATTGACGACATAAGGATAACCGGATTCTTGTTGCAATTTAGAAATTTCAGTTTCCAAATCACGCGCCTTGATCTTGGTCTTGCGGATATTCGGATTTGCTACTAATTCGTCATATTTTTCAGTAATGTCGATGTAGTTGAACGGCACACCGTATTCGCGTTCGACAGAGTATGGGCTGAAGAGGTACATCTCTTCATTTTTACGCGCTAATTCATAGAATTTGTCTGGAACGACAACACCTAGTGAGAGCGTCTTGACACGAACTTTTTCATCGGCATTTTCTTTCTTAGTTGAAAGGAAAGCGATGATGTCTGGATGGAAGACGTTGAGGTAAACAACTCCGGCACCTTGACGTTGACCTAATTGGTTAGAGTATGAGAAGCTATCTTCGAACAATTTCATGACAGGTACGACACCGGAAGCAGCTCCTTCATAACCCTTGATCGGTGCACCACCTTCACGAAGGTTGCTGAGGGAAATCCCAACACCCCCGCCGATACGAGAAAGTTGCAGGGCAGAGTTGATGGAACGTCCGATCGAGTTCATATCATCTGTTACTTGAATTAAGAAACAAGAAACCAATTCACCACGACGAGCACGACCTGCATTTAAGAAAGAAGGTGTAGCAGGCTGGTAGCGTTGGTGGATGATTTCATTTGCGATATCTTTGGCAATGGCTTCATTTCCATCTGCGAAGTAGAGAGCATTAAAGAAGACTCGGTCTTCCATGCTTTCAAGGTAAGCATCCCCATCATTGGTTTTCAAAGCGTACTGGTTATAAAATTTATAAGCCGCCATGAAAGACTTAAATTGGAAGTGTTGGTCTTTGATAAATTGGGCCAATTCTTCCAAAAATTCTGGACGGTACTTCTCGATAAAAGCTCTTTCAATGTAATTATGCTCTAGAAGGTACTGAATCTTGTCAGTGATTGAATCAAAGGCCAAAGTATTTGGCACTACATTTTCTTTAAAGAAGGCATCCAAGGCTTCCTTATCTTTATGAAGCATGATTTGGCCATTGACCGGACGGTTGATTTCATTATTTAGACGAAAATACGTCACGTCTTCAAGAGATTTTAATCCCATAATAATCCTTTTCTAATTCCTAAATTACAAGTAAAAAGTCTAGTGTTAGGTTGCTAACGCTAGACCCTATTTCAGCAAAATCCTGTGTTTATTAAGAAAGTTTCTTCAGCTTAGCTGGTTGAAAGCCTGAAAATACATCATCTGGTGTTTGGACAACAGGAGCAGCATTGAAGCCAAGGCTCTTAACGTGCTCTACGAATTCAGGTTGTTCATCCAAGTTGATTTCACGGTATTCCACATGGTTGCTATCGAGAAACCGCTTTGTCATTTTGCATTGTACACAATTATTTTTTGAGTAAATGGTTACCATTTCTTTTTCCGTTCTCCTATCGAAATATAAATCTGTAAACAGTATAAACAAATTCTAGCAACTTGTCAATCATTTTAACTAAATATTGTGCAAAGATCTAAAAAGGGCTTTTTAAAGCACAATATGTTGTGGTATGATAAAAGTAGGAAAATCTTGAAAAAGGGATAGGAATAGGCTTTAAAGCATCTTTAATTAGGAATAATTTTTTGATGAATCAATATCCTGTGGTTTTCTAGCTTTTTACTATTTGAAAAGAAAGAGTGAAAATAACTGGATTATAATATAGTAGAAAATTCAATGACTTTTTCATTCATTGAAGCTCATTTCAGTAAAGTGTATCTGGCTTGCGATTTTTGGCAGGCTTTTTCTGTAAGTGAGTGATAAAAATCTTGAAAAAAATTTCAAAAGATGATATAATACCAAATTGTAAGGGTTATCAAAAGGTAACTCAAAACTATTTTTAAAAAGGAGAGTCCAATTATGGCTTCTAAAGATTTCCACATTGTGGCAGAAACAGGTATCCACGCACGTCCAGCAACTTTGTTGGTTCAAACTGCTAGCAAATTCGCTTCAGATATCACTCTTGAATACAAAGGTAAATCAGTAAACTTGAAATCAATCATGGGTGTTATGAGCCTTGGTGTTGGTCAAGGTGCAGATGTTGTGATCTCAGCTGAAGGTGCAGACGCAGATGATGCGATCGCTGCTATCTCAGAAACAATGACAAAAGAAGGATTGGCTTAAATATGACAAAAATGCTTAAGGGAATCGCAGCATCTGATGGTGTTGCCGTTGCTAAGGCATATTTGCTCATTCAACCAGACTTATCATTCGAGACTGTTTCAGTCGAAGATACAAGTGCAGAAGAAGCTCGTTTGGATGCAGCTCTTGAAGCTTCACAAAACGAGCTTTCTCTTATTCGGGAGAATGCAGTAGCAAGCCTTGGTGAAGAAGCAGCGCAAGTTTTTGATGCGCATATGATGGTTCTTGCTGACCCTGAAATGGTTGGCCAAATCAAAGAAACCATTCGTACGAAAAAAATCAACGCAGAAGCTGGCTTGAAAGAAGTCACTGATATGTTTATCGCCATTTTTGAAGGGATGGAAGACAATCCATACATGCAAGAACGTGCGGCAGATATTCGTGACGTTACCAAACGTGTCCTTGCTAGCTTGCTAGGTAAAAAATTGCCGAATCCTGCAACAATCGATGAAGAATCTATTGTTGTGGCACACGATTTGACTCCATCTGATACGGCTCAGTTGAACAAAAAGTATGTCAAAGCCTTTGTGACAAACATTGGTGGACGTACCAGTCACTCAGCGATCATGGCTCGTACTCTCGAAATCGCAGCGGTTCTTGGTACAAACAATATTACTGATTTGGTACAAGACGGCGATGTGTTGGCTGTATCTGGAATCACTGGCGAAGTGGTCATCAACCCAACTGAAGAACAAATTGCAGAGTTCAAAGCAGCTGGTGAAGTTTATGCGAAACAAAAAGCTGAATGGGCTCTCCTTAAAGATGCTCAAACAGTGACAGCTGATGGCAAACACTTCGAATTGGCTGCTAACATTGGTACTCCTAAAGATGTTGAAGGGGTCAACGCAAATGGTGCAGAAGCTGTTGGTCTTTATCGGACAGAATTTTTGTACATGGACTCTCAAGACTTCCCAACTGAAGATGATCAATACGAAGCATACAAAGCAGTTCTTGAAGGTATGAACGGTAAACCTGTTGTCGTTCGTACAATGGATATCGGTGGGGATAAAGAACTTCCTTACTTCGATCTTCCTAAAGAAATGAACCCATTCTTGGGTTACCGTGCTTTGCGTATTTCTATCTCTGAAACGGGTAATCAAATGTTCCGTACACAATTGCGTGCTTTGCTTCGTGCATCTGTTCACGGTAAATTACGGATCATGTTCCCAATGGTTGCTTTGTTGAAAGAGTTCCGTACTGCAAAAGGTATCCTTGAAGAAGAAAAGGCTAAATTGCTTGCGGAAGGTGTTGCAGTTGCAGATGATATCCAAGTTGGTATCATGATTGAAATTCCAGCTGCAGCTATGCTTGCAGACCAATTCGCGAAAGAAGTTGATTTCTTCTCAATTGGTACAAATGATCTTATCCAATACACAATGGCTGCTGACCGTATGAATGAACAAGTTTCATACCTTTACCAACCATATAACCCATCAATTCTTCGTTTGATTAATAACGTGATCAAGGCGGCGCATGCTGAAGGTAAATGGGCGGGGATGTGTGGTGAAATGGCTGGTGACCAAACAGCTGTTCCGCTTCTTGTCGGAATGGGCTTGGATGAGTTCTCCATGTCAGCTACTTCAGTACTTCGTACACGTAGCTTGATGAAGAAATTGGACACAGCTAAGATGAAAGAATACGCTAACCGTGCTCTGACTGAATGTTCAACAATGGAAGAAGTTCTTGAACTTTCAAAAGAATACGTAAACGTTGATTAAGAATCAATCAAGAGAGTGGGACAGAAAT
>NZ_MRXX01000003.1:211373-243379 GCF_016642265.1 Streptococcus lactarius
ACAATTGAGAGACTAGGACTTTTGTCCCAGCCTCTTTTTTTTTGAAAAATTTTCTTCTATTATTTAAGGCGAAATATAGGGTAATATTCGTTTTTAACTAATTAGTGATAAATCTCATCATATAAAAGTTCGGTTTTAACTTTTAAAAACTACAAAAATTTAGTATAATAGTATATAATCTTCAGAAAATAGGAATAAATGAAAAGAAACTATTCGGTAGGAAAAAATAATAAAAGTTTCCTGAATATTTCATATGAATTTGACAGAATCATCTTGAAAATTTAACAGTTTTATAGTAAAATTAAATCAAGCAGAAAACGCTTTCAAAAAGATAAAGGAGTGAGTACATGGATAGAAGTACAGACTTATGGACATTTGGAAGAGGGGACAACTTTCAACTTCAAGAGTACCTAGGAGCTCACAAGGAGAAAATCGAAGATCAAGAAGGATACACCTTCCGTGTTTGGGCCCCCAATGCCCAAGCCGTGCATGTGGTCGGCGATTTTACTGATTGGGAGGATCGTAAACTTCCCATGGTGAAAAACGAAGGGGGTGTTTGGGAAGCCTTTTGCCCAGACGCCAAGGAAGGAGATATCTACAAGTATCTTGTCACTCGAAATAATGGCCAGCAAATCCTGAAAATTGATCCGGTGGCTCTTTGGATGGAAAAGCGTCCTCATACAGGCTCCATTATTAAAGAGATTCCTGAGAAAAAATGGAAAGATGGTCTTTGGAGAGCCCGCCGTAAAAAACTGGGCTTTAAAGAGAGACCGGTTAGCATTTATGAGGTTCACGCAGGATCGTGGAAACGCAACGAAGACCATAGTCCCTATAGTTTTACCCAGTTAAAGGAAGAATTGATTCCTTATCTGGTTGAAATGAACTATACGCATGTGGAGTTTATGCCGGTAATGGCTCACCCACTAGGGCTTAGCTGGGGTTACCAGTTGATGGGCTATTTTGCTCTGGAACATACCTACGGTAGTCCGGAAGAATTTCAAGATTTTGTGGAAGAATGCCATCTGAACAATATTGGGGTCATTGTGGACTGGGTGCCTGGTCATTTCATTATCAATGACGATGCCTTGGCTTATTATGATGGGACACCAACCTTTGAATACCATGATGAACATCGGGCCCACAACTATGGTTGGGGAGCCTTGAACTTTGATTTGGGGAAAAATCAAGTGCAATCCTTCTTGATTTCTAGTCTCAAGTTTTGGATCGAAACCTATCATTTAGATGGTATTCGTGTGGATGCGGTCAGCAACATGTTGTATCTCGATTATGATAGCGGACCATGGGTGCCAAATATTGACGGGGGAAATTTGAATTATGAAGGGGTCCACTTCTTACGACGCCTAAATGCAATTATCAAGCAAGACCACCCAGATGTTATGATGATTGCTGAGGAAAGCTCGGCTGGTCAAAAAATTACGGGTCCTGAAGAAGAAGGGGGCTTGGGCTTTGACTACAAATGGAATATGGGTTGGATGAATGACATTCTCAAATTCTATGAGGAAGATCCAATCTACCGTAAGTATGATTTTAATCTGGTAACCTTCAGTTTTATGTATGCCTTTTCTGAACACTTCTTGCTACCTTTTTCTCACGATGAAGTGGTTCACGGAAAGAAGAGCATGATGCATAAGATGTGGGGAGACCGCTACAATCAATTTGCAGGCCTTCGCAATCTCTTGACCTACCAGGTTTGCCATCCAGGTAAAAAGTTACTCTTTATGGGATCTGAATTCGGTCAGTTTTTAGAGTGGAAATCAGAAGAGCAACTCGAATGGAGTAATCTTGAAGATGAAATGAATGCGAAGATGCGCCATTTCACTTCGCAGCTGAATCAATTATATAAAGATCACAAGGAATTGTGGGAAATTGATGAGAGCTTTGAGGGCTTAGAAATTATTGATGCAGACAATCGCGATCAAAGTGTACTTTCGCTCATTCGGAAAACCCGCAAAGGTGAATTTTTGATCTGTGTCTTTAATATGGCTCCAATTGAACGCAAGGACTTTACGATTGGTGTTCCAATTCCTGCTGTTTACGAAGAGATTTGGAATACGGAATTAGAAGAATGGGGAGGCGTTTGGAAAGAAACCAATCCGACAGTTCAGTCTCAAGAAGGGCTGTGGAAGGATTATCAGCAAACTTTGACCTTTACCTTACCAGCATTGGGTGCCAGCATTTGGAAGGTGAAGAGAAAGTTGCGTACGACGAAATCAAAAACATCTGATAAATAGGATAATTGGTTGACTCTATAGGAGTCTAGGCTTTATAAAGAGGAAGAAGTCAATGAAGAATGAAATGCTTGCTTTAATTCTTGCCGGTGGGCAAGGAACACGTCTTGGGAAATTAACTCAAAACATTGCAAAACCTGCGGTTCAATTTGGTGGACGCTATCGCATTATCGATTTTGCTTTATCAAATTGTGCCAATTCAGGTATTCATAATGTCGGAGTTATTACACAATACCAACCGCTCGCACTAAATAGCCACATTGGAAATGGTTCGAGCTGGGGCTTAGATGGGATCAATACAGGGGTTTCTATCCTACAACCCTATTCTGCTAGTGAAGGAAATCGTTGGTTTGAAGGAACTAGCCATGCAATCTTCCAAAATATCGACTATATCGATAGCATCAATCCGGAATATGTTCTCATCCTTTCTGGAGACCATATCTACAAGATGGACTACGATGACATGCTTCAATCTCACAAAGATAACAATGCTAGTTTGACAGTAGCCGTTTTGGATGTACCCTTGAAGGAAGCTAGCCGTTTTGGAATCATGAATACAGATGCCAACAACCGGATCGTTGAGTTTGAAGAAAAACCAGCAGAACCAAAATCAACCAAAGCATCCATGGGAATTTACATTTTTGACTGGGCTCGTTTGCGCAATATGCTGGTTGCTGCTGAAAAGAGCGATATCGATATGTCAGACTTTGGTAAAAATGTCATTCCAACCTATCTTGAATCAGGTGAAAGCGTTTATGCCTATGAATTCAATGGGTATTGGAAAGACGTAGGGACCATTGAATCTCTTTGGGAAGCCAATATGGAATATATTGATCCAAATAATGCTTTGGATAGTCGCGACCGTCACTGGAAAATCTATTCACGCAACCTCATTTCTCCACCAAACTTCTTTGGTGAAAATGGTCATGTTGAAGACTCTCTAGTCGTTGATGGTTGCTTGGTAGATGGTACGGTGAAACATTCCATATTATCTACAGAAGCTCAGATCCGTGAAGGCGCTGTTGTAGAAGACTCTGTCGTGATGAGTAATGCCATTATCGGTAAAGGTGCAGTTGTCAAACGTGCGATTATTGGTGAGGGTGCTGTCATTGCGGATGGTGTCGTGATTGATGGTACAGAGGAAGTACAAGTTGTCGGTTACAATGAAAAAGTGGGGGTAGTTACAGATGAAGATTGATAAATATTCAGCCATTCTAGGAAATACAGTTGGGTATCATGATATGTCCACTTTAACCAGCCATCGTCCGGTTGCCTCTTTGCCTTTTGGTGGGAAATACCGTTTGATTGACTTCCCGTTGTCAAGTCTTGCCAATGCAGGAATTCGGAGCGTTTTTGGAATCTTCCAACAAGAAAATATCAGTTCAGTCTTTGACCATATTCGTTCTGGTCGTGAATGGGGCTTGTCTACTTTGTTGAGTCACTATTACCTTGGAATCTATAATACTCCAGTTGAAAATACAACTGTAGGACCAGAATACTACCAACAATTATTGACTTATCTGAAACGGTCTGGATCCGACCAAACAGTTGCTTTGAACTGTGATGTCTTAGTAAATATTGATCTCAATCAGGTCTTCCATTTGCACAATACGGTCGATCGTCCGATCACAGTGGTCTATAAAAAATTGCCTTCAAAAGATATTTCAGAAGTCAATTCTGTCTTGGAAATTGATGAATCAGACCATGTCATCAGTCAAAAACTCTTTGATAGCAAAGATGCAGCAGAAGTCTATAATATGTCGACAGATATCTTTATTGTGGATACGCCTTGGTTGATCGAAAAGATTGAGGAAGAAGCGAAAAAAGAATATCCGCAAAAATTGCGCTACATCTTACGTGAGTTAGCGGTAGAATACAATGCCTTTGCCTTTGAATATACAGGTTACTTAGCCAATGTCCATTCTGTGGAGTCTTATTATCGTTCAAATTTGGATATGTTGGAAACACAAAATTTCATCAAACTCTTCTCTCCAAATCAAAAAGTTTATACAAAAGTGAAAAATGAAGAGCCAACTTATTACGCAAAAACTTCAAATATTAAGACCTCTCAATTTGCATCAGGTAGTATCGTAGAAGGTAGGGTAGAAAACTCTGTCGTTTCGCGTCGTGTCTACTTACATCAAGGTTCAGAGGTTCGTAGTAGTATACTCTTCCCAGGTGTTGTGGTTCATGAAAATGCTATTGTTGAACATGCAATTCTTGATAAGGGTGTTGAAGTCGCTGCTGGTGTTACGATTCGTGGTAGTCTCGATGCACCTGTAGTGGTTCAAAAAGGAACAATTGTTACAGAGGATATTGTCTAATGAAACTATTATTTGTCGCAGCTGAAGGGGCTCCATTTTCAAAAACAGGTGGTTTAGGTGATGTAATTGGAGCTCTTCCTAAATCACTAGCTAAAAGTGGGCACGATGTCCGTGTGGTCCTTCCCTACTATGATATGGTAGATACCAAATTTGGGGATCAAATCGAGGATGTCTTGCATTTTGAAACCAAGGTTGGTTGGAGAAGTGAATACGTTGGGGTTAAGCGTATCTTTAGAGATGGTGTTACCTTCTATTTCATTGATAACCAAAAATATTTCTTCAGAGGCCATGTTTATGGTGATTTCGATGATGGTGAACGCTTCGCCTATTTCCAATTGGCAGCTCTTGAGATGATGGAGCGAGTGGATTTTATTCCAGATGTTGTGCATGCGCATGATTATCATACGGCCATGATTCCATTCCTTCTGAAAGAAAAATACCGTTGGATTCAAGCTTACAATGGTATTAAATCTGTTTTAACCATCCACAATTTGGAATTTCAAGGGCAATTTGATCCAGGTATGTTGTGGGATCTGTTTGGTGTAGGCTTTGAACGTTATGAAGATGGCACACTGCGTTGGAGAGATTGTCTCAATTGGATGAAGGCAGGTATCTTGTATGCGGACCGTGTTACGACGGTTTCTCCTAGTTATTCTTACGAGATTATGACCCCTGAGTACGGTTGTGGTCTGGATCAAATCCTGCGGATGGAATCTGGAAAACTGACAGGTATTGTCAATGGAATTGATGCAGATCTTTATGATCCGGAAACAGATCCACTCTTAACCTATCATTTTAGCAAAGATGATTTGTCAGGAAAAGCAGAGAGCAAACGAGCCCTTCAAGAGCGAGTTGGATTACCTGTACGGGATGATGTTCCTCTATTTGGAATTGTTTCTCGTTTGACACGCCAAAAAGGTTTTGATGTGGTCGTTGAAGGATTGCATCAACTCTTGCAAAAAGATATTCAAATCGTTTTATTGGGAACGGGAGATCCTGGCTTTGAAAATGCCTTTGCATGGTTTGGCCAAGCATATCCGGATAAACTTTCTGCCAATATTTTGTTTGATGTTCAATTAGCGCAAGAAATTTATGCCGCTTCGGATGTCTTTTTGATGCCAAGCCGCTTCGAACCATGTGGACTTTCTCAAATGATGGCCATGCGTTATGGAACGCTTCCGCTAGTCCATGAAGTTGGTGGGCTTCGGGATACTGTTCAACCATATAACGCTTATGATGGCAGTGGAACCGGATTTAGTTTCAATAATCTATCAGGGTATTGGTTGAATTGGGCAGTTGATGAAGCTTTGGGTGTTTATTCGAATGATCAAGAAGCTTGGCGTGGGTTGCAAGAGCAAGCCATGACGCGCGATTTCTCTTGGGATACAGCTAGTCAACGCTACAACGACTTGTATCAATCATTATAGTAGAATACTTTGGGGTGGGACTGGAACGAAACTTCTTCACTTTCGTTCTAGTCTTCCTCTTTTTTGATGGTTTAGAAAAGCAACAGTTGTTCGGTCCTCGCAACGATTTACCGATAGAAAATAGTTCATTTAGTGAGTGGTCAAACTTGCTAAAATAATTGAAAAAAGATAAGATAGATAAAGGTAAAACATCTCAGGAATTACCTTTGTAGACCTGCTCTAAAAAAGGAATAGTCCATTCTTGAGAAACAAATATTACTATGTAGGAATTTAAAGGATGAAAAAGAAGAAACAAACTGTTGAAAAAATCACCAAATATTCGATTCGGAAATTATCTGTTGGTGTAGGGCCAGTTGCGATTGGAGCTTTTCTATTAGGAGCGAGTCTACTTACTCCTCAACCTGTACAAGCCGATCAGTATACACAAGCGGCCAATGTCCATCTGGGATATGTGACAGAAGATGAGCTGACCCCTGATGAAGAGGCGCAAGTCATTCATGCGATTCCAGATCAATACCAAAACGAGGATACCTTTTATTTGGTCTATAGAAAAAAAGGAATGTCCCAACAAACCTTGCCTCAGACAGGAAGTCAGGAAGTGGCACTACTAGGACTTAGTTTTGCGACAGCTTCTTTGGCAGTTCTCTTGCTTTCTAAAAAGCACCGCAACAAGGTGATGGGTGTTCTTCTAATTGGGGCGATGGGACAAAGTCTTCTCCTTCCAGTAGAAGTGGCAGCTTTACAAAATCAAGTATTATTGCCCTATAATCAAACGATTTCGGTCTCATCCAGCAAAGATCTTGCAGCTGGTGTGATTCCAATTGATGGGTACGACTATGTCGGATATCTTCATTACCCAACCACTCAAGAAAGCGGCAAAGAAGTCCCAACCAAGATTCAGAAAAAACAAGAACCTGCGTCCCCCACTACCCAGACAAGTCCGGTGGTGCCACCACTAGATTTGAACTCACGTGTGACGCCTGAAGATGCTCCAGCCTTTCCAACGCTTGAAAAGCCGAGGGTTGAAGTTTCCACAGAACCAATTCCATTTGAAACAGTGGAGCAAGGCGATGCTACGCTGGCTAAGGGCCAAAGCAAGGTGCTAACAGCTGGTCAAACTGGTGAGCGGAGAATCGTTACAGAAGTGAGTCTTGTGGACGGTAAAGAAGTTCGAAGGATAATCGAAAATACAGTTACGAAAGAACCAGTTTCACAAGTCCTTTCAGTAGGAACAAAAGAAGAAACTCAACTAAGTCCGCAGCCAGTCGTCACAGCAAAAGGGACACAAGAAGTAGGCCACGAAGGTGAAGCCCTTGTCCAACCAGAGACCCCATCTTATACTGGAGTGGTAGATGCAAAAGGGACACAAGAAGTAGGCCATGAAGGTGAAGCAACGGTTCAGCCGGAGAACCCGTCCTATACTGGAGTAGTGGATGCTAAAGGGACACAAGAAGTAGGCCACGAAGGTGAAGCAGCGGTTCAGCCGGAGAATCCAAGCTACCAAATGACCGAAGGGACTGTAACAGAAACAGAAACGGTGTCTCTTCCATATGCAACTGAGTCTGTAGCAGATGCCAATCGATACACCGATGAAGAAAGCGTGATTCAAAAAGGTCAAGTGGGAAGCCAGTTGATTCGTCGTGTTTATAAAACGATCAATGGTGAGAAAGTTGGAGAGCCAATCAGCACCAGCACAGAGACACTCCAAGCTCCTGTGAACGAAAAAATCAGTCGTGGAACCAAGGCTATCGAAGGACAGACCGAGGAAGTGTCGATCGAAGAAATCCCATTTAAGACGGCGACAGAGCAAGATGCTAGCCTACAAAAGGGCACTGAAATAGTCTCTCAAGTAGGGAAAAATGGAAAGAAGAAAATCACCAAGGTATACAAAACCATCAAAGGTGTAAAGACAGCGGATGCACCGACCGTTTCAGAGGAAGTGGTAGAAGCACCGCAGGACCGTATCATCAAAAAAGGAACGAAAGAACTTGAAAAACCAAACTTAACGTTGGCGACACTTGATAAGGAAGAACTAAATCGGACTGCAAAGGCTACCTATCGTTTAAGTAAACCAGATGGTGTGACCATCAAGTCGATCCAAACGGTGTTGAAAAAGGATGGTCAAGTGGTTAAGACCGTTAGCCTCACAGAAGCGGATCTTGCAGCAGCTTTGGCAGATCTGGATTATTATAAGGACTACACGCTAGCTACAACCATGGTTTATGACCGAGGAAATGGGGATGAAGAAGAAGTACTCCAAGAAGAACCTCTAAGACTGGATCTTAAAAAAGTAGAAATCAAAAATATCAAAGAATCTAGCCTGATCCGTGTGGACGACCAAGGTGTTGAGACAGATAGCAGTTTATTGTCCGAAACACCAACAGATGTCACCCCTTATTACTTGAAAGTGACAACAGAGGATAATAAGGTCACTAAACTCGCCGTTGATAAAATCGAAGAGGTAACGGTAGACGGTAAGACGCTCTACAAAGTGACAGCCAAAGCACCTGATTTGGTTCAACGGACTTCTGATCGACGATTTAGCCAAGAGTATGTTCATTACTTTGCCAAACCAAAAGCCCATGAAGGGGATGTCTATTACGATTTTAATGAACTTGTCAAAGCCATGCAGGCAAATAAAAATGGAACCTTCAAACTCGGTGCGGATCTAAATGCAGCAAATGTACCAACACCAACTAAACAGTATGTCCCAGGTACCTTTACTGGTCATTTAACCAGTGTGGATGGTAAACAATACACCATCTATAATATGGCTCGCCAGTTATTTGATGGAATCGAGAATGGATCTGTTAAAAATATTAACTTAGGAAATGTTGCCATCAATATGCCTTGGGTTGAATCTATTTCCCCACTTGCAAGAACCGTTAAAAATGCTACGGTTGAGAATATCAAGGTGACTGGTAGTGTTCTTGGCAAAGATGGGATAGCCGGTATTGTCAATAAAGTGGACACTGGAGGTCTCTTGAAGAATGTTGCCTTTATCGGTAAGATTACTGGAATTGGCGACAAGGGATGGGATATTGGTGGCATTGCAGGTGAAGTATGGCGAGGCAATATCAAACAAGCTTATGTAGACGCGGATATCAAAGCTAATAAAGCCCGTGTTGGTGGTCTGGTTGCGAGATCTGATAATGGTTCTGACCCTAATGGGATCGACAAGTATGCCTCTATTCGAAATGCGGTTACAAAAGGAACCATTCAGGTCAAAACACCAGTTGAAGTTGGTGGATTCATCAGTAAAAACTGGACCTGGGGTAGAGTTGCTGACACAGTTTCCATGATGAAAGTTGAAAACGGTGAAGAATTCTACGGTTCCAGTGACCTAGACGCAGAAGATGGTTATTACACGAACGACTGGATTGAAAGAAACTATGTCGTCAAAGATGTCAGCTCAGGGAAACATTCCTTCAAGCGTTCGCGTACCAATAGAATTAAAGAGATTGGTCTTGAAGAAGCCAATCAGAAAATTGAGGCAATGGGCATTACAGCTGATAAAGCTGTCCTGAATCCTTTAGTTGAGGATACCTTGAATCAGGTCCAACCAAAAGCGAATACCTATAAAGAGATCCAAGACTACCAAGCAGACCGTGAACAAGCTTACCGCAATATCGCTAAATTGCAACCTTTCTACAATAAAGAGTGGATTGTCGACCAAGGGAATAAATTGGCTGCAACTAGTCCTCTCTTGACCAAGGAAGTCTTGTCTGTGACCGCTATGAAGGGCAATGATTTTGTAACAGAATTGGCTGATGCCGACCACATTCTGATCCATTACTCGGATAAGACAAAAGATATCTTTAGCATTTCACCGAAAGATTCAAAAGTTAAACAAGTGAAAGAGTACAGTGTAGCTGAGCTAGGAGATGTGGTCTACACGCCAAATATGGTGGACAAAGACCGAAGCGATCTGATCCATGCTATCGTTGAAAAATTAAGCCCTGTTGAATTGCAATCAGATCCTATCTACACACATCTAGGTAGAACTGGTCCAAATAAAGTCAATGCCATAAAGAACCTTTACCTGGAAGAAACCTTCCAAGAAGTCAAGGATAATCTGGCTCACTTTGTCAAACAACTAGTTGAAAATGAAGATCATCAATTAAACACAGATGAAGCTGCTAAACGTGCCTTGATCAAGAAGATTGATGACAACAAGGCTGCTGTTCTTCTTGGTTTGTCTTACCTCAATCGTTACTACGGAGTTAAGTTTGATAACTTCAATATCAAGCCACTCATGCTGTTCAAGCCAGACTTCTATGGAAAAAATGTAAGTGTGTTAGACTTCTTGATTAAGATTGGTTCTAAAGAAAATAACATTAAAGGTGATAGAACTTTAGAAGCTTATCGCGAAACTATCGGTGGAGTTATCGGTATAGGCGAGTTAAACAGTTTCTTAGACTATAATATGCGCCTATTTACAGAAGACAAAGATCTAAATGATTGGTTCATCAAAGCAACCAAAGACAATGTTTATATTGTGGAGCCTGAAACTTCAAATCCAGCATTTGCTTCTGCCAAACACCGGGCATATGAAGGCTTAAATAACGATATCCACGGTAAAATGATCTTGCCGCTCTTGAATCTTAAAGATGCGCATATGTTCTTGATTTCAACCTACAATACCTTGGCTTATAGTTCCTTTGAAAAATATGGTAAAAATTCAGAAGCAGAACGGACTGCTTTCAAGGTTGAGATTGATAAAGTAGCCAAAGCCCAACAAGACTACTTGGATTTCTGGTCACGATTAGCAGCTGATAATGTTCGCAACCAGCTCCTAAAGAGCAATAATATGGTGCCAACACCGGTCCTTGATAATCAAAACTACAAAGGTATTAGTACAGACCGTTATGGCCATACGAATAGTGGAAAAGATGTCGCTCCAATTCGTGAATTGTATGGACCAACCGATCGTTACCATGCGACGGATTGGCGTATGGGAGCAACTGCTCGCGTCTATGGAAATCCTTATAAAGATGATTCGGTCTTCTTCATGGTGACGGATATGATCAGTGACTTTGGGATTTCTGCTTTTACCCATGAAACGACCCACGTCAATGACCGTATGGTATACTTGGGTGGCTGGAGGCACCGTGAAGGAACGGACTTGGAAGCCTATGCTCAAGGCATGCTCCAAACACCATCCGTATCCAATCCAAATGGAGAATACAAAGCCCTAGGTCTCAATATGGCCTATGAACGACCGAACGATGGGAACCAATGGTACAATACCAATCCAAATGACCTTACATCAAGAGCTGAGATTGATCGCTACATGAAAGGCTACAATGATACACTCATGCTTCTGGATTATCTGGAAGGAGAAGCGGTCCTCGATAAAGGAAACCAAGAATTAAACAATGCTTGGTTCAAGAAGGTGGATAAACAGTATCGTGGTAGCAACACCAAGAATCAATTTGACAAGGTACGACCTTTAAGTGATGAAGAAAAGGCGATTCCTTTGCGTACAGTTGATGACTTAGTGACTAACAACTTTATGACCAATCGTGGTCCTGGAAATGGAGTCTATAATCCATCTGACTTTGGTTCAGCCTATGTGACTGTGCCGATGATGACAGGGATCTATGGAGGAAACACCAGTGAAGGAGCTCCAGGAGCCATGTCCTTCAAACACAACACCTTCAGAATCTGGGGTTACTATGGCTATGAAAAAGGCTTCCTAGGATATGCTTCAAACAAGTATAAACAGGAATCCAAACAAGCTGGACATGCCACTCTAGGGGATGATTACATTATTCAGAAGATTTCAGATGGAAGATTTAACAACCTAGAGGACTGGAAGAAAGCTTACTTCAATGAAGTAGTGACTAGTGCCAAAAATGGCATTCAATCGATCGAAATGGATGGTACAACTTACAATAGTTATGAAGACTTGAAACGTGCATTTGCTGAAGCAGTTGATAAAGATAAGGCTACTCTAAGTAACGGATCCGTCAAATTTGACAACACCGTATCACTGAAAGAAAAACTCTTTAAGAAATTACTTCAACAAACAGATAGCTTTAAATCTTCTATCTTTAAATAATCAATGGACTCTCATCTGCTTAGCAGGTGGGAGTTTACTTTTTAGGAAAATAGCATCGGGTGTATTTGAAAAGAAGGATAGAAGGGGCGGAAGTGTTTCATCTAGGACTTGCATGAAAAAATAAGGGTGAAGTTTCCCCGTAGAATAGGACTTTTATAAAAGTAAAACGCTTACTTTGTGAGGAAATATTTGACTATTAAATTTAATAGGAGTAAACTAATAAGGTAAAATTTATAAAAGGAGAATTCATCATGAATTTAACATTTTTAGGTCTTTGTTTAGCCTGTTTTGGTGTATCACTGGCAGAAGGTTTGATGATGAGCAGCTTATTGAAATCTGCGTCTCGTCAACCAGAAATTATCGGTCAATTGCGTAGTCTCTTGATTCTTGGTGTTGCCTTTGTCGAAGGTACTTTCTTCGTAACCTTGGTTATGGCCTTCATTATCAAATAAGCACTTCTATTTTAGAAAAGGAGGTGTCAAAACTTGGAAGAAAGTATCACTCCAACGATAACTCTTGGACCTGTAACTTTTAATTTGACCCTACTTGCTATGACCTTGATTGCTGTTTTGGTGGTTTTTGGCTTTATTTATTGGGCCAGCCGTAAAATGACGATCCGACCAAAGGGCAAACAAAATGTGCTGGAATACGCATATGACTTTGTCGTAGGCTTTACAAAAGGAAATATTGGGGAACATTACATAAAGGACTATTCCTTGTTCTTGTTTGTTCTTTTCCTATTTCTTTTAGTAGCCAATAACATTGGATTGATGGCTAAAATCGAAACGACCAATGGTTACAATTTGTGGACATCACCAACCGCTAACCTGGGTTATGACTTTGCCTTTTCATTTTTGATCACCTTAATCGCCCATGTAGAAGGAATTCGCCGACGTGGTGTGAAGGAATATTTAAAGGCTTTTGTGACACCAGGATTTATGACCCCCATGAATATTTTGGAAGAATTAACGAACTTTGCCTCCTTGGCACTTCGGATCTTCGGAAATATCTTTGCGGGTGAGGTACTAGCAAGCTTGCTTGTGACTTTGTCGCATCAAGCTGTTTATTGGTATCCATTTGCCTTTATTGGAAGCATGGCGTGGACAGCGTTTTCGATTTTCATTTCATGTATCCAAGCCTATGTGTTTACCATGTTGTCATCAATTTATATTGGTAAGAAAATTAATGGCGAAGAGTAAGTAGAGGAGGAGTAGAAGAATGCATGTATCAATGAGTGAAATTATTGGTAACTTTATTCTCATTGCTGGTTCCTTCCTATTATTAATCTTTTTAATAAAAAAATTTGCATGGAACAATATCAATGGAATTTTAGAAGCGCGTGCCAAAAAGATTACAGATGATATTGATGGAGCAGAATCAGCTCGTCAAAAAGCTGAGGAACTAGCAAGTAAACGTGAAGAAGAGTTGGCAGGTAGTCGCAAAGAAGCTGCGTCTATCGTCGAAAATGCAAAGGAAACTGCAGAAAAGAACAAATCGCAAATCCTTTCAGAAGCCACTCAAGAAGCTGTACGTTTGAAAGAAAAAGCGCAACAAGAAATTGCGCACAACAAAGAAGAAGCATTGAACAGTATTAAAGGTGATGTGGCAGATCTTACTGTGCATCTCGCTGGAAAATTGTTGAGCCAACAGTTAGATGCTGAAGCTCAACGCCAACTGATCGATCGCTATCTTGATGAATTAGGAGAAGCCTAATGGACAAAAAGCAACTGATGGTGATTGAGAAATATACCCAGCCTTTTGTTCAATTGGTCTTTGAAAAAGGAGAACAAGACCTGATCTTTGAAAAGTTAACCCAAATCAAGGGTGTTTTTGAGGAAACAGGACTTGCTACCTTCTTAGCTCATATCGGTGTAGAGGATGAAGAGAAAGCAAAAAGTCTACGGCTTTTTCAACCCTCGGATTCACAATTACTCGACCATTTGATTGAAGTGGTTATTCTCAATCATCGTGAAGCCTTATTTTATGATATTGTAACGATCTGTTTGGATCAGATTCAACGGCTGAGCAATGCTTTTGTCGTGACGGTTACGACAGCTACAGCCTTGGATCCAGCTCAAGAGCAAAAATTGGTGCCCATTATCGAAAGAAAATTCGGGATCCAGGTTCGCTCAATCCAACAAAAGATCGATCCAGATTTAATTGGTGGTTTTGTCGTGACAGCCAATCATAAAACATTGGATACCAGTCTCAAACACCAATTGCAAGTCATAAAATCTAAATTGAAATAGAAAGTGGTGTGAATTTTGGCGATTAACGCACAAGAAATCAGCGCTTTAATTAAGCAACAAATTGAAAATTTCCAGCCAAACTTTGACGTCACTGAGACAGGTGTTGTAACCTACATTGGTGACGGGATTGCCCGCGCTCATGGTCTTGAAAATGCCATGAGTGGTGAGTTGTTGATCTTTGAAAATGGCTCATACGGGATGGCTCAAAACTTGGAAACAACGGATGTCGGGATCATCATTTTGGGTGATTTCACGGATATTCGTGAAGGAGACTCTGTCCGTCGTACAGGTAAAATCATGGAAGTCCCTGCAGGGGATGCCTTGATTGGTCGGGTTGTCAACCCACTTGGCCAACCAGTGGATGGTTTGGGTGAGATTGTGACAGATAAATTCCGTCCAGTTGAAACACCAGCTCCTGGCGTTATGCAACGGAAATCAGTCTCAGAACCACTCCAAACTGGTTTGAAAGCCATTGATGCCCTTGTTCCAATTGGACGTGGTCAACGGGAATTGATTATCGGGGACCGTCAAACAGGGAAAACTTCGATTGCCATTGATACCATCTTGAACCAAAAAGGTCAAGATATGATCTGTATCTATGTGGCGATTGGACAAAAAGAATCAACGGTTCGTACCCAAGTAGAAACTCTCCGTAAATACGGAGCTATGGATTACACCATTGTCGTGACGGCATCTGCCTCTCAACCTTCTCCATTGCTCTTTATTGCACCTTATGCTGGGGTTGCCATGGCAGAAGAGTTCATGTATAACGGTAAACATGTTTTGATTGTCTATGATGATTTGTCAAAACAAGCCGTAGCCTACCGTGAATTGTCCCTCCTTCTTCGTCGTCCACCAGGTCGTGAAGCCTTCCCAGGGGATGTCTTCTATCTTCATAGCCGTTTGTTGGAACGTTCCGCAAAAGTTTCAGATGAATTGGGTGGTGGTTCCATCACTGCGCTTCCAATCATTGAAACCCAAGCGGGGGACATCTCCGCTTATATCGCAACCAACGTGATTTCCATCACCGACGGTCAAATCTTCTTGCAAGATAGTCTGTTCAACTCAGGAATTCGTCCAGCCATCGATGCCGGATCTTCTGTTTCCCGGGTGGGTGGATCTGCTCAAATCAAGGCTATGAAGAAGGTTGCTGGTACCCTTCGTATCGACCTCGCTTCCTACCGTGAGTTGGAAGCCTTCACGAAATTTGGTAGTGATTTGGATGCGGCCACTCAAGCGAAATTGAACCGTGGTCGTCGGACAGTGGAAGTCTTGAAACAACCTGTTCATGAACCATTGACAGTCGAAAAACAAGTGTTAATCTTGTACGCCTTAACACATGGTTACTTGGACAGTGTTCCAGTGGATGATATTCTTCGTTTTGAATCAGAATTGTTTGATTATTTTGAAGCCCATCATGCAGGAATTTTTGAAACTATTCGGACAACACTCGACCTTCCAAATGAAGAAGAACTGGATGCAGCCCTTACTGAATTTGTCAACCAGTCAAATTTCAAATAGAAATAGGAGTGGAAGATGGCAGTTTCATTAAATGATATTAAAAATAAAATTGCATCCACAAAAAACACCAGTCAAATCACCAATGCGATGCAGATGGTATCCGCTGCCAAACTCGGTAAGTCTGAGCAGGCAGCCAAGGATTTTCAGGTTTATGCTGCTAAGGTTCGTAAGCTCTTAACAGACTTGCTCCATGGCCATGAAACAGAAAATACCAAGTCCCATCCTATGCTTGCGAGCCGTCCAGTCCAAAAGACAGCTTATATTGTGATTACATCAGACCGTGGTTTGGTGGGAGGCTATAATGCTTCTATTTTGAAAACTATGATGGAAATGAAGGAAGAATACCATCCAAACGGAGATGACTTTGAAGTGATCTGTATTGGAAGTGTCGGTGCAGATTTCTTCCGTGCCCGTGGAATTCAGCCGGTTTATGAATTGCGTGGCTTGGCGGATCAGCCTAGCTTTAAGGAAGTTCGTAAAATCATTTCAAAAACCGTTCAAATGTACCAAGAAGGCTTGTTTGATGAGTTGTACGTTTGCTACAACCATCATGTCAACAGTTTAACCAGCCAAATGCGGGTGGAACAAATGCTTCCCATCATTGACTTGGACCCCAATGAAGCCGATGAAGACTATGTCTTAAATTTGGAATTGGAATCCAGTCGTGATGCGATTTTGGATCAATTGCTTCCTCAGTTTGCAGAAAGCATGATCTATGGGGCCATTATTGATGCCAAAACAGCTGAAAATGCTGCAGGTATGATGGCCATGCAAACTGCGACAGACAATGCCAAGAAGGTCATTGACGAATTAACGATTCAATACAACCGTGCTCGTCAGGCTGCGATTACTCAGGAAATTACCGAAATCGTTGCTGGTGCGAGTGCCCTTGAATAGGTGTCGGATACAATTTTTAATACAAAAATAGCTTATTGTTAAGCAGTAGAAATTAGTTAGAATAGGAGAATGACATGAGTTTAGGCAAGATTTCTCAGGTTGTAGGTCCCGTCGTTGACGTTGCCTTTTCCGTAGGAGATAAACTTCCTGAGATTAATAATGCACTTGTAGTCTATAAAAATGACCAACAAAAATCAAAAGTCGTTCTTGAAGTAGCTCTTGAACTTGGTGATGGGGTCGTTCGGACCATTGCCATGGAATCAACCGATGGTTTAACACGTGGAATGGAAGTCTTGGACACTGGTCGTCCAATCTCAGTTCCTGTCGGAAAAGAAACCTTGGGACGTGTCTTCAACGTTCTGGGAGATACCATTGACTTGGATCAACCTTTTGCTGAAGATGCTCCACGTGAATCCATCCACAAAAAAGCCCCATCTTTTGATGAGCTTTCTACTTCAGAAGAAATTCTTGAAACAGGGATCAAAGTCATTGACCTCTTAGCCCCTTATTTGAAAGGTGGGAAGGTCGGCCTCTTCGGTGGTGCCGGAGTTGGGAAGACCGTCTTGATTCAAGAATTGATCCACAACATTGCCCAAGAACACGGTGGTATTTCCGTATTTACAGGTGTTGGGGAACGGACACGTGAAGGGAATGACCTTTACGGAGAAATGAAAGAATCAGGTGTTATCGAAAAGACTGCTATGGTCTTTGGACAAATGAATGAACCACCTGGAGCACGGATGCGTGTGGCTTTGACTGGTTTGACCATTGCGGAATACTTCCGTGACGTGGAAGGCCAAGACGTGTTGCTCTTCATTGACAATATCTTCCGTTTCACCCAAGCCGGATCTGAAGTATCAGCCCTTTTGGGACGGATGCCATCAGCCGTTGGTTACCAACCAACCTTGGCAACTGAAATGGGTCAATTGCAAGAACGGATCACGTCAACCAAGAAAGGTTCTGTTACATCGATCCAAGCCATCTATGTGCCAGCCGATGACTATACAGACCCAGCGCCAGCAACCGCCTTTGCCCACTTGGATTCAACCACCAACTTGGAACGTAAATTGGTACAATTGGGGATCTACCCTGCGGTGGATCCATTGGCATCAAGCTCTCGTGCCCTTTCTCCAGAAATCGTAGGAGAAGAGCACTATGCCGTAGCTTCTGAGGTCAAACGTGTCCTTCAACGGTACCATGAATTGCAAGATATCATTGCCATCTTGGGGATGGATGAGTTGTCTGATGATGAAAAAACATTGGTTGCTCGTGCTCGCCGGATCCAATTCTTCTTGTCACAAAACTTCAACGTTGCCGAACAATTTACCGGTCAACCTGGTTCATACGTACCTGTTGCCGAAACTGTTCGTGGCTTTAAAGAAATCTTGAACGGAAAATATGACCATCTTCCTGAAGATGCCTTCCGTGGTGTTGGTTCAATCGAGGATGTCATCGCCAAAGCTGAAAAAATGGGATTCTAAGAAGAGGTGAAAGATGAGTCAAATGAACGTCCAAATCGTGACACCCGATGGACTGGTTTATGATCATCATGCCGCATTTGTATCTGTCAAGACAATTGATGGTGAATTAGGGATTTTACCTCATCATATCAATACCATTGCGGTTTTGGCTGTAGACCAAGTAAAGGTTCGTCGGATAGACGATGACAAACATATTGATTGGATTGCAGTCAATGGTGGGATTATCGAAGTAGCAGATAATGTCATTACCATCGTTGCCGATTCTGCTGAACGTGCTCGAGATATCGATATTAGTCGTGCAGAGCGGGCCAAACTGCGAGCTGAAAAAGCGATTGAAGAAGCCAAAGATCAGCATTCGGTTGATATGGAACGTCGTGCTAAAATTGCTCTTCAACGCGCCATTAACCGGATTAATGTCGGAAATCGTTTATAAGATATTTAAAATAAGGTGGAGGTACGTCCTCACCTTATTTTTGTTGGAAGTCAAATCAAAAGAAGAAACTAGAAAGCAAATATGATATAATAGCGATATGATTCAAATGATATTTAATCTTTCCAGCCATTTATTGTTTATCTTTTTTTCCTATTATTTACTCTTCAACTTGGTAAGATGGGAAAAATTTTTAAAAGTTAGTGCGGAAAATGCGATCAAAATTCGCTTCTTAATTCTGCTGTTCAGTGTTGCCTTAGGCTATTTAGCCAGCTCATTTTTTATCAGTGTCTATGAGATGAGTCGGCAGATTTTTATTGGCCAATTCTAGCCACATTTTATGAAAAATATGGTATGATAGAAAGCGTGACTTTAAGAAATTGGAGAACAATCCCGTATGGAAAAAATAATCGTTAATGGTGGAAATAATCGACTAGTTGGAACCGTTAAAATTGAAGGGGCAAAAAATGCGGTCCTTCCTCTTCTTGCCGCAACCGTGCTTGCAAGTGAGGGTGTGACAACCTTGAAAAATGTGCCGGTTTTATCAGATGTCTTTACCATGAACAATGTCGTTCGTGGGTTGAATGCACAAGTGACCTTCAATGAAGAAGAAAATACGGTTGTTGTGGATGCCCAAGAAGAATTGTCTGAGGAAGCACCCTACAAATATGTGAGTAAGATGCGGGCATCAATTGTTGTCTTGGGGCCAGTCTTGGCACGTAATGGCCATGCTAAAGTTTCCATGCCTGGAGGTTGTACGATCGGTAGCCGTCCGATTGACCTCCACCTCAAAGGTTTAGAAGCCATGGGAGCTGAGATTACTCAAGCAGCCGGTTATATCGAAGCCAAAGCCGATCGTCTCAAGGGGGCACATATCTATATGGACTTCCCATCTGTAGGGGCGACGCAAAATATTATGATGGCAGCTACCTTGGCAGATGGCGTGACAGTCATTGAAAATGCAGCTCGAGAACCTGAAATTGTTGACCTAGCACTCTTGCTTAATAAAATGGGTGCGAATGTCAAGGGTGCAGGAACAGAGACCTTAACTATCGTCGGAGTGGAGAGTTTACATGGGGCAGTTCACAATGTGGTTCAAGACCGGATCGAAGCAGGAACCTTCATGATTGGGGCTGCCATGACCGGTGGAGATGTCTTGATCGAAGATGCCATTTGGGAGCATAACCGTCCGCTTCTTTCGAAGATGCAGGAGATGGGCGTTACGGTAACCGAAGAAGACAATGGCATTCGGATCCAATCAGATATTAGTAAGCTTCGTCCAGTATCCGTTAAGACCCTTCCTTACCCAGGATTTCCAACAGATATGCAGGCGCAATTTACAGCCTTGATGGCGATGGCCAAGGGTGAATCGACCATGATTGAAACGGTCTTTGAAAATCGCTTCCAGCATTTGGAAGAGATGCGCCGGATGGGGGTTCATTCTGAAATTATGCGGGATACAGCCCGTATCGTCGGTGGTGAAAGCTACCAAGGTGCTGAGGTCATGTCTACCGATTTACGCGCCAGTGCAACTTTGGTCTTGATGGGCTTGGTGGCTGAAGGAGAAACCAAGGTCAGCAAATTGAATCACCTGGATCGTGGCTATTACCAATTCCATGAAAAATTGGTAGCACTTGGTGCAGATGTGAAACGTGTAGAGGAAGTAGACGATGAAAACGAATCTTAAATATGTTGCAAAACAGCTAGGGATTGTCCTTCTCTTAGCTGTGATCGGAATCATGATTTTTGCAGTAGGGTTGGTCATTGGCTATGGGGTGATTGGAGATGGAAAAAATCCATGGTCCATTCTTTCGCCTAGTACTTGGTCAGAGATTATTGGAAAGCTAACTGGCAAATAAGATTTAAATGAAATTGAGAAAAAGGAGAGCAGCGAATCGAGTCAGTGACCCATCTAGCGCTGCTCTTTTTTGGAGAAAGATATGACAAAACAAAAAGTAACCAAACGTACCAAACAAACCTTGGCAGGCTTTTTGGTCGCTACAGCCCTAGCGATTGGTGGCTATTTTATCCATCAACCAACTCAGAAAGGTGGAGGTGACCAGGTTGTTTCCGTGGTGACCAGTAGCCAAAATGAAACCCCTAGTAAGGAATTAGCCAGTTCTGTCCTGACAACTTCCGCTCGTTCACAATTAGGAGATCAGTTAGAGTGGAATGGAACGGGAGCCTTTGTGGTCAAGGGGAATCGGACCGATCTGGATGCCAGTGTCGCTAGTCAACCCTATGCGGATAACAAGACGAAAGAAGTACAGGGAAAGACTGTACCGATGGTTGCCAATGCCTTGATGAGCAAGGCAACGCGCCAATATCGTGATCGGGAAGCAACAGGAAGTGGTCAAACCGATTGGAAACCAGCAGGTTGGCATCAGGTCCATAATCTATCAGGTGAATATGACCATGCGGTAGATCGAGGGCATTTATTGGGCTATGCTTTGATTGGCAATCTCAAAGGCTTTGATGCCTCGACTAGCAATCCAAAAAATATTGCTGTGCAAACTGCCTGGTCCAATCAAGCCAATGATCCTCATTCCACTGGTCAAAACTACTATGAGACCCTGGTTCGAAAAGCCTTAGATAAGAACAAGCGGGTCCGCTATCGGGTCACTTTGATCTACAATCAGCCGGAAGATCTGATTCCTTTAGGTTCTCAGATCGAAGCCAAATCGAGTGACGGGACGCTGGAATTTAATGTCTTTGTGCCCAATGTTCAAAGTGGGATCAGCCTGGATTACCAAACAGGAAAAGTAACCGTTCATAATTAATGTGGAAACGGTGCTTTTTTAAGATATTTTTAAGGATCAAGTGATACAATTGCATCCCTTCTTTAAGAGAAAGGAGACTGTATGAAAACTATTTTTCGATGGTTGAGATGGACTCTGCGCATGACCTGGAGCCTCTTTTGGGGGTTTTTCTGGACAATTGGGATTAGTTTTTTAATCCTAGTTGGGATTTTCTATTTCACAGATTCTTCGGCTTCTGGGGCGAGTGGCCTTGGCCATGCTGCCCAAAAAGTTGTGTATCAAGCTGGGAATTTATTTGGTGATCAGGGCTTTGCTGCTCGATTTGGGATGGCTCCAAATTCTCAGTCGAACCAGACGGACAATCACGAACACAATGGAGCTAGATGGGATCAGCCAGAGGCCACGGTTTATCTAGATCCCAATATCAGTCAAACTTTTATAAAAGCCTATCGGGATGCCATTGAGGCTTGGAACCAAACAGGTGCCTTTACTTTCAAGCTGGTCACAAATGAAAAAGAGGCCAATGTGGTCTTGACCGAAATGGACAACGCATCCGTTTCTGCAGCAGGAGAAACTGCCTCTCAAACTAACCTCTTAACCAATCGGTTCACCCACATCACAGTTCGCCTCAATCGCCATTATCTGTTAAATTACGTTTATAACTACAGTTATGAACGAATTGTTAATACAGCTGAACATGAGCTAGGGCATGCCATTGGTTTGGACCACAATGATGGAGAATCCGTCATGCAACCGGCTGGCTCTTTCTATAGTATTCAGGATATGGATGTGGAAGCAGTCCGACAATTGTATAAGGAGTAATCAAATTTGAACTACTTTCTAAAAGTTCTGGACCTCAAGGGGCTCGGGATTTTTTTGATGCTTTGTCTTCCCTTGTTTAATCCGTAAAAAGATAGTAAAATAGGGACATGATTATTTTACAAGCCAACAAAATTGAACGCTCTTTTGCAGGGGAGGTTCTTTTTGATAACATCAGCCTGCAAGTGGATGAACGGGACCGGATTGCCCTGGTCGGAAAGAATGGAGCAGGGAAATCTACGCTCTTAAAAATCTTGGTCGGAGAAGAAGAGCCGACTTCTGGGGAAATCAATAAAAAGCGCGACCTTTCTCTCTCTTATCTAGCCCAGGATAGCCGATTTGAGTCGTCCAATACCATCTACGATGAGATGCTTCATGTCTTTGACTCTCTCCGAAAGACCGAGAAAGCTTTGCGTCAAATGGAGCTTGAGATGGGGGAAAAAACAGGAGCCGATTTGGAAAAACTCATGCAGGATTATGACCGGCTATCGGAAGAATTCCGTCAGGCTGGTGGCTTTACCTATGAGGCAGATATCCGCGCTATTCTCAACGGCTTCAAGTTTGATGAATCCATGTGGCAGATGAAGATTGAGGAGCTGTCTGGTGGGCAAAATACCCGTCTGGCTCTGGCCAAGATGCTCTTGGAAAAGCCAAATCTTTTGGTACTGGACGAGCCGACCAACCACTTGGATATTGAGACCATTGCCTGGTTGGAAAACTATCTGGTCAATTATAGTGGGGCCCTTCTCATTGTTAGCCACGACCGGTATTTCCTAGATAAGGTCGCTACCATTACTCTGGACTTGACCAAGCATTCTTTGGATCGCTATGTCGGCAATTACTCCAGCTTTGTCGAACAAAAAGAGCAAAAACTCCTGACCGAAGCCAAGAACTACGAGAAGCAACAAAAAGAAATTGCAGCACTTGAAGACTTTGTTAATCGTAATTTGGTGCGGGCCTCAACCACCAAGCGGGCCCAGTCTCGTCGCAAGCAGTTGGAAAAAATGGAGCGCTTAGACAAGCCTGAAGCTGGGACCAAGTCTGCCCATATGACCTTCCATTCCGATAAGACATCGGGAAATGTTGTCTTGACAGTAGAAGAGGCAGCTGTCGGCTATGACGATCAAATCCTGTCCGAGCCTATTAATTTGGATATCCGCAAGATGAATGCGGTCGCTATTGTGGGGCCAAATGGGATTGGGAAGTCTACTCTTATCAAGTCTATCGTTGGGCAGATTCCTTTTATCAAGGGGGAAGCCCGTTATGGGGCCAATGTCGAGGTGGGCTACTATGACCAGACCCAAAGTAAGCTAACCCCTCACAACAGTGTCCTGGATGAGCTCTGGAATGACTTTAAACTGACACCAGAAGTAGAAATTCGCAATCGCCTGGGAGCCTTCCTTTTCTCAGGGGACGATGTCAAGAAAACCGTCGGTATGCTATCGGGTGGAGAGCGGGCGCGCTTGCTTCTAGCCAAGCTTTCTATGGAGAATAATAACTTCTTGATTCTCGATGAGCCGACCAACCACTTGGACATCGATAGCAAGGAAGTACTGGAAAATGCCTTGATTGATTTTGATGGGACTCTTCTCTTTGTCAGCCACGACCGCTACTTTATCAATCGGGTGGCTACACAGGTCTTGGAACTCTCAGAAGAGGGCTCAACCCTTTATCTGGGAGACTATGATTATTATCTGGAGAAAAAAGCAGAGTTAGAGGTCCTTGCTGCAGCGCAAGCAGAAGCTGTGCCTGTTTCTTCGACCGAAGAAGTCACCAGCAATGACTATCACTTGCAAAAGCAAAACCAAAAGGAACTCCGCAAAATCACCCGCCGCATTGAGCAATTGGAAGCAGAGATGGAAGAGCTGGATCAGAAAATCCAAGACATCACCGAAACCATGCATAGCACCAATGATGCAGAGGATTTGGTCCAACTGCAAAGCGAGCTCGACCAACTGACTGTCCAGCAGGAAGCGGTCATGGAAGAGTGGGCAGAACTGTCAGAGCAGGTGGAATAAATGGAAGATTTAGGCAAAGTTTTTCGTGAATTTCGAATCAGTAAAAATTATTCGTTAAAAGAAGCTGCAGGAGAAGCCTGCTCGACCTCTCAGTTATCCCGTTTTGAATTGGGCGAGTCGGATCTGGCTACGTCGCGCTTCTTTGAAATTTTGGACAATATCCATGTGACTGTTGAGAATTTTATGGATAAGGCCAGAAATTTCCAACACCATGAGCATGTGGCCTTGATGGCTCAGATTATTCCGCTTTACTATGCAAATGATATTGCTGGTTTTCAAAGGCTTCAAGAGGAGGAACTTGAAAAAGCTAAGAGTTCGACCAATCCCCTCTATTTTGAATTGAACTGGATTTTGTTACAAGGGCTGATTTGCCAGAGAGATGCCAGCTACACGATGAAGCAGAGCGATCTGGACAAGGTGGCGGACTATCTCTTTCAAACGGAAGAATGGACCATGTATGAGTTGATCCTCTTTGGCAATCTTTATAGCTTTTATGATGTGGATTATGTCACTCGGCTTGGTAGAGAAGTGATGGAGCGGGAAGATTTCTACAAGGAAATTGGTCGCCATCGAAAACTGGTCTTGATTCTAGCCCTCAATTGTTACCAGCATTGTTTAGAACACCGTTCTTTTGAAAGTGCTAGTTATTTTGAAGCCTATGTGGAAAAGATTATCGGCAAGAGCATCAAACTCTACGAGCGCAATATCTTCCATTATCTTAAAGGTTTTGATTTGTACCAAAAAGGACAGTGTAAAGAAGGCTGTAGCCAGATGCAGGAAGCCATGCATATTTTTGACTTACTAGGTCTTCCGGAGCAGGTAGCCTATTATCAAGAGCACTTTGATAAATTTGTAAAACACTAATTTTCCCAAATAGGGGACAAAATGAAAATCTCTTTCATGAACTGATACAATAGTTTCAGAAAATGAAGGAGGTTTTTTTATGAATCGACATGCAGTCCAATTAATTGCTCGTGGCGCGATCGATAAAATAGGGAATATGCTCTATGATTATGGGAATAGTGTTTGGCTGGCCTCGATGGGGACGGTGGGAAAGACAGTATTAGGGATTTATCAAATTTCGGAGTTGGTGACAGCTATACTAGCTAATCCCTTTGGAGGCGTGATTTCAGACCGTTTTTCCCGTCGCAAGATTTTGATGACAACAGACTTGGTTTGTGGGATTCTCTGTCTGGTCATTTCTTTTATCAGAAATGATAGCTGGATGATTGGCGCTTTGATCTTTGCTAATATTGTCCAGGCCATTGCCTTTGCTTTTTCTCGGCCTGCTAATAAAGCTATTATCACAGAGGTGGTAGCAAAGGACGAGATAGTGACCTATAATGCACACTTGGAGTTGGTCTTGCAGGTTGTCGGTGTTAGTTCACCTGTGCTCTCTTTCCTTGTTTTACAATTTGCCAGTCTTCATATGACGCTCTTACTAGACGCTTTGACTTTTTTCATTGCTTTTGCTCTAGTGGCTTTACTTCCAAAAGAAGAACCAAAGGTTCAAGAGCATAAGAGTTTTACAGGGAAAGATATTTTTGCGGATATCAAAGATGGCTTGCACTATATCAGGCATCAAAAAGAAATTTTCTTTCTCTTGTTAGTGGCTTCTAGTGTTAATTTCTTTTTTGCAGCCTTTGAGTTCTTGCTCCCTTTTTCAAATAAACTTTATGGTGTAGACGGAGCCTATGCAACTATCTTAACCATGGGTGCGATTGGCTCAATCATCGGAGCACTGATAGCCAATAAATTTAAATCCAGCATGAAGATGCTTTTATTCTTAATGATTTTAACAGGAGTAGGAGTTTTCGTGATGGGCTTGCCACTGCCCAATTTTCTAACTTTTTCAGGAAACCTAGTTTGTGAACTTTTCATGACAATTTTTAATATTCACTTCTTCACGCAGGTACAGACCAAGGTTGACGGAGAATATCTGGGGAGAGTCTTAAGTGCTATTTTTACCCTAGCCATTCTCTTTATGCCTGTGGCTAAAGGCTTGATGACTTGGTTACCAAGTGTCCGAGTAGAATCCTTTCTCCTAATTGGAGCTGGAGTTATTCTCTTTTCACTCCTAGCACAAGTAATCGCCAAGCAGCTACAAGCAAAAAATCATTAGAACAACATGAAAAAAGCACCAATCGGTGCTTTTTTAGTCTTTTACTTTTTCTTCTTTTGCCATTTTTTGTCCTAACTGCTTTTTGGCAGACTTGAGTTCATTTTTTAATGAAAAGTCTTTTGGGAGGCTGACCAAGAAGGTGACCAAGGAACCCAACAGGACACAGATTAAGATCAAAATAATTAATGGTAGTTTGAATTTGACCAGTAGAAAATTTACAGTTACGGTCTGCATATTGGCCAGTGAGATGATCGCAATCAATAAAATGGATATTAATAGTGCGACATATTGAACTTTCTTTTTCGTCATTTGTATCTCCTCATAAATGGTGGCTTTATTCAGCCTTGCTCTTCACATCAGCGTATTCTTCCGGCTGTTCTAGACTTAGAATCTCCTCATAAGCCGGTAGGGAAAGGTCCTTGCCATATTTATTTTTTAAGGCAGTGCTCACCAAGCGATAGGCCAAATTGGCATTCCGAGAAAGAATGGGACCGTGGAAGTAGCTGCCAAAGACGTTCTTGTAGTAAACCCCTTCGCCCCCATCTTCTTTGTTGTTCCCATTTCCATAGACAACCTTACCTAGCGGTTTTTCATCCTCTGCCAAGATGGTCCGACCTTGGTGGTTTTCAAAACCATAGTAGGTCTCGTCGAACTCTTCATTATGGATCTTGATGTCGCCAATATAGCGATTGTTTACTTGGTTGAGAGTGTAATGCCCCATAATACCGAGCCCTTCAATGCGTTTGCCAGAAGCTTCAATGTAGTACTGGCCTAGAAGTTGAAAACCTCCGCAGATAGCTAGCATCACCTTATCTTCTTGGATAAAGCGGTCGAGGTCTTCTTTTTTATCGGGTAGGTCCTCTGAAACAATGGTTTGTTCAAAATCTTGGCCTCCACCGAAAAAGGCAATATCGTAGGTATCTGGATCAAATCGGTCTTTGAGGGAGACGATATCGACTGTCACATGAGCCCCTAGTTTTTCCGCTACATACTTGAGCATGAGGATATTTCCATTGTCTCCATAGGTATTCATCAAGTTGCCATAGAGATGGGCAATGCGTAGACTATAAGGGTATTGAACCTGATGAGAAGATTCGAGGGAAGTATAAGTCATTAGTGCATCTCCTTTTCAATCAGGTGTTCTTGAGCTAAAAGCTCGCGGAATTCTAACATAGCTGTATAAGTCGCTAAAATATAAGCATGCGACGTTTTTTGCTGCTTGATTCGTTCATAGACATCCGTTAAGGCAGCGACCTCTGTGATCTTTTCGGCAGGATAGCCAGTGACCCGAAGGCGGCGAGCAATTTCAGAGTGACGTACTCCACCAGCATTGATCTCAGGAATATCCATCTGAGTAATTTGCTCAAAATCTGCATCCCAAATCCAACTAGTGTCGATCCCATCCGCATAGTTTGCATTTAAAAGGACTGATAAACTAAATGGATAGGGAGCGAGTTTGATCATTTCAATGGCTTGGGTCGCTCCGACTGGATTTTTGATCAGGACCAAGGTACATTCTTTATCACCGATTTTAAAGGTTTCCTGACGGCCAAAGACGGCCCGACTACGGTCAAATCCTCGTTTAATCACATCCGGTTGAACTCCAAAGAATCCTGCAACGGAAACAGCTGCCAAGGCATTGTAAATGTTGTAAAGGCCACCAATATTGATGTGGTAGTCTTGACCTTGGATCCGGAAATGCGATGAATTCTGAGTTAGAGAGAGCAGATCCGATAGTGCATAAGTGAGAGACGGTCGGTGGAAGCCACAGTGTTCACAAATATAATCTCCAAGATTGGCATAAGTATTGAGCTTGTACTTGAGGATATTGTGGCAATGCGGACAGAGGATGCCTTCCGTATTGTAATGAGCCAGTTGTGGTTCAGATTTTTCAGTATCAAAGCCATAATATTGGATAGGGTTTGAAAGAGTCTGACTATTGAACAGTGGACTGTCTCCATTTAACAAGACGGTTGCAGTTGGAACCTTTTGAATGGCATCTAGGATCATCTGATAGGTCGTATAGATCTCGCCATAGCGATCCATCTGGTCTCGAAAAATATTGGTAACCACAAAAAGGCTTGGCTGAATGTAATCACAAATCCGAGAGAGGCTGGCCTCGTCGATTTCCAGTACCGCAATCGGGCGATTTGATTTCGAATGCTTGGCCCTTATAAAGGTCGTCGTGATCCCAGAAATCATATTGGCTCCACTTGGATTAGTCAAAATGGGTCCAAAGGCCTCTTGGAGAATTCCAACAGTTAGGGCTGTGGTCAAGGTTTTTCCATTTGTCCCAGTGATGACAACGATCTCGTAGTTTTTAGCCAATTGGCTAAGAATATCTTTATCAAATTTGAGGGCTAATTTTCCAGGGAGGGTTGATCCGCGCCCCATTTTTTCAAGAATAGAGCCGGATAGCTTGCCTGCCAAGACGCCCAAGGTTGTTTTTATCTTCATAAATCATATTTTATCATAAAAAGCATCAGAAGGTTACAGAAAACTTTTATGAAACGTGATATAATAGATTGATGTCTTTAAGAGAAGTGGTAGGTGTGAGCTTATGAACATTCAACAGATTACAAATCCACAATTTTGGACGAGTTTGTTTCCAAATTGGTGGAGTATCGTTATCAACGTCATTGATATTGCCCTAGTAGCTTGGTTATTATATTTTTTGATCAAGGCGATTGCCGGTACCAAAATCATGATTTTGGTGCGGGGTGTCATTATCTTTTTCTTGGTTCAATTTTTAGCCAACTTTTTAGGTTTAACGACGATTTCTTGGTTGATCAATCAGGTCATTACGTATGGGGTCATCGCTCTGGTTGTGATTTTTTCACCAGAAATTCGGGTTGGCTTGGAGCGACTAGGGCGTGCCACAGAATTCTTTATGACCAGTGAAGTCAGTCAGGAAGAGAAGATGGTCCAAGCCTATGTTAAGGCAGTGGCTTATATGAGCCCTCGTAAGATAGGAGCTTTGGTGGCCATTCAAGGAGCTAGAACCCTTCAAGAATATATTTCGACCGGGATTCCTTTGGATGCTGAGATCTCTGGTGAATTATTAATCAACATCTTTATTCCAAATACACCTTTGCATGATGGTGCTGTTATTGTTCGAAATGATAAGATCGCAGTTTCTTGTGCCTATCTACCTTTGACAGAAAGTAGCATGATTTCAAAAGAATTTGGAACCCGTCACCGGGCAGCCATTGGTCTTTCAGAGGTGTCAGATGCTTTTACTTTTGTAGTATCTGAAGAAACGGGTGGGATCTCTGTGACCAATAATGGCAGATTTTTGCACGATCTGACGCTAGATGAGTTCGAAAAAGAATTAAGGAGTTTTCTTGTCCCTGACGAAAAGAAAGATCGTAGCTTAAAAGAACGAATTTTGGGGAGGTTGGTAAAATGAGATCCAAAAAAGAATTTCTGTATGTTTTTGCCTCGGTCTTATTGTCCGTCATCTTGTTTATCAATGCCTCTTCCTTTAATTTTCAAAACAATAGTAGTGCAAGGCAGGTTAGCTCGGAAACCTATACCAATACCTTAACCAACATCCCGATTGATGCCAAGTACAATGATCAAACCTATTTCGTTAGTGGCTTGACCTCAGAAGTGACCGTTTTTCTGAAAGGGTCCAATCGTGTTGCCCTTGCTAGTGAAATGCAGCCAAGCACTCGGAAGTTTCGAGTGGTCGCCGATCTTCGGAAGGAAAAAGAAGGAACGATTGAAGTCCCCTTGGTCGTAAAAGACCTACCGGCCGGATTGACAGCTACCGTTGAGCCACAGAAGGTTTCGGTGAAAATTGGTAAAAAAGCGAAAAAATCATTTTCTGTTAGGGCTACGATCCCTCACAATCAGATCGTTGAAGGGGTGACGGTAACGGATATTTCTCTAGAAACTTCTAAAGTAGAAGTAACAAGTGACCAAGAAACCTTGAGTCGGATCGATCATGTCGAAGCGGTCTTCCCTTCCAGTGAAATAATCAGTGGAAACTATAGTGGAACTGTTTCTTTAAATGCGGTAGATGCCCAAGGAAATGTCCTACCAGGTGTGGTAAAACCTGGTGAGATGCACATCCAGGTGACAACCAAGACGAACTCGTCTTCGTCCAGCTCAAGTAGCTCTTCGTCGACTTCCTCCAGTTCAAGCAATTAGAAAGTAAAAGGTAATACATAATGGGTAAATATTTTGGAACGGACGGTGTCCGTGGAGAAGCAAATGTAGAATTAACGCCAGAATTGGCCTTTAAGTTGGGCCGTTTCGGTGGCTATGTCTTAAGCCAACATGAAGAAGAAACGCCCCTAGTGTTTGTTGGACGCGATACGCGTATTTCTGGTGAAATGCTGGAGCATGCCTTGATCGCTGGTTTGTTATCCGTTGGAATTCGTGTCTACAAATTGGGAGTGATTGCTACTCCAGGTGTTGCTTACCTGGTCCGTACTGAAAAAGCAAGCGCAGGAGTGATGATCTCTGCTAGCCACAATCCAGCTTTGGACAACGGCATCAAATTCTTTGGTGGTGATGGTTTCAAGTTGGATGACGATCGGGAACTTGAAATTGAAGCTCTATTGGATGCGCCTGAAGATACCCTTCCACGTCCAAGTGCTCAAGGTTTAGGAACGGTCATGGAATATCCAGAAGGCTTGCGCAAATACCAAGAATTCCTCGTATCTACAGGGGTTCAATTGGACGGCTTGCATGTTGTTTTGGATACTGCAAATGGTGCCGCTTCAACAAGTGCTCGTCAGGTCTTTGCAGACTTGGGAGCACAATTGACGGTTATTGGTGAAACGCCAGATGGTTTGAATATCAATGATGGTGTTGGCTCTACGCACCCTGAGCACTTACAAGAAAAAGTGAAAGAAGTTGGTGCAACCATTGGTCTAGCCTTTGATGGCGATAGTGACCGCTTGATCGCTGTCGATGAAAATGGAGAGATCGTAGACGGTGATAAGATCATGTACATCATCGGATCCTACCTATCAAGTCAAGGCTTACTCGAAAAAAATACAATCGTCACAACTGTCATGTCCAATCTCGGATTCCACAAGGCCTTGGATGCAAAAGGAATTCACAAAGCAATCACGGCTGTTGGAGACCGCTATGTGGTCGAAGAAATGCGCAAGTCAGGATACAACCTTGGTGGTGAGCAATCTGGTCACGTAGTCATCATGGATTACAACACAACTGGTGATGGCCAATTAACAGGGGTTCAATTGACAAAAATCATGCAAGAAACCGGCAAGAAATTGTCTGAATTGGCTGCAGAAGTGACCATTTATCCTCAAAAACTGGTCAATATACGGGTTGAAAATAGTATGAAAGACAAGGCGATGGAAGTGCCTGCTATTCGTGAGATCATTGAAAAAATGGAAGCGGAAATGGCCGGAAATGGCCGGATCCTGGTTCGCCCTAGTGGAACAGAACCTCTTCTTCGTGTCATGGCAGAAGCACCTACACATGAAGAAGTAGACTACTATGTAGATACCATTGCAGCAGTTGTCCAAGCAGAAATCGGGCTTTAATATCCTCTGAAGCTAGATAGGAGAAACGCCTGTTAAGGAGCCAGATTGGCATACCCTAGCCTCATTTTAAAGTAAATCGAAGAGAGTGGGACAGAAATCGGTCATTCGTTAGAATTCGATT
>NZ_MRXX01000003.1:243460-251871 GCF_016642265.1 Streptococcus lactarius
CTTGCTCGACAATCCAAAAGCAATGAAGAGGCTAGGACTTTTGTCCCAGTCTCTTTTTGTGTAGGCTCTATTTGAAAAATCCCCTATTTCGTGGTAAAATAGGGCTAATGAATTTATAGTAATGAGGTATAAAAAGTGGCTTTTGGGGATAACGGAAAACGTAAAAAAACACCATTCGAAATGATTACCATGGTGGTTATTGTGATCATGTTGATCGTAACAGTTGGTGCGATTTTTGCTACAGCAATCGGTGCCCTTTCTTATTAAATTAAGGTGCACATAGATAAAAAGGAAATCATTCATTTATGAGTATGTTTTTAGACACAGCTAAGATTAAGGTCAAGGCTGGAAATGGCGGAGATGGCATGGTGGCCTTCCGTCGTGAAAAATATGTCCCCAATGGGGGGCCTTGGGGCGGTGATGGAGGCCGTGGAGGGAACGTCGTCTTTGTGGTAGACGAAGGCTTGCGCACCTTGATGGACTTCCGCTATAACCGTCATTTCAAAGCCCAAAGTGGGGAAAAAGGAATGACCAAGGGCATGCACGGACGGGGAGCAGAAGATCTCTATGTACGCGTTCCCCAAGGGACGACCGTGCGAGATGTTGAGACGGGGAAAGTCATTACGGACTTGGTCGAAAATGGTCAAGAATACATTGTCGCCCACGGTGGCCGTGGTGGCCGTGGCAATATTCGATTTGCAACTCCCAAGAATCCAGCACCTGAAATTTCTGAAAATGGAGAACCTGGTCAAGAACGCGAATTGGCACTGGAACTCAAGATTTTGGCGGACGTTGGTTTGGTTGGTTTTCCATCTGTTGGGAAGTCGACCCTTCTTAGCGTCATCACTTCAGCTAAGCCAAAGATTGGAGCCTACCATTTCACAACCATCGTTCCAAATTTGGGAATGGTTCGAACACCGTCTGGAGAATCCTTTGCGGTAGCTGACCTTCCTGGATTGATCGAAGGAGCTAGCCAAGGTGTCGGATTAGGAACTCAGTTCCTTCGCCACATCGAGCGCACCCGTGTCATCTTGCATGTCATTGATATGTCAGCCAGTGAAGGACGTGATCCTTATGAAGATTATGTCCAGATCAATAACGAACTTGAAACCTATAATCTTCGTCTCATGGAGCGTCCACAGATTATTGTGGCGAATAAAATGGACATGCCAGAGAGCCAAGAAAATTTGAAAGAATTTAAGAAAAAACTAGCGGCCAATTACGATGAGTTTGATGAGCTTCCACAAATCTTTCCGATCTCTAGCCTTGCACAACAAGGCTTGGACAATTTGTTAGAAGCAACGGCAGAGTTGGTTGATAAAACGCCTGAATTCCTCTTGTATACTGAAGATGAACTGGCGCAAGAAGAAGTTTACTACGGCTTTGATGAAGACCAACCAGCCTTTGATATTAGTCGTGATGACGATGCCGCTTGGGTCTTGTCTGGTGACAAACTAGAAAAACTCTTTACCATGACCAATTTTGATCGTGATGAAGCGGTGATGAAGTTTGCCCGTCAATTGCGTGGAATGGGGGTTGATGAAGCTCTCCGTGCGCGTGGGGCCAAAGATGGCGATATCGTTCGGATCGGAAACTTTGAATTTGAGTTTGTAGATTAAAGTGTATCCTGACCGAATCTAGGATTCCAAATAAGAAATGAGGCTTTTTCAGTGGGAGATAAACCAATCTCTTTTCGAGATGAAAATGGAAATTTTGTTTCAGCAGCTGATGTTTGGAATGCTGAAAAATTAGAAGAACTGTTTAATACGCTAAACCCTAAACGCAAATTGCGTCTCCAAAGGGAAAAATTAGCAAGAGAAAACCAGCAAAAGTAAATAGACTTGGAGAATACGATGGCAAAAACAATTCATACAGATCAAGCACCTGCAGCAATTGGACCTTATGTTCAAGGGAAAATTGTCGGCAATCTCTTATTTGCAAGTGGTCAAGTTCCCCTGTCCCCTGAAACAGGAGAAATTATTGGCCAAACCATTCAAGAGCAAACAGAGCAAGTATTAAAAAATATCGGAGCCATTCTAAAAGAAGCCGGAACAGACTTTGATCATGTAGTCAAAACCACTTGCTTCTTAAGTGATATGAATGACTTTGTACCTTTTAATGAGGTCTATAAAACAGCCTTTACCAATGAGTTTCCAGCTCGATCAGCTGTTGAGGTAGCCCGCTTGCCACGTGATGTGAAGGTTGAAATTGAAGTTATTGCGGAAATCAAAGCCTAATAACAATTCAAAGACAAAAGACAGAGTGGAGAGCAGGAAGCTGTTAGCCACTCTGTTTTATTTTGGGAGGAGAAAATGACAGAAAGTAAGATTCAACTGGTCGTAGTGACAGGGATGAGCGGTGCTGGTAAGACCGTCGCCATCCAATCTTTTGAGGATTTGGGTTACTTTACCATCGACAATATGCCACCAGCCTTATTACCGAAATTTATTGAACTCATGCGTCTTAGTCCAGACAATAATAAATTAGCAGTTGTTGTGGATATGCGAAGCCGCTCTTTTTTCAATGAGATTCCCACCGTCTTGGATGAATTGGACAACCAAGAAGACCTCGATTTCAAGGTCTTGTTCTTGGATGCGACTGACAGTGAATTGGTAGCACGATACAAGGAAACCCGCCGAAGCCATCCTCTGGCAGCAGATGGGCGTGTCTTGGATGGGATTACCTTGGAGCGAGAGCTCTTGTCTCCGCTTAAAAATATTAGTCAAAATGTGGTCGATACGACTGAGTTAACGCCTCGTAATCTAAGGAAAGAAATTGCTGAACAATTTGCTAGTCAAGACAATCAGCCAGATTTTCGGGTTGAGGTCATGTCATTTGGTTTTAAATACGGCCTTCCGATCGATGCTGACTTGGTCTTTGACGTGCGTTTTCTGCCAAATCCATACTACAAGTTGGAGCTTCGGAATTTAACAGGGCAAGATCCAGCTGTTTATGATTATGTCATGGATCACCCTGAATCAGAGGACTTTTATCGTCATCTACACGATTTAATTGTGCCTATTTTGCCTTCATACAAACGCGAAGGAAAATCCGTTCTCACCATTGCCATGGGCTGTACTGGTGGCCAACACCGTTCGGTAGCTTTTGCAGAACGGTTAGCACATGATTTAGAAAAGCATTGGCAAGTCAATTGCAGTCATAGAGACAAGGACAGACGGAAAGAAACGGTGAATCGCTCATGAGAAAACCAAAAGTAACGGTTATTGGTGGTGGGACAGGGATTTCTGTTATCCTTGATAGTTTACGAAAGAAACCCGTTGATATTACGGCCATTGTCACTGTTGCGGATGACGGAGGCAGTTCTGGTGAACTGCGAAAGAATATCCAAAAATTGACCCCACCTGGGGATCTGCGAAATGTACTGGTAGCCATGTCAGATATGCCTCGTTTTTATGAGAAGGTCTTCCAATACCGCTTTGCCGATGATGATGGTCCTTTGGCTGGCCATCCTTTGGGGAATTTGATCATTGCAGGAATTTCAGAGATGCAAGGTTCGACCTATAATGCCATGCAGTTGTTGACCAAGTTCTTCCACACGACAGGTAAGATTTATCCGTCGAGTGATCGGCCCTTGACCCTTCACGCCGTCTTTCAAGATGGAAAAGAAGTGGTAGGAGAAAGCCACATTGCCAACTACACCGGCATGATTGATCATGTCTATGTAACCAATACCTTTGATCAAGAGCGGCCAAAAGCTAGTAAAAAAGTGGTGGAAGCGATTCTTGAAAGTGATATGGTCGTCTTAGGTCCTGGTTCGCTCTTTACCTCAATCCTCCCTAATTTAATGATCGATGAGATTGGGAAAGCCATCCTTGAAACCAAGGCCCAAGTAGCCTATGTGTGTAACATCATGACCCAAAGAGGAGAAACCGAGCATTTCACAGATAGTGACCATGTGGCCGTGCTCCACAAACATTTGGGAGAAAAGTTCATCGATACCGTCCTTGTCAATATCAATCAGGTTCCTGCAGCTTACATGAACAGTAATAAATTTGATGAATATTTGGTGCAGGTAGAGCACGATTTCAAGGGCTTGCACTCGCAAGTTCCTCAAGTGATTTCTTCCGATTTCTTGAAGTTGGTCAATGGAGGTGCCTTTCATGATGGTGAAAAAGTAGTAGAAGAGCTGATGCAGATCGTGCAGGTGAGAAAATGAGTTTTACGGTTCGCGTCAAGGAAGAATTGTTGTCACTCAAACGCTTTGAAAAGAGTGAATTGGCTGCCATTATTAAGATGTCAGGGAGCCTTGGAATTTCTACGGGTGGTTTGACCTTATCGGTGACGACAGAAAATGCTAAAATTGCTCGTCATATCTATGAATTGTTGCTTCATTTTTATGGGGCCAAATCAGATATTCGCCATCACCAAAAGACCAATTTACGGAAGAATCGGGTTTATACGGTTTTCTTGGATGAAAAAGTAGAAGCTATTCTAGCAGACCTTCATTTGGCAGATTCCTTTTTCGGGATTGAGACGGGCATTGATGCCAGCATTTCTAAAGACGAGGCAGCCAGTCGTGCTTATCTTCGAGGAGCTTTTCTGTCGAGTGGTTCGATAAAAGATCCTGAAAAAGGGAAGTACCAGCTGGAAATTCATTCTGTTTATACAGACCACGCGGAAGGAATTGCCCTTCTCATGCAAGGATTTTTACTAGATGCGAAGACCATCGAGCGGAAAAAAGGAGTGGTAACCTATTTGCAACGAGCGGAAGATATTATTGATTTTCTGATTGTCGTAGAGGCCATGCAAGCCATGCAGGAATTTGAGTCCATCAAGGTCATGAGAGAGACGCGCAATGACCTCAATCGGGCCAATAATGCCGAGATGGCAAATATTCAAAGAACAGTTACAGCCAGCATGAAAACCATTAATAATATCAGTAAAATTGTGGATACAATCGGTCTAGGAAGTCTGCCAAGTGACCTGCAAGAAGTAGCCTATATCCGGATGAACCATCCAGATTATTCCATCCAACAGATTGCAGATAGCTTACAAGTTCCTATTTCAAAAAGCGGTGTTAACCACCGTTTACGAAAAATCAATAAGATTGCTGATGATTTAGATAAATAAAAAAGGCCGCTGGCCTTTCAGATTGAAGACAAAGTCATCTTAAAAACTTTCCTTAGGTGAGTATGGACGTCAGCGAACTTCTTCGAAGTTCCATGACTTAGTTTTGAGCCTAAGGTCTCAAAACTCACGAGTGCTTGAAATGATCACATTTTAAGTACTTTTCTCACGGCGGAAAATTTTTGTATATTTTTGATTCATTTTAAAAATTAGAACTTGTTGCGACTTCTTTGTAGAATACTTTACTTATTTAGTAAAAATAGTTTGTCTACATTCTAGAAGGCCACTGGCCTTTTTTATTATAAACTAGTTGAGTGAGTGGGTTGAACCTTCTTATCTGGATAGATGTAGTTGATAGCGTTGTTCACAGCTGTTGGAGCTTCCCCGAGACCTGTCGCAATCAGATCAATCTTTCCTTCGTAGAAGCAACAGTCTCCACAGGCATAAATTCCAGCGAGGCTCGTTTCTTGTTTTCGGTTAACCTTAATTTTATGACGTTGCAATTCTACACCCCATTCTTTCAAGTTTCCGATTGAAGATTTAAAGCCATAGTTAACAAATAAGTGGTCAATCGGGATGAGTTCGGTTTCATCAGATTTGACTTTTGTGATTTCAAGGTGAGTGGCATGACCATTTTCGCCAATCAAGCGACTTGGGACAAAGGGTGTTTTGATCTGCACTGAAGAATGTTTCAATTCCTCTACACTGTGTTCAAGGGCGCGGAAGTTATCTCTTCGGTGAATGATGGTCGTCGGAGCGATCTTGTCAAAGGCAAGAGCCCAGTCTACAGCGGAATCCCCACCACCAAGGACAGTGATATGTTTTCCTTGATACTGTTGGATAGATGAAACATGGTAGTGAACATTGTCAAAGTCCTCAGCCCCGTCTATATCAAGAGGGCGTGGTTTAAAGGCCCCGCCACCCATGGCAATAATCACAGCTTTAGACTGATGCAATTGGCGAGAAGTGGTGATGGTGAAAATTTCACCCTCTTTTTGAATATCTTCAACCGTTTCATTGAGGTAGATTGGAGTCTCAAATCCCTGAACTTGCTCGATCAAGCGATTGCTCAATTCTTCCCCTGTTAAATTAGTAAATCCTGGGACATCGAGAATATTTTTTTCAGGATACAAAATAGCTGGCTGTCCTCCTAATTGAGGAAGAGAATCGATTAATTTGACTTTTACTTGACGTAGATTGCCATAAAAGGCAGCAAACAAACCGACTGGTCCGCCACCGATAATGGTAATATCATAAATTTCTGACATGGTGTCTCCTTCATGTTTTCTTAGACTCCATTGTATCATAAAATGGGATGAATGAAAAAGTTGGAATAAGAAAAAAGGGCCTCATCTGAAATGCTAGAAAAGTTGCAAAAAATCTTGACAGCTATATAGAAGTGTGATAAAATAAATAAGATTTTAGGCTTGAAGGGAGTGAAAAACATGTCAAAAACAGTAGTACGTAAGAATGAATCTCTTGACGATGCTCTTCGTCGTTTCAAACGTGCGGTTACTAAAGCTGGTACTCTTCAAGAAACACGCAAACGTGAATTCTATGAAAAACCTTCTGTAAAACGTAAACGTAAATCAGAAGCAGCTCGTAAACGTAAAAAATTCTAATAGAATACAGAAACAGACTTCGGTCTGTTTTTTGTTTTCCTTGCAATGATGAGCAACAAAAAAAGCCGACCTTCTAGTCAGAAGATCGGGTCTTTTTAATAGTTGAAATACTGTTCAATCTCAGATTTTTGGATTTCTTTGTCGTGATGACAAATAGGACAAGATGACTTGGTTTTTGATTGGTTAGCTAAAGGACTATGTCAGTTGTTATAATATTTTTTTGTATTCATACATGACTGAACCTTATTCTATTTAGTTTTTATCTTCTTGGAGTTTATCCTCTTCAAAGTGTCCCACACCATCTTCAACAACAAATGGGCAGGTAACTTTCTTTTTTATTCCATTTTCATCATAGGAACAACTGATGTTATAGATTCCATCGGAAAATGAATTTTTTGGTAAAGATAAGATTTTTTCCTTTAAGGTCTCTACAGGACTAGCATTTTCTGCCTTTATATTCGAAAGGTCACAATCAATATCGAGAGTAAGACCTTTGTTTTTCATGAGATATTTTGTTGTAATATTATAAAAGCCAGCTGCATCAAAATCTCCTTTTTCTCGATTGCTGACAGCCTGAGCCATAATTGCAACATAGTAGTTTTCTATTGGATATTTTCCAAATTTAAAACTAGAAGCTATTGGTGTATCAAAAAGCTTATTTATTTTGTCAGCAGTAGTATTTTTGATACTATCTTCTTCTTGTTGTAGATTCGGTCTTTCTTTGTATACATCTAGCAAAAAACTGAATTCGTCTTGTTTGACAGTGTGAAATAGTGCCTTTTCTTTGTCATTAAGAAGTGTTTCGAGATCTGTTCCTGAAGGAAGAAAGAAATTTGATAAGTGTTCTCCGTCTTTATGAATTTTTGCGTCAGTATATTTTTTTAAAATAGTTCCATCCGATAGATTTTCGGTATATGTTAGATTGTAGACTGTTCCATTAAACATTTCAATCTCTCTATGTTTATCAACTAACTCAACCTTTCCCTTAAGCCCAAGAGATTGGAATTCCTCAGCGAAATTGGGAGTAGTATTTTTAATTGAGGAGGAAGTGGCTGTGATTAGTCCTAGGCAAGTGTATAAAATTACCATAAATGCAAAGACAAAGCCAAGTATAGCCAAAATATCTTTCCCTTGTCCTAACTTTATCGTCTGATAAATTCCGATAAGGAGAATGATAGAGTACATAATACTGGCACAAACTAATACTGGATAATTATCAATGTAATTAAGTGGAAAACCTATTATTTGCATGAAAAATCCAATTGTAGCTAGAACTAACTGTATCGTAGAAGTCTTTTGAATAAACTCATTATCTTCGAGGGAGGATTTTAATTTTGAGATATCTCTAAATATAAAAATATTTCCTAGAAAAATTAGAGCAAGTGAGAAGAAAAATGCTGGCCACAAAATTATAAAGGCAAAACCTCCAGAATCATAAGTAATCGCATAAACAACATTAAAGACTAAATATGTTGGTAAGAGTAGACCTAGCCGGAATAGGTTTATTTTATAGGGTTTCATAGGAAAACCTCCTCGTTACTATTAACTAAATTATATCATATTTGAAGCAAAAGAGAACGCTTACATAAAAGTGAAAATAAAAAAGATAGGCCGAATGTACTGACCCCAAAAAGTTAGACAATTAATTTAGGCAAAGGATTTAGTTCTGTATTGTACAGGATTAAGTCCTTTTCTACCATT
>NZ_MRXX01000004.1:0-37361 GCF_016642265.1 Streptococcus lactarius
TTTCCAATAGTTATCCCCCGCTAAGAGGCAGGTTACCTACGCGTTACTCACCCGTTCGCAACTCATCCGGAAAGAGCAAGCTCCTTCCTTCAGCGTTCTACTTGCATGTATTAGGCACGCCGCCAGCGTTCATCCTGAGCCAGGATCAAACTCTCATTAAAATAATTGTTTGTCTTAAACTCATTCTGTCACTGACAGATTTATTGTTTTTTTATTGTTCAGTACTATAACTTCCGTTATAGTGCCCTGCACATTGGTTCGTCTTGTTCAGTTTTCAAAGGTCTTTGTCGCTCTCTTGCGACAACTATATTAGTATATCACGCCATTTCTATTCTGTCAATACTTTTTTCTAAGTTTTTTTATTTTGTTGGGGGATTGAGTTATTTGGACGCAAGTTCACATTTAGATTGAATCTTTAAAATCCTTTAAATAGGTTTCCAATTTTTTCTTCATTTTGCTTTTTCCTAAACAACGTTTATTACTCATTAGTGCTTCATATTGAAGTTTCTCTTCTGGTTTTAACTTTTCTTTAAATTTTTTTAATGTGTCTTTTAGAACGACTAGTTCATCTAGATACATTTGTCTAGATGAAATTCTATGACTGATTTCACCAATTTCAACATAAGGAAGCTTGTTTAATTTTCGTTTATCACTTTCTTGTTGTCTTAACTTATCTTTTACATGATTTCTGAATTTTGTTTTGAAATATGTATAGAGCATTTCTTCGTTTGTTTCAATTTCTGGATTTTTTTGATAGAGTTCAAACAAGGTTAATTGCCCTTCTTGTTCCCAATCATCTTTTTCCCACAATTGAATGTAATACTCTTTTTCACATTTTCGTACGATAAATTTAACTTTTTGATACATTTTATTGAATTCCATATGTTCTCCTTTTCTTTTAATTGTATTTTATAAAAGATAGGAGACTTTTTGGAGCTTTTTTCTATTCTGTACGTTTTTTAAACTATTTGGTCATTTTTTTCGAGGTATCTTACCAAATAGAAAAAAACTGCCACTCCGTGACAGTTTCATTATAGTCCGTACGGGATTCGAACCCGTGTTACCGCCGTGAAAAGGCGGTGTCTTAACCCCTTGACCAACGGACCATTTTTACAACATATTCTATTATACAGGATTATTCCATTATGTCAATACTTTAAACAAAAAAGGTTGGAACTAAAAAGTATCCAACCTCTACTAGAAACATACTAAGATTTTTTATATTTAGTTATTTTCTTCTAATTTTGACTTGATTTCATCATATGATAGAGGTTTTGCTTCCTCTTCTAATTCATGCTCTGAATTTTCGGGCATTTTTCCTGTTTCATACAATGATTTAATTTGAACACTATCCAATGTTTCATATTTCAACAGAGCTTCTGCAATTAGTTTATGCGTTTCTCTATTTCCTTGGATAATTTCTGCCGCTTTATTACGCGCTTCATTCAAGAGACCACGGACTTCTTCATCAATTTCGTAGGCAGTACGTTCTGAAATCATTTTTTGTGGGCTTTGAGCACCAAACATGGCATGATTTCCTTCATATTGAACAGGTCCAAGTTTTTCACTCATTCCATATTCTGTGACCATTGCTCGCGCCATTTGAGTGGCTTGTTCAAAGTCATTTGAAGCACCTGTTGTTTGTGAATTGAAAATAATTTCTTCTGCAACACGTCCTCCCATGAGCCCTGCTAATTGTTCTTTCATATCTTCTTTAGAAAGTAACATTTGATCTTCTTTAGGAAGGGCAATCATGTAACCGCCTGCGCGACCACGTGGAACAATGGTAACTTTATGAACCACACGAGCATTTGATAAGACAAGACCAACGATCGTATGACCAGCTTCATGATAAGCAACCATTTCACGTTCTTTTTGTGAAATAGTTCGATCTTTCTTAGATGGTCCTGCAATCACACGATCTTCTGCTTCATCGATATCAGCAGCATCAATCACTTTTTTATTGCGACGAGCTGCAACCAAGGCTGCTTCGTTCAAAACATTTTCAAGATCAGCACCAACAAATCCTGGTGTTTGTTGAGCAACCAATTTTAAGTCCACATCTTGAGCCAGTGGTTTATTCTTAGCGTGAACTCGAAGAATCGCTTCACGACCTTTCACATCTGGACGTCCCACCAATACTTTACGGTCAAAACGGCCAGGACGAAGAAGGGCTGGATCTAGGACATCAGAACGGTTAGTCGCTGCGATCACGATGATTCCTTCATTACCTTCAAAACCATCCATCTCAATCAAGAGTTGGTTGAGGGTTTGTTCCCGCTCATCATTTCCGCCACCAAGACCGATACCACGTTGACGTCCAACAGCATCAATTTCATCGATGAAGATGATGGCTGGGGCTGCTTTTTTAGCATCTTCAAAAAGTGAACGAACACGACTAGCTCCGACACCAACAAACATTTCAACAAAGTCAGAACCAGAGATACTAAAGAATGGGACTCCAGCTTCTCCAGCTACTGCTTTTGCTAGAAGGGTTTTACCAGTTCCCGGAGGACCTTCAAGAAGCACACCTGCTGGAATCCTTGCTCCCAATTTAGTAAAGCGTTTTGGATCTTTTAAGAATTCAACCACTTCAACCAGTTCTTGTTTTTCTTCTTCAGCTCCTGCTACATCTGAAAAACGAACCTTGATATCTTCTTTATTGGTTGCACGCGCTTTGTTACGACCAAAGTTCATGGCACCGCGGGCGCCACCGCCTCCTCCTTGGTTCATCATGGAGAAGAAGAAGAACATGACAATCACAAATGGAACAATTGAAGTCAGAATGGTAATCCACATCCCACTTGAACTTTCATGTTTGATAGTGATTTCTGCTTTGTGATCAGCTGCTAATTTTTGCAATTCATTGACAGTGATATCAGATGGAAGAATGACACTGCTAAAGCGAGAAACTTTTTGAGCACGTGGAGTAAAGAATTGGATTCCGGTGTCTTCTTTTGATTCTTTTGCTTTATTGTAGGTTCCTGCAACTTCAATAACACTGCCATTTGGTTGGTAACTGATATTTTTTACATTATTATTTTTAATTTCCTTGACCAATTCTGTATAGTTGATCTGTTGACTTTGACCAGCTCCATTCCCTGCAAAAAAGTACTGGAATCCTGTCACAGCTGCTACAATAATCAACAAATACAGAAAAGGATTTCGGACAAAACCATTATTATTTCTGTTATTCATTTAGTCTCCTCTATTTTGAGTACACTTTTTCTTTTAATACACCAACATATGGTAGATTACGATAATTTTCATTATAGTCTAAACCATAGCCAACAACAAACTCATTTGGAATCGTAAAACAAGTGTAATCCGCTTCAATTTCAACCAAACGTCCTTCTGGTTTATCTAGTAAGGTCGCAATCTTCACAGATGCTGCATTTCGTTCTTCAAAGAGTTCTTTGAGGCTCTTCAACGTTTTACCTGTATCAATAATATCTTCCACAAATAAAATATCTCTACCTGAAATATCTTGGTCGATATCCTTGATAATATTAATAACGCCCGAACTTTCTGTACCACCGTGGTAGCTTGAAACCAACATAAAATCTAACTCAATATGCGTATCTACATGGTTAATCAACTCCGCCATAAATGGAACAGAACCCTTTAAAATGCCAACAAAAATAGGATTTTTTCCTTGGTACTCTTTTGTTAAGGTTTCACCTAGTGTTTTTGCTGCTTTCACAATTTCATCATGTGAAACCAACACTTTCTTGATATCTTTTTCTAACATATGTTTACCTATCTAATTTTTGAATATAAAGACTATCTTTCATTATATCATTTTTTGAAGGCTTACTCAAATCACTCGTTACCAATCCTAGAACAGAAAGAATTTTATCCTTTTGTTCTATAATACAAGCTTCTTGACGAACTGAAATTGGAATCTTATGATTGATAAACCATCGTCTTAATTTTTGACGGTGACCATTGAGAAGCAACCAATCTCCTTCTTTTCTTTTTCGAATTAGGAGAGGAGTTTCTCGTGATACAGAAATAATTTCTACTTTTTTTCCTTCTAATGGTTGTCCAAAAGACAGTCTGTAGTTTGCAATTTCAAAGATATTTCCATATTCTAACAAAAAAGGAAGAGATTGGTCATCCGACTTTTGACTGATTTTTCGAATTTCAAAGAAATCATATTCTTGATGCACTTCATAATTTGCCTTTAGATAATGAATGGTATTTCTTTTCTTTCTCAATTGCGCTAATAATTCTTGAAACTGAGCTTTCCCAAGTTGTAAATCTGGAAATTGTGCTAGATACTCTTCTAATAAAAATGATTGTACTGAAGAGGAGTAGGTTCTAAAAGAAGCTAAATCTTGAATAGTTAAGTCCCTAGTCAATTCTTTTAGTGCGTGATGCCACTGAGTTACTTCTTCTGCTAGAAAACGAAAACTTTCTTGTACTTTTGGATTTTCTATCTCTAATGCAGGAAGGTATTGATTGCGTACACGATTACGAAAATAGTCCTGCGAGTGATTACTACGATCTTCAAAGTGAGGAATTTTCATCAATTCATTTTTTGTAAAAGCTAATAAAGGGCGAAGTAACTCACCCTTTCCAAATGGTTGGCGTACAGAAATGCCACTCAAGTGACGTAATCTTGCTCCTCGTATCAAGCGCATGAAGGTTGTTTCGGCTTGATCATTTGCCTGGTGACCTGTCACCAAGGCTGTACAATTTTCCTTTTCCATGATTTCTTTAAAAAAATCATACCGAAAGGTGCGTGCTTTTGCCTCTGTAAAATCTCCTGAGTAATGAGCTACATAAAGTTTTGTATTTTTATTTTTAGCGAATGCTTGTAGCTCTCTTTCTTCAATATTTGATTCAGATCTTTGTCCATGATTGACGTGAGCGAGTACCAGTTGGATTTTCAATCGTTCTTTATTCTTATATAAAAGTTCATATAGATTCATTGAATCTAATCCACCAGATAAGGCAACTAAAACACGGCGATGGTGCGTAAACAGATTGTTTTTTTCACAAAACTCTAAAAATTGCTCTTCCATTATTTCAGTACCTCATAGACGTCTTTTGAAATTTTGGAAATTGTTTCATAATCGGAATGATCCGTAAAAATAGCGATCACATATGGAGAGTTCGTGTACACAATGGCAACATCATTTCTAAAATCATAGGCATCTCCAATCTTATGAGCAACCTTTACTGGAAGATCACGCGCAATGCGTTGGTGATCAAATTTTGTGGAGGACAGTGCTTCAATAATGGAACCATTTTGTTGATAGACAGCTTCCATCACATTTCCTGCCATTTCAGCAGAGGCATCTCTTTTCTCTACATCCCAATGTTTCTTAGCGATTTTATCCAGTGTTTTTTGAAAATCTTGATCTGATTGGTGAGTAACATAATAATTTAAAATATTATGACCAACATTATCAGACTCTTTAGCAATTTTATCTTCTAATTCTTGAACACTATAATCCTTTCCATCTGGTGTTTTTGAAAGGCTCCCACTTCCTTCTGGCTCATAACTACCCTTGAAATGATTAACTTCTGGAATATATTTATAGGTTGTCGTTGGAGAAATTGCCTTTTTATTGAGCTGTTCTTGAACATAGTACAAGTAGGGTAATTTCGTTACACTAGCAGAATACATTTCTTTTTGTGGATTGATTCCAGCTGTATTTCCAGTAGCTAATTGTTTTACATAGATTCCATAAGAAGGAGAATTGTATTTACTATTGAGCAATTCTTGAACCTTTTCCATCCGGTTATCTTTTTCAGTTACAAATGTTTTAGCAACCCAACCCTGACCTTCAATCTCCACAAACTCATCTCGTAAAGTCTTAGCTGTACGTAAGACTGTCACTTGTGTATAAGGAGAAAGAGGTGTATTTTTTTCTTTTGCACCATTTATTAAGGGGCGGTCGTACACTTTAAAACCAGGTTTTAGCCACATGTCCTGTTTTTTTTCTTGTGTTTCTTGTACAACATCAGAAAAAATGACAGAAGAATCTGCTAATATATACCCTTTCTCTGCTATTTTAAATACAGCTTTCCCTTCATCGTTTACAAAGAGTTGTTCGATTGTAAACGGTGAATTTGGAAAAATTTCTCCTTGTATTTTTTTCAACTGAGGATCAGAGAAAATAGAAATTTTGCGATAGACATTAGGGTTTGCTGGAATTGAAGAAAAATAAAGTTCTGATGGATGAGCCATTGTCTGAGAAGACTCAGACTGCTCAACACTCGCTGCTTGAGACCCAATAAATAAAATTGGAACTAACAATAGGAGCAGAAATCGTTTAGACACCTGTATTCCTTTCCTTTTCATCCTTTTGAAGTTTGATCATTTGGTTTTTCTTTTTTAATTCCTCTAATTTTTCATCCGAAAATTCAAGAAATTGTTTAACTGTTTGTAAAATATTTTCCATCGGTTATTGGGGGAGTAAATCTGGGATGGTATAAACATATTCACCATCTTTTGAAAAAGAATACTTGGCGCGTGCATATTTTGTTGCGTAATCATCATCTTTTAATTTTTTAGCGATGTCTTGTTGGTATTCTTTTTGTTCACTTGTCTCTTTATACTCTTTTTCCAACTGTTTGTATTGTTCTTTTTTATCTTGTAGCGATTGATAGCTCTGAGCTAAATTATAAGTTGGAAGAATAAACAGTAACATGACCAATATCAAGACGAGTCCCATAAAACGATTGCGTTTTTTTCTTTCTTCTTCTAAAAAACGTTTTCGCTGACTTTCGTCTTTGATATACTTATTGTTCATTTGAACGATATTTTTAGACATCTTCTTCTATCCTTGTTTCACTAATGATTTCGTACATTTTGGATGCATCTTCTTTTTTGGTACTATCCAACATTTCCAAGACTTTAACCGTCAATACTTTATTTCCAAAACGAACTTCAATTTGATCATTCACTTTCAAATCCGTTGAACTTTTGGCTAATACTCCATTGACTTTGATCCGCCCTTTATCTGCAACTTCCTTTGCAACAGGGCGACGCTTAATAATGCGAGAAACTTTTAAATATTTATCTAATCTCATACTGTCACCTCTAACATAGTATTGTATCATTTTTTATACATAAAATGCGAAAAATGAGCTAAGAACTGCTAGTTCTCTTCTTTTTCCTGTTTAATTTCCAATAAGGTTTGACCAAATTGCTTCAGAGCTTCTAAAATTTCAAAATCTTTCTTGTTTCGAATATCAAAGATTACTTCAATTAATCCCTTTTCTTCAGCAATCTGTGCCTTCAACTGTGTCATTGACAGAGCTTTGAAATAATCCTGTGTTAAAAACAGTTGTTTGGCAATAGGTTCAAATTTCACTGTCAATTTTTGTTGTTTTCTCTCAACAAGACGGACAAAGACTTGATCCAAGTATACTTTCACTAAACCAATTTCAAGTAGATAGGCGACAACATCTGGGTATTCTCCAAAACGATCAATCAATTCATCTTGCAAGTATTCATAGTCACTCGCAGAATTCATTTCACGAATTTGTTTGTAAATTTCAATTTTTTGACGTTGATCTGAAATATATTCATTAGGTAAATAAGCATCTATTTGAAGGTTCAACTCTGCATTACTCTTTTGCCTGCGATGCTCTTGGCCTTGTTTCTTAGCAATAGCTTCTTCTAACAATTGAGAATACATTTCAAAACCAACTGAATCGATGAAACCAGATTGAGAAGCCCCCAAAATATTTCCTGCTCCACGGATCGATAAATCTCGCATAGCAATTTTAAATCCAGACCCCAACTCAGTAAAACCTTTAATAGCTTCTAAACGTTTTTCAGACACTTCTGTAAGAGATTTGTCTGGACGATACATCAAATAAGCATAAGCGATTCGGTTGCTTCGTCCCACACGACCTCTTAGTTGATAAAGAGTTGAAAGTCCCATATGATCCGCATTTTCAATAAAGAGTGTATTAGCATTTGGAATATCCACACCTGTCTCAATAATGGTTGTCGTCACTAAGACATCGTATTCGCCATTAATGAAATCCAACAAGGTATTTTCCAGGCGAACTTCACTCATTTGGCCATGAACAAAGCCAATCGAAGCCTCTGGAATCAACTCTTTTAACTCGGATACTTTTTGCTCAATCGTATCTACCTTGTTGTAAAGATAGTACACTTGACCTCCACGATCTATCTCCCGCAACACAGCATCTCGAATAATAGTTGGATTGGTCTCTAATACAAAAGTTTGCACAGGATACCGATTAGTTGGAGGTGTTTCAATGACAGACAAATCTCGAATTCCTAGCATAGACATATGGAGCGTCCGAGGAATAGGGGTAGCTGTCAAGGTAAGCACATCCACCTTTTTTTTCAATTCTTTCAAGGTTTCTTTGTGCTTTACTCCAAAACGTTGCTCTTCATCGATCACAATCAAGCCCAAGTCTGAAAAGACGACATCTTTAGACAATAACCGGTGAGTTCCAATAATAATATCCACTCGTCCTTTTTTCAATTTTTCAAGCGTTTCCTTCTGCTCTGCTTTACTCTGGAAACGACTTAAAACAGCAACTTCTACCGCAAAAGCTTCAAAACGCTCCTTAAAATTGGCATAATGTTGTTGGGCAAGAACAGTCGTAGGAACCAGCACTGCTACTTGTTTATGATCATTTACTGCCTTAAAGGCGGCTCGCATAGCAACCTCTGTTTTCCCAAAACCGACGTCTCCAACCAGCAGTCGGTCCATCGGACGATTCGATTCCATATCTTTTTTGATTTCTTCAATGGAGCGCAACTGACCATCTGTTTCAATATATGGAAAATCTTGTTCAAAAGCTTCTTGATTTTCATCATCTGAAGAATAAGCAAAACCTTCTAATTGACTACGCTCTGCATAGAGTTTTATCAAATCATCCGCAATATCCTCCACCTGGGTCTGAACCTTTTGCTTCGTTTTTTGGAAACGACCATCGTTTAATTTGTTAATTTTTGGCGTTTTTCCATCACTTGCAACGTATTTGGACAACATCTGAATCTGATCGACAGGAATCGAGATGCGATCTCCATTTTGATATTGAATGGAGACATAATCACGATGGACACCCGAAATTTCAATCGTTTCAATTCCCAAATATTGACCAATACCATGAACTTGATGAACAACATAGTCGCCTTTTTCTAGTTCATTATAATTTTTCAAACGTTCGGCATTGGAAATGGTTTGTCTGCGAATCTTTCGCTTAATTTTCTTCTGGTAGATCTCTGACTCTGTAATATAGACAATTTTTTCATCAACAAATTGGAAACCGTGAGCCAGTCCTCCAACAATTAATTGACTAGCTTGAGGAATGATTGAATCACCATCAATATAATCTAGTCGAATTTCATACTCTTCTATATTTTTATGGAGTTGCTGAAGATTGTGATGAGAAGTTGCTTGGATAATGACAGTATAGTTTGATTTCTGATACCGTTCAATTTCCTCTTTTAGCAAATCAAATTGCCCAAAAAACTCCTGCATTGGGTATTGATTAAACTGATACAAATGATCAAACTTCAGATTTCCCAAGCCTTTTTGAAAGTTTGAAAAATAAGTTGCAGGTGTATATTTTCGTAATATGGTACTAGTATCTGCAAAATACACTTGACGAGAAGAGGCTCGATTTTTATGTAAATCTTCTGTCAAGAGATTAGCTACATCTAGGTCAAATCTTGCTATTTGATCTACTATTTTTTGATAATCATCTAAAAAGACTGGAGTATGTTTAGGAAGATAATCAAATAATGTATATTGTTTCTCATAAAAGAAACTAATAAATTTTCTAAGATCCGGATGGACTTGCTTTTGAGAAATATCTCCTAGGATTTCTGCTAGATAAGACTTAAATGCTTCATTTGCTGTCTGCTCTTGCAATTGTTCAAGTTGCTTTTGACCCCGGATAAAATCTTCCTCTTGCAATAATAGATCACTCACTGCTTTCAGTTGAACTTCTTCGACATTTTCAACAGAACGCTGGCTTTCTGGGTCAAAGATTCGAATCCCATCAATCTCATCTCCAAAAAATTCAACCCGGTAGGGTTGGAGTTGTTCAATCTCAAAGATATCTAAAATATCTCCTCTTAGACTGAATTCTCCTTGTTGCAAAACCTGGATCACCTTTTGGTAGCCAATTTTCTGTAAGGTTTCACTCAAAGTAGTTAGGTCGATTTCTTGACCAACCTTCAATTGAAAAATGCTAGATGCAAAAACTTTAGGAGAAGGTAATAGTAGTTTGATACCACTCACATTGGTCACAAGGATACCTTGACGATCCTCTTGACATAAAAAGTTCAAAGCCTCTAATCGTGCAAATTGCCTTTCTTGTGAAGCAAAAACAAATTCTGCTAAAGGGTTATCATCTCCCAAAAATGTATGGACTTTGTCCTCTCCAAGTAAAGCAATAAAATCACTAGCCAATCGTTCCGCTTCGTTATAACTAGAGGTTATGAGGACTGCTTTTTCAATAGAATCAAAAGCGGAAGCCATCACAATAGCCTTAGTAGTCGCAGATAATCCTAAAATTAACTCTCTATTGTTTTTCTGTAATCCTTGTTGCCAGGATAGAAGGTCGGAGTTTTGAATCACTAAATCAATGACATTCATCTACTTACCCGTTGTATTTCTGCATGCTTCTTTCAAAATTTTCTTCTACCAAGTAATCGTTAATCGCTTCTTCTACTCGATCGATTGTTTGTAGAATCGTGATGTAATCGTCTTTATCAAATTTTCCTAAGACATGATGAACAACTGACATGCCCTGCTTAGGTCTTCCAATGCCAATCTTAATTCGATAAAAAGTCTGAGTTCCAATATGATTGATAATCGATTTGATTCCGTTATGACCACCGGCAGATCCTTTAGCTCGAAGACGAATCTTGCCAACTTCCATATCTAAATCATCATAAATAACCAAAAGATCTTCAATATCCAGACCATAATAAGTCAGAAGGGCATGGACTGCTTTTCCACTCTCATTCATGAAAGTGGTTGGCTTTACAAAATAGACCTTTTCGCCATTTAAAAATGTTGAGGCAATATCAGCTTGAAAAATCTTATCATGGGAGAAAGTAAGATTTAAAGACTTTGCCATTTGATCAACTACCATAAAACCAACATTGTGTCGTGTCTCAAAATATTTATCACCGGGATTTCCTAATCCTACTAATAATTTTGTCATTTATTTTCCTTTCAAAAACGCTAAAAGGGTTGGAAATATTTTTTCCAACCTTTATATATTTTTAACTTTCTTAAACATTGAAACGGAATTCCATGATGTCCCCATCTTGGACAACATATTCTTTTCCTTCTTCTCGTAAGCGTCCAGCTTCTTTTACAGCCTTTTCAGATCCGTATTTCACCAAATCATCATAAGACATAGTCACTGCACGAATAAATCCTTTTTCAAAATCAGAGTGGATGATACCAGCTGCTTGAGGAGCTTTCATACCACGTTTAAAAGTCCAAGCACGTACTTCTTTTTCACCAGCTGTGAAGTAAGTTCCAAGTCCTAGTAAATGGTAAGCTGCACGCGTGAGTTTATCAACTCCAGACTCTGTTAGGCCAATCGCCTCTAAAAATTCTTGTTTATCCGCATCATCTAGTTCAGATATTTCTTCCTCTGCACGCGCAGAAATCACCACTACCTCTGCATTTTCTGTCGTTGCAAATTCACGAATTTGTTTGACATACTCGATAGAATCTGGATCTGCAACCACATCTTCATCGACATTAGCCACATAAAGAACTGGTTTGGTAGTCAAAAGGAAAAGTCCTTTCACCACTTTTTGTTCTTCTTCTGTAAATTCAATAGTTCGAGCTGATTTTCCGTCTTCCAGAACTGGTTTGATTTTTTGAAGAACGTTAAATTCTGCAACCGAATCCTTATCCTTTTGTGTACGGGCTATTTTTTCCACACGCGCGTATCGTTTATTGATAGATTCTAAATCTGCTAAAATCAACTCCAAATTAATCGTATCAATATCTGCAAGTGGATCTACAAAAGCATCTTCACGACCTTGTTCACGCATGACATTTTCATCATTAAAAGCACGAACTACATGGACAATGGCATCCACTTCACGGATGTTGGCCAAGAATTTATTTCCAAGACCTTCTCCTTTTGATGCACCTTTTACAATTCCAGCAATATCTGTGAATTCAAAGGTTGTTGGAACTGTCTTTTTAGGAGTGATCATTTCAGTCAATTTTTGGAGGCGTTCATCAGGAACTTCTACCATACCGACGTTTGGATCAATGGTCGCAAAGGGATAGTTTGCGGCCTCTGCTCCTGCTTTTGTAATTGCGTTAAATAAGGTTGATTTACCAACGTTTGGCAAACCCACGATACCTGCTGTTAAAGCCATAATTTTTAATTCTCCGTTTTCATTTCAATCTTTTTTATTATAACATAATTCAAAAGACAAGTGATGAAAAATGAAATATTTCATGACCTTTGAAACTAGATTTTTTCATCAAACTGTAACGTTCTAAAAAGATAAATATGGTATACTCTATTTAACAACTAACAAAGGAATTTTTTAGATGAAAAAACAAACATGGAAATCTATTTTCCTTTCTTTAATCGCTATTTTTACACTCTTTCTTCTTGGAGCTTGTGGACAACAATCTGTTCAAAAATCCTATCTTCAAGGAATCAACCAAGAAAAGAAAACAGACGTTCGGATTACACTAGAACATAAAGGTGATAAAGCGATCAGTAACCAAACTACCACTACTATTTATTACAAAGAGGCAGGGGTTACGAAAGATCAATTAAAGGAAATGATCGATAAATATGACGAAGAATACAAAGATGTCAAAGGATTCACACATTCTGCTGAATACAAAGATGATTATATGGTCGAAAAAACAACTCTAAATTATGAAAAGGCAGACTTAGATCAGCTAATTGAAAAGAAATTAGTAGCGACACAAAAAGATAAAAAAGTTGACTATATCAGCTACAAATCAACTTTTGATATGATGAAACAAAGTGGTTTCAAAGAAGTTAAAAATGGAAAATTTGAAGAATTAAAATAATTGAAAAGGTTCGGCCACATAAGTGACTGAACCTTTTATAATACTTTCTTCATTTTCTGTTCAAAATCATGGCGACTCATCATGACCACATGATCACAGTTACTACATTTAATTTTTATATCTGCACCAAGTCGCGTAATTTGCCAACGATTTGCCTTTTTGCCTGTCTCCTTTATTATGCAAGCATGAGGCTTTTTCATTTCTACAAAATCACCTAATGTATACATGATTCACCTTTTTAATTTGTGCGAACTGGCGTAATCAATTGAATAAATCCTTGTTCATTTCCTTCTGGAACCAAGGTAAATGGTCTAACAGAAGAAATAAAGCGAATCACAACTTGTTCACTGTCGATAGCTTTGAGCGCTTCAATCAAGTAAGTCGGATTAAAGCTAATGGACAAGTCCTCTCCTGCAACAGCACTCGTATCAATTTCTTCGTTTACCCGTCCAACTTCTGGTGAATGAACGTGGGAAGAAACAATTCCATTCTTGAATTCCAATTTTACCGTTCCGTTTTGAGTAGCGTTCGAGAGAAGACGGGCGCGTTCCATCGCAAATCGAAGGTTGGCCACATTGAAAGTTGCTTCTGTGTTGAATTCTGTTGGAATTAAACGATCTGTGTCAGGGTAATTACCCTCTAGTAAACGGGTATAGAAACTAATATGTTCACTTCTAAAGAGAATTTGATTATTGGCAAAGAACACTTCAACTGTTTCAATATCATCTGAAAAAACAGAAGTAAACTCACGAAGAGAACGACTTGGGATCACAACATCAAAGTTATCCCCATTTTTATCAAGTGTCATCACTTTTTGACTCATTCGGTGAGAATCAGTTGCCACTGTTTTTAATTCTTTATTTTCTGATAAAACAAAGTGAACACCTGTCAAAATTGGACGACTTTCTTGTACACTTGCCGCAAATGCTGTTTCATTAATTAATTGTTTTAATAATTTTGTTTCCAAAACCAATGGATTACTTGCAGCCATTTCTTGGATCCGTGGATATTGATCTGCATCTTTTCCTTTAAGAGTAATTTCTGATTTTCCACTGGTTAATAGGACTTGTTTTTGCTCAATTTCTTTAAAGTCTACCGTAACATCTGGTAAACTTGAAATGACATTGATAAAGAAGGTAGCTTCTAATAAGATAGAACCTGAAGAAGTTACCAATAAGCCAGCATTCTCATCTTTGATGGAGATGAAATTTTCAATTGAAATTTGCCCATTAGATCCAGATAAGGCTACTCCTTCAGGAGTAACATCAATTTTAATGGTGGATAGAATGGGGATAGCATTTTTTGAACTGATTGCTCTTTTGGTTGTACTAAGTGCTTGCAAAAATAAAGTTTTGTTAATAGAAAAATTAATCATGGTTATTCCTTTTATTTATTTTATGATTAGTAAGTTAATAGTAATAGTAGATTGTGTGGAAGTTGTGGAAAACTATCTGGATGCTTTCTAAAACTAGATAAGTTACTTGTTTAAAAATTGTGTATAACCCCTTAAAGTTTTCAAAGAGTTATAAACAGGTTAATTCAATTTTTTCTTGATACTTTGAATTTCAAGTCGTAGATTATCGTCTGTTTCTACCATACTTTTTATTTTTTCATAAGCATGGATGACAGTTGTGTGGTCTTTTCCACCAAATTCTTTTCCAATTCGAGGCAGTGAGTTATCCGTCATCTCTCTTGAAAGGTACATGGCAACTTGTCTTGCTAGGACGATATTTTGAACTCGTCTAGAGCCTTTCATTTCTTTTACACTCACTCCATAGAAGGCCCCCACAGCATCCTGAATTTTCTCAATTGGGATGACGAGCATCTGGGTATTGTCATTTTTACGAGCTCGAATAGCTTCTGCAGCAACATCAATGGTGATCTCTTTTAATTTTTTCACTTTGGCCATCAATGAGATATCATTCAAGGCTCCTTCTAAGTCTCGAACGTTTGAATCGAATTGACCAGCTAGGTATTCTAGCGTATCGTTAGGAAAAATATAGTCTAGATCTTCACTCTTATTCCGTAAGATAGCAATACGGGTTTCAAAATCAGGGGGTGTTATATTTTGCGTTAATCCCCATTTGAAACGCGTAACCAACCGCTCTTCAAGACTATCCAGATGATCTGGACTTCGGTCACTTGTTAGAACAATTTGTTTGTTGTCGCTATGAAGGGCATTAAAGGTGTTAAAGAACTCCTCTTGGGTGGTCACTTTTTTTCCACCAAGCGATTGAATATCATCAATCAGTAAGAGATCGAGACTACGATAGGTATTCTTGAAAGTCTTCATTTCTCCCAATCGTAGGTGTTCTAAAAATTCATTAATAAAGGTTTCGGCTGGGACATACTTCACTCGCGCATTGGGGATATTTTCCAGAATTTGATTTCCAATTGCGTTTAGCAAGTGAGTCTTTCCGAGCCCTGGTCCACCATAGATAAAAAGAGGGTTGTAGGTTGTTGCAAGGTTTTCAGAAACTGCCAATGCCGCTGCCTTGGCCCAAATATTTCCATCCCCTTGCACAAAATTATCGAAGGTATACTTTGCTTTTAGTCCAGTCTCAATTTTAGGCAATGGCTCAGTTGCGGAACTACTTGAACTATTTAGAGAAGAGTTCCTAGAATCCTTGTGATGACTATTGGGAAGATCTTCAAAAACAAAATGAAACTTCAAATCTGTATTATAGATTTCAAAGCCAGCCGTGATTAAGGCATTTTTTAGATTTGTTTCCCAAAATAATTCCTTATAGTTTCCATCAAGATAAATAGTAGCTGTATCTCCATCGACTTTAACTAATTTTGAATCTGCAACAAAAAAGTCATAGGCACTATCTTTTAACTGTAATTGGGCTAATTCTAAAAAGCGAGACCAAAATTGTTCTTCTTTTGTCACTAAAACTTCCCTCCTTTTCTTGAAATCAATCAAATCATACGTACCCTTATTCTACCATAAAAAATAATAGTTTTCCACAGGCTGAATTTTAGAACAAAAGGAGATTATTTTTTAGTTATCCACATATTGTGAAAACCAATCCCCAATGTTTTCAAAAGTTTTCCACAACATGGGGATAACTAGTTTCATGTGTTGATTTTTCTCTATTTCAGAGACGATTCGTTAGTGGAAAAGTTTGTCAATACAGAAAATAAAAATAACAGCCTTATTTCAGACTGTTGATAATTCGTTGGTATTCATCAAGATTTGAAAAGAAAATTTGGATACTTCCCTTATTTGAGGCTGAGGAGTGAATTTTAACTTCTGTCCCCAGTAATTTCTTTAAGTTCTTTTCTTCTTCAGTTAGAAAAGATTCTTTTGCTGGTTGATTTTTTAACTTTCTTTTAGAGCTGATCTTATTTTCTAATATCCGAACATTTAAGTGCTCTTGTTTTATTTTTTCAAGCCAATAATTTTGCTCTTTTTCATCAAGAGGAACGAGAACACGCGCGTGAGCTGAAGAAATATCATTTTGAATAACAGCTTCTTGAATAGCGGGTGTTAGTTGTAATAAGCGAAGCATATTGCTAATATAAGGTCTAGATTTTCCCATAAATTGAGCAATTTGATCATGCTTATAACCATTTTCAACTAACTTCTGATAAGATAGAGCTTCTTCAATGGGATTAAGGTCTTCTCTCTGTAAATTTTCAATAATGGCTTGTTGCATCATTTCTTGATCAGTTAATTCTTTTATGATAGCAGGAATAACCTCTAATCCCGCTATTTTTGAAGCTCTAAACCGTCTCTCACCTGCAAGCAGTTCAAAACCGATAATTGGAGATTTTCTGACAACAATGGGTTGGATTAATCCATTTTCTTTAATGGAGTGGGCCAGTTCTTCTAATTTTTCTTTATCAAATACTTTTCTTGGTTGAAAAGGATTGGTTCGAATATCTTTTATTGCTAGTTTTTCAAATTTTTCCATCTTATGAATAGAATAACACACCTTTACAAATTCGTAAAGGTGTGTTTACAGGTATGTCAAGAAGAAAAGGTTTATTTTTCTAAATCTTCTGTTGATTTTGTCAACTTAATAGTAGTTGTCTCTTGTTTTCCATCTCGATAGAAGGTTACCTTAATGGTATCGTCAATTTGGTGAGAATAGAGAGCAGATTGTAAATCTGCAGTTGACTCAATGTCTGTATCGTCAATTTTAGTAATGACATCGTAACGTTGCAATTTATCCGATGCAGGCATATTGTCAAGTGTTGAGCGAACAATGACTCCTCCGGAGATTTTTTCAGGAAGTTTTAATTTACTCAAATCAGAAGTTGAAAGATTTGCAAGGTCCATCATTTGGATTCCAAGCGCTGGTCGAACGACCTTTCCGTTTTCTTCCAATTGTTTGATAATATTGACAACATCGTTTGCAGGAATTGCAAATCCCATTCCTTCTACAGAAGTCTGTCCATTCGTTGAAATTTTGCTTGAGGTAATTCCAATGACCTGTCCTTGGATGTTGATCAAAGGTCCTCCTGAGTTACCTGGATTGATAGCAGCATCTGTTTGCAAGGCACGTGTAGAGATATTTTGTCCATTGTCAGCTTTTAAATTAACATTTCGACCTTGACTTGAAATAATTCCTTGGGTAACAGAGTTTGCATAATCCGTCCCTAGGGGGCTTCCAATAGCTATAGCAGTCTCACCAACAGTTAACTGGTTTGAATCCCCAAATTCAGCGACATCTTTGGCTTTATCTGCACTAATTCTGACAACAGCAATATCAGAATAGACATCGGAACCAACAACTTCTCCAGGAACTTTATTGCCATCCGCTAATAAGATATCTACTTTTTTAGCACCACTAATAACATGGGTATTGGTCACAAGATAGGCATATTTTCCATCTTTTTTATAAATCACTCCCGATCCTTCACTGGAGATTTGAGAATCTGAATGTTCATCATTTGTAAATAAATCTTGATTTGAAGAATCTGCATAGGTGATTACAGATACCACTGCATTTTTTACTTTATCAACAGCTTGGCTCGTTGAGGTTGTATTTTTATATGCTGTCTTTACAGTAGTGGAGCGTACTTGTTTGCTTTCAGTCGTTGCATTTGATGAATGAGATACTTGTAATGTTAAAACTGTTCCAAGAATCCCACCAAGAAAACCGACTACAAAAATGAGGGATAAAGTCCCAATTTTTTTTAGTAAATGGGATGAAGATTTCATATTTTCCTCCTAAGGCTATCAAATTGTCTAGAGTATAGAAAAACTTTCTTAATTATAACTTAAATAAATAAAGTTATCCACAAAATGTGGATAACTTGTAGAAATGAGTGTAATAACAGCTATAGACAGGTATTTATAGAATAGCTTTCTTTGTAGTTTCTGTGAATTATTTGTGGAAGACTAGAAATATGCTACAATAGAAGGATGAAAATTAAATTAATAACCGTTGGAAAACTAAAAGAAAAATACTTAAAAGATGGAATTGCTGAGTATCTAAAGCGACTAGGACGGTTTGCAAAAGTAGAACAAATTGAATTAATTGATGAAAAAACTCCTGATCGGGCAAGTGAACTTGAAAATCAACAGATCCTTGAAAAAGAAGGAAAACGAATCCTTTCTAAAATTTCAGATAAGGAATATGTCATTGTATTAGCTATCGAAGGTAAACAATTTCCTTCAGAAAAATTTAGTCAAACGATCGACCAGATGATGACTTCAGGGTATTCAAATCTTACCTTTGTGATTGGAGGAAGTCTTGGTTTGTCTCCTAAAGTAAAAAAAAGAGGTAATTTATTAATGAGCTTTGGTCAACTAACACTTCCTCATCAGTTGATGAAATTGGTATTAGTGGAGCAAATCTATCGAGCCTTCATGATTCAACAAGGTAGTCCTTATCATAAATAACCTTGACGCTCCCTCCTTTTTCTGCTAAAATGAAGTATGCTTGGTCCCATAGCTCAGCTGGATAGAGCATTCGCCTTCTAAGCGAACGGTCGCAGGTTCGAATCCTGCTGGGATCAAATGGAAAGTGGAAAAATGAACGAATGTTATTCAACATTTGCTCATTTTTCTTTTTTTGCATACAATTGTATATATTTTCAATTTTATCTTATTTTTTATAAGTATTTATATCTTTTAAGATTAATGAAAGTATTTCTCAAAATAGTGTTTAAAATCTACTAAAAATCCCTATATAGTGGCAAAAAACGATTTCAAAAAAGTTTCAAACATGTAACAAGTTGTTTAAAAATATTACATTTTACTAGATTCCCTTTAATTTTACGATAGTTTATATTATAATTTTTTGTATATAATATTTTATTTTATTGATAATAATACTAAAGTATAATAAAATAGAAAACAGAGTGGGAGAGAATGTGTGTTTCAGTCTTTAGTCTTGTCTTTTCTTTTAGGAGGGGTTATTGTTCTGACCTTTGCATTGGTAGATGAAAAAATCTATCAGGAGCATCGGTTTATATTTATCTTTCTGCTTAGTACCTTTGTTCTTCTTTTTGAGAGTCTTCTCGTATTTTTAGATGTCACTTTATTTTCAGGTATTCGATTATCAGATTTAAATATGCTACTGTGGCCTGTTTATCTCTATCCTTATTATCATTATGCCAATCGAAATAATCGCTTATGTTCTATTTTCTACTCTTTTTTTACTTATTTAGCAGTTGAAGGAACAGCTACTTTTTTGACCATTATCGTTTCTTCAGTTTTAGGAGATGCTGTTGTAGAAGCTTACTCAATTATCTACAATATGTTTATTCGTTTGGTTTCTTTAGGAATCATTTTGAAGCTAATTGACTTATTTGAATTTGATTTCACCCCTTTTTACGAAGAAGCATTTGAAAAGTATTTAAAATTATTGATTTCTGTCTATTTTGCTATATTTGTGGTAATCAATTTTGCCTTATGGATTAGTGAACAAGCACAATATAAAAATTTTGGGAGTATGTTAGCGACGATTTGTTTTTTCTCATTTGTAGTCAGTTTGTTTCATATGAAGATTGAGAGAGATCAATATCGTAAAAATTTAGAACTGGAATACAAAGAATTTTCCGAGCAACAAATGAGTCGTTATATGGCTGAAATTCAAAGTCTTTATTCTACTGTCAGAGGGGTTCGTCATGATTTAGGGAACATAGTGATTTCTATGTCACTAGCTATTCAAGAAGGAAATATTCCAGAAATTCAAAGAATTTATAGAGAAGTATTAGAAAAAAGTTATAGAGAGATCAATACCGAAAAATTATCAGGCTTTAACTTGGTGAATATAAAAGATTCTGCCTTGCGAAGTATTCTAATTCGGGGTTGGTTAGATGCCAGAGATGCTGGTGTAGAAATGACTTTTGAAACGAGTGAATCCATTGAGCAACTACCAGTTGACTTATTAGATATTGTCAGAATTGTTGGCATTCTAGTAACGAATGCTTTAGAAGCTTCAAAAGAAGCGGAGGAAAAGAAGGTTCGTATTGCTATTTTTTCTATTTCAAAAATGGTTTATTTGGTGATTCATAATACAACGAATGAAATAACTTTTGATGTCAGAAAAATATATGAGGAGGGGTATTCAACAAAGGGAGAAAATAGAGGATTAGGCTTAGATAATGTGAGGAAAATATTAGCCAACTATGGAAATATGTTTTTGGAAACAGAATTGCAAGGTAATTGGTTTTTACAAGTATTGAAGATTGGAGGGTATGAAAAAGAATGAAGATTTTTTTACTAGAAGATGAACTACAACAACAGCTACGTGTTGAAAAACATATTGCAACAATTGCTAACGAATTGGATTTAACGATTGAAATGATTTCTACAGGTAAGCTATCTGAGTTTGAAGAATATATACAACATTCTGATCTCCACCAATTATATTTTTTAGATATTCATATTCAAGACAATGAGTATTGTGGGCTCGAAATTGCTCAAAAAATACGGGAAGCAAATCCTTATGCAATTATTGTATTCATTACTACAAAATCTGAATTTGCCTCTATTACTTACCGTTACAAAGTATCTGCTTTGGACTTTATTGATAAAAATTTGAATGAAGATTTATTTAAATCTAAGTTACAAGGTTGTATTGAATATTTGACAACCATCCAGATTAAAAATGATGACTTGACGGATTATTTTGAGTATGACTTTAGGGATAAAAAAATTAAAATTCCGTTCAAAGATATTCTTTATATTGAGACGATTGGAACTGCTTATAAATTGAATTTAGTTGGAAAAAATTTTCAAAAAGAAATTGCGGGAAGCTTATCCGATGTTTTAAATAAGGATGAAGAAGATAGATATTTTAGCCCTCATCAATCTTTTATTGTAAATAGAAGTATGATTATTGGAATGGATAAGAAAAATAAGCAACTTCTCTTAAAAGAAGGATATTCTTGCCCTATTTCAAGAAGCAATATCAAGCGCGTTAAAAAATTAATTGAAGAGCAAAATTTAGAATATAATGCTTGACAAAGTGCTAATTTCTGATATAATGGGATATGTTCTGTTAATGAATATATGGTCCGTTGGTCAAGGGGTTAAGACACCGCCTTTTCACGGCGGTAACACGGGTTCGAATCCCGTACGGACTATATCTCATTCCGCCATAGCTCAGTTGGTAGTAGCGCATGACTGTTAATCATGATGTCGTAGGTTCGAGTCCTACTGGCGGAGCTAACACGACACCCATTTGGGTGTTTTTTTGTTTCTAAAAAAACTAGGATAACCATCATCCTAGCTTTTTATTTGTTACTGAATGGAGTGAATAGTTTTCAACTTTTTTCTCTTTATGATTTTGTCTCCATTCGTAAAGAAAGAAGAGAACAATTCCAGTGAAAAAGGCAGTAAGTCCTTCAATGAAGCCTTGGGGAACAAATGTTAAGGTGACTGTTCCGGTTCCTTTTGAAACATCCACTCCCATCAATCCTTTCTGGATGCGATGAATTTGAATAGGTTTTCCATTTTGCTTAGCTGACCAACCTTTATCATATGGAAGTGAGAAAATAAGGGTCGTATCTCTATTTGCATTATAAGCTGCCACTACTTTATTTTTCTTTTTGTGAATAGCAGCTTCTTGCTGACGAATAGTGGTGATAGCTTGCGTATATTTGTCAAGATCCAGCGCAAAAAATTCTGGTGTACGAAAAGAAACGGTTGAATTTTCTGGAAAACTCATACGAATAGTGATCGTTTTTTCTGCATCAAAATGTCCAATTGAAAAGAATGGAAAGGCATTATCAATAGTATAACGCTGGGTCTGCCCATTATACGTGATTTCAATGTCTTTTTGATCATCATTTGAAAATTCTAGATTTGGAACATTAACATAGAGTTGGCTATGGGCAGGAATTGTTACTTCATATTCAATGCTTGCATAAGATAAGTGACTATCTTTCTCTATTTTTGCAGTTTGCATGGAAGATGTGGAGTTTTCTGAGTGATTTGAAAGAAATTTTAATTTTTTATAAAATTTAAATTTTTTACCTGTGAGTTGATGGATCAATTGTGTTTGGTTATCGAGTGTCAGATTTGTAAAGGATGTATTCTTATAAGGCTTAGCTGATAAGAATGCAATTGGCAAAGCGTATTCATTTTCTGAGAGTGAGATTCCATTTTTAGAGGCAATCTCTTTAAATCCAAATTTTTGAACAGGTTGTTGGCTTAAATTATAGCGAACACCAAATAGGCTATCCATTAGAATGGAATTATTTTGGTATCGAAGGTTGAGGTTGGTTCCTTCAGATTTAAATCCAAGTTTATCCAATATTGAACTAGCATCTGTATTTCGAACAGATGAAAATTGAGAAATGCCATTATAACCATACTTCATACTATCATTGCCAGTTTGTGGATGTAGAATTTCAGTCCGATAGTTTGAGTCTGTGTTTCCACTTACCAAGGTTTGAATAGATTTTAAGTCGCGTTCGTAGGATGATCGAGAAGCAAATACCCATTCTTTTGCAATTCCTTCAATCTGATAATAACTATTTACAGATAGTTCAAATAGAGAAAGGAAAAGAATGGAAAAGTAGAATAATCTTGGGGGTATTTTTTTAAAAATAAAGGCAAGAGAGAGTAAAAAGAAAACCAGTAAAAATTCAAAAGTAACAACGAAATTGATAGAATCTAAAAATTTATAGTGATGACTGAAAAAAAGTGTTCCTCCAAATCCTAAGAAGAGTATGAAGCTAGCAATACTAAAGCGACCCCAAGTGATCTCCTCGATTCGATTTAGAACTTCTCCTGCCATTAGAATAATCGTCAAAGAAAAAATCCAGGCGTATCGATGGAGAAACATATTTGGCGCGTGCATACCTTGCCAAAGAAGGTCTAATAGTTGTAAACGGAAACTGAAAATGAGAATTGTTAGAAGTAAAAAATAGCAGAGTTTCACGTGAAACTTGATTGATTTTACAAAGAAAAAAGTGATCGCTAGTAACAATGGAAACAATCCTACATAGATCATCGGAATAGATCCATATTTAGTCGTATCAAAACTACCTACGAAATTTTTGGCAAATACGTCGAGATACCAGCTTTTTTCTGTAAAGATACTGTCAACCTTTGAAAAACTTTCTCCATGAGTACGTAAATCTAAGAAGGTAGGATATAACATTACTAGACTTGTTATAACCGATAGAAGAGATACAATCACAAAATGGAAAAAACGCTTTCCAATTTCTTTGATATTCCATGACAGTTGTGTCAAGTACCATAATATGAGAAAAGTGGACATCATAAATCCAAAATAATAATTTTGGATAAACAAACAGGTTAAACTGATAAAGTAGAGAATCTCTCCCTCATTGTAAATTAGTTTCTTGAACCCATAAACAATTAGTGGTGCTAGAATAAATACGTCTAACCAAGTTTTAATTTCAATTTGGCTGATGGCAAAACTCATCAGAGCAAATGATGTTGAAAGGGTAAGAACCAGGGTTCTAGGGATTTTAGAAAACATCCCGTGTATACTGATGTATGTACTAAGACCAATTGCTCCAAATTTCAAAAGTGTGATGAGGTAAACAGCATCCGGCATGGATTGTGCATTAAAGAAGTAGACAAGAGGGGAAAAGAAACTTCCTAGATAATAGCTACTGAGTGCATAGAAATTAAGGCCTAATCCACTTTGAAAACTGTAAAATAGGCTATCTGTTCCATGTAAAATATTTCGAAGTGTGGTATCAAAAATGACATACTGATGATAACCATCTCCTAATAATGGGGATGTCTCACTGTTCCAGTAAATTCCTTGTGAGAGGTAAATAAAGAACATTATGATCACTGGAATCAGAAAGGAAGATATCAAAAAAAGGGATGTTTTTAGCTTTGTTTTGTTCATATATTTCTACTGAAAGAGCCTGAAATACGGATTTCAGGACTCTTAATTTTCATGATTAATTCCAAAGTTCTTTCACTTTTGCTTGAACTTCTTCATTTTCAAGAAACTCATCATAGGTTTCATCAATGCGATCGATCACGCCGTTTTTTGAAAGAACGATAATATGGTTGGCGAGTGTTTGAATGAATTCGTGGTCATGGCTGGCAAAAATAATCGATTCTTTAAAATTCTTCAATCCGTCATTCAAACTTGAAATAGACTCCAAATCCAAGTGATTGGTTGGATCATCCAGTACAAGGACGTTTGACTTTAGGAGCATCAATTTAGATAATATGACACGAACTTTTTCTCCACCTGACAAGACGTTGACAGACTTGTTAACTTCGTCACCAGAAAAGAGCATGCGTCCTAAGAAACCACGAAGGAAAGTATTGTCATCTTCTTCTTTACTTGCAAATTGACGAAGCCAATCAAGAATAGTTTCTCCACCTGCAAAATCTCGGCTGTTGTCTTTTGGTAGATAAGATCGACTAGTTGTAACTCCCCACTTGACAGTTCCTTCATACTCAATATCATCCATCAATGCACGGATCAAAGCGGTTGTTTGAATATCGTTTTGTCCGATAAGAGCGGTTTTATCACCAGGACGTAAGATAAAGCTGATATTGTCAAGGATGGTTTCTCCATCGATCTTGACAGAAAGATTTTCTACTGTCAAGAGATCGTTACCGATTTCTCGTTCAGCCTTAAAGTTGATAAATGGGTACTTTCGGCTAGATGGAACAATTTCTTCTAACTCAATCTTGTCAAGCATTTTTTTACGGGATGTTGCTTGTTTTGATTTTGAAGCGTTGGCTGAGAATCGAGCGACAAACTCTTGCAATTGTTTAATTTTTTCTTCAGCTTTTGCGTTTCTATCTGCTTGTAATTTTGCTGCAAGTTCAGAAGATTCTTTCCAGAAATCATAGTTTCCGACGTAAAGTTTAATTTTCCCAAAGTCGAGATCTGCCATATGGGTGCAGACTTTGTTCAAAAAGTGGCGGTCATGGGATACAACGATAACCGTATTTTCAAAATCAATTAGAAAATCTTCTAACCAGGTAATGGATTGAATATCGAGACCGTTGGTTGGTTCGTCTAAAAGAAGGACATCTGGTTTACCAAAAAGTGCTTTAGCTAGGAGAACTTTCACTTTATCCCCGTTAGCTAACTCGCTCATGGTTTGATAATGAAGGTCTTCTGAAATATTTAGATTTTGAAGCAATTGAGATGCTTCACTTTCTGCTTCCCATCCACCGAGTTCGGCAAATTCACCTTCAAGTTCAGCTGCACGGACGCCGTCTTCATCAGAAAAATCTTCTTTCATGTAGATAGCATCTTTCTCTTTCATAATGTTGTAGAGCTTTTCATTTCCCATAATGACAACATCGATGACCCGTTCGTCTTCATAGTCAAAGTGATTTTGACGCAAAACGGACAAACGTTCATCAGGACCGAGAGAAATATGACCTGTTGTTGGTTCAATATCTCCAGCTAAAATTTTTAAAAAGGTTGATTTTCCAGCACCGTTGGCACCGATAAGACCATATGTATTTCCCTCTGTAAAGTTAATATTGACATCGTCAAACAATTTTCGATCACTAAAACGTAGTGAGACGTCTGATACTGTAAGCAATGATATTCTCCTCTTTCTATAATGTCTTCATTTTACTAGAAAATAGGGGAAAAATCAATCTTTTATAGTGTCAATCTTATCTTTACAAAGATGTAAAATGAGTTTACACATTTGTAAAGATAAGATTGATAAAAGACAGATAGGATAGACTAACATTTTTAACTAGAAAGTGCTATAATGGAAGGGATAACGATTAAGGAGAAGAGTATGACGAAACCCATTATTTTGACAGGAGATAGACCAACAGGGAAACTTCACATTGGCCACTATGTTGGCTCTTTAAAAAATCGCGTTTTGCTACAAAATAAAGACGAGTATAATATGTTTGTTTTCTTAGCAGACCAGCAAGCTTTGACAGATCATGCAAAAGATCCAAAAACCATAGTAGAATCTATTGGCAATGTCGCTTTGGACTATCTTGCTGCTGGCCTAGATCCTGAAAAGGTTACGATTTTCATTCAAAGTCAGATTTCTGAATTAGCAGAATTGACCATGTATTACATGAATCTTGTATCTTTGGCGCGACTTGAAAGAAATCCAACTGTAAAGACTGAAATCTCTCAAAAAGGTTTTGGTGAAAGTATTCCTACAGGATTTTTGGTATACCCTATTTCGCAAGCAGCCGATATTACTGCTTTTAAAGCCAACTTTGTTCCAGTAGGAAATGACCAAAAGCCAATGATTGAGCAGACCCGTGAGATTGTACGTTCCTTTAATCATGCATACAATACAGATACTTTGGTGGAACCTGAAGGAATTTATCCCGAAAATGAAGCAGCAGGACGCTTACCTGGTTTAGATGGAAATGCTAAAATGTCTAAATCCTTAAATAACGGTATCTACCTAGCTGATGATGCGGATACCTTGAAGAAAAAAGTGATGAGCATGTATACCGATCCGGATCACATCAAAGTTGAGGATCCAGGAAAGATCGAAGGGAACATGGTATTTCATTATTTGGATGTATTTGGTCGTCCGGAAGATGCAGATGAAATTGCAGAAATGAAAGAACACTATCAACGTGGAGGCCTTGGTGATGTAAAGACCAAACGATATCTTTTAGAAATTTTAGATCGTGAGTTAAGACCAATTCGAGAAAGACGCCTTGAGTTTGCAAAGGATATGGGGGAAGTATACTCCATTCTTGAAAAAGGTTGTGAGCGGGCTCGCAGTGTTGCAGCACAAACATTGGATGATGTAAAATCTGCGATGGGAATAACCTATTTCAAAAATTAAGGATTTATAAATTGGATAGAGACAATTTTCCTTTATTCCTTTATAATTTACCAACAAATGATTGACAAATTGCGATAGAATGGTATGATATTAACAATAAAAATTCGAGCCTTGCTCAAATAAAAAGAAAAGAGGATCCAGCGGATGTCTAATTGGGACACAAAGTTTTTAAAAAAAGGGTTTACATTTGATGACGTGCTTTTGATTCCGGCAGAAAGTCACGTATTGCCTAATGATGCAGATTTAAGTACACAATTAGCAAGTAATTTGCACTTAAACATCCCAATCATTACTGCTGCAATGGATACAGTGACTGAAAGCCAAATGGCAATTGCTATGGCGCGTGCTGGTGGACTTGGTGTGATCCATAAAAATATGTCAATTGAGCAACAGGCAGATGAAGTAAGAAAAGTAAAACGTTCTGAAAATGGAGTTATTATTGATCCATTCTATTTGACTCCATCTCATACAATTGCGGAAGCAAATGAGTTGATGGGACGATACCGGATCAGTGGCGTTCCTGTTGTTGAAACACTTGAAAATCGTAAATTAATTGGTATTCTCACGAATCGTGACTTACGCTTTATTTCTGATTATAATCAACCTATTTCAAATCATATGACAAGTGAAAATTTGGTGACTGCACCAGTCGGAACTGATTTGGAAACAGCTGAACGCATTTTACAAGAACATCGTATTGAAAAATTACCATTGGTAGATGAAGAGGGTCGTCTTTCTGGCTTGATTACGATCAAGGATATTGAGAAAGTGATTGAGTTTCCAAATGCGGCTAAAGATGAATTTGGACGTTTGCTTGTGGCTGGAGCTGTGGGAGTTACTTCTGATACCTTTGAACGTGCAGAAGCCCTTTTTGAAGCTGGTGCAGATGCTATTGTCATCGATACTGCTCATGGACATTCTGCAGGTGTTCTTCGTAAGATTGCAGAAATTCGTGCTCACTTCCCAGATCGTACCTTAATTGCAGGAAATATTGCGACAGCTGAAGGTGCGCGTGCCTTGTTTGATGCAGGGGTAGACGTTGTTAAAGTCGGAATTGGACCAGGTTCTATCTGTACAACCCGTGTTGTTGCAGGTGTTGGTGTTCCTCAAGTTACGGCTATCTATGATGCAGCTGCTGTAGCTCGTGAATACGGTAAAACAATCATTGCTGATGGTGGTATCAAGTATTCAGGAGATATTGTCAAAGCTCTTGCGGCTGGTGGAAATGCGGTTATGCTCGGGTCCATGCTTGCGGGTACAGATGAAGCACCAGGTGAAACAGAAATCTTCCAAGGTCGTAAATTTAAAACCTATCGTGGTATGGGATCGATTGCAGCCATGAAGAAAGGGTCTAGTGATCGTTATTTCCAAGGATCTGTCAATGAAGCTAATAAATTGGTTCCTGAAGGAATTGAAGGACGTGTTGCTTATAAAGGTTCCGTAGCAGATATGGTCTTCCAAATGATCGGTGGTATCCGTTCAGGCATGGGCTATGTTGGTGCGGCAACCATTCAAGATTTACATGATAATGCTCAATTTGTTGAAATGAGTGGTGCAGGATTGAAAGAAAGTCACCCTCACGACGTTCAAATTACAAATGAAGCTCCAAACTATTCGGCACAATAAGTTTACTAACTTGTAAATAAAATTAACAGCACCTTGACAATTTTGTCAAGGTGCTGTTTTAATATGACCTGATTGAATGGAGAAAATTTTTAATTCCTTAGGCAAATCTTTTAAATGATCTAGGGTAGTTGTTGTTATAAATGTTTGAATACTGTTTGATATTGTTTCTAGCAACTGAAGTTGACGATCGTTGTCAAGTTCACTCATAACATCGTCAAGTAGTAAAATCGGTTTTTCTCTTGTCAGTTCTTCCATCAATTCGATTTCTGCTAATTTTAGAGAAAGAACAACACTTCGATGCTGGCCTTGACTACCAAAGTTCGCATTCATATCATTGATAAAAAACACCAAATCGTCTCTATGAGGTCCAATACTCGTTGTTTTTCTATAAATATCTTTTTGACGATTTTTTTCTAAGAGAAAGAGAAACTGCTGTTCTAAATCATCCACTTCTTCAGAAAATATGGTGGATAGGTACTGAATCCGTAGATCTTCTTTACAATTAGATAGGCGAGCGTGTTTCTCTTTTGCTTTGGCTTCTAACTTTTGAAGAAAATCAAGTCGGTGATGAATCACCCGGCTTCCAAAACTTGCTAGCTGTGAATCTAAGACATCTAAGAAAGTTGCATCAATTGTTTCAGAATTTTTTAGATAACTATTTCTTTGTTTTAAAACATGATGGTATTGGGATAGGTCAGATAGGTATATGGGCTTCATCTGTCCCAATTCAATGTCCATAAATTTTCGTCGTCCAACAGGGGCGCCTTTGATCAATTGCAAATCTTCCGGCGCAAAAAGAACCACATTCATATGACCAATGTAGTCAGATAGTTTGGCCTGCTTTAAATGGTTTACTTTAGTTATTCTCCCTTTTGGGGTCAAGGAAATTTCTAAGGGAATTGGACCAGTTTCTCTTTGTAAAAGACCAGAAACTTTGAAATCGGAGGATTCAAAGTAGATGAGATCTTTATCATTTCGTGTACGATGACTTCTAGTCAAAGCTAGAAAATAAATGGATTCGAGGATATTGGTTTTTCCTTGTGCATTTTGTCCCAAGAAAATATTTAAACCAGGATGAAACTCAATTTCAAGTTCTTGATAATTCCTAAAATGTTGAATAGATAATTGTTTCAGCCACATTATGAGATACCAGGAAAGCGAATTGCTCGTTCTTTTTTATCATGTTTTATTGGTTGTTTCTTTTGTTTTTGATTCTGATTGAGTTGTTTGACGAGTTTTGCAACACGTTCCTTTTCTTCTTTCTCTTTGAGATGCTCGTTAACTTCTTCTGAAGTAGGTTGAAGGATGGCAATTGTTATGTTTAGTTCTGGAATGTCCACCTGATCGTTCATACGAAGTTTACGACCTCTTCGTTGTTCCAATTCATGGTTAACATAGACTTCTTTTTCTTGAAGGAATGCTTTAATGGCGCCACCACTTTGAATAATACCGAATTCTTTTAAGATAGCTTGTAATGTAATAAAGTCATCAAATAATTTATAATTCATAGTTCACCTCTTTGCGTGTTATTATACCATATTTTAAGTATATCTAGGGTAGAGAATGTGGTAAGATTTACAAACTATTTTCACAGTTTGAATTAGGATTTTAGTAGGATTTCGTGTTATAATGAAAGTTACTATTGAGTAGAACGAGGATGAAAATGGAATTAGTAAAGGGTGTGAATCTTCACTTTCTTCAATCAAAAAAATTTAAGACCAACAAAATTAAGGTCCGTTTTTCAGCACCATTAGATGAAAATACAGTAGCTGCAAGAGTTTTAGTAGCTTGTATGATGGAAACTGCGAACAAAAAATACCCAACCTCGCAGTTGTTTCGTGAAAAATTAGCAAGTTTGTATGGAGTAGAATTGTCAACTTCTGTATCAAAAAGAGGTCATGTTCATTATGTTGATCTGAATATTTCCTTTGTGCGCGACGCTTTTTTGAGCAAGAAAAATGTGTTAATTGATGAAATCTTAGATATTTTAGAAACAATTTTGTTTTCACCTTTGACAAATGAGGATCGCTTTGATAGTGAGACGTTTGAAGTGGAAAAGAAAAATACGATTTCGGATCTGGAGTCTGAAATTGAAGAGCCTTATTATTATGCTCACGGACAATTGAATCAACTTTTTTTTGAAGATGAAACAATTGGAATGTCAAGATTGGGTAAAGTTGAGTTAGTGAAACAAGAAACAGCTCAAAGTTCGCTTTCTTACTTTCACCAGATGCTAACTTCAGATACGATTGATTTCTTTTTCATTGGGGAATTTAATGAAGTTGCTATTGTTGATCGAGTAAACAAATTTGAATTTGAACCACGTGAGAAGCACTTATCTATTAACTATCAACAACCATTTTCAAATGTCGTTAGAGAAAAGTTAGAACAAAAACAACAGCAACAATCTATTTTAGAATTGGGGTATCATCTTTCAATCCAGTATGGAGATCCTCTTCATATCCCATTAGTTGTCTTAAATGGCTTGCTAGGAGCCTTCTCTCATTCGAGACTCTTTCAAACCATCCGCGAGAAAGAAGGACTCGCTTATACCATTTCTAGCCATTTTGATATTTTTACCGGTTTTATGAGGGTTTTTGCAGGCATTGATAAAGAATATCGGACCAAAGTCATGACCTTGATTATGAGGCAGTTTAACGATTTAAAACGAGGTAAGTTTACAGAATCGGAATTGCAGTTAACAAAAGAGATGTTGGTCAATACGACTTTATTGGCACAAGATCGTCAAAATACCTTGATTGAAAGGGCGTATTTGAAAACGACTTTAGAAACAAAATTACTCCCTCTAGAAGAATGGCTAAAAGCGATTGACAAAGTTACAAAAGAAGACATTATCAAAACGGCAAAAACAATTAATTTACAGTCTGTTTATTTCATGGAAGGAAAGTAGTGTAAAGATTGAAGATTAAAGAAAAATATTATGAAGCGGTGGGTGAAAGAGTTTGCTTTACAAAATTGTCAAACGGCTTGACAGTCCATTTAATTCCAAAAGAGGATTACTACGAAACCTACGGTATCATTACAGCAAAGTTTGGTTCAGTTGACACTCGTATTTTAGTAAATGGAGTTGAAAAAAAATACCCCGCAGGAATTGCGCATTTTCTGGAACATAAATTATTTGAAGATGAAAAAGGCCAGGATTTTCTAAAAAGATTCGTTCAATTAGGCTCCGAAAGCAATGCCTTTACAAGCTTTACAAAGACTAGTTATCTTTTTTCAACAACTTCAAAAGTAACAGAAAATATCCAGCTCTTATTAGAGATGGTTTCAAAAGCTTCTTTTACAGAGAAAACGATTAGCAAAGAGAGAGAAATCATCCAACAAGAGATAGGGATGTATCAGGATAGTCCAGATTATCAATTGTTTTTTGGAGCTTTGGAGCAGTTATATCCAGCTACCTCTTTAGCTGACGATATTGCTGGAACAAAAGAGTCAATTGCAAACATTACAACTGAGAATTTGCATGAGAACTTCGATCTGTTTTATCATCCGTCTCAAATGCACCTATTAGTGATTGGAAATTTTGATGTTGATTCTGTGTGTCAAGTTTTGAAAGACTATGAGAAGGAGACTCCTCGTCGGTCAATCAAATTGGAGCGAATCCCTGTAGAAAAAAATGAAGTGGTATTAAATCAATCTTCTAGAATGAATGTTGCCATTCCTAAGTTGGCCATCGCAATCCGAGGAAATGATCTTATTCAAAAAGAAGAAACGTTTCGTTATAAGTTGATGCTGAAATTGTTGTTCTCTATGATGTTTGGATGGACCTCGCAACGTTTTCAAAGTTTGTATGAAGCAGGAAAGATTGACAACTCCTTGACACTTGAGGTAGAAGTCGAAGAGCTATTTCATTTCGTTATATTGACAATGGATACCCAGGAACCGGTATCTGTGTCTCATCAATTTAGAAAATCTATTCGACAATTTGAAAAAGATCCAGATGTCAATCAAGAACATTTAGATACGATTAAAAGCGAAATGTTTGGTGATTTTTTACAAGGTCTAAATTCACTGGAGTACAGTGCTACTCAGTTCGAGTATTTTTCTGATGGTAGTACTTCATATGATCTTCCAAAGATTTTGCAAAGTATTAGTTTACAGGATATCATTAGATTAGGACATCAATTCATTGATCAGGCCGAAATGATTGACTATATGATTTTTTCAAAGTAGTAAACAATCAGTCAAGAAGGGAAAACATGAAGAAAAGAACAATTGGTCAAGTGTTACAACTGTCAAGAGTCAATTTACAAATTAGTTTACAAGACTTGGCACAGAAAACAGCCATTGAAATTCCTTATATAGAAGCATTAGAAAATGATGATTTTGATCTTTTACCTAGTCCATTTTACGCTCAGATCTATTTAAAAAAATTAGCATGGGCGCTAGGATTAGATGAAAAAATCTTGTTGACGGCTTTTCGTGAAGGAAAAGAGTTATTGTTTGACGAAGAAGTCCTTGTCAATGATGAAGACTTACATTCAAGGTTGCAAAGACAAAAGAAGTCATGGTTGCCAATTCTTTACTATGTACTTGCTAGTCTTGCTATAATTGGATTTGTGATTTATATCGTATATTTTTATGAGTTTACAATATCTGTAAAATAGATGTAAAGCTACTATATTTTTGGAGGAACTATGAAAAAAGAAAATATTCCCAATACACTAACCCTAATCCGTGTTGTAATGATTCCCATTTTTATTACAATTCTAAGTCTTAGTCATTCCTATATTGGACATGTTCTTGCAGCAGTTATTTTTGCGATTGCCAGTATTACAGATTACCTTGATGGATTTCTTGCTCGAAAATGGAAGGTTGTCAGTAATTTTGGAAAATTTGCAGATCCAATGGCTGATAAATTATTAGTTATGTCAGCCTTCATCATGATGATTGAATTAAAAATGGTTCCTGCTTGGATTGTTGCTGTTATCATTTGCCGTGAGTTGGCTGTTACTGGTTTGCGCCTTCTACTTGTAGAGACAGGTGGTACGGTGCTTGCTGCTGCAATGCCAGGAAAAATTAAGACTTTTAGTCAAATGTTTGCGATTATCTTTTTGCTTTGTCATTGGACGATTCCTGGAACAGTCTTACTGTATATTGCATTGATTTTTACAATCTATTCTGGTTACGACTACTTTAAAGGAAGTAGCTATCTCTTTAAAGACACATTTAAATAAATGAAACATATTATTGACTTGAAAAATGTATCTTTTCGATATGATACAACTGTAGATGAGTATCAAATTGACTCCGTTTCGTTTCACGTGAAACAAGGAGAATGGCTTTCAATTGTTGGGCACAATGGTAGTGGTAAATCCACGATTGTACGCTTAATTGATGGTTTACTAGAACCTGAGTCTGGCGAAATTGTCATCGATGGAATACCATTAACGCGTGAAACTGTTTGGGAAAACCGCAGTAAAATTGGGATTGTATTTCAAAATCCTGACAATCAATTTGTTGGTGCTACAGTGGAGGATGATGTCGCCTTTGGTTTAGAAAATCAAGGCATTCCACGTGAAGAAATGCTCCAGCGTGTAGAGAAAGCTGTTGAGCAAGTTGGCATGTCGGCATTTAAAGATCGAGAACCTTCACGTTTATCGGGTGGTCAAAAACAGCGAGTTGCAATCGCAGGTATCATTGCCTTAAGGCCTCAGATCATTATTTTAGATGAAGCAACTAGCATGTTGGACCCAGAAGGTAGAGAAGAGTTGATGAAAGTGGTGAGAACTCTCCAGAGCCAGTTCCAGCTAACAGTCATCTCGATTACCCATGATTTAGCTGAGATCGCCTTAAGTGATCGAACGCTTGTGTTTAAAAAAGGAAGATTAGAGTCTTCTATGACGCCAAGGGAATTGTTTTCAAGGGACGATCTAAATCAAATTGGATTAGACAAGCCTTTTAGTAAGCAACTCCAAGAAACCCTTAGTGAGATTTTTCCACTAAAACAGGATTATCTAACAGAAAGTGAGTTATTAGACCAACTATGGGAATTTCTTTAAAGAATGTCTATTATACTTATCAAGAGGGAAGCCCTTTTGAAGGGCAGGCACTTTCTGATATCAGTTTGGAAATAAAGGATGGGTCTTACACAGCCTTCGTAGGACATACTGGTAGTGGGAAGTCTACCTTATTGCAACTACTAAATGGATTACTTTGTCCGACTCAAGGAGAAATTCAATTTGACGATTTTGTTTTGGACCGAGAATCGGATCAAAAAAAGATGAAGCACTTGAGGAAAAAAGTGGGGTTGGTCTTTCAATTCCCAGAAAGTCAACTATTTGCAGAGACAGTTTTAGCTGATGTAGCCTTTGGACCACAAAATTTTGGCGTATCCAGAGAAAGAGCTGAGGAAATAGCTAAAGATAAATTAGCAGTTGTTGGGCTCAATGATGCGATCTATAACAAAAGTCCGTTTGAATTATCTGGTGGTCAGATGAGACGGGTTGCCATCGCTGGTATTCTAGCGATAGAACCTGAAATTTTGGTGTTAGATGAGCCAACAGCAGGGCTAGATCCAGTAGGTAGAAAGGAATTAATGGCACTATTTGAGACACTGCATAAAAATGGGATGACCATTGTGCTTGTAACCCATACAATGGATGATGTTGCTAATTTTGCAGATACAGTATATGTTTTGAAAGGTGGCAATCTTGTTTTAGAGGGTTCTCCTTCTAGTGTGTTTCAAGAGGTTGAGTATTTACAAAAGATTCAACTAGGAGTCCCAAAAATTACGAATTTTGCTCTTCAATTGCAACAAAAAGGCCTGAAATTTGAAAGACTACCAATCAAGATTGAGGAATTGAAGGAGATGTTGCTTCATGAATAATATGATTTTAGGCAGATATATTCCCGGAAATTCCATTATTCATCAATTGGACCCTCGTGGGAAGTTGCTTTCGATGTTTTTATTCATATTTCTCTTGTTTTGGGCAAATAACATTCAGACAAATGTCCTTCTTTTTGCATTTGTTTTTGGTTTAATGTATGTAACACGCATTTCGGTTGCTTTTTATGTCAAAGGTTTAAAGTCAATGATTTTTATCATTGCATTTACTACTTTATTTCAGCTATTTGCGACCTCTCAAGGAACAGTTTTGTATCATTGGTGGTTTTTTAGAGTGACAGATCAAGGCTTGATGCAGGCGGCGATTATCTTTTGTAGATTTCTCTTAATTATATTTTATTCGACAGTTTTAACGGTGACGACTACTCCATTAAGTTTAGCGGATGCTGTTGAAAAAATACTTACACCATTTAAAATCATTAAGGTTCCAGCGCATGAGATCGGTTTAATGTTATCAATGAGTTTGCGATTTGTACCGACTCTTGTAGACGATACTAACCGAATTATGAATGCCCAAAGGGCGCGTGGCGTTGATTTTGGAGAGGGAAATCTCTTGAAAAAAATTCGCTCCTTCATTCCTATCCTTATTCCTTTATTCGCCTCTAGTTTTAAACGTGCAGATGCACTTGCAATTGCCATGGAAGCGAGAGGATACAGAGGTGGTGAGGGACGAACCCGCTATCGAAACCTACAATGGAAGATAAAAGACACCCTTGCCATTGTTGTTATCTTGCTTCTGATGTTGCTAGTTTTTTGTCTAAAAAATGGATAGAAAGTCTGTGAATGGTGCAAAAATAACGAAAAACCGCTAAATAATGCTGTTTTTACATTAAATTCACATATTCCTGTAACATTTGTAACATATTTTATAATGAACTGTAACATTTAGTGTGTATCATAGAATTATATTCGAAAGGAGAATATAATTCATGATTAGTAAAAAACGTCAATGGACAGTTACTTCGTTACTTTCAGCAGCTTCACTTTTTATTTCTGGTATTGCTACGGTGAATGCTGAAACTTATCAAGTTAAGTCTGGAGATACACTATCAAAAATTGCATTAGAAAATAATACATCAGTTGAAAATATTATTGCTTCTAACAACCTTACCAATGAAGATTTGATCTATGCAGGACAAGTTATTGAATTGGGTGAGCGTTCTAAATCAATGGTTGATAAAGTTGCTCCGCAAGAACAAGCAAAACCTGCAGAAAACAAAGCAGCTCAGCCTACTCAAAATCAAGCAACTTATGCAGCAAATGCAAGCGTCACTTCTGCTCAGGCATCAAATGGAGGGATCGTCCTTTCAAACGGAAATACTGCTGGAGCTCAAGGATCATACGCAGCTGCGCGTATGGCTGAAATGACAGGTGTTCCCGCTTCTACTTGGGAAGCTATCATTGCACGTGAATCAAATGGTCAAGTAAATGCAGCAAACGCTTCTGGAGCAAGTGGTTTGTTCCAAACAATGCCAGGTTGGGGATCAACTGCAACAGTTGATGATCAAATTCAGGCAGCTTATAACGCATATAGCTCACAAGGCTTGTCAGCTTGGGGTTATTAAGAAAATGAGGCTGGGACGAAAGTTCCAGCCTCTTCTTGTTTTTGG
>NZ_MRXX01000004.1:37417-95725 GCF_016642265.1 Streptococcus lactarius
GACGACGAAATCGAATTCTAAAGAATTACCGATTTCTGTCCCACTCTCATTTTTTTAATGTTGAAAGAATTTCAAGAGGGGTGTGGCAAATATAATCTGGTGAATAAAGAAGCAGGTCATCTAGATCTCCAAATCCCCAGGTAACTGCCATTGTTTTAATGCCAACTGTTTGACCTCCAATGAGGTCAAATTTTGTATCTCCAATGATTAGTGCTTGATCTCTTGGAATGCTATTGCTTGACAAGGCATATTGGATAACATCAGCCTTGTGAACACGGTCGAGGCTTGAACCATAAATCCCATTAAAGTAGGTTGCAATTTCTAAATCTTGACACATTTGTAAAGCTACTGGTTCATATTTTGAAGTTGTGACGTAAAGCTGTAAACCTTCATTTTTCAAAGCTGTCAAAGCTTCAGTAATATGAGAAAATAGGGTTGATTCATACTGCCCTTTTTCATGATAATACTGGCGATAGATAGTGACTGCTTGATCTACCAAATCTTCAGGAAGAGTAGCTTCAAAACTAGAAATCAAAGGTGGCCCCATAAAACTTCGAATGGTTTTGGCATCGGGTTCTGGAACTTTTAATACGTCAAACGTGTGTTGAAAACTGTTTGCTATGCCTTTTGAACTGTCGACTAATGTTCCATCTAAGTCAAATAATAATGCTTGCATCTTATTCTCCAAATATTTCTTTTTGCAATTTACGACCGGTTGGTGTTGCAGCTAAACCACCTTCTGCAGTTTCTCTAAAGGCGGTTGGCAGACTAGACCCAACTTGGTACATAGCATCAATCACTTCATCGACAGGGATTTTTGATTCGATACCTGCCAAGGCCATATCAGCAGCAATAAAGGCATAACTAGCTCCCATTGCATTTCGTTTGACACACGGAACTTCAACCAGTCCTGCTACAGGATCGCAAATGAGTCCGAGCATATTTTTGATCACGAAACAGATCGCTTGACTAGCCTGATATGGAGTTCCTCCAGCAGCAAGTGTCAGGGCGGCTGCACTCATGGCTGAAGCCGATCCAACTTCGGCTTGACAACCACCTTCTGCACCTGAAATAGAAGCATTATTGGCGATGACTAAACCAAAAGCCCCTGCAGCTAATAGAAATTCTAATTGTTGTTGATGGGTTAACCCTAATTTTTGGGTTGCAGCTGTGAGGACAGCAGGCAGACAACCAGCAGATCCTGCAGTGGGTGTCGCACAGACAAGCCCCATCTTGGCATTGTGTTCGTTGACAGCAATAGCGTTCTTAGCAGCCGTTAAGACAGTTACATCCGACAAGGTTTTTCCTGCTTGGATATAGCGATCTAATTTTGCAGCATCTCCTCCGGTTAATCCACTACGTGAATGGTTTTCATCTAAACCCAATCGAACAGAATCAATCATTACTTCGAGATTTCGTGTCATTAATCGTAAGACTTCCTCACGTTCTCGACCGGTTAATTCGTATTCGGTTGCAATCATTAATTCAGCAACGTTTCCTGCATATTGTGAGTTTGCTTGTTCTACGAGGTCTACAATTGAATAAAACATACCGACTCCTTATTTGAAAAAGTTGACATTATGGAGGTGAGGAATTTTACGAATATCTTTAAGAGCTTCCTCGCAACTTCTTGAGTCAACCTCAATAATCATAATTGCTTTTTCCCCTGCTTTTTCCCGTGTTACGTTCATTTGAGCGATATTAATATCGTAACGAGAAAGAGCATCTGTCACATGAGCAATCATACCAGGAACATCTTGGTGAACGATGATAATGGTTGGTGTGTTCATATTTAAAGAAATAGCAAAGCCGTTTAACTCAGTGACCTGAATATTTCCACCACCGATGGAAATTCCTGTTACGGAAATTGTTTTGTGGTCATTTTTGACCGTAATAGTCGTTGTATTTGGGTGCGGAGCATTGCTTTCTTTTTGGATGGACCAAACGATGCGAATGCCACGTTTATGGGCAATTTCAAGGCTATTAGGGATTCTTGGATCATCTGTATCCATGCCCAGTATACCTGCAACCAAAGCTAAATCTGTTCCGTGGCCGCGGTAGGTTTTTGCAAAGGAATTAAATAATTGAAATTCGACTTCTTTTGGTTCCTCTCCGAAAATAGAAGAAACGATTTTACCAATTCTTACAGCACCTGCTGTGTGGCTACTGGATGGTCCAATCATGACAGGGCCGATAATATCAAAAACAGATTGGAATTTTAAAGAGTTCATACCTCTGCTCCTTTACAATCAATTTACTTCATTATATCAAATATGACTTCTGAATGCTTTTATTTTTTCTGAAAACGAGCAGAAATCTTAAAAGAGCCTTAAAGCATTTATATTAGCCTAGAACTTTAGCATTTCTAACATCTAATTGAAATATTTGATACATAATTTCAATAAAGATGAAATATTTCTTGTGTAGTATAGATGTATACCAATAAAGGAGTACATAATAATGAATAAAAAACAAATGATGAAACATGTGATTGGACTAGGTTTACTTGCAGGATTTTTCTTTCCAATTGTCGCTAATGCTGATTCTTATACTGTAAAATCAGGTGATACTTTATCAGCTATTGCAAAAGAAAAAAATACAACGGTTGATGCAATTGCTAAGAAAAATAAGATTAGTAATGTGAATCTTATCACAGTTGGACAAGTTCTTGAGATTGAAGATGTGAATGCAACGAATAAAACTTCAGAGCAAGCTACCACTAGTAAAACTGACACTACACAAGCAACAACTAGTGTGTCTGCTTCAGATGGCTTGAGTGCAGAAGATGCAGCGGCCAAGGTATGGATTGCCCAAAAAGAATCAAGTGGTAGTTATACAGCACAAAACGGTCAATATTATGGTCGTTACCAGTTGTCACTTTCTTATTTAAACGGTGATTTGTCACCAGAAAACCAGGAAAAAGTAGCCAATCAATATGTTGTCAACCGATATGGATCATGGTCGGCAGCTAAAAACTTTTGGTTGGCAAATGGTTGGTATTAAAATTATTTAGAAGAGTTCTTTACGAGGACTCTTTTTGCTTTACAGCACTGTAAACTAATCTACAATAACCAACAGGAAGAATAGCAAGATGCTTGTTTTCTACTATAAAGCGTGTTACAATTGATAATGCTCAAAACGACCTTCAATCGTTGAAGCAAACCACGACCTTCAATCGTGAGAAACGAAAAGATGGGAGAAATCTATGAGTGATAACTCGAAAACACGTGTTGTTGTTGGAATGAGTGGCGGTGTCGACTCATCTGTAACGGCTTTGCTGTTAAAGCAACAAGGCTACGATGTGATTGGCATTTTCATGAAAAATTGGGACGACACAGACGAAAATGGTGTTTGTACAGCTACAGAAGATTACAAAGATGTAGCAGCGGTTGCAGACCAAATTGGCATTCCTTACTATTCTGTCAACTTTGAGAAAGAATATTGGGATCGTGTCTTTGAATACTTCCTTGCAGAATACCGTGCAGGACGGACACCAAATCCGGATGTCATGTGTAATAAGGAAATCAAATTTAAGGCCTTTTTAAATTATGCCATGACCATCGGTGCAGATTATGTAGCAACAGGGCACTATGCGCGTGTGGCGCGTGATGCGGATGGCATTGTCCATATGTTACGAGGCGTTGACAATGGAAAGGATCAAACTTATTTCTTAAGCCAGCTGTCACAAGAGCAACTTCAAAAAACCATGTTCCCGTTGGGACATTTAGAAAAGCCTGAGGTTCGCCGGTTGGCCGAAGAGGCTGGACTAGCAACGGCTAAAAAGAAAGATTCCACTGGAATCTGCTTTATTGGAGAAAAGAATTTCAAAGAATTTCTAGGTAACTACCTTCCTGCCCAACCAGGTCGAATGATGACCGTCGATGGACGAGATATGGGCGAACATGCCGGTTTGATGTATTACACAATCGGTCAACGGGGTGGACTTGGAATTGGTGGCCAACAAGGTGGAGACAATGCCCCGTGGTTTGTAGTTGGTAAAGATCTGAGTCAAAATATTCTGTATGTCGGTCAAGGCTTCTATCATGAGGCCCTTATGTCAACAAGTTTACAAGCTAGTCAAGTTCACTTTACACGAGAGATGCCAGAAGAGTTTACACTAGAATGTACATCCAAGTTCCGTTATCGCCAGCCAGATTCCAAAGTGACGGTTCATGTCAAGGGTGACAAGGCAGAGGTGATTTTTGCAGAACCTCAACGGGCCATTACACCAGGTCAGGCAGTTGTCTTTTACGATGGTGAAGAGTGTCTCGGTGGTGGCTTGATTGACAATGCCTACCGGGATGGTAAAGTTTGTCAGTATATTTAATTGACAAATTTTCTCAATTTGCTACAATGAAATAAGCAATAGAAATGATGGTCAAAGCTCATGGATGTTGCAGGCTTTTTTGTCCTGCACTTCTTGCGAGTTTTGACTGTTTTTGTGTCGTTTTCAGGGAAAGGGAAAAGATGATTCAACAAGACTTTCGTACCAAATTAGAGAATACGGTTTATGGAGTTAGGGCCACTGCTCTGATTGTAGAAGAGGACAAGTTGTTAGTGGTAGAAGACGCGGATGGCTTTTACACGATTGGTGGGGCTATTCAAGTCGGCGAAAGAACGGAAGAGGCTGTAATTCGTGAAGTGAAAGAAGAGCTGGGTGTTAAAGCTCAGGTCGGACAGTTAGCTTTCATTGTAGAAAATCGCTTTGAACAAGCAGGTGTCCACTATCATAATATTGAGTTTCATTATTTGGTTGATTTGTTAGAAAGAGCTCCATTGACGATGCAGGAAGATGCAAAGCAATTACCTTGTCGTTGGATTGCTTTAGATGATTTGCAGACTGTTGACCTGAAACCAGCATTTTTAAAAACCGCCTTACCAGAATGGGACGGACAATTACAACACATTCATCTTGAAAAATAGGAGAGAAACATGACTTATCATTTTATTGAAGAATACGATATCATTGTCATTGGTGCTGGGCATGCGGGAGTTGAGGCTTCACTTGCTGCTAGTCGTATGGGCTGTAAGGTATTACTTGCGACCATTAATATTGAGATGCTGGCCTTTATGCCTTGTAATCCATCCATTGGTGGTTCTGCTAAGGGGATTGTTGTCCGTGAGGTAGACGCTCTTGGCGGAGAAATGGCTAAAAATATCGATAAGACCTATATTCAGATGAAAATGCTTAATACTGGGAAAGGTCCTGCTGTTCGTGCCCTTCGTGCGCAAGCTGACAAGGAGCTTTACTCTAAGGAAATGCGCAAAACGGTTGAAAATCAAGAAAATCTCACTCTCCGTCAAACCATGATTGACGAGATTTTGGTAGAAGATGGCAAGGTTGTCGGTGCTCGAACAGCGACTCATCAAGAATACGGTGCAAAGGCTGTTATCGTAACTACAGGGACTGCTCTTCGTGGGGAAATCATTATCGGAGACCTCAAGTATTCGTCAGGTCCAAATCACAGTCTAGCATCTGTTAATTTAGCTGATAATCTGAAAGAATTAGGCTTAGAAATTGGGCGTTTCAAAACGGGGACACCCCCTCGTGTCAAGGCTTCTTCTATCAACTATGACGAAACGGAAATTCAACCAGGAGATGAGACACCAAATCACTTCTCCTACACATCACGTGATGAAGATTATCTAAAAGATCAAGTGCCGTGTTGGTTGACCTATACGAATGGTCATAGCCATGAAATTATTCAAAATAATCTTTACCGTGCGCCGATGTTTACAGGGGTTGTAAAGGGAGTAGGTCCTCGCTATTGCCCATCTATTGAAGACAAGATTGTGCGTTTTGCGGACAAAGAACGTCACCAACTCTTCCTTGAGCCGGAAGGTCGAGATACTGAAGAAGTTTACGTTCAAGGCTTGTCAACGAGTCTTCCTGAAGATGTACAACGTGACTTGGTGCATTCCATCAAAGGCTTGGAAAATGCTGAGATGATGCGTACTGGTTATGCTATCGAGTACGACATGGTCTTGCCTCATCAGTTACGCGCAACACTTGAAACCAAGAAAATCTCAGGACTTTTCACAGCTGGTCAGACAAACGGGACATCAGGTTACGAGGAAGCTGCTGGTCAGGGAATTATTGCTGGAATCAATGCGGCTTTGAAAATTCAAGGGAAACCTGAGTTGATTTTGAAGCGAAGTGACGGTTATATTGGGGTTATGATTGATGACTTGGTAACCAAGGGAACTGTTGAACCCTATCGTCTCTTGACCAGTCGTGCTGAATACCGTCTCATTCTCCGTCATGACAATGCAGATATGCGCTTGACAGAGATGGGACGTGAGATTGGCCTTGTGGATGATGAACGCTGGACTCGCTTTGAAATCAAGAAAAATCAATTTGAAAATGAAATGAAGCGCTTGGACAGCATTAAGTTAAAACCTGTAAAGGAAACGAATGATAAAGTTGCTGCAATGGGCTTCAAACCATTGACAGATGCGGTGACAGCCAAGGAATTCCTTCGCCGTCCGGAAGTTTCTTACCAAGATGTGGTGGCCTTCATCGGACCAGCTGCTGAGGATTTGGATGACAAGATTATCGAATTGATTGAAACAGAAATCAAGTACGAAGGTTATATCTCAAAAGCCATGGATCAGGTTGCCAAGATGAAACGTATGGAAGAAAAACGCATTCCAGCCAACATCGATTGGGATGATATTGACTCGATTGCGACTGAAGCGCGCCAGAAGTTTAAGCTCATCAATCCAGAAACAATTGGTCAGGCAAGTCGGATCTCAGGTGTCAATCCAGCAGATATCTCCATTCTTATGGTGTATCTAGAAGGTAAAAATCGAAGTATTTCTAAAAACAAGGAAAATCAGTAAGTGGGAGCGGGACGGAACAATTGTAGAGGAACAGTTGCTCTGTTCCGCTTTTAATGATCGTGTTTGTTATTTTATTGACATTGTTGTCAACGAAGTATACAGCTGTGTGAAGGAGTACCTCATTATTTTTGCTGGCTTATCTTGTTAGAAATAGAGAGAAACCTCGCATTTTAGGGCTATTTGTGGTATAATTTCGAGAAGAGGTTTATGATGAAAAAAATTCGCTTATCCTTCATCCATTATGTCTTAATTGGCTGTATCTCGTTTGCAATTTTAGCAATCTTTTTAAGAATTTTCGGTAAAGGGTATGTTACTCTAGCCGCTATTTTTCTGGTCATAACCGGCTTAATTGCTCTCTTTGAATACCAGTTACAGATTTCAGAGTTGGATGAATTAGAACAAATACAATACGTGAACCATCAGGCAGAAAGTGGACTAGCTTCTCTCCTTGACAAAATGCCAGTTGGAGTCATCAAGATGAATGCTGAATCAAATGAAGTGGAGTGGTTTAACCCTTATGCTGAATTGATTTTTTCAACAGATGATGGCGATTTTGACGTTGATTTATTAAAAAAACTCCTCAATAGCTTGTTTGAGGATAAAGGACATTATGTTACTGTTGCGGATAAAAAATATTCTGTTTATTTTGACCAAACAGCAAGTGTTGTTTATTTTTTTGATGTTTCCAGTGAATATGAGGCAACTGTGGGTCTGGTGACAACGCGTCCTGTAATCGGTATTATCTCTGTTGATAATTACGATGATTTGGAAGATGTTATTTCAGACTCTGATATTAGCCATATTAATACTTTTATCGCTAATTTCGTTGAGGAGTTTACAGCTCAATATCATATGTTTTATAGACGTGTAGGAATGGATCGTTTCTATTTGTTTACAGATTACACGGTTTTAGAGCAATTGATGGAGTCTAAATTCTCTGTTATTGATCAGTTTCGTGAAGATGCTCAGAAAAGAGAACTCCCCATTACTTTGAGTATGGGATTCTCTTATGGAGATGGTGGACATGATCAAATAGGGAAAATCGCCCTTCTAAATTTGAACTTGGCTGAAGTTCGAGGTGGGGACCAGGCTGTTGTCAAGGAAAATGATGAACAAAAAAACCCAATTTTCTTCGGGGGTGGAACTGCTTCAGCTGTGAAACGGACCCGAACTCGGACACGCGCCATGATGACAGCTATTTCGGATAAGATTAAATCAGTTGATCAAGTCTTTATAGTTGGACATAAAAATCTCGATATGGATGCCTTGGGTGCATCTGTGGGGATGCAATTTTTCTCAAGTAATATTTTGAAGCCTTCCTATGTGGTCTATGATCCAAGTGCTATGGCTAGTGATATTTCAAGGGCCATTACGAAATTAGAAGATGAGCAGGTCACGAAGCTTCTTACCGTAGAAGATGCCATGCGTATGGTAACGGATCGGTCTTTACTGATTATGGTGGATCATTCGAAAACGGCGTTGACCTTATCAAAGGATTTTTATAAAGAGTTTCAACAGATTATTGTAATTGACCATCATCGTCGAGATGATGATTTCCCAGAAAATGTCTTGATCACCTATATTGAGAGTGGTGCAAGTAGTGCAAGTGAATTGGTGAGTGAGCTTATTCAGTTCCAGAAATCTAAGAAAAATCGGTTAACCAAGATTCAAGCTAGTGTCTTGATGGCTGGAATTATGCTAGATACAAAGAACTTCTCTGCTCGTGTAACAAGTCGGACCTTTGATGTCGCTAGTTATCTTCGCTCAAGAGGTAGTGATAGTGTAACCATTCAAGAAATCTCTGCGATTCAGTTTGATGAATACCGTGAGGTCAATGAGCTGATTCTGACTGGTGAGAAGGTCTTTCCACATATCATTGTGGCCTGCGCCCACTCGACCAAGCCCTATGATTCGGTAACGATTAGTAAGGCGGCAGATAGCATGCTGGCTATGTCAGAGATAGAAGCCTCATTTGTGATTGCTCATAATCAAAATGGAACGATCTCCATTTCAGCTCGAAGTCGGAGCAAGATCAATGTCCAACGAATTATGGAACAACTAGGCGGAGGAGGGCATTTCAACTCTGCCGCTTCTCAAATTGAAGGACAAGACTTGGCTTGTGTCCGTCAGCAGCTGATTGAAATCATTGGAAATGAAGTTACGATTGAAAAGGAGAATGTAGAATGAAAGTAATTTTTTTAGCGGATGTCAAAGGTAAAGGTAAAAAAGGTGAAATCAAAGAAGTGCCTACCGGGTATGCTCAAAATTTTTTGATCAAGAAGAACCTAGCAAAAGAAGCCAACGCCCAAGCAATTGGGGAACTTCGTGGAAAGCAAAAGTCCGAAGAAAAAGCGCATGCTGAATTAGTAGCAGAGGCGCAAAGTATTAAGGCAAAATTAGAGAACGAAGCAACTGTTGTTCAGTTTACGGAAAAGATTGGACCAGATGGCCGTACTTTCGGCTCTATTACCAATAAAAAAATTGCAGAAGAACTTGAGAAACAATTTGGCATTAAAATTGATAAACGTCATATCCAAGTTGCTTCTCCAATCCGATCAACTGGTTTAATTGATGTTCCTGTAAAAATCTACCAAGATATTACAGCTATCATAAATATTCGTGTTAACGAAGGGTAAATACGATCGTTAGAAAGGGTTTTTATGGCTGAGATAGAGGAATTAAGAACACAACCTCAGGATATTCAGGCTGAACAATCTGTGTTGGGTGCTATCTTTATTGATGAGGGAAAATTGATCTTTGTTCGTGAATATATCGAGCCTGGGGATTTCTTTAAGTATTCGCACCGTTTGATTTTTAAAGCCATGATTGACCTGGCTGACCGTGGAGATGCGATTGATGCAACGACTGTCCGAAATATTTTAGATAGCCAAGGAGATCTGCAAAATATAGGTGGGCTCTCCTATTTGGTAGAAGTGATTAATTCGGTACCAACGTCGGCTAATGCAGAGTATTATGCAAAAATTGTAGCTGAAAAAGCCGTCCTGCGTCGTTTAATCTCCCGCTTGACAGAGAGTATCAATCAAGCGTATGATGGGGCAAATCCTTCAGATGAGATCATTGCAGGTGCTGAAAAATCCTTGCTGGATGTCAGCGAAAATGCCAATCGCAGTGGGTTTAGAAATATTCGAGATGTCTTGAACACCAACTTTGGAAGCTTGGAAGCACGTTCTCTTCAAACGACTGATATCACTGGGATTGCGACAGGTTATCGTGATTTGGATCATATGACAACGGGTCTCCATGAAGAGGAATTAATCATTGTGGCGGCTCGGCCAGCAGTCGGGAAAACGGCCTTCGCCTTGAATATTGCTCAGAATATCGGAACTAAATTGGACAAAACAGTCGCTATATTTTCACTCGAAATGGGTGCTGAAAGTTTGGTTGACCGGATGTTAGCGGCAGAAGGTTTGATTGAGTCCCATTCGATTCGGACAGGTCAATTGACAGATGAAGAATGGCGAAAATATGCGATCGCACAGGGGAATTTGGCCAATGCGAGTATTTACATCGATGATACCCCAGGAATTCGGATCACTGAGATTCGTTCGAGAGCAAGAAAATTATCACAGGAAACAGGGAATCTCGGTCTTATTCTGATTGACTACCTGCAGCTGATTACAGGGACTGGAAGAGAAAATCGTCAACAAGAAGTTTCCGAGATTTCTCGTCAATTAAAGATTTTGGCTAAGGAATTGAAGGTTCCTGTTATTGCATTGAGCCAGCTTTCTCGTGGTGTGGAGCAACGTCAAGACAAGCGACCTGTTCTTTCAGACATTCGTGAATCAGGATCAATCGAGCAGGATGCAGATATTGTAGCCTTCTTGTATCGTGACGATTATTATGATCGTTCTGGAGACGAGAAAGAAGAAGGGATGCCCAACAACACGGTAGAGGTTATTATCGAGAAGAACCGTTCAGGTGCGCGTGGGACAGTAGAATTAATTTTCCAAAAGGAATACAATAAATTCTCAAGCATTTCAAAGAGAGAGGAGCAATAAGATGAGTGATGCATTTACAGATGTTGCAAAAATGAAAAAAATTAAAGAAGAAATTAAGGCCCATGAAGGACAAGTGGTTGAAATGACGCTTGAAAATGGACGGAAACGTCAAAAAAATAAATTTGGACGCTTGATTGAGGTCTATCCGTCCTTGTTTATCATTGAGTATACAAATGACAATAGCCTACCAGGTGAACCGGCAAATACTTATGTGGAGTCATACACCTATTCAGATATTTTAACAGAAAAGAATTTGATTCGTTATTTGGATTAATGCAACAAAGTTCTTGCATTTTAGATTAAAATCGGTTATTATAATAAATATATATGGGAGTCTGTGTACAGTCTGAGAGGAAGTGTAAGCTTCGACCGCACCTGATCTGGGTAATGCCAGCGTAGGGAATACAGGAAATGTATGTTTCTTTATGTGTGACTTTGTGCAATCCGTCTCCTAGTTTGGAGGCGTTTTTTATTTGAAAAGAAAGGAGGGTTATATGTCCTTTGCAAAAAGATATTCAAAGCAGTTGATTGGCGCATCTGGCTTTGTTGGCTTAATTGTTTTTTGGCAAGTCGCCGGTTTTTTAAGTATCTTGCCAAAATTCGTATTGCCAACCCCGCTTGAAATTGTGGCAGCCTTTGTTCGAGATCGTGCTTTGCTACTTCATCATAGCCTATCTACCCTTCAAGTTGCCTTGATCGGTCTTGTATTGGGGATTGTGTTGGCTGCTATCTTGGCAATTCTGATGGATAGTTTTGGATGGTTGAATGATCTGTTGTATCCTTTTATGGTGGTCATTCAGACCATACCGACGATTGCCCTAGCTCCAATTCTGGTTCTTTGGTTCGGTTACGGAGTATTTCCAAAACTTGTCTTGATCATTATTACGGTGGTGTTTCCCATTGTTGTGAGTCTTCTAGACGGATTTCGACATTGTGATCAAGATATTTTGCGCCTATTTCAGATTATGCAAGCCAATCGATTCCAAACCTTATTTCACTACAAGATTCCCGCAACACTCCCATACTTTTTTGCAGGTTTACGGGTGAGTGTTTCCTATGCTTTTATCAGTACAGTTGTGTCAGAATGGCTAGGGGGATTTGATGGATTAGGAGTCTATATGATTCAGTCGAAGAAGTTGTTTCAGTACGATACAATGTTTGCGATTATAGTGTTAATTTCTGCGATTAGCTTATTGGGTATGTTCCTTGTTGATCGACTAGAAAGGAGAATTCTAAAATGGAAATAGAATTGACAAAGCTGTAAATGTTGTAAAAATAGATTGACAATAATGTAAACGAGGTGTTCTCTATGAAAAAGTATATAAGTATTGTATTCACACTTTTATTTAGTGTATTTGTTTTATCTGCTTGTCAAAAATCTGTCAAAGATTCGTCAAGTGGGTTGAAAAAGATTGATTTTATCCTTGACTGGACTCCCAATACCAACCATACAGGGCTTTATGTTGCAAAAGAAAAAGGTTACTTTAAAGAAGCGGGCTTGGATGTTGACTTAAAACTTCCACCTGAAGACAGTAGTTCAGATCTCATTATTAATGGGAAAGCGCCGTTTGGTATTTATTTCCAAGATTCTATGGCTAAGAAGTTAGATAAAGGAGCTGGGATTACAGCTGTTGCGGCTATCGTTGAGCATAATACATCAGGAATTATTTCACGAAAAGATGCAGCTATTAATAGTCCAAAAGATTTAGCTGGAAAGCGTTATGGGACTTGGAATGATCCTATTGAATTGGGAATGATCAAATCCTTGATGAAAAAGGAAGGAGCTTCGTTTGATCAAGTCAAGTTAGTACCAAATAGTGACTCCAATTCGATCACTCCAATCGAAAACAATGCCTTTGACGCTGCTTGGATTTATCATGGTTGGGATGGAATTTTGGCAGAACAAAAAGGAATGAAGACCAATTTCTTCTATATGAAAGATTTTGTTCCAGAGTTCGACTATTATTCGCCGGTTATTATTGCCAATAATGATTATTTGAAAGAGCATAAAGCAGAAGCCAAGAAGTTTATTCAAGCTGTCAAGAAGGGATACCAATATGCGATGGAACATCCTGAAGAAGCAGCAGACATTCTGATTAAACAGGCTCCAGCTTTAGCCAACCAACGCGACTTTGTCTTGGCTTCTCAAAAATATCTCTCAAGTCAATATGCTTCTGATAAGGATAAGTGGGGACAATTTGATGCCAAGAGATGGAATGCTTTCTATGCTTGGGCTAAAGAGCAAGGCTTGGTCTCAAATGATTTAAGAGACAAAGGTTTCACAAATGAATTGGTAGGTGACTGATATTTTAACAGTAAAAGATGTAAGTTTCTCTTACGGTGATAAAGCGGTTTTAAATAGGGTTTCCTTGGAAGTGCCAAAAGGGGAAATTGTTTCTATTCTAGGTCCTAGCGGGGTTGGAAAATCAACTTTGTTTAATTTAATTGCAGGTATTCTGCCCTTGCAAGAGGGGAAAATCGAAGTGGATCATAGCCCGATCACTTTTGGAAAAGTCAGCTATATGCTCCAAAAAGATCTCTTACTGGAGCACAAAACAGTTTTAGGGAATATCCTTCTCCCTCTTCAATTGAAAAAAATTCCTAAGGAAGAAGCAACACAAACTGCGATGAAGTTGTTGGAAGAGTTTAAGTTGTCAAGTGTTGCTGACCACTATCCAAATGCTCTTAGTGGCGGTATGCGCCAACGAATCGCTCTTTTGAGAACCTATCTTTTAGGGCATTCTGTTTTCCTGCTGGATGAAGCGTTTAGTGCCTTAGATGAGTTAACAAGGCAGGATCTCTATGAATGGTACCTAGAAAGTAAGGAGCGTCTGGGCCTCACAACACTTGTGATTACCCACAGCATTGAAGAAGCTCTGACCTTGAGCGATCGGATCTATATTTTAAACAATTGTCCCGGAGAAATTGTCGCCAATATCCCTTTGGAGTGGGATGGTGAAACGGATAAAGATTGGCAGAAAATGCAGTATAAAAAGAAAATTTTGGAATTATTGGCTGATTTTCATTGAAATCCTTTTGAAGTGCTTTACAAAGTGGCTATTCCGTGGTAGAATAAAGATTGTGTGAAATGACAGCAGGACAAAATGAAGCTCGTCAACAGAAAGTCAGCTAGAAAAGTAACCTTTGCTGTTTGGGAGAAGGCTTTCTGAACGAATCAGGTTTGTCTAAAACGTTATTTCCTACAAAAATTATTTTTTAGGAGGACATATTTTATGTCACGTTATACAGGACCATCTTGGAAACAATCTCGCCGTCTTGGCTTGTCACTTACAGGTACAGGTAAAGAATTGGCACGTCGTAACTACGTACCAGGTCAACATGGACCAAACAACCGTACAAAATTGTCAGAATACGGTTTGCAATTAGCTGAAAAACAAAAACTTCGTTTCTCATACGGACTTGGTGAAAAACAATTCCGTAACTTGTTCGTACAAGCTACTAAGATCAAAGAAGGAACTCTTGGTTTCAACTTCATGCTTCTTTTGGAACGTCGTTTGGATAACGTTGTTTACCGTCTTGGTTTAGCGACTACTCGCCGTCAAGCACGTCAATTCGTTAACCATGGTCACATCCTTGTTGACGGAAAACGTGTTGATATCCCTTCATACCGTGTAACTCCAGGTCAAGTGATCTCAGTTCGCGAAAAATCAGCTAAAGTTCCAGCTATCCTTGAAGCTGTTGAAGCTACAGTTGGACGCCCAGCATTCGTATCATTCGATGCTGATAAACTTGAAGGTTCATTGACTCGCCTTCCAGAACGCGATGAAATCAACCCAGAAATCAACGAAGCACTTGTCGTTGAATTCTACAACAAAATGCTTTAATTTTAAGATATATCTTACGAAAAGCCTACAACAGTGGGCTTTTTGTTTTGTCTTAAACGGTTGATTATTGGGTTTGCTCCCCTATTTACTCAGTTACAAATTCTCTAAAGCTGTTTCATAAAATGAGACGGTTTTTGTTTTCTTGATACCGAAATATTCCAATAAAAAACTCCCAACCTATTTAGATAAGGAGGAAATGTTACTGTAACATTTTCATTAAAAAGTCTGCCATCTGTTGGGGGCTTTCTTTCTGTCCGCGAGAAACCCACATTTGACAGACGCCAAAAAAGGCATTGGTCAAATAGACTGAGCTATAATCTCTTTCAATATCTGTCAATGATTTGTGACTGTATCGTTCTTGGAGACTATCAACGAGTAAGATCTGCAATTTATGGCGTAGGAAGGCCTGAATTTCCTTGCTACCATTTTCTGTCAGTAAGACAGCAAAGAGAGGCTCCTTGGTTAGAAATTCGAATACTTCTGTAATGGCTTGGCGTTTGTCTTCTTGGTGCTTATCAAAGATGTATTCGAGTTTATGAAAGAGCGCCTGTTGGTAGCGTTCAATCATGTCGTATTTGTCTCGATAGTGGGTATAAAAACTTGAACGGCTGATACCGGACTCTTTTGCCAACTCAACGGTTGTGATTTGGTCGAATGGTTCTTTTTCGAGTAGGTGTACCATGGCTTCTTCAATGATACGTTTGGTTTTTAAGCGTTTATTACTTTCAGTCATCTGTTATTCCTTTTTGTACAAAATTAAACACAGTGTCTAAAAACGAGAGTTTCTACTTGTGAAAATTTCTAGAAACTGTATAATCTATTATATCAGAAATTTAGACAATGTGTATAAAAAGGAGACAAAAAATATGATGAAAGAATGGAAGGCGATTCTTAAAAAGCCGACATTTATTATTGTCATGATTGGGGTTGCGATGATTCCAGCTCTTTATAATATCATCTTTCTCTCGTCTATGTGGGATCCGTATGGTCAAGTGTCAGATCTACCTGTAGCGGTCGTCAATAAAGATCAAACCGCTACCTATAATGGACAAAAGATGGAAATTGGGAAAGACATGGTGTCCAATTTAAAGGATAATGACGCCCTTGATTTTCACTTTGTAGATGAAAAAGATGCGAAAGATGGTCTGAAAAATGGCGATTATTATATGATTGTGACGCTTCCGGAAGATCTTTCAAAAAAAGCTAGTTCGATTTTAACCAACCATCCGGAACAGATGACGATTGACTACGAAACTTCCAGTGGGCATAGCTTTATTGCAGGAAAAATGAGCGAAACTGCAATGACAAAAATAAAGCAGTCAGTAGCTGAAAAAGTAACCAATACCTATACAACTGCCTTGTTTTCCAAAATGGGTTCACTGAAAACCGGTATGGGGACTGCGGCAGATGGTAGTGCTAAATTAGCAGATGGTGCAACAAAGTTGGAAAACGGTGGGAAAACATTGACCACTAATTTGAATACCTTAGCTAGTTCCAGTTTAACATTTTCAGATGGTGCAACAAGTCTTCGTACAGGTCTAGTAGCCTATACAGATGGTGTGGGGCAATTGGGAAATGGTCTCAATCAAATGGCTGGTCAAATGCCAACGTTGGTATCTGGTGTTCAGCAATTAAACAATGGGTTTGGAAGTTTTAATACAGGTTTAATGGCTTATGCTACAGGGGTAGCTCAATTGGGAAGTGGCGTTAACCAAATGGCCAGTCAAACACCTCAGCTGGCTTCGGGAGTCGGTCAATTAACAACCGGTATGGGAACGCTTAATGATGGTCTTGGGAATTATACCAATGGCGTTCGTCAATTGAACTTAGGACTATCAAACTTTTCAAATGGTTTAGTGACCTATACGAATGGGGTTGCTTCCTTGTCTGAAGGGGCAGGCCAATTGAGTAGTCAATCTGCAAGTCTTCGAAACGGTGTCTCTCAATTAGAATCGGGTATTCAAACCTTGTCCAGTCAACTACAAACCTCGACAAGTCAATCTGCTCAGCTCGATCAATTGACAGCAGGTTTGAACCAATTAAATGCAGCAATTCAAAATGCTTCAGTAGACACTAGTCAGCTATCATCTGGCTTGACGAATATTGCAAATACGGCTCAATCCATAATTGCTTCAGTACAAGCAGATCGTGCCAACACGCTTGCAAGTGTTCAAGGAACAGCAGCCTACCAAGCAATGACAGCTGAGCAACAAGCGGAAATCAGTGCGGCGATCTCATCGAGCCCAAGCTCGAGTGAAACAGCAGCTCAAGGCATCTTGACAACGATCCAAACGATCCAAAGTAGTTTGAATACAGGAAATAGCTTGACACAGCTGCAAACTGCAGCCAATCAAGTGTTGCCGACAGCTTCTTCTACCTTGACAGACTTGTCAAGTGGTTTGTCTAAGATCCAATCCGCAGTTAGTGGACAATTGTTGCCAGCTAGTCAAACCATCGGTCAAGGGATCAATGCTTATACAGCTGGTGTCGATAAAATTGCAAGTGGGGCAAGCCAACTTCAGACCCATAGTAATACCTTGACGTCAGGTGTCAATCAGTTGGCAACAGGAGTTGGACAATTAGATGGTAAATCCTCTGAACTCCTTGCAGGAAGTAACAAATTAGCTTCTGGCTTGGGTGAGCTAAATAGGAAGATGCCTGCTTTGACATCTGGTATGAACCAGCTGGTGTCAGGTACAACCCAATTAACAGACAAGTCTGGTGAATTGGTTGCTGGAGCTGGCAAATTAGCAGATGGTGTTGGGCAATTGAATAGTAAGACCCCTGAATTGGCCGGTGGGGTCAACAAACTTGTCACAGGTGTCAATCAGTTGACAGACAAATCCGGTCAATTGGTTACTGGTGCTGGCAAATTGGCAGACGGTGCAAATCAGATTTCTGATGGGTCTAGTAAATTGGCTGCTGGTGGCCAAACTTTGACAAACGGTTTGGGTGAATTAGCAACAGGAAGTCAAAACTTGAGTCAAGGTTTACAGGGAGCCAAAGGACAATTGAGCGCTGCCACAACTGAAAAAGAAAATGCTAACACCTTGGCAAATCCTATCACGACATCGAAAACAGACCATGACAATGTCCCTGTAAATGGGGTCGGGATGGCTCCGTATATGATCTCGGTAGCTCTCTTTGTTTGTGCCTTGTCAACCAACATGATTTTTGCAAAATTGCCATCCGGTCGACACCCTGAAAGTCGCTGGGCTTGGTTTAAATCACGGTTTGAGATTAATGGAACGATTGCTATAATCGCTGGACTGCTGGTCTATGGAGCAGTTCACATGATTGGTCTTTCCGCAAACCATGAAGGTGCTACACTATTCCTTTGTGTGATTGGTAGTCTTTCATTTATGTCTATCGTGACAGCCTTAACCACATGGCAAAGTAAAGTCGGTGCTTTCCTTTCCTTGATTCTCTTGCTCTTGCAATTGGCTTCGAGTGCAGGAACCTATCCTTTGGCCTTGACAAATGGATTTTTCCAAGCGATCAATCCTTTCTTGCCAATGAGCTATACCGTTTCTGGCCTTCGTCAAACGATCTCCATGACGGGAGAAATTGGGAATCAAGTTGCTTTCCTTCTGATGACTATCGCTCTTTTTGTAGGTCTCGGAATGTGGTTCTATAATCCTAAAAAATATGAAGAGGACTAATCCTTAAGTGCTCCTAACTCATCTGTAGTTGGGGGCTCTTTTTGTTTCACGTGAAACAAAAAGAGTGGAAGCAAGTGAATGATACAGGCCATTTACTTGTTTCCACTTTTTTAATTACTTAAAGAAAACGACGTCAGGATTTGGTGTGATGTAGAGGAGTTTGTCCTTTTCAAAAACGAGTTGGATAGACTTGTTTTGATAGGTGTAGATGGTGTAGTTAGCTCCCATTTGAGAAGCCTGTTTGAGATCAGCTGCCCCCGTCAAAAAGGCTTGGGCCTGTTCCTTTGTGAGTTTGCTCTCTTGCTTAAGTTTTTTAATATTTTCTAATTCTGTATTTACAAAAGATTTGGACATATAGCTAGGGTCGGTTCGTTGTTCCTCAGGCTCTCCAAGTATTGTTCGTACAAGAGTCGTTGTATACCCTTCATAATCCGGTGTTTGTACGATAATTTCGTCCTTATTTTTAGAGTAGACTACTTTTAAATTACCAGTCGCATAAATCTTATCTTTGGGGGCTTCTTGGGCATTTTTAGGGAGCCCATCAGTTGTGAGGGATTTAGAGGAAGGCTCTGTACTTGGTGATGCCGAGCTAGGGATGCTTTTAGAACTGGTCGTGCTACTTCTTTTTGAATTTTTCTTTTTTGTCGTAGAAGAAGTCGGTTCATTTTTGAGATGAGTCTTGAAATCAGGAATGCAGGCAGACAAGGTAATGAGGCACCCTGTCAGTGTTAAGAGAAGGGGAAGGGTTCGTTTGTTCATGATATTCCTTTCGATAGCTTAACTGATTTCCCATTCTATCATAAAAAAGGCGACAAAAAAGCAGGAAGAGGATTCCCACTTTTGTGATTGATTATTGATGCCCGCCTCCAGGTCCACCACCTTGAGGTCCGCCACCTCCGGGAGCGCCACCGCCTCCAGGCATGGAGTTGACAATTTCCGTTTGTTTTTCACCGTTGATATAGATGTCTCCACCGGTGTAGGTAGCAGTACCATCAAAGTCGAATCCAGATTGACCTGTTAATTTAATGGTTCCTCCGGTAACAGTGATATTACCGTTTGAGTCGATTGGATCGGTATCCCCTTGGCCGACTTCAACGTTGAGGGTTCCACCGTTCATGGTGAAGAAAATTTCATCTTGGTTGGCATTGGCATTAGCCGCATTGACCCCGTCATCGGTTGCATAGATGGTGATATCTCCACCGTTAATGGTGATCGATTTTCCTTCGAGACCTTCGACAGACTCGGTTACCTTATAGGTTCCGCTATCGATGATCAGATCACCAGAAGCATGGATGCCATCGTCTCCTGCTGTGATGGTCATTTTGTTATCTGAAAGGTACATGGTTCCGACCGAAGTATCCTCATCATTATCCACCTTGACTGCATCTTCATCTGCGTCAATGGTCATGGTCGTGCCAGTGATATTGAGTTCGTCATTGACATTGAAGGCATCTCCTACAGCCGTGATTTTATAGGTTCCACCCGTAATGTGAAGAGTGTCATTAGCTTTGATACCGTTGTTCTTCTTGGCATCGATGTTGAGCGTACCTGAACCATTGATGGTAAGGTCGCCTTTAGAGAAGATGACCGCATCGGCATCTTCATCACTGTTTGAACTTGAATCAGACAAGGTATTGGTCGTGCCATTTGCTAGAGTCAGGTAGACATGCCCCGCTTTCGTAGCAGAAATTGGTGCGTTGGTATTGGACATAGTAACACCTTTTAAGACGATATGAACATCATCTGAGTCACCTGCTTCGACTTTGATTTGAACCCCATCGGATTCACCAGAGATGACATAAGTTCCGGCCTTCGAGATGGTCACAGTTGATCCAGAAACAGCTACTCCATCCCCTGAAACAGTTGCAGACGAACCAGATAGTTTGACAGTAGATGCTTTACTTTCATCATATGAGGTGTCTGAATCTTTTTCGGTAAAATAGTCAGATTGCTTGGTTTTAGTCGTTTTCTTTAAGACACTAGAAGCAGTTGTTGTTGCGCTTGTTGTAGCTGATTGAGATGATGCTTGGCTACACGCTGTTAGTAGGGCGAGGGTTGCGGCCCCCGTTAATAAAAATTTCCATTTGTTTGATTTCATGAGCTTTTCCTCTCGTTCAATTGATATGCTCCTAGTCTAAAGTTGCTAGCTGAAAGTTTCCTAAAGTTTTTCTGAAAGGAATCTTAACTTTAGTTTTCTTTAAGTTTGGCTTAATGACCAGTTAAGAAAGTCCCATTAAACTAGAAAACACGTAAGTCGTATCCATACTTACTGAAGATTAGAAGCAATATCCCCCCTTAAAGGAGTAGAAACATGAAAAAAACAATTGAAACAAGTTTCAAGCGAATCGAAACAAAATATATCGTCGCAAAAGATGATGTAAAGGACTTGATCAAAGACTTAAAAGAATATGTTGTAGAAGATGATTATCCAACTTCAACTATTTCAAACATTTATTTTGATACGGAAAATTTTGAGGTCATTCAAGATGCTCTTGCCAAACAACACCGCCGTGAAAAAATTCGGATGCGGACTTATATAGAAAAACCTCAAGCAGACAGTCCGGTATTTCTAGAGGTGAAGTCAAAAGATGAAGAAGGAATTGGCCATAAATTCCGTCTAGTCGCTACTTCACAAGCCATTATCAACTTGATGACAGATGGGAAAGTAGATCATCAGATACAAGATCCAGACTTAGTGCAAGAGATTCAGAGATTGCGTAAACGCTATGGTCATCGATTGGAACCACGGATGTTCATTTACTACGATCGCTTGTCTCTCAAAGAAAAGAAATCCATTCAGGGTTACCCTTATCAGAAAATTCGCGTGACAATCGATCAAAACTTAGTCTTTCGTGATCAAGCTGTTAGTCTTTTTCGTGGAAAGAAAGGAGAATCTTTGTTAGAGGATGACTTCGTGATCATGGAAATTAAGGCTCCCGGACAAGAACCTCAATGGTTAAAGGATATTTTAGAGAAGTATGGTTTGGTCAAGCAGAAATTTTCAAAATATAGCTGCGCTTATCATAAATCACAAGGCTTAGATTATGCCCCAAGACCAGTGGAAGAAACGGTAGGTGCTGCCTATGTCTAATCTATTTGATTCTATTTTTAATAATGCTACAGCAACGGTGGATCCCTTGCGCTTACTGTTGGCCCTTTTAGTCAGCCTCTTTTTAGGGATGGCCCTATCTTGGACCTATAAATACCGGACACTTTACACTCGAGAGTTTGTCATTAGTTTGACCTTGCTTCCTTGTATGATGACCTTAGTGATCTTTTTGGTCAATGGAAGTTTGGGAACCTCGATTGCAGTGGCAGGGACCTTTAGTTTGATTCGTTTCCGGTCAGCTACGAGTGGTTCGAGAGAGTTGATTGCAATTTTTCTAGCCATGATTATAGGACTAGCAGCAGGATCGGGCTATCTTTTATTGGCCATTTTATCAACCCTCTCTTTACTAGGGGTTTGGCTTGTATTGGAGAACAAACAGAGTAAGGCAGATCATCAACGGCGCCGTCATTTGACCATTACAGTCTCAAAACAAGATGCTGTTGCAGAACAAATCGCTCAGTTGTTGGAACAAAGTTGTTCAGAAATTGACTTTATTTCTGTCACAACGGCCCAAGCTGGAGAACAATTGACCTTGAACTATGAGGTGAATATGAAATCGAACATCGATGATTTTGCTCTTGCCAATCTATTGATTAGCAAGATTGAAAATTGTGATGTTGCTCTGACAAAGAAAGCCAAAAAAAGAAAGAATCTATAACGGCTATCCTACTTTAGGATAGTTTTTTAGGATTTTAAGAACTTTTTAAGAAAAAGTGGTATACTGTTTCTAAAAAATTGAAGGAATCCTTTATGAAAAAGACTGCTATTTTTGAAGATGTCGTCTCTATTATGACTCATGATTCATCTACCATCAGAGATCAAAAAGGATGTGATCCAGATTGTTTTCGAGAAAAAATTACAGATGATATGACGGATGATGCCTTTCTCTACCAAGTTAAGACATACCTAGCTAGTTTTGGGGTGATTGGTCATGTTTCCTTTGGAAAGAAAAAGGCCCCCAATAAAGGTTTTTTGTTGCGCTCGACAGAAGATGGTCTCTATGTAGAAGTGGCAAATGAAGATACGGGTCTTCAAGTAGGAGATCAAATCCTAGGTCTGGATGGAAGTGGCTTGAAGCAAGTAGCGTCTCTTCATAAGGACTATTTTATCAGTAAGACCCCCGAAAGACACTATAGAGAATGGGCGGATTTGGTCTCTCAGTCGACAAAGGTTACCCTGCTTCGAGAAGGGGTAGAAAAGACCATTGAAGTAGTCCCCAGCCGAGAGCCGATTCAGGATCATATATTTTGGAAACAATTGGATGAGGAGACCGTCTATCTTCGCTTGGATAATTTTATGGAAGAACAAGCGATTAGCCACTTATACCAAGAGTGTTTGCCCCTCCTTCGGGAGACGAAATATCTAGTGATAGATGTTCGGAAAAATAGCGGAGGGACCGACTCCTTGTATTTTCCACTATTGCATCTTGCTTTGTCAGAAGGTCAAGGCTATGACGCGATAGAGTGGCAAGATGAGGGTATGGAGATTCTTTACACCAATCGAAATGCAGATATACGTTTGAAGGATTTTGAGGATTTGCTGCAACAGGAATACCTTAGCCAAGAAACCAAGCAATTGATTCAAGAAATGAAAGAGGAGCTGTTAAAAAATCGTGGGAAAGGCTATCTGACCTACGGTGAAGATGATTCAGAATTTTTCCCAGATATCAAAGGAAAAGCCTATCCAGAATCAATTGTTCTCTTGTCAGATGTTTATTGTGGTTCATCCGGAGATAATTTCGTCCGCATGATGAAGAATTTTCAGAAAGTGACAGTACTGGGGCGTCCGACACTGGGAATTTTAGATTATTCAAATTGCTGTGAGGTAGATTATGGAGAATACCAGTTCTTTTTCCCAACTTCTAGGTCGTTAGCGATAGATCATGGCAAGAGTATGACGGATAAAGGGGTCCAACCGGACATTTTGGTCCCATGGTCGCCCCGCCACTTGGAGAATGATGTAGACCTAGAGTTGGCCTTGAAATGGCTTCATCAAGGAGGGATCTAGGCAACTTGCAATGAAAAAATAGCAAGCGACAAATGATAACGTTTTCCAAGACCTACTTGCTATGTTTAAAATTGCTTACTTGGTATAAAAAATGGTAAAATAGACAATAACAATCAAAATGAAGAGTGAACCTTATGAAACATAAAACACTTTATAAATTTATCGGGCAGACGGTCTTGTATTTCGCCATTTTCTTAGCCCTGCTTTATTTCTTTAGTTACCTTGGTCAAGGTCAAGGTGGCTTTATTTACAATGAATTTTAGAAAAGGAGACTCTTACCTGTGTCAAACCAACCCATTCACGATATGATCGATACGATTGAACGCTATGCTCAGTTGCAACCAGACTATCCTGTCTACAATGTCCTTGGAGAAGAGCATACTTATGGTCAGCTCAAGGCAGATTCGGATAGTTTAGCGGCCCACATTGACCAATTAGGCCTTCCTGAAAAATCTCCAGTTGTAGTATTTGGTGGACAAGAATATGAAATGTTGGCAACCTTTGTTGCCTTGACCAAATCAGGCCATGCCTACATTCCAATTGATAGTCATTCGGCCTTGGAGCGCGTGTCAGCCATTGTCGAAGTGGCAGAACCAAGTTTGATTATTGCCATTCATGAATTTCCACTAGAAAGTGGAGCCACTCCTATTTTGAGCCTGGACGAGGTTCGTGCGGCCTATGCAGCTCAGAATGCTTATGACTTGCAGCATCCAGTTAAGGGAGATGATAACTACTACATTATCTTTACCTCAGGGACAACTGGGAAACCAAAAGGGGTGCAAATTTCGCATGATAATTTGCTCAGCTTCACCAACTGGATGATTACGGACAAGGAATTTGCAACGCCAGAGCGTCCGCAAATGCTAGCACAGCCACCCTATTCTTTTGACTTGTCTGTCATGTATTGGGCACCAACCTTAGCTCTTGGAGGCACACTTTATGCTCTTCCATCAGCCATCACCCAAGACTTTAAACAACTCTTTGCGACCATTTTTTCTCTTCCAATTGCTATCTGGACTTCAACACCATCTTTTGCGGATATGGCCATGTTGTCTGAGGATTTCAATGCTGAAAAGATGCCAGCAATCACTCATTTCTATTTTGATGGGGAAGAGTTGACCGTCAAGACCGCTCAAAAATTGCGTGAACGGTTCCCACATGCGCGCATCATCAATGCCTATGGTCCAACGGAAGCGACTGTAGCTCTTTCAGCTGTAGCTGTGACCGATGAGATGTTGGCTACTTTGAAACGTCTGCCAATTGGCTATACAAAGGCAGATTCTCCAACCTTCGTGATCGATGAAGATGGAAATAAATTGCCAAACGGGGAACAGGGAGAAATCATCGTGTCTGGGCCTGCGGTTTCCAAAGGTTATATGAACAATCCTGAAAAAACGGCTGAAGCTTTCTTTGAGTTTGAAGGTCTTCCAGCCTACCACACAGGAGATGTTGGAACCATGACAGATGAAGGACTTCTTCTCTACGGTGGTCGAATGGACTTCCAAATTAAGTTTAACGGTTACCGCATCGAGCTAGAAGATGTCTCTCAAAACTTGAACAAATCCAAGTATATTGAGTCGGCTGTTGCTGTACCGCGCTACAACAAAGATCATAAAGTTCAAAACCTCTTGGCTTATGTCATCCTAAAAGATGGTGTCAAAGGGCAATTTGAACGGGAAATTGATATTACGAAAGCCATCAAGGAAGATTTGGAAGATATCATGATGTCTTATATGATGCCATCGAAATTCCTTTACCGTGATAGTTTGCCGTTAACACCAAATGGGAAAATCGACATCAAGGGGTTGATTAGCGAGGTTAACAACCGATGATCGAGTTTTTGAAACAGCTCCCTCATTTAGAACACTATGGAACGCCGGTCTACTTCGTCTACCTCATTGTAGCTTTCTTGCCAATCTTTGTTGGACTCTTTTACAAGAAGAGATTTCCAATCTATGAAGGAGTCGTCAGTTTTGCCTTTATTATTTTGATGCTGACGGGGACGGATCTCAAGCAAATTTATGCCTTACTATTTTATGTGGTATGGCAAATCTTGATTGTGTATTCCTACAAGTTTTATCGTCAGAAGGCGGATAATAAGTGGATTTTCTATCTGCATTCCTTCTTATCCGTCTTACCATTGATCTTTGTAAAGGTTGAACCTGCCATCAAGCACGGGCATCAATCTTTACTAGGATTTTTAGGGATTTCCTATTTGACTTTCCGGGCTGTCGGGATGATTATTGAAATGCGGGACGGTGTTTTGAAAGAATTCACTCTCTGGGAATTCTTGCGCTTTATGCTTTTTATGCCAACCTTTTCAAGTGGCCCGATCGACCGTTTCAAGCGTTTTGATGAGGATTACAAAAAAATCCCAGAGCGTGATGAATTGTTGGATATGTTGGAGCAAGCTGTTAAGTATATCATGTATGGCTTCCTCTATAAATTTATCCTAGCTCATATTTTTGGCCACTTATTGTTAGGTCATGTGCAGACCTATGCCTTATCTCAAGGTGGATTCTTCAACATCGGAACACTGGGAGTCATGTATGTCTACGGTTTAGATCTTTTCTTTGACTTTGCGGGATATTCGATGTTTGCCTTAGCAGCTTCTAATCTGATGGGGATTAAGAGTCCAATCAACTTTAATCGCCCCTTCATTTCTCGTGATTTGAAGGAGTTCTGGAATCGTTGGCATATTAGTCTTTCTTTTTGGTTCCGTGATTTTGTCTTTATGCGTCTCGTCATGGTCTTGATGCGTAATAAAGTCTTCAAGAGTCGGATCACGACCTCAAATGTTGCCTACATTATCAATATGTTGGTCATGGGCTTCTGGCATGGAGTGACTTGGTACTATATCGCTTATGGGCTCTTCCATGGGATTGGAATGGTTATCAATGATGCCTGGATTCGAAAGAAAAAATCTATTAATAAAGAAAGAAAAGCAAAAGGATTGGATCCGATACCGGACAATCGTTGGACCAAGGCTTTGGGGATCTTTATCACCTTTAATACAGTGATGCTGTCCTTCCTGATCTTCTCAGGATTCTTGGATCAGCAATGGTTCCCAAAAGTGAAATAAAAGGAGAATAAAAAATGGATGTAAAATCACAAGTAATTGAAATTATTGACGAATTGTTTATGGAAGATGTCTCAGACATGATGGATGAGGATCTTTTTGATGCGGGTGTCCTTGATAGCATGGGAACAGTTGAATTGATTGTTGAGTTGGAAAGTCGATTTGGAATCCGTGTTCCTGTGTCTGAATTTGGACGCGATGACTGGAACACTGCAAACAAAATCGTAGAAGGTGTGATGGAGCTTCAGAATGCTTAAGCGTTTATGGTTGATTTTAGGGCCGGTTTTCTGTGCCCTTCTTATGGTGGTGACCTTACTAGCTTTATACCCGGTCAATCATAAACACAACTATACCGAAGAAAAAAAAGCTGCCGTCAGTCTCAATGCTGAAGGATTCAAGAGTCGCTCAAAAAAACAAGAAGCCCTTTCAGATCCTCACCATCGGTTTGTCCCTTACTTCGGATCGAGCGAATGGTTGCGTTTTGACGTGGTGCATCCAGCAGTTTTGGCTGAAAAATATGATCGCAATTACAGACCCTACTTTTTAGGGGAACGTGGTGCTGCATCCTTAAACCAGTATTTTGGTATGCAACAGATCCTACCAGAACTCAAAGATAATACGGCTGTTTATGTGGTTTCTCCGCAATGGTTTACCAAAACGGGTTATGATTCGTCGGCCTTTCAACAATTCTTTAATAGCGACCAGTTGAATAGCTTCATTGCCAACCATCAAGATGGTGCTGCTTCTGAGTATGCTGCAAAACGTCTTTTACAACAGTTTCCAAACGTTGCGTTTCAAAGTGTTGTGACGAAAATTTCTCAAGGGAAGAAAATTTCAACATTTGATCGTCAGTTGAATCAGTTGGTTTCACATCTCGTTCAACGGGAGGATGCCTTGTTTAGCAATCTTGCTACCCGAACAAATGGGAATTACGATCAGAAAGTTAAAAAACGTCTACAAGACTTACCGGATGAATTTTCGTATGAAAAGTTAGAAGAAATTGCAACAGCAGAAGCAAAAGTTAAAACCAATAACAATGACCTTGGGATCAGCAATCATTTTTATAATACGCGCTTAAAAATGAAGCTGAAAAAACTGAAGGGCTTCCAAAAGAACGAATCCTATATACAATCTCCTGAGTACAATGACTTACAATTGGTCCTAGATCAGTTTGCGAAATCACACACAAATGTGATCTTTGTGATTCCTCCTGTCAATGCCAAATGGATGAAATATACAGGTCTGAGTCAAGATATGTACGATCGAGCAGTTGACAAGATTCGTTATCAACTGGAAAGTCAAGGCTTTACCAATATTGCAGACTTCTCTAAAGATGGAGATAAGTCTTACTTTATGGAAGATACGATTCACATGGGCTGGAATGGGTGGATTGCCTTTGACAAAGCGGTTAATCCATTTGTCACCAAAGCTGAAAAGGCACCGACTTACCATCTGAATGATCGTTTCTTTACAAATGATTGGTCTCAATATACAGGAGCGCCAGAAGAGTTTAAATAGTATTTGATTAAGGGGGCTAGAGGTGATTCTAGCTCCTTGATTTGTGAAAAAAGTGAAGCTGGGAATGAGACTTACAAGGAAAGTTATCCACAGGATGTGGAAAAAGATCTTGTAAAATCATGAAAACAAGTCTTGATGCGATGGATTTACTCTCGTTTTAAGAAGGATCCATCAACAGTTATCCACAGTTTTGTGGATAACAAAGAGAAAATGGTGGATAAGTTAAAAAATTGTGAGAAAACTAGAAAAAGGAGAGTCAGTGTGAAAAAAATATACAGGTATGCAGTGTTTCAAGGGGTGATCATCTTTTTTATTGTGGGGATGCTGACCTATGTGTTTAGAGGGGATTTCTTTTTTCGCTACTTATCCCCTATTTTTGGGATAGCAGCGGCGGTGCTAAGATTTGGAACAGCGAATTTAATGAAAGTATTCCTACCGACCCTTTATGATGATCCTAAAAAGGAAGAAGATGTTGACAAACCATAAGTGGGCTTGAAAAAATAGGTCTAAAGGCCATTTCTGCCGGTCTTTGTGGTAAAATAGAAGCAAGAATATTAGTTTGGAGATAATGAAGAAATGAAACGTTCAATGTATGCTGGACGTGTTCGTGAAGAACACATTGGAACTCATATCACTTTGAAAGGATGGGTTGGCCGTCGTCGTGATTTAGGGGGCTTAATCTTTATTGATTTACGTGACCGTGAAGGGGTCATGCAATTGGTCATAAATCCTGATACAGCCTCAAAAGAAGTGATGGCAACTGCAGAAAGCATCCGTAGTGAATACGTGGTTGAAGTTACAGGTCTTGTAGAAGCGCGGGAACAAGCAAACCCTAACTTACCTACAGGTGCAGTAGAACTTAAGGTAGAAGCGATTACGGTTCTCAATACTGCAAAAACAACTCCATTTGAAATTAAGGATGGCATTGAAGCCAATGACGATACTCGTCTTCGTTACCGTTATTTGGATCTACGTCGCCCTGAGATGTTGGCCAACCTCAAACTGCGTGCAAAAGTGACCCATTCGATCCGCAATTACTTGGATGAATTAGAGTTTATCGATGTCGAAACACCATTTCTTACGAAGTCAACCCCAGAAGGAGCACGGGACTACTTGGTTCCTTCTCGTGTCAACAAAGGCCACTTTTATGCGCTCCCACAAAGTCCTCAGATTACAAAACAATTGTTGATGAATGCTGGATTTGATCGCTATTATCAAATCGTGAAGTGTTTCCGTGATGAGGATTTACGAGGAGACCGTCAACCTGAGTTTACACAGGTCGATATGGAAACGTCTTTCTTAAGTGAACAAGAAATTCAGGAAATTACAGAGGGATTAATCGCACGTGTCATGAAAGAAACCAAAGGAATTGAAGTGACACTTCCATTCCCACGGATGAAGTATGATGACGCTATGAGCTTATATGGTTCAGATAAGCCAGATACACGTTTTGATATGTTGCTACAAGACTTGACAGAGCTTGTCAAGGGTGTAGACTTCAAAGTCTTCTCTGAAGCACCTGCTGTTAAGGCAATTGTTGTCAAAGGTGCAGCGGATCACTATTCTCGAAAAGACATTGATAAGTTGACAGAAGTAGCTAAGCAATACGGTGCCAAGGGTCTTGCTTGGGTCAAATATGCGGATGGTACCTTAAATGGTCCAGTTGCTAAGTTCTTGACAGATGTGACAAGTGACTTGACAACAGCTTTACACTTGGAAGACAAGGATCTGGTCCTCTTTGTAGCTGATAGTCTTGAAGTGGCAAATACAACGCTAGGTGCCTTGCGTGTTCGTTTGGCAAAAGAGCTTGACTTAGTTGACAACAATCAATACAATTTCCTTTGGGTAGTGGATTGGCCAATGTTTGAATGGTCTGAAGAAGAAGGCCGTTACATGTCTGCCCACCATCCGTTTACATTGCCACAAGAAGAAACAGAGCATGAATTGGAAGGTGATCTTTCGAAAGTTCGGGCAGTTGCCTATGATATTGTCCTCAATGGTTATGAATTGGGTGGAGGAAGCCTTCGGATTAATCATAAAGAACTACAAGAACGGATGTTTAAAGCTCTCGGATTTACAACAGAAGCTGCGAATGAGCAATTCGGTTTCTTGCTTGAAGCTATGGATTACGGTTTCCCTCCACATGGTGGTTTGGCCATTGGTTTGGACCGCTTCGTGATGCTTCTTGCGGGTGAAGACAATATCCGTGAAGTTATTGCTTTCCCTAAGAACAATAAGGCAACAGATCCAATGACACAAGCCCCATCTCTTGTTTCAGATAAACAATTGGATGAATTAAGTCTTCAAGTAGAGGGAGCAGATCAAGAATAGGACAAAATAGCGAACGGGAAGTTTAGCAATTCGTTTTGCTCAAAGTTCCCGTTTCGTTTGATCAATGGATTGAATATGAATAAAACTCATTTTAGTAAGCTCCTTCGCTACCATGTGCGAAGACTAGCTTATAATATCAAATTATTGCGCGTCATGAAGAGTATCTCCCGTGAGAAATACGATGAAAAAGTGTCGGCATCTCTGTTGTATGGATTTTTATCAGCTATTGCCGTCAACTTCTTCTTCCAACCAGGACATGTGTATTCTAGTGGTGCAACAGGGTTGGCTCAGATATTATCTGTTTTGAGCCATCGTTTTATCGGTTTTACGATTCCGGTTTCTTTGACTTTTTATGCCATTAATATTCCCTTGATGATTGTAGCTTGGTATCAAATTGGTCATAAATTTACCATTTTTACCTTTATCACAGTCTCGATGAGTTCCTTCTTTATTCAGTTTGTCCCTGTAGTTACCTTGACAAACGATCCCATTATGAATGCCCTCTTTGGAGGAGTGGTCATGGGGACAGGGATTGGTTTTGCCCTTCGGAATAACATTTCCAGTGGGGGGACGGACATTGTCAGTTTGACCATTCGAAAGCGGACTGGAAAGAATGTCGGGAGCATTTCCTTTTTGGTCAATGGGACCATCATGCTGATTGCAGGTCTGACTTTTGGTTGGAAATATGCTCTTTATTCGATGATTACCATCTTTGTGTCGAGCCGAGTAACCGATGCTGTCTTTACCAAACAAAAACGGATGCAGGCCATGATTGTAACGAGCCAGCCAGATGCTATTATTGAAAAGATCCATAAAAAATTGCATCGTGGAGCAACGATCATCCACAATGCAGAAGGGACATATAACCATCAGGCCAAAGCAGTTTTATTGACGGTTATTACCCGTGCAGAGTTTAATGAATTCAAATACATTATGAGAAAGGCTGATCCACAGGCTTTTATTACGATTTCAGACAACGTTCATATCATTGGACGTTTTGTGGAAACAGAAGATTAAAAACAAGGCCCCACATTTCCTGTGGTGGCCTTGTTTTTGTACTTAATAAGTTTCGTGGAGAAGAAGCCAACTATGGGCAGAAAGGGTGAGCTCCTGACCTTTTGCAATCGGCAATTGGAGGTTGGCCTGCGGGTAGGCAAACAGCAATTGACTATCTCTTGGATGTTGGTAGTTCATTTCGTGATTCCCTATATTCACGATAATCGTTATTTTCTCACGATTCTTTTCAATAGTGTAAGCAAAATGATGGTCTGACAACCAGTTGACATCACAATAGTCCCGGATCTCTTGTCCTCTCTTCAAATGGAGGAGAGGTTGTGATTTACGGTAGGCCATCAACTCTTTCACGAAAGAAATTTCTTCCTGACAATTTGCCAGAGAAGTCCAATCTAGTTGGTTCAGGCTATCCGGGAGGTTGTAAGTATTCTCTTCCAGATCTTTTGAACGGTAAAATTCTTGGCCGGCATGGATAAAGGGAACACCTTGAGCTAGTAATACCAAGTGAAGAGCGAGGCGGGATAAAGCTTTTCTTTCTTCTAGAGAGACTTGTCCCTTCTCAATTTGGAAATAGTCAAATACAGTCGCATTGTCATGACATTCTACATACTGGATAGCTTGTTGGGGTTGCATGAAATGAGCTGGGGCAATTTTTCCGACATTTGCTGTCAGGATATTGGCAAAGTCGTTTTCAAGGTACCGGCTGTCGCGACGGTGGCCAGCTAAGAGTGTTCGCTTAATCGTATCACGGAAATTGTCACTGAAAAAGCCATAGGCTGGTAATTCGCTAGCTTTGTATTGATGGGCTAGCCGTTCTTCTGAGAGACCTGTATCCATCTTCCACCCTTCCCCATAGAGGTAGATGTTTGGATAGATAGTACGGAGCTCTTCTGCGATCTCTGTCATGGTTTGGATATCCAGGATTCCCATCAGGTCAAATCGAAAACCATCAAAGCCGTATAGCTCAACCCATTGCTTGAGAGACTGTTTGATGTAACGACGAACCATGGCGCGTTCACTTGCTACATCATTCCCACAAAAAGTCCCGTTGGTTCGTTCGCCATTTGTATCGTAGCGATAGAAATAACCTGGAACAATTTGTTCAAAAGCATATTCATCTGCCTTGTAGACATGATTGTAGACCACATCCATAATGACACTGAGGTTGGCCTTGTGATAAGTCGCAATAGTCTCTTGAAGTTCTAGGATTCGCGCATAAGGATCGTTTGGGTCGCTGGTATAGCTTCCCTCAGGGACATTGTATTGAACAGGGTCATAGCCCCAGTTGTAGGCCTTGAATTGATCCTCTTCGTCGACACTGCCAAAATCATAGACGGGTAGTAGCTGAACATGAGTGATGCCAAGATGGCGAATGTAGTCAAATCCAAGCTTCTCCCCATTCAGTTGAGGAGATTCTGTCAGAGCCGTAAACTTCCCAGGGTGTTTAAATCCAGCCTCTTTTTGGACGGAGAAATCACGGACGCTCATCTCATAGAGGATCGCATCTGTCGGGTCTAGTTGATTCGTAGCACGTGTGATGGGATGCGTTATTTTTTTGCGGTCAATGACCAAGCTATCGCCAGAGTTAGCTAATGAAGATAAGGCATAAGGATCATGGATCCGACGTTCGATACCGTTGACACGGAATTCATAGTGGTAGCTAGCCCCTTCCCAGTCTCCCTTGAGCAAGAGTTCCCAGACCCCGTTCTCAGTTCGAGTCATGGAATGTACCTGCCCCTGAATATGGAGGGTCACGTCTTGCGAAATCGGAGCCCAGAATTTAAACTGAGTCTGGCTGGGTGTGTAGAAACTTCCAAGATCATCACCATCATAGGTGAAGGTTTGATCAAAGATCGGTTTACGAACGATTTCTCCGTAGTAAAGAAGAGAAGAAGATCCAGTTTCATCACAAATACGATATTCTTTTCCAAGTTCTAGTGGAATAGGACTTAGGAAATAATCTTCTTTTTCGTGGGCTGCACTGGAAAGTTTTACAGGCAGTATAGCAAGGGGACCTTGATTTGTTTCCAAATAAAAAGGAAGGATGCTCTCCTCTCCTTTTTGGATACGAATCAAGTCTTGATCATCTAAATAAGCAGTAAATGTAGACATAAAGACTCCTATAGTTTCGTAATCGAGTGGTCAATTAATTGACGGTAGCAAACAGTTTTTCCTTCTTTGTGGTCCTTGATGATCTGAAGAATTGTTCGGACAGATTCACGCCCTAATTCGACAGCATTGATATCGATATAGGCTTCAATATCCAGCCGCGGTTTGATGGAATCAAAAGAAACAATTGGAATGGTTAACTGTTGTTCAGAAAGGTATTTGCGAACCCCTTCAGCTACCAGAATATCTGTTGTCAAAATTGCATCCAGATCGGTCAAAGGGAGAGTTTCCATAATTTGATAGGAATTGTCTTCCAGCATAAAACCAAATGAAAACTTCACTAATTTTTCATCTAGAGGGATGCCAGCCTGTTGAAGGGCTTCTTTGTATCCTTCGTAGCGGTCTTGAGAAACGAATAGCTCCTTGTTTCCTCCGATAAAAGCAATTTTTCGATAGTTTTGCTGAATCAAATAATCCGTCGCATCAAACGCAGCCTTGATGTTGTCGTTATCCACCAGCGATACAAAAGGTGAAGCGGCCTTTCCAAGGATGAGGAACGGGAATTTGTCATTGATTGCAAATTCGACAAGTGGATCATTTGGGTTTGAATAAAGGAAAATCAAACCATCTACACGATTACCGTAGATCAGTTGTTTGAGATTCTCGAGACGTTTTTCTTCGTTTTGCCCAGTACAAATTTGGATGGCATAGTCATTGTCTGAAGCGATCTGGGTAATTCCTCTTAAAACTGTTGGGAAGAACGGGTTTTGGTAGAAAACATCACTATCGATTGGAAGGACCAAAGCAATGACTTGACTCGATTGGCTGACAAGGCTACGAGCATTGAGGTTGGGATGGTAGTCCAGCTCGACCATAGCCGCTCGGACCCGTTTTTTTGTTTGGTCACTAATCGTGGATTTATTTTGAATGACGCGCGTGACAGTAGAAGGCGCGACGCCAGCGAGTTTTGCAACATCTTTGATGGTAACACGCATAAGAAAACCTCCTAACGGCGATAGTCTGGATCACGGAAGTGGGTCTTATAAAATACCATGGCAAGATAGAGTACAAATAAGACGTTCTGGATCATAATCGTTGTGGTAAATACTTGGTGGAAGAGCAAACTGACGAGGACACTTAGTAAAATAGGGAGTCCCAAGCAATTCAGAATACAGTTGAAACATTCCTTGAAGGTTTGGAGTGAAAAGAGTCGAGATTTTCGAGTCAGGTAGAGGAAGAAAGAGGCTCCAAATACTAAAATTGCAAAATTCACAGCAGATAAGAAACCTGAGAAGAGGACGAGGAAGAGGCTAACGGCCAATCGATTGGCTTGGAACCAATCTTTGGAAATGGCTTGGCTTAAAGCATCTTTATTTTCAAGACTCTTTTGATTGATTGCCTGATAAGGAATGCTTGCAAGTTCTTTATTTTCTCTGCTAATTACTAGTTGAGTCTTATCGAAATAGAGGGTTAATTTTTCACCTAATGAAGTTCCTTCGTGATGACCGATGATAACATGGCCAGCTTTGTTCTTATGAACTCCAAAATGACTGTTATAGACTAGTTCATGCTGGTCAATACGGACACTTTCTTTCAAGTCTTTCATAACATCCTCCGTTAAAGGATCAAACACATCGCTAACAAAGGTTGTCAATGGATAGGTATTACGTTGGGCGTTTTGCAGAGCCACAGGGACTAGCGTAATAGAAATCAAAAAGAAAGAAGTAAAGATCATTTGAAACCAGCTGAGTTTTTTGCGGTTGGCAAATGAAGAGCGGAAACCAAAGATACTAGCAAAATAATTAAAAGGATAGGGCATAACAAAACCTTTCTAAGCATGAAGAACGAGGGCAATAAAAGGGGCCTCTTATTTGGATTTTATCCTTAACGAAAGGTAGTAAGGACCAAAAGCCATACTACCCTTAACTTAAAAATAAAATATGTATGTACCAAAATACTATTTTATCCTTTGTCCCCACCAGCTGTCAAGCCTGAAACAAAGTTCTTTTGTAGGAAGAAGAATAGAATACAGATTGGAACTGCGATCAAAATAGCACCGGCTGCAAAGAAGGCGATTTTTTGATTTTTTTGGTCACTGATAAAGGTTTGAAGACCAACGGCTACCGTATAGTTCACTTCGTCACGAAGCAAGAATTTAGACAAGATATAGTCTCCGAAAGGTCCCATGAAAGCCCAAAGTGCTTGAACGGCAATCATTGGACGAACGAGAGGAAGGACGATTTGCCAGAAGCGACGGAAGTGTCCAGCTCCATCCAATTTCGCAGATTCATCGAGGGAAATTGGAACAGTATCGAAGTATCCCTTCATCAACCAGGCATTCATTGGAATCCCACCACCAACATAAAGGAAGATCAAGAACCAAGGTTGGTTCAAGGCATTCAGCATCAAAGCCATAACGAAGAAGGCTGTGAGGGCTGCCATGGTTGGGACCATTTGAATAATCAAGAAGAAGACCAAACTTTGTTTACGAGCCAAGAAATTGTAACGGCTGTATGCGTAACCTGCGAAGGTAACGATACTTGTTTGTACAATCATGGTGATAATGGCGATCACCAAGGTGTTCATATACCAAGTGCCATAATGAGTTTCAGAGAAAAGTTTTGAGAAGTTATCTAGACTAAGCTTGCCACTAAAATCAAGTGTAAAGGCACTGACATTCCCCGATTTGAAGGCTGATAGAACCGTAATCAACAATGGATAAATGATAACGATTGAAAGAACCACCATGTACAGGTAAGTCAAGAAATGATTGAGGCGGCGTTTAAATTGAACTGAATTTTTCATTTTATACATCCTCCATATCAAATGCATGTAGTTTCTTGAATGCGATCATAGAGATAGAGATCACGATCACAGAAATAATCAAGGTAACCGCTGCGGCCATTGAATATTGAGGAGAGGTATTGGTTGTCAACTTATAAATCCAAGAGATCAAGATATCTGTAGATCCAGCATTTCCTCCGACAGAACCAGGTCCCCCATCGTTAAACAAGTAAATGATGGAGAAGTTGTTAAAGTTGAAGGTGTATTGACTAATCAAGGTTGGTGCTGCAACCGCAAGGATCATTGGGAAAGTGATGTTGCGGAATTTTTGCCAACCGTTGGCGCCGTCAATATAAGCAGCTTCGTAAAGATCGTTTGGAATTGATTGAAGGATCCCCAAAGTCAAGACATAGATGTAAGGGAAACCAAGCCAACCTTGCATCATAATCAAAGCGATTTTAGTCCAAGTAGGATCAGTCTTCCAAGGAATCAAGACCCCATCTAAGAATGGGAAGATTTTCGCAAATAAAGGAAGAACTTGCGCATTGATGGCCCCAACACTATCATTAAACATATTTGAGAAGGTTAGGATAGTGATAAAGGCTGGCACCGCCCATGGAAGCAAGAAGATAACTCCAAAGATTCGTTTTCCTTTTACGAATGGTTGGTTGGCGATAATAGCTGTCAAGATTCCAAGTACGATTTGAAGAGTAGATGCTGCAAGAGCCCAAATCAAGGTCCAACCAAGAACAGAGGTGAAAGCTGAACGGAAGGTGCTCAAGGTCCACATGTTTGTGAAGTTTTGGAAGCCAATCCAGTCCAGTAAGGTAGTTGGCGCCGTGTGCTTGAAGTCGTAGTTGGTAAAGGCGATCATCAAGGTTACCAAAACTGGGAAGATAATCGCAAAGGTCATAGCAATATAAGAAGGGATAATCAATAAATAAGGGAATCCATTCTCATAGATCGCATGAACCATCTCCTTCAACGTTTTTGGAACGGCAATACCATTGTTGATCCGTTTCGCAACGGTTCCTGCATCTCTGATGTTTAAAGCATAAAAGAGGAAGTAGACAACGGTGATGATCAAGTGAAAAGCGCCACGAATCAAGATAAAGAGGGAATTATCTTGTCCACGAACGGTTCCAAGTGTGACCAACTTAGCCAGTTCCCCAGCCCCACTTCCAAGGAAGTAAACGAGAAAGAGAGCGGTAACGGCAAGGAAGATAGCCCCTTTAGCTTTCTGTTTGTTATAAATTTGCCCAAGACCTGGGATCAAAGATAGCCCCATCGCCTTTTTAGGGTTTTGTTCTGTAGTCATTCAGATCTCCTTATAAATATCCTTGCTAGCAAGCAAGAAGACGAGTTCGACAGTTGAGGATTGGCCTGATAATTCAAGATAAGAGGTTGGGACCTAGTCTCCAACCTCTTACTCAAACCTAAAAACTGTCTTATTTGCTACCGAATTTTTGTTCAATAGTTTCTTTAATCAATTTAACAGCATCGTCAGCAGCGTCTTTAGCAGATTTCTTACCGCTTACAGCATCGAAGAGCATGGTAGCAGCTGGATCCCAAACAGTACTCATTTCTGAGATGTTAGGCATTGGTTGAGCGTTCTTGAATTGTTCAACAACGGCAGTTGTCAATTCATCATTTTTACCAACTGCATATTTACGAGCTTCTGTGTTAGCAGGAACTTCGTTTGTCTTGTCAAACAAAGCTTTTTGTTGGTCAGTGTTTGTCAAGTAGTCGATGAATTTTTGAGCGCCATCAAGGTTTTTCGCACCTGCAGGGATAACCCAAGCTTTACCACCACCAAAGGCAGAATATTGTTTTCCGTTTGGAAGGGTTGGAATCGTTGCAACACCATAGTTGACTTTAGCTTCTTTCAATGAAGCGGCTTTCCAAGGACCATCAATGATGGCAGCAGTTTTACCTTCTTGGAATTGAGTTTGGATGAAGTTAGCAGCACCTTTGGTATCTTGCAATCCTTTTGGCCATTTTGCATACCAAGTTTTCGCATATTCGATACCATCGATAGCACCTTTATTGTTCAAACCAATATCTTTTGGATCTGTACCATTTTTACCAAAGACATATCCACCGTTACCAGAAAGAAGTCCGTAAGCGTAGTAGAAGTTTGTCCAGTCAGCTAAGAAAGCAGTGTTTTTACCAGGTTCGCTAGCAAAATCATACTTGCTGTCTTTTGAAAGGTTTTCAAGATCAGAGAAAGTTTTTGGAGCTTCGCTCAAGAGATCTTTGTTATAGTAGAGAACCAATGTTTCGATAACAGCAGGTGCACCGTATACTTTACCACCGTTTGTTACAAGAGCTTCTGTAGTTTTGTCTGTGTGGCTGTCTTTGCTCAATTTCACTTCAGCCAATTGGCCATCGTTACCAAGACCACCTACACGGTCGTATGGTGCCATCATTACGTCTGGAGCTTTTTTAGATTGGTTATCAAGAGAAAGGTTATCCAATCCACCAAGAGCATCACCAGTCTTCACTTTTACTTTGATACCATTTTCTTTTTCGAAAGCTTTTGCAGCTTCTTCAATATAAGATTTGTAGCCTTTATCTACATAAACGTTGATTTCTTTACTTGAATCTGAAGAGCTTGATGAGCTATTGCTACAAGCAGCAAGTAAGAATCCGGCAAAACCAACTGTACCAAGTACAGCAGCACTACGTAAAATTGTACGTTTCATGATTTATTCCTCCTAAAGAATAAAAAAAGATAATAATTAGAAAGCGTTTTAGACAAACGTTTTCCTAAAACGACTTAAGTATATCACAAGAAGAAAACGTTTGCAAGTAGATTTTAAAAATTTTTTAAAAAATATTTTAATTCCGAACTTTCTTCTATAAAAACCGCTAATTCATTGACATTGCTAATAATAAATACTAAACTAGTGGTACGGGGCTTTTTAAAAAAGATAAAAAGTTTTTTAAGAAACCCCTTGCAGAAAATATGGAAAAAGTTTATAATGGCATGGTACGCAAACGTTTTCGCAAAAAATGCGTAAACTGAGTTGCGCCTGTTCGATTTTAACAAAGAGTAGAGCCGCTTGAGAGCTGGATACGACTCTGCAACGATACCCATACCGTGCACCGAATCGCAGGCTTCAAAGAAATAAAAAGAGGTGGTAACCTATGAAAAAACGTCAAAGTGGTGTTTTGATGCACATTTCTTCCCTTCCTGGACAATACGGAATCGGATCATTCGGACAATCAGCTTATGATTTTGTTGATTTTCTCGTTCGGACCAAGCAGCGTTACTGGCAAATCTTGCCGCTTGGTACAACTAGTTATGGAGATTCTCCATATCAGTCTTTCTCAGCTTTTGCTGGGAACACTCATTTTATTGATTTCGATCTTTTGATCGAGCAAGGTTTGTTGACAGAAGCAGACCTTAAAGGAGTGGACTTTGGTCAAGATCCTACTCAAGTGGATTATGCAAAGGTTTTCGAACAACGTCGTCCGCTACTTGAAAAAGCTGTTGCGAACTTCTTGAAATCAGGAGATCAAAAAGGATTCCAAGCCTTTTGCGAAGCCAATACTTCTTGGTTGGAGCTATTTGCAGAATACATGGCTATCAAAGAACACTTTGATTTGAAAGCATGGACAGAATGGCCAGATGCAGCTATTCGTGCACGTGAACCAAAAGCTTTGGCTCAATACCGTGAAGAATTGGTGGATCAATTGACTTACCACCGTGTGACTCAATTCTTCTTCTTCCAACAATGGTTGACATTGAAAGCTTATGCCAACGACCACCACATTGAAATTGTGGGAGATATGCCAATCTATGTAGCAGAAGATTCAAGCGACATGTGGGCTAATCCTCATCTCTTCAAAACAGATGAAAACGGGAAAGCAACTTGTATTGCAGGATGCCCGCCAGATGAGTTCTCAGCAACTGGTCAACTTTGGGGTAACCCAATCTATGACTGGGAAGCAATGGACAAAGATGGCTACCAATGGTGGATTGAACGCTTGCGTGAAAGTTTCAAGATCTACGACATCGTTCGGATCGACCACTTCCGTGGTTTCGAATCATACTGGGAAATCCCAGCTGGTTCTGAAACTGCAGCACCTGGTAAATGGGTCAAAGGTCCTGGCTACAAACTCTTTGCAGCCGTGAAGGAAGAACTCGGTGATTTGAACATCATCGCTGAGGACCTTGGCTTTATGACGGATGAAGTCATTGAGCTTCGCGAACGTACTGGTTTCCCAGGAATGAAGATTCTTCAATTTGCCTTCAATCCTGACGATGAAAGTATCGATAGCCCTCACTTGGCACCAAACAACTCTGTGATGTACACTGGAACACATGATAACAACACAGTTCTTGGATGGTACCGCAATGAAATCGACGATCCAACTCGTGAGTACCTTGCTCGTTATACCAACCGGAAAGAGTACGAATCTGTACCACATGCTATGCTTCGCACCGTCTTTGCTTCCGTCAGCTTCATGGCGATTGCTACTATGCAAGACTTGCTTGAGTTAGATGGCTCTGCTCGGATGAACTTCCCATCAACTCTTGGTGGTAACTGGTCATGGCGGATGACAGCGGATCAATTGACTCCAGCTGTCGAAGAAACTTTGCTTGATTTGACAACGATTTATCGCAGAATTAATGAAAATTTGGTAGAATTAAAGAAATAAAGAGAATATCAGGAGATACTTAATCATGTTACCATTACCAAAATTTATACAAAAACAATACAATAAATCTATTTCCGAATGTAGTAACGAAGAACTCTACATTGCCCTATTGAACTATAGTAAAATGGTTAGTAGCCTAAAACCAGTCAATACAAGCAAGAAAAAAGTTTACTACATCTCTGCTGAGTTCTTGATTGGGAAACTTTTGTCAAATAACTTGATCAACCTCGGTCTTTATGACGAAGTGAAAAAAGAATTATCAGATGCTGGTAAAGATTTGATTGAAATTGAAGAAGTGGAATTGGAACCATCTCTAGGGAATGGTGGATTGGGTCGTTTGGCTGCCTGCTTTATCGACTCTATCGCTACTCTTGGTTTAAACGGAGATGGGGTTGGATTGAACTATCACTTTGGTTTGTTCCAACAAGTTCTTAAAAACAACCAACAAGAAACCATTCCAAATGCGTGGTTGACTGATCAAAACTGGTTGGTTCGCTCAAGCCGTAGTTATCAAGTACCATTTGCACACTTTACATTAACATCAACTCTTTATGATATCGATGTGCCAGGTTATAAAATAGCAACGAAGAACCGCTTGCGTTTATTTGACTTGGATTCAGTTGATTCATCAATCATCCATGATGGAATCCAATTTGATAAGACAGATATCGCTCGTAACTTGACACTTTTCCTTTATCCAGATGATAGCGACCGTCAAGGCGAATTGCTTCGTATCTTCCAACAATACTTCATGGTTTCAAACGGTGCACAATTGATCATCGATGAAGCAATCGAAAAAGGAAGCAACTTGCACGATCTTGCGGACTACGCAGTTGTACAAATCAACGATACTCACCCATCAATGGTGATTCCTGAATTGATCCGTCTGTTGACTGAACGTGGTATCGAGCTTGATGAAGCAATCTCAATCGTTCGTAGCATGATTGCTTACACAAACCACACAATTCTTGCTGAAGCCCTTGAAAAATGGCCTCTTGAATTCTTGGAAGAAGTAGTTCCTCACTTGGTACCAATCATCAAAGAACTGGACCGTCGCGTGAAAGCAGAATACACTGATCCAGCAGTTCAAATCATCGATGAAAATGGTCGTGTCCACATGGCTCACATGGATATCCACTATGGATTCAGTGTAAATGGGGTTGCCGCTCTTCACACTGAGATCTTGAAGAATTCTGAGTTGAAAGCCTTCTACGACATTTACCCTGAAAAATTCAACAACAAAACAAACGGTATCACCTTCCGTCGTTGGCTCATGCACGCAAACCCAAGCTTGTCTCATTATCTAGACTATATTCTTGGACATGGTTGGCATCATCAAGCAGAAGAGCTACAAAATCTTATGTTTTATGAAGATAAAGCTGCTGTCAAAGAAAAATTGGAAGATATTAAAGCCCACAATAAACGTAAATTGGCTCACCACTTGAAAGAACATCAAGGTGTTGAAATCAATCCAAACTCTATCTTTGATACTCAAATCAAACGTCTTCATGAATACAAACGTCAACAAATGAACGCTTTGTATGTGATTCATAAGTATCTTGATATCAAAGCAGGAAACATTCCAGCTCGTCCTATCACAGTATTCTTCGGTGGGAAAGCAGCTCCTGCCTACACGATCGCTCAAGACATCATCCACTTGATTCTTTGCTTGTCAGAAGTGATTGCAAACGATCCAGAAGTGTCACCATACTTGCAAGTAGTCATGGTTGAAAACTACAATGTTACTGCAGCAAGCTTCCTTATTCCTGCAAGTGATATCTCAGAACAAATCTCTCTTGCTTCTAAAGAAGCTTCAGGTACTGGTAACATGAAATTTATGTTGAATGGTGCCTTGACACTCGGTACTATGGACGGTGCAAATGTGGAAATCGCTGAGTTGGTTGGCAATGAAAACATCTATATCTTTGGTAAAGATTCAGAAACAGTTATTGACCTTTATGCGAAATCTGCTTACCACTCAACCGAATTCTACAATCGTGAAGCCATCAAACCATTAGTAGACTTTATCGTCAGCGATGCTGTTCTTGCAGTTGGTAATGAAGAGCGTTTGAATCGTCTTCACAATGAATTGATTAACAAAGACTGGTTCATGACTCTCCTTGACTTGGAAGACTACATCAAAGTGAAAGAAAAAATGTTGGCAGACTACGAAGATCGTGATGCATGGTTGGACAAAGTCATTGTGAACATTGCCAAAGCAGGATTCTTCTCATCTGACCGTACCATCGCTCAGTACAACGAAGATATCTGGCACTTGAACTAGGCTTTTTACCTGTACCAAGGGGCAGTTTCTCATTAGCCTCGTGGGAGTGGGAGCTAACAAATGTCGAATGGCATTTGTTAGCTCTTGCTCCCTTTTTCTATACTGAAATTGGAGGTCTATGACGATCTAGTTGTCTGATTGAAGAATTTACCATAGGAAACAGGGAACCATTTAAAAATCCGACAAGCAATATCATTATTTTGTACTTTCGTGAAAAATCGGGGAAAATTTTACATAACTATTTAGTATATACTAAGAGTATAACTTGTAAGTATTAAAAAATTGCCTTCTTGAATGGGTAAAATTTCCCTGTTCATTAAGAAAACATACATTGAAAATCGTTGAAAACTCTTGAAAATTTCAATAATTGATCCTACTAAATGCAAGCAACCAAAAGAGGAAATCGCAACTGCCTGTAAAATTAAATAGTGTTTAATTAAAGGAATAAAAAATTACAAACTCGACAATTCTATGAAAAAAGTCAATTGTGATAGAATATGATTAACTGGTAGTAGCATTTTTTTGCCCCTACAGTGAGTTTTTTTGATTAAAACAATAAGGAGACTACTAAAATATGAAGAGCTATCGAGAGCATTCTTCCAAGCAAGAAACATTTTCCATCCGTAAGTTATCAGTCGGTGTTGTTTCATTGGCTGTTGCCGGATTGGTAACTGTCAATGCCTATGGAGCTGAGGTCAAGGCTGATGAAGTCACTACGCCTGCAGCAGAAGCTACAACGGCTGCTACTGCAACTGATCATGCAACCTCTCAATTAACATCTACAACTGTGACAGAAGGGAACAAAACCGTTACAACTACTTATGTAGAGTCACCAGAACTTGAAAAAGCAAAAGCAACTGCAAAGACAGAAGGTGCGACAGTAACAGAAGAGGCTGAAAAAATCCAACCATCGATTGCAGCAGCAGAAGTGGATAATAAAGTTCAAACAGCTAAAATCAATACAGCCGTTGAAAACTACAAGAAGGCAAAAGCAGAGTATGAAGCAAAATCTCAAGAAATCACCTTGATGGAAAAGAGAAATGCAGATGCGGAAGCAACTTATAAGAAGCAAGTAGAAGACTACAATACGCAACAAGAAGCTTATAAAGCAACCTTAGCTGAATACAACACGAAAAAAGCAGAATATGATGTTAAAGTAGCTGAAAAAGCAGCAGCGGATAAGGCCAATGCAGAAGCAAAAGCTAAATATGATGCAGAAATGGCTGTTTATAATGCAGCTAAAGCGCAATACGACAAAGATTTACAAAAATACCAAGCTAAGAAAGCCCAATATGATAAAGACAAAGTAGCTTATGATCAGTTGCTGGCTAAGAAAGCAGAAGAAGATGCCGCAAAGGCTCGATACGAAGCGGATCTTGCAACATACAATGCTGAAAAAACACAGTATGAAAATGACTATATTGCTTATCAAAAGAAATTAGCTGAATACGAAATTGCCAAAAAACAATATACGGATGCTAAAGAAGCATACGATAAATATATGACAGACAATGCGTATGCAGATATTAAAAATGTGTCAACTGTCCAAGATTTGACCTTCCAACGTGAAGGCGGAGCAACGCATGTCATTGATGGGATCAGCACCTACCTTACTCGTGATGCCCAAGCTCGTTTGAATACTAGCAATGTGCAACAATATGATTCCAATAAATTGGAAGCTATAGATATTGTAGCAACCAGTCCTTGGGCGAATAATGAGACGGAATACATTCAAGTGAAAGAGGGCGACAAATTTGTTGTGACCTATGACAACTTGAACCAGTCTAGCATGCGTGAAGATGCGGATATGTATCCAATCAAACGTGTGATTTACCGTTATGAGATTTTAAGTCTTCCATCAAACAATGGCAAAGGGATTGCAGCAGTCAGCGCAGATCCAACAGTAACCCTTACAGTTGGTGCTTCAACAGACCAAGATAAACCTGTTAAAGTTGCTGTCGATATTGAATTTTATGATGGTAATGGCAATAAATTTGATTTGACAAAACGCAATGCCATTGTCGCTTTGAACTCCCTTAACCACTGGACAGGTGCTTCCTATGTAGATAGTGGAGACAAACCTCGTGCGATCACAGTAGAAGCCAAGGATGTGAATGGCAACACTGTACGGGGGACATGGGACCCGTATGCAGATGGTTCATCAATGAGCATTGAAAACAATGAAGTGAAGGTTAAAACAGGAAAAGCAGACTTTGGGACTGCTACTGTTTCCATTTCGGCGAACAATCCTCTTAAAATCGTGACACAGACCTATGGTTATGTAGAAGTCGAGGCAGGTAAATGGGCACCAGGTACAACTCCTGAGAAGGAAGAAGTAACAGATGCCTTAACTGTGAATGCTTCAGGTTCAGGAAGTGTTCATTCTATTGGAACGGAAGAATTCACCTTTGAAGGTAAGGATGACGTTCTCGGATCATACAAAGTAGATGCAACGACTGGTCAAATTACGTTCACACCTAAGAAGAAATTCGAAACAGTAAAACACCAAGAATCTGTAAATGTTGGAAGTAATAAATTTATTCCAATTCCAAACTCAAGCGTTTCTTATGATGCGGCTACTAAAGAAGTAACTTCCTTCAAAGATAACCAATATATTGAACATGGTTCCGTCTTTAACGGGGAAACCTCTTCAACTCTTGAAGGTTGGGATAATCCATCTTCTAAATATCTCTATTACGGTGGAGCAGGTTTGAAGATGACAGATGGTCACTTAGTCTTTACCGCTAATGGTGCCAATGCAGCTGGTCAGCCAACGGTTTACTGGTTTGCGATCAACTCAAATGTAGGTCTTCCGAAAGAGCCAGGTGAAGAACCGAAAGAGCCAACAAAACCAACCGAACCAAAGGCTCCAATTCCACCAACGATTATAGTTGAAAATCTACCAGCAGAGCCGACGGAACCAACTCCGCCAACAGCTCCTACAGCTCCTACCGAACCTAACTATACTGTCATTACGGTTGATGTGAAGGAACCAACCGCTCCAACTCCACCAACCAAACCAACCCCACCAACTCCTGAAGTCGTTCCAAACACGAAACCGGTGAAACCGGAAGCTGAAGTGAAATGGCATAAGAATAAAGTAGTAACGGAAACAGCTATTCCAACCCCACCAACGCCAGTTCCACCAACTCCATACAACCCACCAACCCCAATTGTTCCACCAACTCCAGAGGTTCCAAGCGAACCAACTCCTGAAGTTCCGGAACAGCCTGTACAACCTGGGAACCCACAAACACCTGCGCTTCCAAATACAGGTACAGAAAACTCAATTGCAGCTGTTCTTGCAGGTGCGATGGCTGGATTGCTTGGATTGGGCCTTGCTCGCAAGAAAAAAGAGGATTAATTCATATCCCTTTCCTTCGTCCATCTAAATAAAGAAAGTCAGAAGGCAGCTCCTTCTGACTTTTTCAATGGATAGAGAACGACCAAATGGTGAAGAAAAAGGACCGAATAGTTTTGCTTCCGATGAAGAAATAGATTTATTCAACCAAATGGTGTGAAAACAAAGCAGAATAGAAATTTTCTACAAAACCGTCAGCAATAACGGTATACTGTTGGTGTTCGAATGAAAGTTATAGGACTCCGTTATATCTCTAAATAATCCGAATAAAACAGTTAGCATGTCGTTTTTTCATCTTTTGTGCACACTATTTCCAAATGAATTTCATTTGAACAAATCAGTAATAAGGCAAGTACTTCCATGGTTTTGAGGTGCTTGCCTTTCTGTTTGTATCGTGTTATAATAGAGGTTAAGAAATAAAAAGGAGTTTGTATGAAAAAAAATCCGATCTACTTGTATGTCCTTCTGTTTTTCTCTACAGTTGGTACCTTTAATTCGCTGGCGTCAACCTTTATCTCTTCTAAGGCCTTTGAGTTATCAGATGATTTTGCCAAACAAATGGGCTTAACAACTGCTCAAGATAAGGCAGACTACGTAACCTACATGGAAAAATCTGTTCAAGTCAATCAATCTCCCTTCGCCTTTTTGATGGTCTCTTTAATAACGATTGCCTTACTTGCGATCATCTATTTCCTATTTGTGAAGAGAGATTTGTTGAAAGCTCACTATGCCTTTATTGGACAAATCGTGATTAGCTATATCTTCTCTTGCTATAATTATTTTGTATTGAGTTCCTTGTTTTCCGTTTTTTCAAACGAAACTCTTCGCCAACGCTATCAATCCTCCTCAGTATTAGCTTTGTTGCTCTTGACAGCACTAGCAGCTCTATTTTTGGGAATTATTTTGTATAAAACCTTGCGTCTTCGAAAACTTCAAGGTGTTGAAGTTCTAGATAAATAATCAATGAGTGTGAATGAAGCTCTCTTAAATGTTAAGAGAGCTTCTTGATTGGAGAAAAAGATGAAAGTATCCTTTGTTTATATTAGCCTGAGTGGAAATACAGAGAGTTTTGTTCGGCGGTTAAGCGACTATTTGCTTGAAGCGCATCCAGGTCTTGAAATCGAGACGGTTCATGTGAAAGATCTGGTCAAAGAGGGGCACCCTTTCTTTGAAATGACCAATCCTTTTATCACCTTTTTACCGACTTATTTGGAAGGGGGAAATGGTGTAGACAATGGAGACGTGGAGATTTTGACGACAGATGTCGCAGATTTCATTGCCTATGGGAACAATGCCAGCAAGTGTTTGGGCGTTGTAGGCTCAGGAAATCGGAATTTCAACAATCAGTATTGTCTAACTGCCAAGCAATATAGTCAACGTTTTGGTTTTCCAGTGTTGGCAGATTTTGAAATGCGAGGCATGTTGGGAGATATCAAAAAAGTAGCTGCAATTGTGGAAGAACTTTATCAGTTGTAAATGAAAAAAATCGCTGAGGGGCCAGCGATTTGGATTGAAGAAAAAGCCATATTAAAAACTTTCCTTAGGTGAGTACGGACGTCAGCGAACTTCTATGAAGTTCCATGACTAAATCAAGATACAGAGGGCGTCTGCGGATAAAGTCAAAATAGGAAGTTGGACGCAGAATCTCTCAATTCTAGGAGAACTTATCTTTTTGACACGATCCGCAGCCCGTGTTCAATTCGTTTTGAGCCCCTTCGCTCTTTAATTTCTGGGCTCAGGCTAAAACAGTTCCCCAAACTGTTTTACTCTCAAAAATTCCGAGTGCCTGAACCTGTATTGTTTCAGGCACTTTTCTCACAGCGGGAAGTTTTGGTATTTACTTGGTTCATTCTAAAAATTCGATCTCATTTTATTCTCCGCAGAAGCACTTAATTTATTTTACTTGATAAAATAAGTTTTCTACATTCTAAATCGCTGAGGAATCAGTGATTTTTCTTTATATTCAAAGAGAAAAAGGAGACGCGAGGTCTCCTTTTTAAAATTGACGGGTTGTTTCAGTCGTTGATGAACAAAGGACGATTGTCAAGGAGGTGGGAGGTGTTTTCCGGATCCTTGTTGCGCCTTACATCTTCTCTGGTGCTTGTACACCGAGTAGGCGAAGGGCTTCTTTTAATACGACAGCTGTAGAGTAGCTGAGGGCTAGACGGCTTTCGCGTTCAGGGCTTTCGTCCAAGATACGAGTGTGGGCATAGTATTTGTTGAAGGCTTGTGCCAAGCTGATCGCATATTTGGCAATCAAAGATGGATCGTAGTTTTCAGCAGCCCGTTTGACAATACGAGAGAAGTCCTGGAGAAGCTTAATGATTTCCCAACTTTCCGGATCGTTCAAGCTGTATGTTGCATCCGCAGATGGTGTGAAGTTGGCTTTGCGAAGGATGGATTGGATCCGTGCATAAGCATATTGAACGTAAGGGCCAGTTTCCCCTTCAAAGGATACCATGGCTTCAAGGTCAAAGTCATATCCGTTTCGACGGTCTGTCTTCAAGTCGTAGAATTTAACTGCACCAACACCGACTGCATGTGCCACTTCTTCCTTGTTTTCAAGTTCAGGATTTTTTTCTTCGATTTGCGCTTTGGCACGAGAGATGGCTTCTTGAAGAGTTGGTTCAAGCAGGATGATATTTCCTTTACGAGTAGACAGTTTTTGGCGGTTCTTTGTCACCAAACCAAAGTCAACGTGCACCATATCATCGCTCCAGTCAAATCCCATTTTCTTCAACACAGCTTTCAACTGACGGAAGTGGTTAGACTGTTCTTGCCCAACGGCGTAGATGTTCTTGACAAAGTTGTAAGTCCGTGCACGGTACATAGCTGTTGCGATATCACGAGTGATATAAAGAGTGGCACCGTCTGATTTTTTGATCATAGCTGGTGGCAGGTTGACGTCGTCAAGGTCTACGATGCTAGCTCCTTTAGATTCTTTTAACAGACCTTTGTCTTCCAGGATTTGAACCCCTTCATCCATCTTGTCGTTGTAAAAGGCTTCTCCGTTGAGACTGTCAAATTCTACATCAAGCAGTTTGTAAATGCGGTTGAATTCCTCTAAGCTCTCATCGCGGAACCATTGCCATAATTGAGTCGCTTCGGGATCGCCATCTTCCAATTTTTTGAACCATTTACGCCCTTCTTCGTCCAGTTCTGGATCCTGTTCAATTTCGGCGTTGATACGAACGTAAAGTTTTAATAATTCATTAATCGGATTGGCTTCAACAGCTTCTTTGCTTCCCCACTTTTTATAGGCCACCATCAAGAGACCGAACTGTTTACCCCAGTCTCCCAAGTGGTTGATTTTAATCGTTTTGTAGCCCATTTTGCGATAGAGGTTTGAAAGGGCGTCCCCGATAACGGTTGAGCGTAAGTGCCCAACAGAGAAAGGTTTGGCAATGTTTGGACTAGAAAGGTCGATGGTAACGTTTTGACCATGCCCTTCGTCTTGTTGCCCATAGTCTGCACCGGCTGTAATGACGGATTTGATGACGTGGTCAGATATCTTAGATTTGTCTAAGAAAAAGTTGACATAAGGTCCAGTTGCAACGACCTTTTCAAAGGCGCTTTGGTCGATCTTTTCAGCAATTTCTGTAGCAATAGCTTGAGGAGCCTTACGTTCCACTTTAGCAAGTGAGAAGGCTGGAAAGGCAATGTCACCAAGATCTGAAGATTTTGGTTGCTCAAGTAAATTCAAAATAGCGTCTTGATCAAGAGAGTCAATCACTTTGGCCAATTCACTAGCAATTAGTTCTTTATTGTTCATAGTTTCTCCTTAGTCCTTTTAACTATTATTTTAACACAAATTTAAGCTAAATTTCAATTTTTTTGGTATAATTTAGAGTATATTTATTCAAAAGTGGAGGTCCAATGAAAAAGACAGAACGTCACCTTTTGATTCAACAGATGATTCGAAATGAAAAATTGTCAACTCAAAAAGAGATTCAGGATCGTTTGGAGGCAAAAGGGATTGCAGTAACGCAAACGACACTCTCACGAGATTTACGAGATCTTGGTCTTGTGAAGGTGAAACGAAAAGATCAATTGTATTATATTTTGCCAAATGAACCAGAGGTAGCAGAAATTTATATTATGTTAGCTACTCATGCCAAATCCATCTCTCGGGCCGAATTCACACTGGTACTAAGAACAGAGCTCGGAGAAGCAGCTCTATTGGCCAATGGCGTGGATGAAATGACAGATGAGCGTATCCTAGGGACAGTAGCGGGTGCCAACACACTATTGATTATCTGCCGCGATCAAGAAGCAGCCATTGAGATTCAAGGTGAAATTTCAGGAATGATGCATTAATCAAGCTCATTTTCAAATGAAATAGGAGGAAGATAGAGGCTAGCATTGGTCGGAGCTATCTACTCCTGTTTTTATCTATAGCTTGTATCAGGAAATGCAACAGTAAGGAATAACAAAGTATGACAGTAGAAAAAATATCCCCTGGTATGCAACAGTATCTAGATATCAAAAAAGACTATCCAGATGCTTTTTTGCTGTTTCGCATGGGAGATTTTTACGAATTATTTTATGAAGATGCAGTAAATGCGGCCCAAATTTTAGAGATTTCTTTAACCTCACGGAATAAAAATGCAGAGCATCCGATCCCCATGGCCGGTGTTCCCTACCACTCGGCCCAGCAGTATATTGATGTTCTCATCGAACAGGGCTATAAGGTCGCGATTGCCGAACAAATGGAAGACCCCAAAGAAGCCAAGGGAGTTGTCAAGCGGGAAGTGGTACAGGTGATTACCCCTGGGACAGTGGTGGATTCTACCAAACCAGATAGCGAGAATAACTTTCTGGTGGCTCTGGATCAATCAGGGACTAATTATGGACTAGCCTATATGGATCTAGTAACAGGGGAATTTCAGGTGACCACCCTTAATGACTTCACTATGGTTTGTGGAGAAATCCGCAATTTACGGGCGCGTGAGGTGGTCCTGGGTTATGAGTTACCAGAACAGGAAGAGCGTGTTTTTGTAAGCCAGATGAATCTCTTGCTGTCACATGTAGAGATGGTGTTTGACGATGTCCAACTCTTAGGAGATCATCTGAGTGAGTTAGAAAAGAAAACGGCAGGAAAACTTCTTCAGTATGTCCACCAGACACAAATGCGGGAATTGAGCCACCTTAAGAAAGCTCATCATTATGAGATTTGTGATTTCTTGCAGATGGACTTTGCGACCAAGGCTAGTCTTGATTTGACGGAGAATGCTCGGACTGGGAAGAAACATGGTAGCTTGTATTGGTATTTAGATGAAACCAGGACAGCCATGGGAGGCCGTTTGTTGCGGTCCTGGATTCAGAAACCCTTGGTCGATTTGAAACGGATCCAAGAGCGTCAAGATGTCATTCAGGTCTTTATGGATCATTTCTTTGAACGAAGCGACCTGACCGACAGCCTCAAAGGGGTCTATGATATTGAACGCTTAGCGAGCCGGGTTTCCTTTGGCAAGATCAATCCCAAGGATCTCTTGCAGCTAGGAGACACCCTGAGTCATGTACCAACGATCAAGTCGATCTTACTGGGTATTGGGGATCCTGTCTTGGATGTCTTGATTGCACGCTTGGATGAACTTCCTGAATTGCACCGCTTGATTACATCAGCTATTGCTCCGGAAGCGTCTGCTGTTATTACAGAGGGAAATATCATCCGAACAGGTTTTGACGAGCAATTGGATCAGTACCGTGTCGTTCTTCGGGATGGTACTGGTTGGATAGCAGAGATTGAAGCCAAGGAGCGCGAAGCCAGCGGTATTACAGGCTTAAAAATCGATTACAACAAGAAGGATGGCTACTATTTCCATGTCACCAATTCTCAATTGAGCCACGTTCCTGCTCATTTTTTCCGCAAGGCGACCTTGAAAAATTCAGAACGCTTTGGTACGGAAGAATTGGCACGCATCGAAGGAGATATGCTTGAGGCGCGTGAGAAGTCTGCTAATCTTGAATATACGATTTTTATGCGGATTCGTGAAGAAGTTGGCAAGTATATCCAGCGCCTGCAAGAGTTGGCTCAAGCGATTGCGACGGTTGATGTTTTACAAAGTTTAGCCAGTGTTGCTGAGTCGCAACAATTGATTCGTCCGCTCTTCCATGACGAAAGACGGATCGCGATCGACAAAGGTCGTCATCCGGTTGTTGAAAAAGTGATGGGGGCCCAGTCCTATATTCCTAATAGCATCTTTATGGATGAAGAACGGGACATTCAGCTGATTACTGGTCCAAATATGAGCGGGAAATCTACCTATATGCGCCAATTGGCGATCATTGTGATTCTTGCCCAAATTGGCTCCTATGTTCCAGCGCAAAAGGCTGAGTTGCCAATCTTTGATGCCATTTATACCCGAATCGGAGCTGCGGATGATCTGGTATCGGGTCAGTCTACCTTTATGGTAGAGATGATGGAGGCCAATCACGCTATTCGCAAGGCAACGCCCCAGTCCTTGATTTTATTTGATGAGTTGGGACGGGGAACGGCAACCTATGATGGAATGGCTCTTGCCCAGTCCATTATCGAATACATCCACGATCGTACCGGTGCTAAGACCTTGTTTGCAACCCATTACCATGAGTTGACAGCTCTCTCAGAGAGCCTGTCCCGCTTGGAAAATGTCCATGTTGCGACCATAGAGCGAGATGGTCAGGTGACCTTCTTGCACAAGATTGAACCCGGCCCAGCGGATAAGTCCTATGGGATTCATGTAGCAAAGATCGCTGGTTTGCCAGAAGAGTTGTTGAAGCGGGCAGATGCGATTTTGACCAAGCTCGAAGGACAAGCCCAGCAAGTACCGCTTGAGGATGCAACTCCTAAAAAGGAAGTACCTTCACAGGTTGCTGAACAAATGTCCCTCTTTGAGGAAGTGACAGAAAATACAGTGATCACAGAATTGAAGAATCTGGATCTCTACAATATGACTCCCATGGAAGTCATGATGGCAGTCGCCGAATTGAAAAAGAAATTGTAAAAAAAGATCCTCGTGACGGCGAGGATCTCAGATTGAAGACAAAGTCATCTTAGAAACTTTCCTTAGGTGAGTCCGGACGTCAGCGAACTTCTACGAAGTTCCATGACTTAGTTTTGAGCCTGAGGTCTCAAAACTCCCGAGTGCCTGAAACACAATTGTTTCAGGCACTTTTCTCACATCGGAAAGTTTCAGTAGATGATTGAATAACTATAACAAGTATCATTTTTATAGGATTTATTAGATTTGTATAAAAGAACAGCTTATATCCACTTTCAGATCCTTGTAGCACTAGGGGTCTTTTTGCTTAGTGGTTAGTAATGCTTTGATTGATTTCTTGGACTTGTTTTTTGTAAAAATGATGGGAGACCAACCAGATGATCACATAAACGAGGGTGAATTCGACAATGAGCGAGAGGTAAAATCCTAGTCGTGCTGGGAACCAGCCGGCCAAGGTAGCTAGAGGAATAAAACCAAGTAACATGAGCAAATAGTGGCTCAGAGAGGCACGCAAGAGGCTCCAGTCTTTTTGAAAGAGGAGACTTCCCAAGCTAAAGAGGACCCCAATCGCACCCCAGACGAGGACGCAATAAAGCATGACCAGTGAGCCGTGAACATGATGCAAGAACATCCAGCGGCCAACAGCAGAATTAGGACTTAAGGGAAGGTACAACTCTGGTGAGAAGCGGTAGGAAAAGAAGATGGATAGGATGAGCCCGATGAGAATCCCTTTCAGGGCGTCAGAAAATGATTGTTTTAGCATGATAATTTCTCCTTAATAGCTTTTAAATAACGACGGGAGGAGTAGGTCAGATTCCCGTTTTTGAGATAGATTTGAACCGATCCGCTACCGGTAAAATGCAGGTGATCGATTTCTTTGGTATTAATAATTTCAGATTGGGAAATTTTGAGAAAGAAGGTCGGTAAGTCTTCGGATAGCTGATAGAGTGGTCCAGTTAGAATAAACTGATCTGACATGGTCTCACCAATCACTTGCCGATTTTCTATGTAAAAACGTTGGAATAGCTGGCTTTCGATCAGGTAAGCCTCCCCATCCTTTTTGGCACGTAAGCGCCCTTTTTGATCCAATTCTTCCACAAAGTCACGGATTTTCTCTACACGCGCAGATAGTGTAGGTGCCGTAATCGTCACCGCTTCTTCTTGGAAGTGGGAATCAATGTGTACTTCTACTTTCATAAGATATTTTCTCCCTCCTTAGGTAAAGTCGGTTAGCCTGCTAGCCCGGCTCCTTCTTTACACTACTATTAAACACTTTTTCCAAAGGGAAGACAAGGGGATTTGTTTATGTGGTCATTTTCTTTGCCTATGCGGTTTTTAGGGAAGAAGATGGGGCCAACCTCCATTTTTTAAGAAAGGGAGTCCTGTGGATCTGTGGTATAATAGAGCTACATGTATCGGTGAAAAAAGGTAAAGGAGCAGCTATGTCACAGATTATTGAATTGCCAGAAGTCCTAGCCAACCAGATTGCGGCAGGTGAAGTAATTGAACGACCTGCTAGTGTGGTCAAGGAATTGGTTGAAAACTCGATCGATGCTGGAGCTAGCCAGATCGTCGTTGAAATCGAAGAAGCAGGATTGAAGTCGATTCGGATCACAGACAATGGGGAAGGAATTGCGCATGATGAGGTCGCTCTGGCTCTTCGTCGACATGCGACCAGTAAGATCAAGAATCAAGCGGATCTTTTTCGCATTCGAACCCTTGGTTTTCGTGGTGAGGCCATGCCTTCCATTGCTTCTGTTAGTATTCTAACCCTTCTAACGGCTCAAGAAGGAGCTGCCCACGGGACCAAATTGGTCGCAAAGGGTGGCGAAATTGAGGAATTGGGGCCAGCGACCAGCCCTGTCGGGACCAAGATTACAGTAGAAGATCTCTTTTTTAATACCCCTGCTCGTCTCAAGTATTTAAAGAGCCAGCAGGCAGAGCTATCCCATATCGTGGATATTCTCAATCGCTTGAGCTTGGCCCATCCAGAGATTGCTTTCACCTTAATCAATGATGGAAAAGAAATGACTAAAACAGCAGGGACTGGCAATCTTCGGCAAGCGATTGCGGGCGTCTATGGTCTAGCTTCTGCCAAGAAGATGGTGGCCATTGAAAATCGCGACCTAGATTTTGAAGTGACGGGCTTTGTGTCTTTGCCTGAATTGACTCGTGCCAATCGCAATTACATCAGTCTCTTTATCAACGGCCGTTACATCAAGAATTTCTTGCTCAATCGGGCTATTTTAGACGGTTACGGCAGTAAACTCATGGTGGGTCGCTTCCCGCTCGCGATCATTCATATCCAGATCGACCCTTACTTAGCGGATGTCAATGTTCACCCGACCAAGCAAGAGGTTCGTATCTCCAAAGAACGAGAACTGATGGCCTTGATCTCCCAAGCCATTGCGAATGCTCTGAAAGAGCAGGACCTAATTCCGGATGCTCTAGAAAATCTAGCCAAGTCGACCATTCGCCGAACAGAAAAGCCGGTACAGACAACCTTGCCTTTAAAAGAAAACCGCCTCTATTATGACCGAGAGAGTCAAGATTTCAAGCTTCGTCCAGAGGTGGCAGATCCTCAACTGCCTCTAACAGATGAGGTGGCTACAGATTCTACAAGCCAAGAAAAACCGGCAGAAAAACCGACAAGCGTGATCAAGTTTGCGGAAAGAAAGGTTGTGGTTTATGATGAACTGGATCACCCAGAGTTGGATCTAGCTAGTCTAGACAAGGCTTATGACAAGTTGGACGGGGAAGAACATTCGACCTTCCCAGAGTTGGAATATTTTGGTCAGATGCATGGAACCTATCTCTTTGCCCAAGGCAATGGGGGCCTCTATATCATCGACCAACATGCGGCCCAAGAACGGGTCAAATACGAAGAATACCGGGAGAGCATCGGGGATGTGGACAGTAGTCAGCAACAACTGCTGGTGCCTTATATCTTTGAGTTCCCTGCAGATGATCTGATCCGCCTGCAACAGCGCAAACACCTCTTAGAGGAAGTGGGCGTCTATCTAGAAGAGTACGGGGTCAACCAGTTGATCTTGCGGGAGCACCCTATCTGGATGAAGGAAGAAGAGATCGAGTCGGGCATCTATGAGATGTGTGACATGCTCCTCTTGACCAAGGAAGTGTCCATCAAGAAATACCGGGCTGAGTTGGCCATCATGATGTCCTGCAAACGCTCCATCAAGGCCAACCACACCCTGGACGATTACTCCGCGCGTGATCTGATCTACCAACTATCCCAATGCGACAACCCTTATAACTGCCCTCATGGCCGTCCGGTTTTGGTTAACTTTACCAAGTCAGATATGGAAAAGATGTTCCGACGCATTCAGGAAAATCACACCAGTTTACGGGAATTGGGCAAGTATTAAACAAACAATAAAGGAAGATTATGTACGAATACATTAAAGGAATCTTAACGAAAATCACCGCCAAATACATCGTGGTGGAAACAGCTGGGATCGGCTATCTCTTGCATGTGGCCAATCCCTATGCCTACTCTGGCAAAATGAATCAAGAGGTGCAAGTCTATCTGCACCAAGTGGTCCGTGAAGACGCTCACCTTCTCTATGGCTTTGTGACAGAAGAAGAGAAAAAGCTCTTTCTGAACTTGATCTCAGTCTCTGGAATCGGCCCAGTCTCAGCTCTAGCCATCATTGCTGCGGATGACAATGCAGGCCTTGTCCAAGCCATCGAAAGCAAGAACATCACCTACTTGACCAAGTTTCCGAAGATCGGCAAGAAAACTGCCCAACAGATGGTGTTGGACCTGGAAGGTAAGATCAATCTTGATCTAGAAGATGCACCGGCTCAGTCCAAAGCCAAAGTTGCAGAAGAAAACCAAGCCCTTGAAGAAGCTATGGAAGCCATGTTGGCTTTGGGCTACAAGGCAACGGAACTCAAGAAAATCAAGAAATTCTTCGAAGGGACGACCGATACAGCAGAGAACTATATCAAGTCGGCTCTTAAGATGTTGGTGAAATAGGAGAAGTCTATGCCAAAACGTTGTGGCTGGGTTAAAATGAACAACCCGCTCTATGTAGTCTACCATGATGAGGAGTGGGGACGTCCCCTCCATGATGACCAAGCGCTTTTTGAGTTACTCTGTATGGAGACCTATCAGGCGGGACTTTCTTGGGAAACGGTGCTCAATAAACGCAAGGCTTTCCGTGAGGTTTTTCATGGCTATCACCTCCAAGGTGTTGCAGAGATGACGGATGAGGAGCTGGAAGCTTTGTTAGACAATCCAGCCATCATTCGAAATCGAGCTAAGATCTTTGCTACCCGTGCCAACGCCCAAGCCTTTTTACAAGTCCAGGCAGAATTCGGCTCTTTTGATGCCTATCTCTGGTCTTTTGTTGGTGGAACAACCATCAACAATGATGTGCCTGATTACCAGCAGGCCCCTGCGAAGACAGCTCTTTCCGAGCAGTTGGCTAAAGATCTCAAAAAGCGTGGTTTCAAGTTTGCGGGTCCCGTTGCGGTCCTATCCTACCTACAAGCAGCAGGCCTCGTCAATGATCATGAGAATGATTGTGAATGGAAAAGTGGAAATAAGTAACTTTAGAAGATGACTAGAATATCAGAGAATATAGAAAAAGAGAGTGGGACAGAAATCGGTCATTCGTTAGAATTCGATTTCGTCGTCCCACCTCCGCACAGTTGAGTAGGGCTGTA
>NZ_MRXX01000004.1:95735-104144 GCF_016642265.1 Streptococcus lactarius
CTCGACAATCCAAAGACAAATAAGAGGCTATGACTTTTGTCCCAGCCTCTTATTTGTGACAGTCAAAGCGAATGACTTGCTCCGTTGCATCTATATGGGCGTGGACTCCAAAGGGAACAATCGCTCTTGGAGTTGCGTGTCCGACATTCAGATTATAGACAATTGGGGTATTGCTATCAATGATATCCAATAGTGCCTCTTTATAGTCGTTATAGAAAGTTTCATCCATAGGTTTTCCGACCAAGAGTCCACTGATGACTGCGAATATGCCAGTGTCCTTCAAAGTCCGCAACATCTTTTTGAAGTCGTCAGGTTCAGGCTTTTCTTGGCTTGTTTCTAGCAAGAGGATTTTTCCTTCCCAGTCTGACAAGTCAGGGAAAAGTTTGTATTTTTGGCAGAGGTCTGTGCTATCTGCGTGTAGAGAGTTGTCAAAAATATCATAGAGAGACTCAAGACAACCACCGAGGATTTCTCCCTCAAACTGAGCATTGCCTTGTAACAAGTCAAAACCTGTATTTGCATGGCTGACACGAGGTGTTCCCAAAGCTTTGGGACTAAAATCAGTCCGTTCCTCATACCAAACGTCACTAGGTCGAATTTCTGAGATTCTTCCCGTCTCAATCAATTCTTTGAAGTAGTGGAGGCTATATGGCAACATTTCTTTGTCTAACTCACAAATGTCTGCTAGAAAGGATTGGCCGTAAAAAGTCTTGACTCCTAGTTTATGCAACATGAGATGGTTCATGGTCGTATCCGAGAAACCGAGAAAAATCTTTGGCTTGATAACCTTTTGTAGTTGGTCATCTTCAAAAAGATAGGGCAATAAACGATAGGTATCGTCTCCACCGATGGCGCATAGGATCATGTCGATGCTATCATCAGAAAAGGCCTGAATCAAATCCTCTGCACGAGCTTCAGGATGTTCTTTGATAAAATCTAAGCCTTTTAGCGAATGAGGTAAAAAGATAGGATTGAGTCCGAGGTCCTTGAGACGTTGAATACCCAAGTCCACTTCGTGCTTGACAAAGTCTTCACCCATAGTTCCACTAGATAAACTTATAATACCAATAGTAGAAGTCATATATTATCCTCCTAAAAATAAATTGATGCTATTGTATCATAAAAAATGATAGAAAAATATAAGGAGTAGCGTTAGAGATACGATTTTATGTCAATAAAGCAATAGAAAAATAACCGCTCGATGTGCTTACTTCAGAATATAGGCAAGCCCTTTTAGAAGTTGGTTACCACGTAGTTAAATCTCTTAGGAATATTGATGTAATGGTATTTTTAAGAGTTTTTACTTCATACTCTAAAAGAAAAAGATTGAAGAAAGTTGTCCAAAATGGACTTTATCTTCAATCTGTTTTTTTAAATAATTAAGGAAATTGTGTTAAAATGAAATGAAAATTACGAATAGTATAAGTGGGAGGCACCATGAAGGCGGAAATTATTGCAGTTGGAACAGAAATTCTAACAGGACAAATTGTCAATACCAATGCCCAATTCTTGTCTGAGAAATTAGCTAGTTTAGGGATTGATGTCTATTATCATGTGGCGGTAGGAGACAACGAAGGTCGTCTTTTAGCCACTATTGAAACAGCTTCAAAACGCAGCGATTTGGTGATTTTATGCGGTGGACTTGGTCCAACAGAGGATGATTTGACCAAGCAAACCCTTGCTAAGTTTTTAGGGGAAGAACTGGTTTTTGATCCGACAGCACTTGCCAAACTCGACACCTTCTTTGCCAGTCGCCCAGATTATGTCCGGACACCCAATAATGAGCGACAAGCACAAATGATCGCCGGATCAATCCCCCTTCAAAACCGTACAGGTCTCGCGGTTGGAGGTTTGATTGAAGTCGACGGAGTGACCTATGTCGTTCTACCTGGTCCACCAAGTGAATTAAAACCAATGGTCAATGAACAATTGGTGCCTCATTTAACAACAGGGGAGCAGCTCTTTTCTAGAGTTTTGCGCTTCTTTGGGATTGGGGAAAGCCAGCTAGTTACGATCCTAGCCGATATCATTGAAGAACAGAGTGATCCAACAGTGGCTCCTTATGCCAAGACGGGAGAAGTGACCTTGCGTCTGTCTACAAAGGCGAAAGATCAGGCAGAAGCGGAAGCTAAGCTCGATGTCTTAGAAAAGGAGATCTTATCACGCCACACTCTGGATCATCAACCCTTGCAAGAGTTGTTTTACGGTTATGGAGATGACAATTCGATGGCCAAGGTTGCCTTTGATCTCTTGAAACAGACTGGAAAGACTATTACAGCTGCAGAAAGCCTGACGGCTGGCCTCTTCCAAGCAACTCTGGCAGATTTTTCAGGGGCGTCCAGCATCTTCGCGGGTGGTTTTGTCACCTATAGTTTGGAAGAAAAAAGTAAGATGTTGTCTATTCCAGCTCAAGAGTTGGAGCAACATGGAGTGGTGTCTCATTTTACAGCCCAAGCCATGGCGTCACAGGCCCGTAAGTTAACAGGATCCGATTATGGTGTTAGCCTGACCGGAGTTGCGGGACCAGATAGCCTAGAAGAGCATCCGGCAGGGACCGTCTTTATCGGACTTGCGACTCCAAGTGGAGTGGATAGTGTCCAAGTCAATATCGCCGGACGTAGCCGGGCGGATGTCCGCGAAATTGCAGTCCTTCATGCCTTTAATTTGGTGCGCTTGGCTGTATTAAATGGTGAAAATTTGGTATAATGAAGCTTGTGCTAAATGAAGAATGATTCTACAAATGGACAGGAAATGAGCCTTTCAAATGACGGAAATCGTTGGTGAGTGGAGTGCATTTCCTGTATAGTAAAAAATAGGAGAAAAGAATGGCGAAAAAACAGAAAAAATTAGATGAGATCTCTAAGAAATTTGGAGATGAGCGTGAAAAAGCGCTCAATGATGCCCTGAAGTTGATCGAAAAAGACTTTGGTAAAGGATCCATCATGCGTTTGGGCGAACGCGCGGAACAAAAAGTACAAGTGATGAGCTCTGGTTCATTGGCGCTTGATATTGCCTTGGGTGCTGGGGGCTATCCAAAAGGTCGGATCATCGAAATCTATGGTCCAGAATCATCTGGTAAAACTACCGTTGCCCTCCATGCAGTAGCGCAAGCACAGAAAGAAGGAGGTATTGCTGCCTTTATCGATGCTGAGCACGCTTTGGATCCATCTTATGCAGCAGCTCTTGGGGTCAATATTGATGAACTCCTCTTGTCTCAACCAGACTCAGGGGAACAAGGACTTGAAATTGCTGGTAAATTGATCGACTCAGGTGCCGTTGATTTGGTGGTTGTCGACTCTGTCGCGGCCTTGGTACCTCGTGCGGAAATTGATGGTGATATCGGAGATAGCCACGTTGGTTTGCAAGCGCGGATGATGAGCCAAGCTATGCGCAAACTTGGAGCTTCCATCAATAAAACCAAGACCATTGCCATCTTTATCAACCAATTACGTGAAAAAGTAGGGATCATGTTTGGGAACCCTGAAACAACACCTGGTGGCCGTGCCCTTAAATTCTACGCTTCTGTTCGTTTAGATGTTCGTGGAAATACCCAAATTAAGGGAACTGGGGACCAAAAAGATACCAATGTCGGTAAGGAAACTAAGATCAAGGTTGTAAAGAATAAGGTGGCTCCACCCTTCAAAGAAGCCATGGTTGAAATCATGTACGGGGAAGGAATTTCACGTACCGGCGAATTGCTGAAAATTGCGACAGACCTCGATTTGATCCAAAAAGCTGGTGCTTGGTATTCTTACAATGGCGAAAAAATTGGTCAAGGATCTGAAAATGCTAAGAAATTCTTAGCTGACCACCCAGAAATTTTTGACGAAATCGACCACAAGGTTCGGGTTCATTTTGGGTTGATCGAAGAAGACGAAACAGTGAAACCCCTTGATAAAACTGAAGAAGAAGTTCCTCTTGCAGAAGAAGTAACACTAGATTTAGATGATGCGATTGAAATTGAAGATTAATTTTTTTCAAAATAGGTCGCTAGACTGATGGTTTTTGTGTTATAATTTAATACGATAGTAATATCGTGTAGCGAAAGGAGTGCATGCATGATTAAAATTTATACAGTGTCAAGTTGTACTAGCTGTAAGAAAGCAAAGACTTGGCTCAACGCTCATCAGCTAACTTATAAAGAACAAAACCTCGGTAAGGAAGGGATCACCAAAGAAGAGTTATTGGATATCCTTACAAAGACTGAAAATGGAGTGGCAAGTATTGTCTCTTCAAAAAATCGTTACGCTAAAAATCTAGGAGTGGATATCGAAGACTTAAGTGTCAATGAAGTGATCGATATTATTATGGAAACACCTCGTATCCTTAAAAGTCCGATCTTGGTAGACGATAAACGCCTCCAAGTGGGTTACAAAGAAGACGATATTCGTGCTTTCTTACCACGCTCCGTTCGAAATGTAGAAAATGCAGAAGCACGGATGCGTGCAGCCCTTTAAAGCGATGAAAAATCAGGAACAGCTTGTTTCTGATTTTTTTTATCTTAAAAAATAGTGATGGTGTGCTATTTCGGACACCATTTTTTAAAATCTATGATACAATATTTGAGAAAACAATAACTAGTAAGGAACGAAGCATGAAAAGAAATCTCCTTTTATTGGGTGCACTTGCCTTGTTTTTGACAGCTTGTAGCCCCAAAAAACAAGTGAAAATACCAAGTTCAAGTGAGCAAAACTCGATCAAAGCGAAAGCTGAACAATTGCAAAAGGACAACAAAAGTATTTTGCAAAAAGCCGAAGACAACCAAGTGGTGACAAGAACTTTTGTCTTTCCAAAAGATGATAAAGGGACCCAACAAACCCAAATTGTGACCTATGTGGGGAACACCTTTAAAAAGTTGCAGACCATCAATGTGACAGCGACCGATGAGGAGTTGAAAAAAGGAATTCAGCAAGTCGGTCTAGAGGAAGCGCAAAACCAATTAAGGGACTCTTTTAACAAGGACGATGCCTTTAAGGAGGCCTTGACAGTTCCTGGTTTCACGGCTGATTTGACCCTAGAGAATGAGAATGAGTACAAGGTCACCATCACCTATGATTTTGAAGCGATGGATGTCAAGAAGGCGGAAGGGATGACTTACTTCAAAAACAATCACTTACCAGAGTTGTTGAAATTGACACCAAGCCAATTTGCAGAAAATCTCATCCATGCTGGGGCAAGTGAGCAAAAATAATTTGAAAATGATCGCCAAATAGCCTGAAAAAGCTGTAAAATCAAGGACTTGCCCATTGTGAAAAGGCTTTGAATATGGTATAATAGTGGTATTGTAAAGAAAGAGGGTGTTCTTGTGGGATTTACAGATGAAACCGTACGTTTTAATCTTGATGATTCAAATCGTAAAGAAATTAGCGAAACTTTAAAGGATGTCTATTTGTCACTGGATGAAAAAGGCTACAATCCAATTAATCAAATCGTAGGATACGTACTCAGTGGGGATCCTGCCTATGTACCTCGTTATAATAATGCACGGAACCAAATTCGGAAGTATGAACGAGATGAGATCGTAGAAGAATTGGTACGTTATTATTTGAAAGGGCAAGGAATAGACCTCTAATGAGAATTATGGGATTGGATGTTGGCTCAAAGACCGTTGGGGTTGCTGTGAGTGATCCTCTCGGTTTTACAGCTCAAGGTCTTGAAATCATCCAAATCGATGAAGATAAAAAAGAATTCGGTTTGGAGCGCTTAGCCGAATTAGTAGCTCAATACAAGGTAGACCGTTTTGTGGTTGGCTTACCAAAAAACATGAACAACACCAGCGGACCGCGTGTGGAAGCCAGTCAGGCTTATGGCACGATGATTGCTGAAAAGTTTGGATTGCCAGTGGAGTACCAAGACGAACGCCTGACAACTGTCGCTGCAGAGCGGATGTTGATTGAGCAAGCAGATGTCAGTCGTAGCAAACGCAAAAAAGTCATTGATAAGTTGGCTGCCCAGCTTATTTTACAAAATTATTTAGATCGCAATTTTTAGAAAGAAAATGAGGAAGAATAGTATGGCACATGATCACAACCACGACCATGAAGAACGTGAATTAATCACATTGGTGGATGAACAAGGAAATGAAACCTTGTTTGAAATTCTTTTGACCATTGATGGTAAAGAAGAATTTGGGAAAAACTATGTTCTTTTGATCCCTGCAAATGCAGAAGAAGATGAAAACGGTGAAGTTGAAATCCAAGCTTATTCATTTACAGAAAACGAAGACGGCACAGAAGGCGACCTTCAACCAATCCCAGAAGACTCAGATGCAGAATGGGACATGATCGAAGAAGTCTTCAACAGCTTTATGGAGGAGTAAAAACGTCCGGGGGACGTTTTTAGCCCTGCTTCAAGAAATAAGAAAAAGCAGGAAGTCTGGGAGACTGTATCACCCCTGCGCAGGAAATAGAAACCGCAAGGAAGTCCGGTGGGCTTGCTATAAAAATAAAGATAGAAAAACGAGCACAAAAGAAAGGAGCGCAAACGTCAGAAGAGGTTTTGTCGCTTTTTTCTTTTAGGAGGAAGATGTGAATCAGATTGAAGAATGGATGAATGGTCGGATTGGTTTGAATTTTCGGTCTGGCTTGGATCGTATGAAACAGGCAGTATCCTTATTAGGACGACCAGATAAGGCTTACCCGATCCTTCATGTGACAGGAACTAATGGCAAGGGTTCTACGATTGCTTTTATGCGCCAACTGTTGATGGCTCATGGGAAGAAGGTGGGAACCTTTACGTCTCCCCATATGATCAGTATCCACGACCGAATTTGTATTGGGGACAAGCCAATTTCGGATGAAGATTTCACTCGGATTGGTCAAGAGGTGCAGCAGATGGAGCAGACCCTACTCCAAACCCAGGACCAACTCTCTTATTTTGAGATTATTTGCCTCATGGCCCTTCTCTATTTCAAGGAACAAGCAGTGGACGTGGTCTTATTGGAAGTTGGCATCGGAGGACTTCTGGATACGACCAATGTGGTGACAGGAGAGATCGCAGTGATCACTTCGGTTGGTCTGGATCACCAGGAAACACTGGGAGGGACGATTGCGGAAATCGCCCAGCAAAAGGCGGGGATTTTTAAAGAAGGTAAGAAAGCAGTAGTCGGTCCTTTGCCTGCTGAAGCTGCAGCTATTTGTCAAGAAAAAGCGGAGCAATTAGCTGTGGATCTCCACGCCTTCCGAAAAGATTTTGGGTTAAAGCAGGATCGTTTTTGGAATGAAAACGTGGAACTTGTCTTGCCGTCTCTGGGCTTGAAGGGGGATTACCAACGGGAAAATGCAGCGGTGGCTTTAGAGGCCTTTCTCCTTTACATGGAAGGTCAGCCTCAAGCAGTAGATCTAGATCTGATCCAGCTTGCTCTGCAAGAGACACGGTGGCCAGGGCGCTTAGAATTAGTTGGCGACCAACTGTATTTGGATGGAGCCCATAATCCTCATGCCATGGTGCGTTTGATCGAGTTTGCAAAAAGCTTAGACGGAAAACGCGTAAAGATTTTATTTGGAGCTCTCAAGCGAAAAGATTACAGTGGAATGCTCGAAACCCTTCAAGCTGGGTTACCAGAAGCTGAATTAATGTTGACGACCTTTCATTACGGGGAAGTGGTGGCCCAGGGCGATCGACAAGACCTGCCCTATGTAGCTGATTACAAAGCTTATATTCAAGAATTTATGGCTCGGCGTCATCCGGATGAGGTTTTGTTTGTGACGGGCTCCCTGTATTTTATTGCAGAAGTCAGGGCATGTTTATTAGAGGGCTAAACAATTGACCGAACGGCTTTCTTGGCGTATACTGAAGGTAAATGGTATCCGCTAAAGGGGAAAGGAGCCGATCATGATAAAAAAAATAATGTATGGACTGAGCTTAGCGATGGCGATCGTATTGGCAGCTTGTAGTCAACCGGCAAAACCAACAAAAAGGTCTAGTGAACCGTCCTCTAGTGCCGCACAAACAGTCTCTTCAACCAGTGCTGAAAAAGAGCAAGTGCAGTCAATCGATGGTAGCTACCGAGGCCAGGATGCCGAGTCCACGATATTGCTGGTTGTGACAGGGCAAAAAGGAACCTATACAGTCACAGACTCGGATGGAGAAGAAGAGACCAAAGAGGTGGCCATCGATCCGGTCAATCAATCCATGCGTATCGGAGATGAACTCTACCGTTACCGAGTAGAGGGTGATCAGTTGTCACTGGAAGATTTGGAACAAGCAGAAGATGACCAAGGAACGATAGTGCTAACCAGGCAATAATCACTCCTGTTGGAGGGCCATGAAAGGTCCGTTTGACAACGATCTTTAAGGAGGCTGGGACAAAAGTCCTAGCCTCTCAATTGTCTTTGGATTGTCGAGCAAGACGCAGTGGTTGAGTGTTCAAAGCACTGCTTTGAGGTGGCGGATAGAACTTGCGAAGCA
>NZ_MRXX01000004.1:104186-111520 GCF_016642265.1 Streptococcus lactarius
CTGTGCGGAGGTGGGACGATGAAATCGAATTCTAACGAATGACCGATTTCTGTCCCACTCTCTTTTTACTTGTTTTTGCTCTTCCCTAATAGAGATTTGGCTGGACGTTGCATCGGAAAAGAAGAATTGTTATACTAGTAGAAAGAAAAAGGAGGATGTTTGTGACCTTTCGAAAATTACGTCTCTTAATGTCCAAGTATGGATTTAGTATCTTGTTTATGGGCTTTGAACTATGGGCTTCCTTTGCGGGCTTCTTCTGGCTAAACAAATGGTTTCCGCACTGGCTGTCTGTGGCGGTCATTGGGCTCTTGTATGTGACGACGATTCTTGCCATAGTGAATCGCAATACCCCTCCGGAAAACAAGGTGACTTGGCTCTTGATTGCCGTGATTCCTGTCTTTGGCTCCCTCTTGTATCTCATGTTTGGCGAACGGCGCCTGTCCAAAAAAGAAATGGCCCAGCTGAAAAATATGGAATCAATGAAGTTTCGAGAAGACAATAGCAAACAATTACGCGCGGAACTCAAGCAAGAGAGCAAGGCAGTTTATGGTATGGTCAAATCCATTCTATCCATGGACCACAATGCAGATCTCTATAATGGAACAGCTTCGACCTTTTATCCCCTTGGGGAAAACATGTATGAGCAACTCCTAGAGGATCTGAAAGCTGCAAAAAAATTTATCTTTATCGAATTTTATATCATTGATGAAGGCTTGATGTGGAATAGTATTCTGGAGATTTTAGAGCAGAAGATTAAAGAAGGGGTCGAGGTGAAACTTCTTTATGACGATATCGGCTGCATGGCAACCTTGTCCGGAAATTACACTCGTCGCTTGCAAAAAATGGGGATTGATGCGCATAAATTTAATAAAGTGATTCCACGTTTGACCGTAGCCTACAATAATCGGGACCACCGCAAAATTTTGGTCATCGATGGTCAAGTTGGCTATACGGGCGGGGTCAATCTAGCAGATGAGTATATCAACCATATCGAGCGTTTTGGTCACTGGAAGGATAGTGCTGTTCGCTTGGATGGGCGCGCAGTCAAGGCCCTAACGCGGCTCTTTTTGATGAACTGGTACATTAACCGTGGAGAAATTGAGGATTTTGATCGCTACCATATTGAGAATAAGGCGGTTGAAGGCCAAGGCCTCTATATCCCGTATGGAAGTGGTCCTAAGCCAATGTACAAATCCCAGGTCGGAAAAACGGTTTACCAGAATATTATCAACCAAGCGACAGATTACGTCTACATCACAACGCCCTACTTGATTATTGACTATGATTTGACAGAGGATATTCGAAATGCAGCCCTTCGTGGGGTAGATGTTCGAATCGTAACGCCTCATATCCCAGATAAGAAGTTGATTCAAATCGTTACACGTGGGGCTTACTTAGATCTGATGGATGCTGGGGTGAAAATTTATGAATACACACCTGGCTTTATTCACAGCAAGCAAGTCTTGGCGGACGATGAAGTAGCGGTTGTAGGGTCGATTAATTTTGACTATCGGAGTTTGGTCCATCACTATGAGAATGCGGTTTGGATGTATCAAACACCAGCTTTGAAAGACATACGAGCGGACTTTGAACACATCTTTGAAGTGTCTCAAGAGATTACCGAGGATACCTTCCGCTTTACTTGGCACCAAAGTTTAATCAAAGAAATCATGCAATTATTTGCGCCAATGTTGTAAGAAGAGTAGAACGAGTGAGAAAGAGTTCGAGAGATAATCTCGGCTCTTTTTCAAATGACTGTAAGAGGCTGACAGAGACAGTAGAATTTGGTATACTAGAGAAGGAAATGAGTTTTTTTGAAAATGAAAGAGCAAAAGGAACATCTAGGAAAAGGAAAAAGAATGAGCGAAAAAGAGCAAGAAATGACTTCGAAAAAATTGGGCATTCACGTTGGAGATAGTTTCCAAGATACACGTGAAATTCGTGAAGTGCTAGACAAGTCAGTCTTTCGAGAAGAAGAGCCAATGCATGGGAGTCGGGCAGAAGTCTTAGAAGAGCCGGTCACCACGGCTGTATCTGAGCCTGAGTCTGAACCGGTCGTGGAGGAAACTTCAGAGCCAAAACAAGAACAAACCTTGAGCCGGATGAGTCGTCATGCGCGTGAAGCTGCAAAACCAGTGCTAGAAGAAACAGCGACAAAATCTGAGGTGGAAGAAGAGCCTAGACATGCCCACCGTCAATGGAAGCGTCCAGTACCGGTTGTGATTCCTTTGATTTGTAGTATCTTGCTTAGTTTGTTGCATGTTGGTTTGCCATTTTTGACGCGCTTTGCCACCAATCAGCAGTCTCAAAATCTCTATGCAGGTTGGGCGATGACGAGAGGTCAAGCTCCATTTGGTGATTTTTATGGGACCAATGGTTTTCTTTATTATGTGATCAACTGGCTTGGCAGCCTAGCAGGTGGCCATTGGATTCTGGTGATGCTACAGGCAGTTGCCCTCTTTTATGCAGGAACTTCTCTGTATCAGATGGTGCGCTTGCTGGTGGCGAATAAAGCAACTGCTCAGAATGTTCAATTGCTCTTTTATTTCTTGCTACTGGCTCTTGGTTTTGGAGGGACTTATGTGACCTTCTTTAGCCTTCCTGTTTTGTTTGCAAGTATGAATCTGATCTTGGCTTATTTCATTGGGCATCGTAAGGATGAAGCCTTCGTTGTCTATGGAGCGATGGCGGCGATTGCCTTCTTGATCGAACCAATGACCAGCGCCTTGTTTTACCTCTTGGCCTTTCTTGGTTTAACAGCCTTCAATATCAAGCAAAAGAGATGGGCGCGTGGCTTTTATCAATTCTTAGCAGTCTTACTTGGTTTTTCGATTGTCTTTTATCCGATCGGCTATGTGACTGTTTGGAATCAGACCTTTGGCTATGCCATTAACCAAGTGACCTATGTCTTGAATGCCTTAAATTATAGCAATGGACAAGCCTTTAGCAATGGGATTTATTACAGCTTATTGGCCCTTACCTTGGGGCTTGTCTCGGCATTTTTGATGACCTTTAACAAGCAAAAAAATACGCAGCTACGGATCTTCCGCTTTATTGGCTGGGTAGGATGTTTGGTCGTCTTCGTCATTTCGATCGGTCTTCCTGAGCAAGGAGCTTATCAATTTTTACAAATGTTGCCATTTGTCCTTCCCTTGTTTGCCATTTGGTTTTCACGAGATGGGGAAGAAAGCGAGTCTACAAAACGCCGCGCTCGTAAGGGGAAAACCAAGGAAGTCTGGTCTGCTTACTTCACCAGCCAAGCTTTCTTGCCTCTAGTAGCCTTTGTCTATTTAATCGCTTATCCAATCGCTCAGGACTTGGTTCTTCAACCAGGACAATCCAGTGAGCGGAGTGCCATTGCCAGCTATATCCAAGACCATAGTAAGAAAAAGGATACCATCTATGCTTGGGATACGACGGCGACTCTTTATCAAGAGAGCCAACGCCTATCCGCTTCAGCTTTATTGACACCGACTTCCTATCTAGGGATTAACGAGAACCGGACCAATGTGATCCAACAAATCGATCGAGCCCAACCGAAGTATATTGTGGTGAATAATCAGGTCGAACTGACCACTGAGATGAAGCAACTCTTGAAAGCAAATTACCGTCTTGTAGACAAGAAATATTCTCATTTCAAAGTCTATCAAGCCTCTTAATAAAATCAATATCTTGTGTTTTAGAAAGATTTCTACAAATTTTTCCACAAGATATTGATTTTTATTTTTCTAGTGGTATAATACATCTTGTATGATGTAAAAGTAATGAAAGAAGGCAATTTGCGATGATCACCTTGAGAGAAGAACAACTGAGAATGGCTCCTGATATTTTTGTAGAAAAACGAGATGGCCGTCGGGTTCCATTCGATGTTGAAAAAATTTATAAAGCCTTGTTAAAGGCGACAAAAGAAGTGACTTCTCTCACTCCGGTGATGGAAGCCAAACTAGAGGCCATTGTTGACCGTATTATTGCAGAAATTTTGGAGCGCTTTCCAAATGGCGTGAAGATCTATGAGATTCAAAATGTGGTCGAACACGAGTTACTTCAAGCCAATGAATACGCAATTGCTGAGAGCTATATCACTTACCGGACCCAGCGGGATTTTGAGCGTTCAAAAGCGACGGATATCAACTTTACGATTGGTAAACTCCTCAATAAAGACCAAGCCGTCGTCAATGAAAATGCCAATAAGGACAGCGATGTCTTTAATACGCAACGGGACTTGACGGCGGGGATTGTCGGTAAGTCTATTGGTCTCAAAATGTTGCCTAAACACGTAGCCAATGCCCACCAAAAAGGGGATATCCACTACCATGATTTGGACTATAGCCCTTATACACCGATGACCAACTGCTGTTTGATTGATTTTGAAGGTATGCTGAAAAATGGCTTTAAGATTGGGAATGCAGAAGTAGAAAGTCCTAAATCTATCCAAACTGCAACGGCACAGATCTCGCAGATTATTGCCAATGTAGCTTCTAGTCAGTACGGGGGTTGCTCGGCTGACCGGATCGATGAGGTCCTGGCCCCTTATGCAGAAAAGAACTACCAAAAACACTTGGCAGATGCCAAAGAGTGGGTGCTCCCTGAAAAGCAAGAGGACTATGCTTGGAGCAAGACTCAAAAAGATATCTATGATGCCATGCAATCACTGGAATATGAGATCAATACCCTCTTTACTTCAAACGGACAAACTCCTTTCACTTCGCTTGGTTTTGGTCTTGGAACCAATCGCTTCGAACGGGAAATTCAAAAGGCGATTCTGGAAATTCGGATCAAGGGTCTTGGATCGGAACATCGGACTGCTATTTTTCCAAAACTGATCTTTACCCTCAAGCGGGGCCTCAACCTAGAGCCTGGAACGCCTAACTATGATATCAAGCAATTGGCCTTGGAATGTGCGACGAAGCGCATGTATCCGGACGTTTTGTCTTATGACAAAATTGTCGAATTAACAGGCTCTTTCAAGGTTCCGATGGGATGTCGTTCTTTCCTTCAAGGTTGGAAGGACGAGAATGGTGTGGAAGTTAATTCTGGCCGAATGAATCTTGGAGTCGTGACGGTCAATCTTCCACGGATTGCTCTTGAATCTGAAGGTGACAAAGAAAAGTTCTGGCAAATCTTTAATGAACGGATGAATATCGCTGAGGATGCCTTGGTTTACCGGGTGGAACGCACCAAAGAAGCGACACCAGCCAATGCACCGATTCTCTACCAATATGGGGCTTTCGGGAAACGCTTGGGCAAATATGATCAGGTAGATCAGCTCTTCCGTCATCGCAGAGCGACTGTTTCTCTTGGTTATATCGGACTCTACGAAGTCGCAACCGTCTTTTATGGCCCAAATTGGGAACATAATCCAGAAGCCAAACAATTCACGATCGATATCATCAAGGATATGAAAGCGCGCGTGGAAGAATGGTCTGAACAGTATGATTACCACTTCTCTATTTATTCGACACCGTCAGAAAGCTTGACAGACCGCTTCTGTCGTCTGGATACGGAGAAATTTGGTAAGGTTCCGGATATCACAGACAAGGAATACTACACCAATAGTTTCCACTACGATGTTCGTAAGAACCCAACGCCATTTGAGAAGTTGGATTTTGAAAAAGTTTATCCAGAAGCTGGGGCGTCTGGTGGCTTTATCCACTATTGTGAGTATCCTGTGCTCCAACAAAATCCAAAAGCCCTTGAAGCGGTTTGGGATTATGCCTATGACCGGGTCGGTTATCTCGGGACTAATACGCCGATTGACCGTTGTTACAAGTGTGATTTTGAAGGAGATTTCACGCCGACTGAGCGCGGATTTGCTTGTCCAAATTGTGGCAATAGTGATCCAAAAACGGTAGATGTAGTCAAACGAACTTGTGGTTATCTAGGAAACCCTCAAGCTCGTCCGATGGTCAATGGCCGCCACAAGGAAATCGCTGCGCGTGTCAAACACATGAACGGGTCTACTATCAAGTATGGTGGACATGAAGTGACAGATTAGAAAAGGATATTATGGGAAAATACCAATTAGACGATAAGGGCAAGGCCCAGGTTCAACGATTCCACGAAAAGCATTCAAAGGGTGGAATCAATAAAAAAAACCGAGTAGCCAGCCTGAGAGAGCAATTTTTAAATAAAAATAAGAAAAAGTGAGAGTCCGCTCTCGCTTTTCTCATATGGGGAGGTAAAGATGGAATTACGCAGACCTACACTAGCAGATAAAGAAACCATTCTAAACATGATGGCAGAGTTCGAAGAGGCCCAATCAGCGCACGACGGCGGCTTTTGGGATGCTGAGAACTTTGATTATGAGAAGTGGCTAGAAACTAACCTTAATAAAGAAATGGGAATAGGATTGCCTGAAAATCGCGTCCCATCAATTCAGTTCGTATTGTTTGATAAATCAGGCCATGCTTTAGGTTTTTTAAATTTACGATTGAGACTGAATGAAGGACTGCTGAATTATGCAGGGAATATAGGATATTCTATTCGCCCTTCTGAAAGGGGAAAAGGTTATGCCAAGGAAGCTCTTCATCAAGGTCTGCAAGTGGCTAAAGAAAAGAACATTCATCGTGCTCTGGTGACATGTAGCACGGAAAATCCTGCCAGCCGAGCTGTTATCTTAGCTAATGGTGGCCAGTTGGAGGATGTTCGAAATGGAACGGAGCGTTATTGGATAGAAGTGGAGTAGAAGGATGACATGGAATACACCTAAACCAGGCGAATGGAAGAGTGAGGAACTGAGTCAAGGGCGCATCATTGATTACAAGGCTTTTAACTTTGTCGATGGAGAAGGAGTGCGTAACTCTCTTTATGTGGCCGGATGCATGTTTCACTGTGAGGGATGTTACAATGTAGCCACCTGGTCTTTCAATGCAGGTATTCCCTACACCAAAGAGTTAGAAGAGCAGATCATGGCTGATCTGGCCCAACCCTATGTCCAGGGCTTGACCCTGCTTGGGGGAGAACCCTTTCTCAACACTGGCATCCTGTTGCCTTTGGTCAAGCGCGTGAGAAAAGAGCTACCCGACAAAGATATCTGGTCTTGGACCGGTTACACTTGGGAAGAGCTGATGCTGGAAACGCCAGACAAATTAGAGCTTCTCTCACTGATTGATATTCTGGTCGATGGGCGCTATGATAAGAGCAAACGCAACCTGATGTTGCAGTTTCGTGGTTCATCCAACCAGCGGATTATTGATGTTCAACAATCTCTCAAAGAAGGAAAAGTCGTCATCTGGGACAAGCTCAATGATGGCAAAGAAGCCTTTGAACAAGTCAAACGGGACGATCTTTTGTAGGCTGTTTAGCTGAGAGTGGGACAGCTTCAACAGTCTGGG
>NZ_MRXX01000004.1:111579-144747 GCF_016642265.1 Streptococcus lactarius
ACTCAACCACTGCGTCTTGTTCGACAATCCAAAAACAATAAAGAGGCTATGACTTTTGTCCCAGCCTCTTTATTTTCTTGAATCAGTATACAGGCGTTTACCTAGTTTTTGAAAGCGGTTACATCGGAGCTGTACTTAATAGACAAATTAGTGATAATTAATGCATCTTTTGTTAAAAATATGTTACAATAAATATGATTAGGACTAATTGGAGGTATTTATGTCAGAAAAAAGACGAAGTCGTCGTTCGGAGCACAAGTGGGGGCAATTGCGCATTGTCAATTCTGTCTTGCTTATTTTTTTGTGCATTACGGCCATTTGGGCGACTTATACGATCTTGGCGAATAATATCTTGGCCTTTCGCTATGTCAATGTCCTTTTGATTGCACTCTTCGTGCTACTAGTACTTTTGTCGGCATGGTTGATTGTAAAAAATCAGGCTAAAAAGACAACCCTTTTTTTGCTTTTGGTCGGTTTACTGACTAGCTCGGGAGTCTTGTTTGCCAGTCAACAACTTTTGAACCTCACCAGCAATGTCAATGGTCATTCCAACTACACAGAGTTCGAGATGGCTGTCTATGTCAAGAAAGATAGTGACATCAAAGATATCAAAGAGATTAAAGAAGTCACAGCGCCCAAGGGCAACAACAACGAAGCCAACCTCACGGCTCTCTTAGACAATATCAAAAAGACGAAGGGTCAGAATATCTCTGTAGTAGATACCCCAACCTATCTCGATGCTTATAAAAGCTTGCAAGAGGGAAATGCCTCGGCGATTGTGCTTAACAGCACCTTTGAGGATACCATTGCTGCTGAAGATGCTGACTATGCGAAAAAATTAAAGAAGATTTATTCTTATAAAATTCGAAAAGAAGTAGCAGCAACCAGCAAAGTGTCTGCCAATGCAGATGTCTTTAACATCTATGTCAGTGGGATTGATACCTATGGCCCGGTCACTTCAGTTTCTCGATCAGATGTCAATATCATCATGACCGTCAATCGGAAGACCAAGCAAGTCTTGTTGACCACAACGCCACGGGATGCTTATGTACCGATTGCGGATGGCGGGAACAACCAAAATGATAAGTTGACCCATGCAGGGATCTACGGTGTAGATGCTTCCATTCATACTCTTGAGAATCTCTATGACATCAAGCTCAACTACTATGTTCGCCTTAATTTCACGTCCTTCCTCAAGTTGATTGACCTTCTAGGGGGAATCGATGTGGAAAACGACCAAGAATTTACGAGTCTTCATGGCAAGTTCCATTTCCCAGTCGGAAAGGTACATTTAAACTCAGAGCAAGCACTTGGCTTTGTTCGGGAACGTTATTCTCTTCAAGGTGGTGACAATGACCGTGGCAAGAACCAAGAAAAAGTCATTGCAGCCATTATCAATAAGCTAACCTCTACCAAGGTTTTGAACAACTACAATGAGATTATCGGAAATCTTCAAGACTCTGTCCAAACCAATATGCAGTTGCCGGTCATGATGAACTTGATCAATACCCAGTTGGAAACAGGTGGCTCCTATGATGTGACCTCTCAAGCCATTACAGGACAAGGTCGTACCGATCTGCCATCTTATGCTATGCCTGGTTACAACCTCTATGTTATGGAACTGGATCAAGCCAGCTTGACCAAGGCCAAGAAAACCATCCAACAAGTTATGGAAGGAAAAGAAAAATGATTGATATCCACTCACACATCGTCTTCGATGTGGATGATGGACCCAAAACCAGAGAAGATACGCGTGCTCTCTTGACAGAAAGTTATCGTCAAGGGGTGCGGACCATCATCTCTACTTCGCATCGCCGCAAGGGTATGTTTGAAACCCCTGAGGGAAAAATTTCAGAAAATTTTCAAGAAGTGAAAAAGATTGCGGCAGAAGTTGCACCGGATCTGACAATTCATTACGGAGCAGAAATTTACTTTACAAATGATGTCTTGAAGAAGCTGGAAGAAAAGACTATCCCGAGTCTTGCAGAGACGCATTTTGCCCTCATTGAATTTAGCATGGGAACGCCCTATAAAGAAATCCACACAGCCTTGGATCGCCTGCTTCATCTCGGTATTACGCCGGTGGTAGCCCATATTGAACGCTACAATTGTTTGGAGAAAAATGAGGAGCGCGTGCAAGAGATGATTGACATGGGTTGCTACATGCAGATCAATAGTTCCAGCGTTCTCAAGCCTCGCCTCTTTGGAGATGAGCAAAAGCACCTCAAAAAACGGGCTCGCTATTTCTTAGAAAAAGATTTGGTCCACTTTGTGGCCAGCGATATGCATAATTTGACGAAGCGACCACCTTATATGGCAGAAGCTTATCGCTTGATCCAGGAAGAATACGGCGAAAAACGGGCAAAAGACCTCTTTGTCAACCATCAACAGCTCTTGTTAGCAGATGAATTAATCTAACCATGAAACAGGTGGAGAGATCCACATGAAGGAGTAATTAGGAAATGAACAATCAAGAAAATCAAGCAGTGGAAATTGATGTTTTCGCTATGCTAAAGACCCTATGGAAACGCAAGTTTTCAATCGTTTTGGTCGCTCTGGTTTTTGCCATTGCTGCATTTGGCTACAGTGCCTTTTTAGCCAAGAAAGAATACCAAAGTACTAGCCGGATCTATGTGGTCAGCCGTCAAAATCAAGATAACAATGCCTTGACCAACTCTGATTTGCAGGCTGGTTCTTACTTGGTTAAGGACTACCGCGAAATCATCCTTTCTCAAAATGTCTTGAGCCAAGCAATTGATGAGTTGAAACTCGATATGACCCCAGCTGAGTTGTCTAAGAAAATCAATGTATCTGTTCCAACCGATACACGGATCCTCTCTATCACAGCCAAGGATGGGGATCCAAAAGAAGCGGCGCGCATTGCCAATGGCCTTCGCAATGTAGCTGCTGAAAAGATCATCTCGGTGACCAAGGTGTCCGATGTTACAACTTTGGATGAGGCAGAAGTGCCTCAATTGCCTTCATCACCAAATATCCGCCGCAATGTCCTTCTTGGTTTTGTCGCTGGAGCTGGTCTCATGGTGGTGCTCTTGGTTGTCGTAGAAGTCTTGGACGATCGTGTCAAGAGACCAGAAGACATCGAAGAGTTGATGGGCTTGACCTTGCTTGGTATTGTGCCAGATATTAAGAAATTATAGACTGGGGATTGCATGAATACGTTAGAAATTTCAAAAAACAAATTACAAGAAATTCGGAAGGCAGAAGAGTATTTCAATGCTCTTGCGACCAACATCCAACTGAGCGGTGTGAATCTTAAGGCCATTGCTGTCTCATCTGTTAAAGAAAATGAAGGGAAGTCTACTACATCAACCAACTTGGCTGTTGCCTTCGCGCGCGCAGGCTACAAGACCCTCCTGGTCGATTGTGATATCCGGAACTCGGTCATGACAGGGATTTTCCGTAGTCGTACCAAGATCCAAGGCTTGACTGATTTCTTAGCTGGTCGTAGCCAGCTGGATCAGGTCTTGTATGCGACAGATTTTCCAAACTTGGATATCATCGAGTCTGGACAGGTAGCTCCAAACCCAACGGGTCTCTTGCAAAGCAAGAACTTCACCGTCATGATGGATGCACTTCGGGAGCATTTTGACTACATTATCGTGGATACGCCTCCAATTGGGGTCGTGATCGATGCGGCCATTATCGCCCAACGCTGTGATGGGACTGTCTTAATTACAGAATCTGGTGCCAATGGACGCAAGGCCGTCCAAAAGGCTAAAGAACAGTTAGAACAAACAGGCACCCCTTTCTTAGGAGTTGTGCTCAATAAATTTAACATTAAAACTGCTGAGTATGGTTCGTATGGAGGGTACGGATCCTACGGAGAGTATGGGAAAAAGTAAAGAATAGGAATTAGGGGAAATGGGAGAAGAAAGAATTGAACTGGAGAAATTGAATATTGTTCTTTTTCAAAGTTTAGCAGTCCTATTTTCGGCTTACATTGTGAGTCTCTTTAAGGATGCAGAATACACCTCGCAGACGATCGCCATTCTCTATCTCTTACATTTTGTATCCTTTTACATTAGCAATATTGCCTATCGTTTTTATAGCAGGGGTTACCTGGATGAGCTCTTTCAGGTCTTGAAATACAATGTGTTTTTCGCTGTTGGGATCACCTTTACCTCTTTTATGCTCGATGGGGTCTTTTCCATCTCTCGTCGGGGGATGATCTACTTCTTTCTTTTTAATACGTTTTCTGTCTATATTATGGATCTCTTGCTCAAGAAATACCGGAAGTCTGTTTCACCGCGACGGAAAAGTTCGCGGAAGATTTTCTTGATCACAGCGACTAGTAGGATGGAAAAGGTATTTGATATTCTGCATTCACCCAACCTCTATCATGGAGAACTAATCGGTGTCACTGTCATGGATGATACGACATTTGATCATGCAGGTGTACGTGTCATTCAGCCAGATCAAATGTTGGCCTTCGTTACGAAGGAAGTAGTGGACGAAGTGTTTATTAATCTCCCAAGTGAAGATTACAATATCAGTGAATTGGTTTCGGAGTTTGAGAATATGGGGATTGATGTGTCGGTCAATCTCAATGCCTTCAATTTTGCACCTTTAGGGAATAAAAGAGTGCAAGAAATTGGAGGACTAAGCGTCGTTACCTTCTCTACCAATTTTTACAAGCCGAGTCACGTCTTTGCCAAACGCCTCTTAGACATTGTAGGAGCCCTCTTTGGTCTCTTGATTTGTGGCCTCGTAAGTATTGTCTTGGTTCCTCTGATCCGCAAGGATGGCGGACCTGCCTTCTTTGTACAAAAACGAGTCGGTAAGAACGGGCGCTATTTCAATTTTTATAAATTCCGCTCCATGCGTGTCGATGCCGAAGAGATCAAAAAATATTTGATGTCTCAAAATACCATGACAGGTGGCATGTTTAAAATGGAAAATGATCCGCGGGTAACGCCAATCGGACGCTTTATTCGTAAGACCAGTCTCGACGAATTGCCCCAATTTTACAATGTTCTGATCGGTGATATGAGTCTGGTTGGGACCCGTCCACCTACCGTGGATGAATACCAAGAGTATACACCAGACCAAAAACGTCGCCTCAGCTTTAAGCCGGGGATTACGGGCCTTTGGCAGGTGAGTGGGCGCAGTGAAATTACGGACTTTGACGAGGTTGTTAAACTCGATGTGGCTTATATGGATGGTTGGACGATCTGGAGAGATATTCAGATCTTGCTCAAGACCGTGAAGGTTGTACTTAGAAAAGAAGGAGCGAAGTAGGGAAATCCCTACTTCGTCCTTTCCATGTTAGGAGAAAAATGACACAATCAATTTATATCGTTGGATCCAAAGGTATTCCAGCAAAATATGGTGGTTTTGAGACCTTTGTTGAGAAGTTGACAGAATTCCAACAAGACAAAGATATCCAGTATTATGTAGCTTGTATGCGGAAGAATTCAGCCAAATCAGGAATCACTGCAGATACTTTCGAGCATAACGGTGCAATGTGTTACAACATTGATGTCCCTAATATCGGTCCTGCGCGTGCCATTGCGTATGATATCGCAGCTCTCAATAAGGCTATTGAAATGGCTAAAGAAAATAAAGATCAAGCTCCGATCTTTTATGTCCTAGCATGCCGAATTGGTCCTTTTATCTCAAAAATTAAAAAGAAAATCAAAGCCATCGGTGGGACCCTCATGGTCAATCCAGATGGTCATGAATGGCTTCGTGCGAAATGGAGCCTTCCAGTCCGCAAGTATTGGAAGTTTTCTGAGCAACTGATGGTTAAACATGCTGATCTGTTAATCTGTGATAGCAAGAACATCGAGGCTTATATTCAGAAGGACTATGCTAAGTATCAGCCTCAGACGACCTATATCGCCTATGGAACGGATACAAGCAAGTCTATCCTGAGTAAAGAAGACGAGAAAGTAGGGACTTGGTTTGCGGACAAGCAAGTTACTGAAGGGAACTACTATCTTGTCGTGGGACGTTTTGTACCTGAAAACAACTATGAGGCCATGATTCGTGGCTTTATGCAGTCCAATTCCAAAAAAGATTTTGTCCTCATTACCAATGTAGAGCAAAACAAGTTCTATGAACAGTTACGTAAAGATACTGGATTTGATCAAGATCCTCGAGTGAAGTTTGTCGGGACTGTTTATGATCAAGAATTGCTCAAATACATTCGTGAACATGCCTTCGCTTATTTCCATGGTCATGAGGTTGGGGGGACTAATCCGTCCCTTCTTGAGGCGCTCGAGTCTACTAAACTCAACCTCTTATTAGATGTTGGTTTTAACCGGGAAGTCGGTGAAGAGGGGGCGCTTTATTGGAAGAAAGACCAATTGGCACATGTCATTGATCAGGCTGAACAATTGGATGATCAAGCCATCGCAGACCTCAATGAGAAATCAAGCCGACGGATCGCAGAATCCTTCACTTGGGAAAAGATTGTCACAGACTACGAGAAAGTATTTAAAGGTTAGAAATGCAGAAAATATTATATCTCCATGCGGGTGCCGAAATGTATGGCGCTGACAAGGTGTTGTTGGAGCTGATTAAAGGTTTGGATAAAGATGCTTTTGAGGCACACGTTATCTTACCCAATGATGGTGTCTTAGTTGGTGCATTGGAAGAGGTCGGTGCTAAGGTTAAAGTCATTGATTACCCAATCTTGCGTCGCAAATATTTTAATCCAAAAGGGATCCTTGAGTACTTTGGTTCTTATAACCGATATTCTAAACAAATTGCCAACTATGCCAAAGAGAACGGGATTACCCTCATTCACAACAATACTACGGCGGTGCTTGAGGGGATTTATCTCAAGCGGAAGTTAAAACTTCCTTTGATTTGGCATGTCCATGAAATCATTGTCAAACCAAAAGCCATTTCAGACTTTATCAACTTTTTGATGGGGCACTATGCGGATAAGATTGTGACAGTTTCAAATGCTGTGGCTAACCACGTCAAGCAGTCTCGCTTTGTAAAAAATGAACAAGTTCAAGTGATTTATAATGGTGTTGACAATGCTGTCTATCATGAGATGGATGCTAGCGCGGTCCGTGAGCAGTTTGGAATTGCGCAGGATGCCTTGGTGATTGGTATGGTTGGTCGAGTGAATGCTTGGAAAGGTCAAGGAGACTTCCTAGAAGCTGTGACGCCAATCTTAAAAGCCAATCCAAAAGCAGTAGCCTTTCTAGCAGGTAGTGCATTTGAGGGGGAAGAGTGGCGCGTGGATGAGTTGGAAAAAGCTATTTCAGACTCACCAGTAGCTGGACAAATCAAGCGAATCGACTATTATAGCCAGACGACAGAGCTCTATAATATGTTTGACATCTTTGTCTTGCCAAGTACCAATCCAGACCCACTGCCAACAGTCGTCCTAGAAGCCATGGATTGTGGCAAGCCTGTAGTGGGTTACCGTCATGGCGGTGTTTGTGAAATGGTGAAAGAAGGTGAAAATGGCCTTCTTGCCACTCCAAATCAGCCTGCAGAACTGTCGAAAGCAATTCAAGAATTAGCGGATAATACCGAGAAGCGAGAACAATATGGCACGGCCTCTGTCAAACGTCAAAAAGAACTCTTTTCATTACAAAGTTATATTCGGAATTTCTCGGAGTTGTATAAGAAATACTAAGATGAATACTGAAACAATTAAGAACAAATTAAAACCGTTTATCTATCCAATTATTCACTTTATTCCTAGACGAAGACTAAAGAATAAGAATTTCACGATTATTTGTGATAATTGTTGGGCTGGGAAAGTCTATCAGGAGTTGGGACTACCTTATCAAACGCCATTTGTAGGGATGTTTATCTTTTCACCTGATTACATCAAAATGCTCAAGAATTTAAAATATTATTTGAGTGGAGATATCCCCTTAAAATTTGTTAAGGAATCAAAATATATCGAGGACTTTGATAATGCCTATCCACTTGCCCTTCTTGACGATATTGAACTTCATTTTTTGCATTATGCAGATGAAAAAGAAGCAACTCAGAAATGGCAACGCCGTTTGGAACGCATTCACTGGGATAATCTATATTTCAAATTCAATGATAATGATGCTTGTACTTATGAGTTGATGAAAGAATTTGAAGAACTTCCCTACAAGAGTAAGGTTATCTTCTCTTCAAAGAATTATAGCGATTTGCCTTCCTTGGTTCATTTTAAATCAGCTGAAAAGCAAGGATACGTTGGCATCGATTTGAAAACGTACCATCGCTATTTCAATGCTGTAACTTGGTTGAATAAGGGTGGAGAGGATCTAACTAAATGAAAAAGATAAGACTTATTATTCCATATTTCGGAAGACTTCCAAAATTTTTCCCTTATTTTTTGTTGACCGCCAAACGTAATCAAAAGATTGATTTCTTAATTTATACGGATCAAAAGGTTGACCAATTTGACATTTTAAATGCTAAAAATATAGAATTTGTAAGCCTTTCTTTTGGTGAGTTAAGAGAGAAAGTTCAGTCTAAGTTTGATTTTAAAATCTCTCTTAAAACACCTTATAAATTATGTGACTATAAAGTTGCTTATGGACTTATCTTTGAAGAAGAATTAAAGGGTTATGATTACTGGGGTTTTTGTGACACAGATGTCTTACTAGGTGATATTTATCAATTTCTTGAAGAGCATAGCTTTTTTGAAAATGACTATGCTCGATATGGTCTTTTAGGTCATCTTCAAATTTTTAAGAATTCAAGAGAAGTTAATCGTGTTTTTATGTCTGGGCAAGGTTCATACTATCGATTAGATTATCACAATGTCTATACTAGTGAACAAAATTTTATTTTTGATGAGGCAGAAGGTATCCAAAAGCTTTTTGAAAAATGTCATTTCAAACAACTGCAAGATAAGTTTTTTGATGATATTGATATTAGTCATTTCTCATTTCGGGAATATGGTGAAAATGAACCGAAACGCTATTATTTTTGGTCAGAGGAAAATGGTTTGGAATCGATAAATTTAATCGATAGTGATATAGTGGTTAAGCGTCCTCTATACGCACATTTCCAAAAGAGAATGATTAAATGCCCTGACTTTAAACTAGTCGATTCATTTTATGTTATACCAAATCAATTAGTTATTGGAGAGAAAATTTCTAAGCAAGAGCTAGTAGAGGTAACAAGAAATAAATTCTATTGGGAATATGTTAAATCAACAATGTTAAAGAAATTTAAAAAAGAAAAATGGACACTAGAATTTATTCGTCATAAATTAAGGATGAAGAGTAATGAATAATATAGATTTGAGTATTATTGTTCCAGTATTTAATGTTGAAGGTTATTTAAAAAGAGCCCTAGATTCCATACTTATGCAATCGTCACCGATCAATTATGAAATTGTGTTAATTGATGACGGTTCAAGTGATAATAGCGGTGTGATTTGCGATGAGTACCAAAATAATTTTTCTAATGTTTGTGTTAGGCATATTGAAAATAACGGAGTGTCAGAAGCTAGGAACCTAGGTATTTCTTTGTCAAGGGGTAATTATTTATTTTTTATGGATCCAGACGACTTCGTATCTGAGGATTTCTTTGAAAAAATATTTCCTAACCTCAATGATAAATGGGATGTTCTTTGTTTTGGCTACAATGAAATTAAAGAAAATAAGGACACTATTTTGTCTTGTCGTCCTCATTTGTATACGTATTGCGGTCTTCTTGGAAAGAATGAATTTAGAAATGAATTTATAGAGTTATTCAAAACGGATATGATGTATAATGTTTGGTCGAGAATCTATAACAAGTCATTTATTTTAAAACACGATATTAAGTTTCCTAGTAAACCAATAGGAGAAGATACTTCATTCAATTTTCAAGTTTATCGACATTTAAATACCATTCAATTTATTGACTCGACTCTTTATAATTATATTGCTGGTAGAAGCGGTTCAGCATTGACCAGTTTTCATCCTAGAAGAATCGAAATACAATTAGATGAACTTCAAGCATTGCAACAATTACTTGAAAAGTTCCAAATAGAAGATGCCTCATTAATTCAAGAAATTAAGACAAAAATCATTGTAAGTGCAGCCTTTCAAATTTCTAATTTAAATGCGCGAAGGAAAGAAAAGATACAATTACTGCAATCTATTATTACTAATAAAGCTTTTGATCATATTTTTTCAGGAAATAGGAATCAAACGATTGGGTCTTATAAGACCTTATTAAGACAGCGAGATATTTCTTCTTTTCTTAGAAGATTGAGTATTGATCTTCTCACCCAAAAAAAATTTCGGACAGTCATCTTTATTGAAAAAATGAAAATGAATCCAATTTTACGTAAAATTGCTTTTAAATAGGTGTAGCTATTTTATTAAGAGTAAAAAGGTATTATGTTAAAAATTAAGTTTGAGAACCTTTTGGTTATTCTAGTATTGACTCTCATTGTTGGGTACGATACTCTTATGACAACAATGTTAAACAGAATAATCCCAAACCTTCCGGTTGTTTTATTAATCTGTTTATCATTATTATTATGTTTTAGATTTTTGTATATAAAAAAATTCACGTTCTTTTATATCTTAACTGCTATTTTATTACTACTAACAAGTTCTATCGTATTCATGCATACGGGCGGGACTAATTTCCTACTTTATTCATTATTGATTTTGTTATTATATGATGCAGATATTGATGTTATCTTAAAAACATACGTTATTGTGTCAGGAACGATAGTGTTGGGAGTTTTCTTACTTTCAATTCTAGGAGTTATTCCTAATTTACAATTTGCTCAGGTCCGTTCGTCTGGCTTTGTGATTAGAAATTCCTTTGGTTTCATTTATCCAACTGACTTTGCGTCCCACTGTTTTTATTTATTTATTGCTTGGGGATATGTACTACGGAAAAGGTTCATCATACTACGAACCTTAGTAGGTATTAGTTTAGCATTTTTTATCATCAAATTTTGTGATGCTCGGTTAAATGCCCTTTCTGTACTTGTAGCAACTGTCATTTTTATTGTCATGTATGTTACTAAAGAAAGAAAATTTAAAATTTATGGGATCTTACCTTATTTTGCAGCTATATTTTCTTTCTTAATGTTTTACTTATCGTATTTCTTTACCTGGTCTTCTTCATTATTTGTGAGTTTGAACAACTTATTCAGTATGAGGTTATTTTTAGGGAAAAATGCAATAGAGACCTATGGATTACATTTGTTTGGAGCAACCGGGGTTAAGTTTATAGGATATGGTGGCACAACAGAATCAGTATACAGTTATAACTATGTAGATTCCTCTTATATTCAAATGTTATTTTACTACGGAGTTGTTCCTGTCGTATTACTGGTATTGATATATGTACTTGCATCGAAGAGACTTTATAAACAAGGAATGTTTTTATTTCTAGCTCTATTATCACTTATTACAATAAACTGTATGATTGAAGCATTTTGGGTAAGACCAGGATATAATATTTTTATATTCACACTTTTTGCCAACCTTTTACCAGTTCAAAATAAAATGATAGATAGAGTTGAATGAACATGAAAGTTTTAAAAAATTACGCCTATAATCTCTCCTACCAGCTACTGGTGATGATTCTACCGATTATCACTACCCCTTATGTCACTCGGGTATTTAGCTCGGAAGATTTAGGAACTTACGGCTATTTCAACTCCATTGTCACCTACTTTATCCTTTTAGCGACTTTAGGAGTGGCCAATTACGGTACTAAGGAAATTTCAGGACACCTACAAGAGATCCGAAAGAATTTTTGGGGGATCTATACCCTCCAGTTAGGTGCGACATTTGTATCTCTCCTCCTTTATGCTTTGTTTTGCTTGATACTTCCATCCATGCAAAATCCTGTAGCCTATATTTTGGGACTCAGTTTGGTTTCAAAAGGGCTCGATATTTCCTGGCTTTTTCAGGGCTTAGAGGACTTCCGCAAGATTACGGTTCGGAATATCACGGTGAAGCTAGTTGGAGTCATCTCCATTTTCTTGTTCGTTAAATCTGCCAATGATCTTTATCTCTATGTATTCTTACTAACCATCTTTGAGCTGTTAGGTCAGCTGAGCATGTGGTTACCTGCCCGCGAATTTATTGGGAAAGCCCATTTTGATATGGCCTATGCACGGGTGCATTTAAAACCGGTCATTCTGCTCTTTTTACCGCAGATTGCCATTTCCCTCTATGTTACTCTTGACCGAACCATGCTGGGGGCTCTCGCCTCTACAAAGGATGTTGGGATTTACGATCAGGCTTTAAAACTCGTCAATATTTTGTTGACCTTAGTCACCTCACTGGGGAGTGTCATGTTGCCTCGTGTATCGAGCCTCTTGTCATCTGGGGACCACAAGGCCGTCAACAAGATGCACCAAATGTCCTTTTTGATTTATAATTTGGTCATTTTCCCGATTATTGCCGGCATGTTAATTGTCAATGATGACTTTGTTCAATTCTTCCTAGGGAAGGATTTCCAGGATGCGCGTTATGCCATTGCCATCATGATTTTTAGAATGTTCTTTATCGGGTGGACCAATATCATGGGGATTCAAATTCTCATCCCGCACGATAAGAACAAAGAATTTATGCTATCCACCACCATTCCTGCTATTGTTAGTGTTGGGTTGAATGTGCTTTTCTTGCCTCACTTTGGTTTTATCGGCGCGGCTATTGTATCAGTTCTGACAGAGTCACTGGTATGGTTCATTCAATTGTACTATACCCGTCATTACCTCAGGGAAGTTCCGATCGTCGGGTCTATGGTAAAAATTGTATGCGCATCGGCTATGATGTATGGCCTGTTGCTACTTGTAAAACCCTTCCTACATTTCACCCCTACCCTGAATGTACTCGTGTATGCGGTGCTTGGTGGGATCATTTATCTAATCGCCATCCTAGTTCTGAGAGTGGTAGATGTGAAAGAATTAAAACAAATATTTAAGAATTAATGGAGTCTACTATGTACGATTATCTGATCGTTGGTGCAGGTTTGTCTGGAGCAATCTTCGCACACGAAGCAACAAAACGTGGTAAAAAAGTAAAAGTGATTGACAAGCGGGATCACATCGGTGGGAATATCTATTGTGAAGAAGTTGAAGGAATCAATGTTCACAAGTACGGTGCCCACATTTTCCATACCTCAAACAAAAAGGTTTGGGATTATGTCAACCAATTCGCTGAATTTAACAACTATATCAATTCACCGGTGGCGAACTACAAGGGTAGCCTCTACAATCTTCCCTTCAACATGAATACCTTCTACGCCATGTGGGGAACAAAGACTCCTCAAGAAGTCAAGGACAAGATTGCGGAACAAACGGCTGATATGAAAGATGTTGAGCCCAAGAACCTGGAAGAACAGGCGATCAAGCTGATTGGTCCAGATATCTACGAAAAGTTGATCAAGGGCTATACGGAGAAGCAATGGGGACGTTCTGCAACAGACCTGCCTCCTTTCATCATTAAGCGCCTCCCAGTTCGTTTGACCTTTGATAATAACTACTTTAATGACCGTTACCAAGGGATTCCAATTGGTGGTTACAATGTCATCATTGAAAACATGCTGGGTGATGTAGAGGTAGAACTTGGGGTTGATTTCTTCGCCAATCGTGAAGAACTGGAAAGCTCTGCTGAAAAAGTGGTCTTTACAGGGATGATTGACCAGTACTTTGACTACAAACATGGGGAGTTAGAATACCGTAGCCTTCGGTTCGAACACGAGATCTTGGACGAGGAAAATCATCAGGGTAATGCTGTGGTCAACTACACCGAGCGTGAGATTCCTTACACTCGGATCATCGAACACAAGCATTTCGAGTATGGAACCCAACCGAAGACAGTCATTACCCGTGAATACCCAGCTGACTGGAAACGAGGCGATGAACCATACTACCCAATCAATGATGAAAAGAACAACGCCATGTTTGCAAAGTACCAAGAAGAAGCCGCTAAAAGTGACAAGGTTATCTTCTGTGGGCGCCTAGCAGACTATAAATACTACGACATGCACGTGGTTATTGAGCGAGCTTTGGAAGTTGTTGAGAAAGAATTTAGTAAATGACAGAAGAAAAAATTGATATCGTGGTTCTTTGGGTTGACGGAAGTGACCCGGAGTTTATCCGTGAGAAACAAGCCGTGACAGGTCAAATAGCAGAAATAGACCAGGAAATCGATGGTGAGCAACGCTATCGTGATTACGGTATTTTTAATTATTGGTTTCGAATGATTGAAAAGCATGCTCCTTGGGTAAATCATATTTATTTAGTCACAAATGGGCAAAAACCGGAATGGTTGAACTTGGAGCATCCACAACTCAAGTTGGTCACTCATAAGGAATTTATCCCTAAAGAGTATCTGCCTACTTATAATTCAGCGGCTATTGAGCTTAACCTCCATCGGATTGAAGGCTTGTCGGAAAACTTTCTTTATTTCAATGATGATATGTACTTAATTAGAGACAGTCAGCCTTCGGATTTTTATAAAAATGGGCAACCGAAACTTTTAGCAGTATACGATGCTTTGGTTCCTTGGTCACCATTTACAAATACTTATCACAATAATGTTGAGTTGATTTATCGCCATTTTCCTAATAAGAAGGCTTTAAAATCTTCACCTTGGAAATTCTTTAATTACCGTTATGGATCTTTGATTTTGAAAAACTTGTTACTCTTGCCATGGGGGCCGACGGGATACGTGAACCAGCATTTACCTGTTCCGATGAAAAAGAGTACCTTGGCACATTTATGGGAAATTGAGGGAGAAATTTTGGATAGAACCTCCAGAAATAAGATTAGAAATTATGGGGTAGATGTCAATCAATACATCTGTTCTCTCTGGCAAATTGAAAGTAACCAGTTTTATCCGATGTCAAAGAATTTTGGAGAGACAATTGGTTTAAATCAAGTGGATAAACTTGATAAAATCTTTGAAGATAAACATAAAAAACTGCTTTGTGTGAATGATGATAGTGACCTTAAGCAAGAAAATCTCATTCATTTTAAAGAAATCATACAAGAACGCTATCCTAAAAAATCAGCTTTTGAAAAATGAGAAATAAGAGATGAAATACTATTTAAAAGAAGAATTTTTACACGATCATAATGTGAAAAATGCCGGGAATAAGGCACGTAATGATGTTGAAGTGATCTTTAATAGACTAGGTTATGCCCCCTTAAAAGTTAGGGTAGATGACTGGTATAAAATGAATGTTCTTAATGCTCAGATTCACAAATATAGAGCACTTTTGAGAGCCTTCAAACGTTTAAAGAAAAATGATGATATTGTGATACAATTTCCCTTGTTACATCATTCTTTATTTATTAACAGTCTACTAAAATCTCTTAAAAATAGAGGTGTTAACACCTATCTTCTGATTCACGATCTAGAAACCTTGCGTTTTGTAAATGACAAGACTCTACCATTTAGAATGAAGTTACGGATGAAATTAACGGAAGGTGATACATTTTATAGTGTAACTGGCCTCATCGCCCACAATCCTATTATGAAGTCAGTTTTGGTGGATAAAGGAGTGGCGGAAGATAAGATTGTCAGTCTTGGAATTTTTGATTATTTGATTCCAAATTTCCAAGAAAAAAGTGGACTGACAAAAGACCAGCCAATCATTGTGGCAGGTAATTTGGCCCAGGAAAAAGCTGGTTATCTTTATAATCTTCCAGAAGCACCGGCTTATAACCTCTATGGTGTTGGTTTTGATGAGAGTAGAGCACTTGCAAATGAAACCTACTTTGGTTCCTTCCTACCAGATGAGCTTCCTGCAGCCCTTGAGGGTGGTTTTGGTCTGGTCTGGGATGGAGATAGCGTTGAGACCTGTAGTGGCTTTTTTGGCGAATACCTCCGTTATAACAACTCCCACAAAGCTTCACTTTATCTGGCGTCAGGCTTCCCACTTGTAGTTTGGAAACAGTCAGCCTTGTCACATTTTGTGCTTGAGAAGGGTTGCGGGATTGCAGTAGAGTCTCTTCATGACTTGAAGGAGGCAATCGATAATCTTTCAGATGCCGATTACCAAGACTTGGTGAACAATGCCAAGCGTGTCGGTCAGGAAATCCGAGAGGGTCACTACTTAAAGACGGCCTTAAATCAATTAGCATAAGATCAAAAGAAGTCAGATGGACTTCTTTTTTTAGTTTTTCAAAAAAATATCACTAATTTTAAAAATTTGCCTTATAAAACTTTTCATCGCTGAAATCGTGTGGTAAAATGATTAACGTATAAAATTTGTATAAAGGGAAGTTTATATGAAAAAGAAAGATCTTATTTTTTATGCCGGAGCGGCAGTCTTGATGGCTGTATCTGCTCAGGGAGTCAGTGCAGATGAGCTGGTTTCAAATGAGGCTACTACTGAAGGCAACCAAGTCCAAGCTGAAAAAGCGCCAGAAGTAGCCGTTGCTGAAAAGACTGTAGCACCAGTCGCAAGCAACTACGCAGCACCAGCAAATGTGACCGAACCAGCTGTGGTACCCGCAAGCAAGACTACGGCTTCAGAAAGTGGGGCTTCATCTGTAGAGAAAGCTGCAGAAGCATCGACTACTGAGAAAGAAGAAACTCCTCTTCCGTCTGATACAGGTAGCACGACCTTCTTTAACACAGGCACTCACGCTCCTGCTGGTCGCTCAACAGATGTAGCCGTTCAGCCAAAATCATTTGTCGATGTGAGTAGTCACAACGGCAATATTAGTATTGCAGAATACCGTACACTGGCCAATAAAGGCGTGGGCGGTGTCGTTGTCAAATTGACAGAAGATACATGGTACAATAACCCAAATGCGGAGAACCAAATTCGTAATGCACAAGCAGCAGGGCTTCAAGTATCGACTTATCACTTTTCACGTTACACTTCTGAAGAATCAGCGCGTGCGGAAGCTCGATTCTATATTGCAGCTGCACAACGTTTGAGTTTGCCAAAGAACACCCTCATGGTCAATGACTTTGAGGATGCCAAGATGCAGCCAAACATTAACCACAACACCCAAGCTTGGGTGGATGAAATGCGCAAAAACGGCTACAATAATTTGATGTTTTACACTAGTGCTAGCTGGTTGGATGAAAACAATCTTCGCAAGAAAGGTCCTGTCAACACCGCTCAATTTGGCCTTCAAAATTTTTGGGTAGCCCAATATCCTGCTCCGAAATTATCTGTTGAAGATGCTAAGAGTTTGCGTTACAATGGAAAAGCAGGGGCATGGCAATTCTCTTCCCAAGCAGAATTGCTTCCAGGGAAACATCTCTTTGACCACAGTGTAGACTATACAGGACGTTTTACAGCAAATGCAAAACCAGCAGCTGATCCAACAGTAGGAAACTTAAGTGGAACGATCAACATTGTCAATAATGATACCATGGCAGGTCGATTTGATGTTGTGATTTCAAATGTTAAAGCCCCTAACGGAGTTCAAACTGTTTCGGTACCAATTTGGTCAGAAATTAATGGACAAGATGACCTTATTTGGTATACAGCGAATCGTCAAGCAAATGGAACTTATACCGTTAATGTGAAAGCATCGGATCATAAGAACTCAACTGGCCTTTACAATGTCCATCTATACTATGTCCAAAACAACGGACAATTGATGGGTGTGGGTGGAACAACGACTCAAGTATTCATTGGTAAGACAACTGAGCAGTTAAAACCTAAAGCAAGTTTTACGATTGAAAACAATAATGATAAATCAGGAACTTTCGACGCTGTGATCACTAATATCACAGCGCCACTAGGTGTTAAGGAAATTTTAGTCCCATCATGGAGTCTAGAAAATGGCCAAGATGATCTTATCTGGCACAAGGCAACTAAGCAAACTGATGGTAGCTATCGCGTAACGATTAAGGCAAGTGAGCATAAGGGCAATAAAGGAAACTATCGTGCCGATGCTTATATCGTCGACAACTCTAACAATCGTTATTATATTGCTGAAAAAGTAGTTTCGGTTGATTACGTTCGACCAAGTGGTGTTCTGACGATTGAAAACAATAACCCAGTAGCAGGTACCTTTGATGCGGTTGTTAGTAATATTGTTGCACCGACTGGTTTAAAAGAAGTTCTAGTTCCATCATGGAGTTTGGTGAGGGGCCAAGATGACCTCATTTGGCACAAGGCAACGCGTCAAGCAGATGGTTCTTATCGTGTGACTATCAAAGCAACAGATCATAAGGATTCAACTGGCAATTACCGTGCTGATGTCTACATTGTAGATGATTCAAATAATCGTTTTTATCTGACCGAAAAAGTAGTTGACGTTCGTCAATCGCGCCCAACTGCTTCATTAACGATCGAAAACAATAATGTTTCTACTGGTAGTTTTGATGCGGTTATTCGTAATGTAGTGGCACCGACTGGTGTAAAGGAAATCTTAGTTCCATCATGGAGTCTTGAAAATGGACAGGATGATCTTATATGGCACAAGGCAAATCGTCAATCTGATGGTAGTTATCGAGTGAAGATTAAAGCGAGTGATCATAAAAACTCACTAGGGAACTATCGTGCAGACCTTTATATTGTTGATAATGATAACAACCGTCATTTTGTTACTGAAACAGTTGTAACCGTTAAGCATGATAAACCAACGGGAATCCTTTCGGTTGTCAATAACAACAAAGACACAGGAACCTTTGACGTCATCATCAAGGATGTCTATAGTCCTAAAGGTGTGCGGACTGTGCAAGTCCCAACTTGGTCGGATAAGGACGGACAGGATGATCTCCGCTGGTACGAAGCAACTCGCCAAGCGAACGGTGACTACAAGGTCTCGGTCAAAGCGAGCGATCACAAGAACTCTACTGGGAAGTACCATATTCATCTTTACTACATTCAAAATGACGGTTCTCGGATTGGTATTGGCACCACTACTACCGACGTAGAAGTTAGAAATGCCATGACCAAGACACAGGCTGCCATTAAGAATGTCAATGCAACGAACGGGACTTATACAGTAGCTGTAGATCAAGCACCTCAAGGTCGTCAGATTAAGAATATTCGTGTCGCAGCTTGGTCTAAAGCTCATCAAGAAAATCTTTACTGGTATTCCTCAATCCCAACAGGTATGCACACAGAGATAACGGTATCTGCCAATAATCACGGTAATGAAGCAGGCAACTATACTACTCACGTCTATGTGGACTATGTGGATGGTGGAGTGGAAGGCTTTAACCTTGGTCAAACAGCACTTTCACCTCGTAACCAAAAGGTAAACCCTCAAACAGCCTACTATTCACAACGTGATCCTCGTTGGGCTGGGAAATGGTATGGTGTGAGTAATGTAGATCAGTCAGGCTGTGTCCCAACATCTCTTGCTATGGTCTATACAGACATCCTAGGAAGAACTGTATTACCAACAACTGTGGCTGATTACCTCTACAATAATACAGACTCATTTAACAAAGGTGAAGTAGGAACAGATTCTGATGGTATTGTAGCTGCCACTCGTAACTGGGGCTTAAACAGTCAATTGGTTACCGGATCTGGAGGCATTGCAGAAGCCCTCATGGCTGGTAAACATGTGCTTGCTGCTGTCGGGAATAGCCAATTTGTTAGCGATCCTTATACACATGAGTTGGTCTTGCATGGTTATGACAATGGAAAAACCTATGTACGCGATCCATATAATAGCGGTAACAACGGCTGGTACTCCATCAATTATCTTCACTCCATTAAGAGTAAGGACCCGATGGATAACAAGCTCGGAGCACCTTTCTTCTCAATTTTTGCATAAGCTGATCAGAAGGCCAAATCGGCCTTCTGTTTGCTTTAAAAACAGGATAAAATCTTCTAATGATATTGTTTCTTGATCCGGCGGTTTGTGCTATAATACTACTATGTGGGTACAATCCGTAAAAAAATTGTAGGGGAAGATACATGAAAAAGAAAGATCTTATTTTTTATGCTGGGACAGCTGTTCTGTTAGCTTTTTCGACACAACAAGTAAAAGCCGATGAGCAACATGCGTCCGATCAAACACCAGAAAATACATCAGCTGTCGTTGCAAAAACAACAACTTCATTAGAAGCGCAGAATACTGTGAACGAAGGAGTGGGAGTTGAGAAAGGTGTTCAGACAGAAAATACCGTTCCAACAGAGACAGCACTTATCACACCAACTATTAGTGATACCCCGTCTTCTGAGCAGGTCACTAGCGAGAAGGGTGCAACAGAGCATCCAGCACTTGCCGTGGTAGCTAGTCGCGCTCCATACGGTGCACGCACACGAGTGGTAGATTCAGAAAATAATAGTTTACCGACAGAAGAAGTACAGAAACCAAGTGGCACTTTCTCAATTGAAAATAATAACCAAACTACAGGTGCATTTGACGCAGTTATTAGTAATATCACAGCGCCACTAGGTGTGAAAGAAGTTTTGGTGCCATCATGGAGTCTTGAAAATGGCCAAGACGACCTTATTTGGCATAAGGCAACGAAGCAAACTGATGGCAGCTATCGTGTAACGATTATGGCAAGCGAACATAAGGATAATAAAGGAAATTACCGTGCCGATGCTTATATCGTAGACAACTCTGGGAAACCCCACTATATTGCGGAACGAGTAGTTTCGGTTGATTACGTTCGACCAAGTGGTGTTCTGACGATTGAAAACAATAACCCAGTAGCAGGTACCTTTGATGCTGTTGTAAGCAATATTGTTGCACCAACTGGTCTGAAAGAAGTTTTAGTTCCATCATGGAGTCTAGAAAATGGCCAAGATGACCTCATTTGGCACAAGGCAACGCGTCAAGCAGATGGTTCTTATCGTGTGACTATCAAAGCAACGGATCATAAGGATTCAACTGGCAAATACCGTGCCGATGTCTACATTGTAGATGGTTCAAATAATCATTTGTATTTGACTAAAAAAGTAGTTGACGTTCAACAAGTCAAACCAAATGGTACAGTAACGATTGAAAATAACAATACTGAGACAGGAACCTTTGATGCTGTTATTCGGAATGTAGTCGCTCCAAATGGTTTGAAAGAAGTTTTAGTCCCTACTTGGTCTAACAAAAATGGTCAGGACGATTTGATTTGGCATAAGGCAGTCCTTCAAAGTGATGGTAGCTACCGTGCAACCATTAAAGCATCTGAGCATAAGAATGACACAGGTGAATTTAATGTCCATATTTACTACGTAGATCAAAATAATCAAAAAGCCTACATCACAAAGACCACGACAGAAGTACGTGAAGTTAAACCAAGTGGCACTGTCACAATTGAGAACAACAATACTGTAACAGGCACCTTTGATGCCGTTATTCGTAATGTTGTTGCACCAAATGGCTTGAAAGAAGTCTTGGTTCCAACATGGTCAGATTCAAACGGGCCTGATGATCTGGTATGGCATAAAGTAGTGCTTCAAAGCGATGGTAGTTATCGTGCTACTATCAAAGCCTCAGATCATAAAAATGAGGATGGTAAGTACAATGTCCATGTTTATTATGTAGATCAAAATAATCAACGAAATTATATCACAGAAACTACGACAGAAGTGCGTCAAGCCCGTCTTTCTGGAACTATTTTGATTCAAAATAACAACAAAGATACGGGCACCTTTGACGTCATTATTAAAGATGTCTACAGCCCTAAAGGTGTGCGGACTGTTCAAGTTCCAACTTGGTCTGACAAGGATGGTCAGGATGATCTTCGCTGGTATGAAGCAACTCGTCAAGCAAACGGAGACTACAAGGTATCTGTCAAAGCGAGCGATCACAAGAACTCTACTGGCAAGTACCATGTTCACCTTTACTACATCCAAAATGATGGTTCGCGGATTGGTGTTGGAACAACAACTACAGACGTTGAATTCCGTAATGCTAAGACAAAAACACAGGCCTACATCAAGGATGTGAATTCGAACAACGGTACTTATACAGTAGTGGTTGATCAAGCTCCTCAAGGCCGTCAGATTAAGAATATTCGTGTTGCTGCTTGGTCTCAAGCCCATCAAGAAAATCTCTACTGGTATGCAACTTCCCCAACTGGAATGCATACCGAGGTGGGTATTTCAGCCAATAACCACGGTAATTTAGCAGGGAACTACACAACTCACGTCTATGTGGACTATGTGGATGGTGGAGTGGAAGGCTTTAACCTTGGCCAAACAGCTCTTTCACCTCGTGTGACGGCTGACCAAACAGCGTACAATCCTCGTGTTTCTAATGGGCAACGAGATCGTATTTTACGAGCTGCAGCAAGTCTTGTCGGTGTTCGTGGCGGAAGTGCAGCCCATCATCAATTGGTCAACGATTACAATAGCGTACGTCCCCTACCAGTTGGATACGCTGTGAAAAATTCTGATGATTGGTGTGATATCTTTGTCACAACAGTCTTCCAGCGTGAGGGCTTGAGTGGTTTGATTGGCCGTGAATGTGGGGTTGAACGTCACATTCAGATTTTCAAACGCTTGGGCATTTGGAATGAAGACGGTTCTTCTACACCGAAAGCAGGGGACATCATCACCTTTAACTGGGATCAAAATAGCCAGCCAAATAATGGTTTTGCGGATCATATCGGAATTGTTGAGAGCGTCTCAAATGGGTTCATTCATACCATTGAAGGAAACTCTAACGACCAAGTCCGTCGCAATACGTATCGGATTGGACATGGCAATATTCGTGGATTTGCAAGTCCTCGATACCAATAACAAAAAAGAAGCCCTGTGGCTTCTTTTTTCACGCTTTCAACCCTTTTTCAAAACTCTGGGAAGGGGCTTCGACTTGGATGGTTTCAAGGGTCAGTGGATTGGTGAAGGTCAAGCGGTGGGCATGGAGCATGAGTCGCTCTCCGCGTTCAGGGTTATAGAGAGGATCCCCGACAATCGGGTGCCCATGATGGGAGAGATGAACGCGAATCTGATGGGTACGCCCCGTCTTGAGCTGGCATTTGACCAGGCTGTTTCGCCCGATTTTTTTCAGTTGCGTCACCTGAGTTTCTGCGTACTGCCCTTTGCGTGGATCGACCAGACGCTTGCGCCGATCGTGGCGGTCGCGTCCAATTTTATCCTTGTAGACGATGGTTTTTTGTGCTAAGCTACCTTGGATCAAGGCCCAGTACTCGCGTTGGATTTGTTTATCTTCCAAAATTCGGTTGAGAATGGGCAGGATAAAAGGGTTTTTGGCAAATAAAATCGCTCCGCTGGTTTCCTTGTCTAGGCGGTGGACGACGTAGCAGGTAGATCCAACATAGCTGGAAACATGGTTGAGAAGAGCAATTTCTGTCGGCTCATTGGCATGGGTTTTCATGCCTTCAGGCTTATTGATGATGATGACGTGCTCATCCTGATAGAGTTCTTCGACCAGACTGGGATCGCCTGCAGGTAGCTCTTTTTCAGGGTAATCATCCGCGTCAAAGATCAGCTGGATCTGGTCTCCTTTTTGAACGGGGCTCTGCCAGTTGATGGTTTCTCCATTCACCAAGACGTGCTTCTTGGTTCGTAAAAAATGCCGGATTTTTCGGGGGATGAGAAAGTAGTCCTCGAGCAGCTCTTTCACGGTTAGTTGTGGAAAAGATTGTGGAATAGTAAATTGATAGTTCATGACCCTATTGTAGCAAAATCTAAACTTAAAGAAAACTAAAGCGGAGGGAAGGAAAAGCGATCTTTTCTTGCTAGGACAGGGAGAAGGTGTTACAATAGCAGATATGAAAAGAATAAAAGAATTATTTGAAAATGTGATCACTTTTTTTAGAAAGGATCAGCCACGTAAGCCGGTAGCAGAAGTGGTACCCGAATCGGAACTGCCAGAAGAGACAGTAGAGCCGACTTATAGTCGCTCGGGCAAACACAGAAGCAAGCCCCTCTCTCAGCATCCCTTCCGTCGGTTTTGGCGTCGTTTCCACTTGACTAAGATTCTCCTGATCATTGGTCTAGGCTTTAGCCTCTTGACAGGGGCCTATCTCTTCTATATTGCGAAGACGACCAATGTCAAGGATTTACAAAATGCCCTTAAGGCAACCACCATTATCTATGATAAAAACGGTGACCAGGCTGGAAGTTTGACCGGGCAAAAAGGGACCTACGTCGAACTCGATGCCATTAGTGAGAATCTGCAACATGCCGTAGTCGCAACAGAGGACCGGAGTTTCTACAAAAATGGTGGGATCAACTATGGTCGCTTCTTCTTAGCGATTTTGACCCTGGGTCGCTCAGGTGGGGGATCCACTATCACCCAGCAGTTGGCTAAAAATGCCTATCTGTCTCAGGACCAGACCGTGGAGCGCAAGGCCAAGGAATTTTTCCTAGCTCTTGAAATCAATAAGAAGTACAGCAAAAAAGAGATCCTCACCATGTACCTCAACAATGCCTACTTTGGAAATGGGGTCTGGGGGGTAGAGGATGCCTCCAAGAAATATTTCGGAGTGTCAGCCAGCCAATTGAGTCTGGATCAGTCTGCTGTTCTTGCGGGTATGCTTAAAGGTCCTGAAATATACAATCCACTCTACTCAGTAGAAAATGCGACCAATCGCCGCAATACCGTTCTCCAAAACATGGTGGCAGCAGGCTATATTGACCAAAAAACAGCCGATCAGTCTGCAGCTGTTGATATCCATGGCCAGCTAGTCGATGCCTATCAAGGCAAGTCCGAGGATTACCGCTACCCATCCTACTTTGATGCGGTTATCAATGAAGCGGTCAATGAATACGGACTGACCGAAGAAGACATTGTCAAAAATGGCTACCGGATCTATACCGAACTGGATCAGAATTACCAAGCAAGTATGCAGGTAATCTATGACAATACGGCCCTCTTTCCAGTCGCAGAAGACGGCACGCGCGCAGAGTCCGGTAGTGTTGCCCTCGATCCTAAGACGGGTGGGGTTCGAGCTCTCGTAGGGCGTGTCGGCAGCGATCAAAATCCAGGATTCCGTAGCTATAACTATGCGACTCAGGCTGCCCGAAGCCCTGGCTCAACCATCAAACCCTTGGTGGTCTATAGCCCAGCTATTGCTGAAGGTTGGTCTACCAACAAAGAGTTGGACAATAGTACCACCCAATACGGAAGCTATCAGGTCAACAACTATGCAGGCATCCAGTCCAGCCCGACCGTACCGATGTACCAGGCCTTGGCAGAATCCCTCAACCTTCCAGCTGTTGCGACGGCCAACGATTTAGGCCTGAACAAAGTTTTTGAGTACGGGAAAAAATTCGGCCTTAATATGGACAAGGTGGATAAGAACCTTGCTGTCGCCTTGGGATCTGGTGTGACAACCAATCCGATGCAGATGGCTCAGGCTTATGGGACTTTCGCCAATGGTGGCGTCATGAATGATGCTCACCTCATTACCAAGATTGAAAACGCCAGTGGCCAGGTCGTCAAGAGTCACAGTCAGAAATCCACACGGGTTCTTAGTGGGTCGACCAACGACAAGATGACCAATATGATGCTAGGAACCTTCAGTAATGGTACGGGGGTCAATGCAGCACCTTACGGCTATACCATGGCGGGGAAAACCGGTACGACAGAGACCAGCTTTAACAAGGATCTCTCTGGAGACCAGTGGGTGATCGGTTACACACCAGATGTGGTCATCAGTCAATGGCTTGGTTTCCCAAAAACAGATGAAAATCACTATCTGACTGATAGTAGTGCAGGGACGGCTTCGGAGATCTTCCGTAATGTCGCAAATAGTGTGCTCCCCTATACCGATGGGACCCGATTTGATTCTGTTAAAAACTCCTATGCAGAAAACGGAATTGCTCCAGCCGGAGAAGAGCAGGAGCAAACAGAAACCAAAGAAGATAAAGGATTCTTTGAAGATGTCAAAGAAAAGGCATCCAATATGGTCGATGATGCCAAAAAAGCAATCGACAAGGCTGATATCCCAGGAAAAGCGAAAAATGCTTGGGATACCTTTAAAGGCTGGCTTGGTTTCTAATCAAAAAGAGAGTGGGACAGAAATCGGTAATTCGTTAGAATTCGATTTCGTCGTCCCACCTCCGCACAGTTGAGTAGGGCTGTAAAAGCTGATGAAATCAGCGTAGTAGAGCCCACTCAACCACTGCGTCTTGCTCGATAATCCAAAAATAATTGAGAGGCTAGGACTTTTGTCCCAGCCTCTATTTGTTTATAATTCACTATCTGATAAGCTAAAGGTGTCCCCGTGCTGTAGATCCCCATACTCGTAGCCACGCTTGAACCAACGCATCCGTTGTTCCGAAGTCCCGTGGGTGAAGCTATCTGGCACCGAGTAGCCATAAGCCTGCTTCTGTAGAGTGTCATCTCCGACAGCATGGGCCGCGTTCATAGCTTCCTCGATATCCCCAACATCCAGGAGATTTCGGTCTTGAATTGATCGTGCCCAGACACCTGCTAGATAATCGGCCTGCAACTCGATGCGGACACTGATGGCATTGCGTTCTTTTTCAGAAAGTCCTTGCTGCATGCGGTGGTATTTGCCAAGGATTCCCAGCTCATTTTGCACGTGGTGACCAACTTCGTGGGCGATGACGTAGGCCATGGCGAAGTCCCCACTAGCCTTGTATTTACTCGTTAATTCCTTGTAAAAGCTAATATCCAAATAGATCTTTTTGTCTGTCGGACAGTAGAAGGGACCCGCCGAAGCTTGCCCAACCCCACAGCCTGTCTTTGTCCGTCCAGTATAGAAGACTAGTTTGGGCTCATGGTAGGTGCGCCCTTCTGCTTGAAAGACCTTGTGCCAATGATCTTCTGTTGTCCCAAGGACTTTGCTGACGAACTGGACTTCCGCATCGTCGATATGAGCCTGATTGGTGCGCGTGATATGACTGGATTGGTAAGGTTGCGAAGATCCTGAGTTAAAAAGCCCGCCTAGACCTGCTCCTCCTCCAACCATAACCATCAAGAGGATAATGACGATCTTGCTCTTGAAGCTGCCCGGGGATAGAAGGACCTGCAAGATCCCCCCACCAAGGTTGTTGCCACTTGACTGCGTATAGCCTTGCCCTCGACGGTCCTCAATATTTCTACTTTCTTTTAGGTCATCACTTTTCATATGCATCTCCTTTTGTTTTATTGTACCAAAAATGAGGTGAAAACCAGAGTGATAACGCTTTATATTTCCTTTTTTCTGGAGGTGGGGATTTCTGATCTTGTCAAAATGCAGAAAACTTGCTATAATGGGGTGAACGGAGGCGTTATGGCATTAAAAAAAGCAAGTCTAGCGTGTACGGTTTGTGGATCACGCAACTACTCCATCAAATTGAGTGGAACGCCCAAGCCAACACGTCTAGAAGTCAACAAATACTGCAAACATTGCAGCAAATATACCATCCATAAAGAAACACGATAGGAGAGAGTTGTGAAATTCATTAAAGATATTTTCGTCTTACTAAAAGATACAACTTGGCCAAATCGCAAGGAAAGATGGAAAAACTTTATCTCAGTGATTGAGTACACCGCTTTCTTTGTTGCTTTGATTTATTTGTTTGATAAAGTCATTGCAAAAGGCCTATTGCACATGATCAATTTCTTTTAAGAAGAAAAGCCAAGTGGCTGGGCAAAAACTGTCCAGCCTTTGATTTTTGATAGGAATAACTGCAAGACGCAGTGGTTGATTGGCACCTTTGTTCGCTTTTTAAGCTTCAAAGATGGCCTAATCAACTGTGCGGGGGTGGGAAAACGAACTCTTTTTAACAAGTCAGAGTTCTTTCCCACTCCCACTTTTTATGGTCTTTTCTTAAAAATAAATCAGCAAACCCCTTTGCATTCCGGCAAAATGTGGTATAATGAAGCTAGGAAAACGAAAGCCAAGTGGCTTTTTTTAGTATGTTCAGAGATCTTTCGAGCAGGCTAAAAAGAAAGAAAGGATGCCCAAATGGACAGTTTTGATAAAGGCTGGTTTGTACTACAAACCTACTCAGGATATGAAAATAAGGTAAAAGAAAATCTTTTGCAACGTGCGCAAACATACAATATGTTGGAAAACATCTTGCGTGTAGAGATTCCAACGCAAACGGTGCAAGTAGAGAAAAATGGGAAGACCAAAGAAATCGAAGAAAACCGCTTCCCAGGTTATGTCTTGGTGGAAATGGTCATGACAGATGAAGCTTGGTTTGTTGTTCGGAATACACCGAACGTCACTGGTTTCGTCGGATCACACGGGAACCGTTCAAAACCAACGCCATTGTTGGAAGAAGAAATCCGCAGTATCTTGCTCTCTATGGGTCAAACTGTTCAAGAGTTTGACTTGGATGTCAAAGTGGGAGATACAGTTCGTATCATCGACGGTGCCTTCACAGACTATACTGGTAAGATCACAGAAATTGATAACAACAAGGTGAAAATGGTCATTTCTATGTTCGGTAACGATACGGTTGCAGAAGTGAACTTGAACCAAATTGCTGAATTGTAAGAAAAAGAGAGAGTGGGACAGCTTCAACAGTCTGGGAGACTGTTGAAGGTTGCAGATAAAGGAAACATAGTTTCCGTCAACATAGGGCATCTTTGAAGCTTAAAAAGCGAACAAAGACTTAGGATACGTTCTATCCGCCACCTCAAAGCAGTGCTTTGAGCACTCAACCACTGCGTTTTGCTCGACAATCCAAAAATAATTGAGAGGCTAGGACTTTTGTCCCAGCCTCTTTTGATTGCTTATTATTGCTTTTTATCCAGACCAGTGATGCCTTGTAAGCGCTTGGTGTCTGCAGCAGACATGACGCTGAAGATCTTGTTTCCTTGTGTAGCGAAGCTAGATTCATCTCCGTTGCTATCTTTGTAGATATAGCTGGTCCCAGATTCTGAACGCATGATGGCATAGGGTTTTCCGAGACGTTCAAGGGCGGATTTTGCTGAATCAGATTTTGAAATGCTGCCAGTAGATTGGTGGTTGGCATCGCCACCTTTCAAACGGAAGGTAATATTTGTTAGGACATTATTGCGGAAGAAAGCCATGATATCGCCATTGTCTGTCACCCAGACATTAACCCCGTTGCCAGGATTCGCACTGTCTGTACTATCCATGGGCTGACCAAAGGCTGCAACTACGTCGTCGTAACTGCTTCTAGCTTTAGGCCCACCAACTTCTTGGCCATCTTCGGTTCTTAATACAAAACCAGTGGTAGGGTGGAGGTTTTTGAGTTTTTCGATCTCAGGAATGGATGCAGCTCCAGGAACATATTGGAGAGAAGCCCCGTCATCAGGATCCATGCTGAAGCGATCTGAAAAATCATCTGAGCTGGAGCTTTCAGAAGAAGCACTCTTGTGTTTACTAGAGGAATGCTGGATGATTTTTTAGTAGAGGATTGTTTGATCGGCTTTCTTGAACTAGAAGTTGCTTTTGCTTGTTGCCCAGAATTAGCAGGTGAGCACGAAGCGAGTGTTAGCAGTGAGAGAAGTCCGATTGTATAAAGTCGAATGTTTTTCATAAAACCCCTTTCTAAAGTAAAGCGCTAATCGCGCGTGCCTTATTATATCAATAATCAAGAAAAGGAGCAAATGACAACAAAAAACCCCTATTGCTAGGGGAATTTTTAAAAGATAAAAGATGATAAAAAATTTTATTATCAAGGCGGTAGACGGATTTGAACCGACGATCAAGCTTTTGCAGAGCCGTGCCTTACCACTTGGCTATACCGCCATAACATATAATATTGTAACCTAAAAATCAAGATTGGTCAAGAAAAACTTTTTGAGTCAAACAATTCTTCAGCAAGTGAAAGCGATTGACGGGAAAAAATATCTCAAATAGCTTGCGAATTCTAGGGATTTCTGCTATACTAATAGAGTTGTCTAAGACAGCAAATACTCATCTCGGATCCATTGTGGCACCGTTGCCCTTGTGGTCGTGCTGCAAGTTGACGTCTGAGAGAGGAGAAAAAAACAAAAAGGAGAACTTACTCATGGCAGTAATTTCAATGAAACAACTTCTTGAGGCTGGTGTACACTTCGGTCACCAAACTCGTCGCTGGAACCCTAAGATGGCGAAGTACATCTTCACAGAACGTAACGGAATCCACGTGATCGACTTGCAACAAACTGTAAAATATGCAGACCAAGCATACGACTTCATGCGTGATGCAGCTGCAAACGATGCAGTCATCTTGTTCGTAGGTACTAAGAAACAAGCTGCGGATGCTGTTGCAGAAGAAGCAGTTCGTTCAGGTCAATACTTCATCAACCACCGTTGGTTGGGTGGAACTCTTACAAACTGGGGAACCATCCAAAAACGTATCGCTCGTTTGAAAGAAATCAAACGCATGGAAGAAGATGGAACTTTTGAAGTTCTTCCTAAGAAAGAAGTTGCATTGTTGAACAAACAACGCGCTCGTCTTGAAAAATTCTTGGGCGGTATCGAAGACATGCCTCGTATCCCAGACGTAATGTACGTTGTGGATCCACACAAAGAACAAATCGCTGTTAAAGAAGCTAAGAAATTGGGTATCCCAGTTGTAGCAATGGTCGACACAAATACTGACCCAGATGATATCGATGTTATCATCCCAGCGAACGATGACGCTATCCGCGCTGTTAAATTGATCACTGCGAAAATGGCTGACGCTGTTATCGAAGGTCGTCAAGGTGAAGACAGTGTTGCAACAGTAGAAGCTGAATTGGCAGCTACTGAAGGTCAAGCTGATTCAATCGAAGAAATCGTTGAAGTTGTAGAAGGCGACAACGCTTAATTCTATTCAATACGTAACGAAACCTAAGAGGGCAGGGCTCAGCCCGACCCTCTTATTTTATTAAAAAATATAGGAGAACAAAAATGGCAGAAATTACAGCTAAGCTTGTAAAAGAATTGCGTGAAAAATCTGGTGCCGGTGTCATGGACGCTAAAAAAGCATTGGTTGAAGTAGATGGTGATATCGAAAAAGCGATCGAATTGCTTCGCGAAAAAGGAATGGCTAAAGCAGCTAAGAAGGCTAACCGTGTTGCCGCTGAAGGTTTGACTGGTATTTATGTGAACGGTAACGTAGCAGCAGTTGTTGAAGTCAACGCTGAAACAGACTTCGTTGCGAAAAACGCTCAATTCGTTGACTTGGTAAACGAAACAGCGAAAGTCATCGCTGAAGGAAAACCAGCTAACAACGAAGAAGCTCTTGCTTTGACAATGCCTTCAGGTGAAACGCTTGAAGCTGCATACGTATCTGCAACTGCTACAATCGGTGAAAAAATCTCATTCCGTCGTTTTGCTTTGCTTGAAAAAACAGATGCACAACACTTCGGTGCTTACCAACACAACGGTGGACGTATCGGTGTTATCTCAGTTGTTGAAGGTGGAGACGAAGCTCTTGCTAAACAATTGTCAATGCATATCGCTGCGATGAAACCAACTGTTCTTTCTTACAAAGAATTGGACGAACAATTTGTCAAAGATGAATTGGCTCAATTGAACCACGTGATCGACCAAGATAACGAAAGCCGTGCAATGGTTGGTAAACCAGCTCTTCCACACTTGAAATTTGGTTCAAAAGCTCAATTGACAGATGCAGTTGTAGCACAAGCTGAAGAAGACATCAAAGCTGAATTGGCAGCTGAAGGCAAACCAGAAAAAATCTGGGATAAAATCATCCCAGGTAAAATGGACCGCTTCTTCTTGGACAACACCAAAGTTGACCAAGCCTACACTCTTCTTGCACAAGTCTACATCATGGATGATAGCAAGACAGTTGAAGCTTACCTTGAATCTGTTAACGCTTCAGTAGTAGAATTCGTTCGCTTTGAAGTTGGTGAAGGAATCGAAAAAGCTTCAAATGACTTTGAAGCAGAAGTGGCAGCTACAATGGCAGCAGCTCTTAACAACTAAGAATAAACAAAAGAGGTTTCGATGGGAACCTCTTTTTGGTATGGGAAATATCTTGTATCATTGTTTAAGCTGTTTTATAATATTAACAAACTTTGTTTTCAGAAAATATCAGACATTACCGAAGATTCAGAGAAGATATGATCTGAAATGAAATCATTTTTGGTTAATGTGCGAAGGTATCGATTCCTAGAAGCAGGGAAAGAGTCCCCATGATGAGGCCGGCTAGAATTACTCCAAGCATAACAGCGAGACTGCTACGTTTGAAATCCCAGTCTAGGATAGAAGCAGCAAGGGTCCCTGTCCAGGCGCCTGTCCCAGGAAGGGGAATGCCAACAAAGAGCAATAAGGCCCAGAAGATTCCCTTATCTCCTGCGGCTTTCTCTAACTTTTGTCCTCCCTTATGGCCTTTTTCCAGACACCAGCTAAAAAAGCCACCGATGATGGGTTTATTGGCACCCCAGGTGAGTGTGCGACGGGCGAAAAAGAAGATAAGAGGGACAGGGAGAAGATTTCCGATCACGCCGATGAAGAGGGCGGTCCACAAGGAAATGCCATTTGCAATGGCAAAAGGAATAGCTCCACGCAACTCAACAAGTGGCACCATGGAGATCAAGAAGGTAAAAATGTATTTCATGAAATCTGCCTTTCAATTTGTCTTCTTCATTCTATCGTATCTTGCTATAATTGACAACTATTCCAATTGTAAATATCCTATTTTTTTAAGTCTTTTATCTTGACTTTCCTAGTGACTAGGCATATAATAAAGACATAGTTAATTAGAATCATTATAAAAAGGAGAAATGATATGACAATGTTAAAACATGAAGCTGCTACGGATGTAGCAACATTTGCATCTTCAAATAAAGAAAGTCTTCCAGAAACAAAAGCGATCTTGAACCAAGTGGTAGCGGATCTCTATGTAGCTCATATTGCCCTTCACCAAGTACACTGGTATATGCGTGGACGTGGCTTCCTTGTATGGCATCCAAAAATGGATGAATACATGGATAGCTTGGATGCTACTTTGGATGAAGTGAGTGAACGCTTGATCACAATTGGTGGTGCTCCTTACTCAAGTATGACAGAATTTTTGGAACACAGCAACATTGAAGAACGCCGTGGAACATTTACTAAAAATGTGGAAGAAAGTTTGACACGTGTTCTTGAAATCTTCCGTTACTTGGATGGGGTGTACCAAAAAGCTTTGGATGTTACAGATGCTGAAGGTGACGATGTAACCAACGATATCTTTGTTGGAGCAAAAGCAGAACTTGAAAAGAACATCTGGATGGTAGCAGCTGAAGTTGGTCAAGAACCAGGATTATAAAAGGAATGCATAGAAAGCCGAGGTAAATAGCTAACGCTCTTCTAGCAGAATAATTTGAACCATACAAAAAAGCAGGAAAGAATGAATGTTTCATCATTTGTTCTGGCCTGCTTTTTTTGAGCATTCTATCTGTAGGAAACTGCAAGCACAACTCAGACCTTCTTGTTTTTGGATTGT
>NZ_MRXX01000004.1:144810-148944 GCF_016642265.1 Streptococcus lactarius
TTCCTTTATCTGCAACCTTCAACAGTCTCCCAGACTGTTGAAGCTGTGCGGAGGAGGGTCAACGAAATCGAATTCTAACGAATGACCGATTTTCGTCACACTCTCTTTTTCTCCGCTGGGATGATTGGACTCAACTACGGGCTATCACCTGCACGAAAAGCGTTAGAGCTTCGCATTTTGCATAGTCTTTGCTTTATTTACAGAACTAAAAATTGTATAATAGTCAAAGAAGGTCAATTTTGATCTGTGGCTGCTGAACCTCAACTAAAAACGAGCAGACTAGAAAGGAGCATCATGGCAAATAAGAACACATCTGATAGCATCGAAGCCTATATCAAGGCTATTCTGGCCCAGGCTGGAATGGCAGAACTCAAGAGAAGTGAATTGGCAGATGTTTTTCAGGTCGTTCCGAGTCAGATTAACTATGTCATCAAGACACGTTTTACAGAGAGCCGGGGCTATGTGGTGGAAAGTAAGCGTGGCGGTGGTGGTTATATTCGTATTGGCAAGGTTCAATTTTCAGATCATCATCAGATGCTTCAGGATTTAGCAGCCAGTATCGGAGAGCAAATCAGCCAGCATGTCTTCAATGATATTTTGCAGATGCTCTATGAAGAACAACTATTGACACAACGAGAAACACAGCTATTGCTGGCTACGACTTCAGACGAGGTCTTAGCTCAGGATGCTCCGATTCTGAGAGCCCATATGCTGAGAAAAATCATTCAACAAGTAGATAGAAAAGGAAATAGCGACTAGATGAACTATTCAACAGCACTGTTAGAAAGTATAGAAGCAGCCCAGCTACTAGCAGGTCATTATGAGGGGGAGACCTTAGATACCTGGCATCTCTTGACGGCCATGGCCAATAATCCCTATAGTGTAGCAGGATCTGTCTTGAGTGACTACCCAATGCAGATCGACGAGTTCCAGGATGCGGCAGAGCATATTACGGGCCAAGTTTTTCATAGCGACAACAGCTATAAGGTTTTTCCATTTTCTTATCGAATGGAAGCCATCATGAAACATGCTACAGAGATTGCGCAAGTCCTTCATGCCAAGGCGATTGGAACAGAGCATGTCTTGCTCTCTCTTCTTGCAGACCGTGGGACATTGGCGAGTCAAGTCATGGAGTTTGCTGGTTTTGCCTTTACCGAAGAAGACAAAGGTGTTCCTGTTGCTTCACTTCGTAAAAATTTGGAAGTGAAGGCAGGATGGGACAAGGCTGACATCAAAGCGATCCGCAGCCTCTACCGAACTCAAAATCCTAACCGTCAAACCATGGGGAATATGATGGGAATGCCTCCAACGACCAGTGGTGGGCTTGAGGACTATACCCGTGATTTGACCGAGATGGCCCGTACCGGCCAACTGGAGCCTGTGATCGGTCGTGATGCTGAGATTTCGCGCATGATCCAAATCCTCAGTCGCAAAACCAAGAACAATCCGGTCTTGGTTGGAGAAGCAGGGGTCGGAAAGACTGCTCTTGCATTAGGTCTGGCCCAGCGTGTCGCTAGTGGCAATGTTCCAGCTGAAATCGCGCAAATGCGTGTTCTGGAATTGGATCTCATGAATGTAGTGGCAGGGACACGTTTTCGTGGGGATTTTGAAGAACGGATGAACAATATCATCCAGGATATCGAAGAAGATGGTCACGTCATTCTCTTTATCGATGAATTGCATACCATTATGGGGTCAGGATCTGGCATTGATTCGACCTTGGATGCGGCCAATATCCTAAAACCAGCTTTAGCGCGTGGCACACTTCGTACAGTCGGGGCAACGACACAAGATGAGTACCAAAAACATATCGAAAAAGACGCGGCACTCTCTCGTCGCTTTGCCAAAGTCACCATTGAAGAGCCTAGTGTCGCTGACAGCATCCAGATCCTTCAAGGTTTAAAAGAGACCTACCAAGACCACCATCATGTGACCATTACCGATGAAGCGATCGAAACAGCTGTCAAATATGCCCACCGCTATTTGACCAGCCGTCAATTGCCAGATTCAGCCATTGATCTCTTGGATGAAGCAGCAGCTACCGTACAAAACCGCGATTCCAACGGTCACGTAAAAGAAGAGTTGACTGCCTTGGATCGGGCCTTGATGGATGGCAAGTGGAAGAAAGCAGCCCAGCTCTTACAAGTAGAAGCTGCACCGGTTGTCTATAAAAAAGAAGTAACGGATCAGGATGTCTTAGTGACCTTGAGCCAATTATCTGGTATTCCAACTCAAAAACTGACTCAAACGGATGCCAAGAAGTACCTCAACTTAGAAGCAGAATTGCACAAGCGCGTGATTGGACAAGACCAAGCCGTTTCGAGCATCAGTCGGGCCATTCGACGGAATCAATCAGGTATCCGTAGCAATAAACGTCCGATCGGATCTTTCATGTTCCTAGGCCCTACCGGTGTCGGAAAAACAGAGCTTGCCAAAGCCTTGGCAGAAGTCCTGTTTGATGATGAATCGGCCCTCATCCGTTTTGATATGAGTGAGTACATGGAAAAATTCGCGGCTAGCCGCCTCAACGGTGCCCCTCCAGGCTATGTGGGCTACGAAGAAGGGGGCGAATTGACCGAGAAAGTCCGCAACAAGCCTTATTCGGTCCTCTTGTTTGATGAGGTGGAAAAAGCGCATCCGGACATTTTCAATGTTCTCTTGCAAGTCTTGGATGATGGGGTTTTAACCGACAGCAAAGGACGGAAGATCGATTTCTCCAATACCATTATCATCATGACTTCAAACCTTGGTGCAACAGCCCTTCGAGATGATAAGACAGTCGGCTTTGGTGCCAAGGATATCCGCTTTGACCAGGCCAATATGGAAAAACGCATGTTTGAAGAATTGAAGAAAACCTATCGTCCAGAGTTTATCAACCGGATTGATGAAAAGGTGGTCTTCCATAGCCTATCAAGCGAAGACATGCAACAGGTTGTGAAAGTCATGGTGAAACCGCTCATTTCAACCTTGGCCGAACAAGGCATGACCCTCAAATTCCTGCCGTCTGCGCTTAAGTTGCTTGCGACCAAAGGGTATGATCCTGAAATGGGAGCACGTCCTCTTCGTCGTGTCTTGCAGACTGAGGTGGAAGATCAGTTGGCTGAGCTTCTTCTCAAGGGAGAAGTCCAGGAAGGCCAAACGATCAAGGTTGGAACGACAGCTGGCGCTGTCAAATTTGAAATTGTCTAGGAGATAGTGATGACACTGCAGCGATTGACTCGGATTTCGCTTCTTGCCGCACTGTGTGTGGCCCTGCGTCAGGCCTTTGCTCCGTTTCCCAATGTCCAGCCTATCTCAGCCATCTTCTTTCTCTTGGTGATCTTTGAAGACTATATTTTCGCCTTTCTTGTCATGGCGCTGACCATGTTTGTCTCAGCTTTTTTTATGGGGATGGGCTTGATTGTTTTCTTTCAGATTGCCGCATTTGGCTGTTGGATGCTTCTTTGGCGCATGTGTTACAAGTGGCTCCCCTTTGCTATCCAGATCCTTTTGGTGGGCTTGATGTCCTTTGGCTATGGGATTTTGATTGATAGCGTGTATGCCGTCTTTTACCACATGCCATGGTGGACCTATGCCTTGGTCAATGGCTTTAGCTTTAACCTAGCCCACGCCCTATCAACCATTGGCTTTTACCCTTTACTCTATCATATTTTTAGGAGATTCTATGTTGAAAAAAACCATTTCTAGCTGGATGACCTTGCTTGCAGCCTTACTTTTAGTTGGTTGCGCTTCATCGAACAGCACGAACCATAAACCAAACTCTGCTAGCACAGAAGTTGCAAAGAAAAACGAAATTTCAATTACCGTTACCATCACACCAGATGGGCAAAGTACTCAAAGCAAAACCTTAAAGGTTGAAGAAAATAGCAACCTCATGAAAGTGCTCAAAGCCAACTACAAAATTGAAGAAAAAAATGGCATGATCACTTCGATTGACGGTCACAGCCAAGATGAAGCCAAAGGCCTCTATTGGATGTACAAGATCAATGGTGAAATGGCTCCAAAAGGAGCAGCAGAAACCACTGTTAAAAAAGGCGACAAGATCGAGTTTTATCAAGAAGTTTACAAATAAGAAGTAGAAGAGGCTGGGACAAAAGTCCTAGCCTCTTCTTGTCTTTGAATTGTCGAGCAAGA
>NZ_MRXX01000005.1:0-50668 GCF_016642265.1 Streptococcus lactarius
TCGAGCAATTCTCTGAATTGGTTCGTGAGAAATTTGCCCATGCAGCTATCGAAGTCCTCCCAACTTCTGGACTTTGTAGTTTCTACGCTGAAGAAGGCGGACTCCTTATGGGGTATGAAATTTAAATTACCACTAAAAAGAGGCTGGGACAAAAGTCCTAGCCTCTCAATTGTCTTTGGATTGTCGAGCAAGACGCAGTGGTTGAGTGGGCTCTACTACGCTGATTTCATCAGCTTTTACAGCCCTACTCAACTGTGCGGAGGTGGGACGACGAAATCGAATTCTAACGAATGACCGATTTCTGTCCCACTCTCTTTTTCATGTTAGTCTTTCTTCGTTTTACGAGAGAGCCCGAAGGCAGCACCCATGCTAAGAAGACCAAGGCCAAGAATTGTCAAGGCTGTTGAGGTCTTGCTTCCAGTATTTGGAAGGCTTGCTTCTTTTTGAGGAAGAGCTGCTGGTGCGATGTAAACTGCCGTTTTAACTGGCTCATTTTTGGCCGGTGTTTGGATGCTAGGTGTCTGTGGTTTTGCTTTCGCCACACGATGGGTTTTTGAGATCAACTCATACTTGTCTGTTTGTACCTTGAAGACACGACCCTTTTGAACGGTTTCAACCACTTTATTGGCAAATTGAACGTTCAACAAGTCAGCAAAGTTTTTGTCAATATCTAGGTAAAGACCATTTGTCCCATTGACCAATGGAGCAAAGTCTTTTTTAATAGATGTATATGTTTTACCAACTACGGTCAAAGAGATACCTGCATCTTGAAGGGCCTTCAGTGTTGCTTCTTTGGTTGGTGTATCTTTTGTAAGATCAATGTCTTCGTCTGTGATCAAGAAAGCAAAGCGATGATTGTTTGCTCCAGTCCCCCAGTTATAATCCGCTGAAGTAGCGATATGGTGCAATGGAACAGTAGCATTTTCATAACCACCGTAGGTTTTGATTGCTTTTAAAGCAGAAATAAAGCTTTCTGGATCATTTGTAAATTTTGATCCATTAAAATCATGGTAGTTGGTATGCTTTGAGTCTTCATAATCAACCAATCCCAAGCGTGCTTGGATATTTTTTGCAGATAAATTACGGACGAATGTCTCAACATTTTTCATCGTATCATTAATATGGTCGTCCATTGAGAACGATTTATCAATGACAAAAACGATGTCTGATGTTCCTTGGACTTCTTTTTTGTTGACGACATCTGCTTCTTTTGTCACTTCGACTACAGTTGTTTTGTTGACGGTTTCAGTTGTTGTCTCAGTGTAGTCAGCTGTTTCCTTAGTTGATGTAGCTGTCTTGGTAGATGACACTTGTTTTGAAGTGCCAACAGGTGTGTCTTGATCGGCTAAGCTAGTCGTTTTGATAGTTGCTGTTGAGGTAGTGGTTGTATCTGCACCGTCTGTTTTCGTAGCTGGTCCTGTTTTTTGGACATCCACAGCGATAACATCCCCAGTTTTTGCTTTATCAGCAGGCACAACGGGTGTATTGGCTTTGGCGTTGATTTCTTCGGTTGCAGCAGTGATAGGTGATTTTGCTGCTGTAGTAGCTGCAGGAGCAGCTTGGGTTGTGCTAGGTGCAACGTCATCAGCTGAAGCAATAGTCGTTCCTGTGAAGACAGTTCCTAAAACAACGGATGCTAAAGTTAAAGTTTGTTTACGTGAAATAGTATATTTTTTCAAAATACGTCCCCTTTTTAATAAACTTTTTTCTATCATACAGGTTTTTGAAAAACTTGTCAACGGTATAATAATCAAGGGTTTTCAAGATATTTTTATCTCTAGTTATTGATAAAATACCACATGTTAAAAATATACATAAAAACAAAAAAATATTAAAATGATTAATTAGAGGAAAATAAATCGCTTCTCTATAATGATAGCTTTTGAGTCCATTCTTTAAAATCAAAGAAATACTAGTTAGTCACTTTATTTATGTTTGGATAGTTAGGCAATCGTTTGGTCTTTCAAATCTTGATTCGTCAGTTTTATCTTCTTCTGTTCTTGATTTAGACCTGGGAAATTTGCTATAATAAGTCAAAATAAAGTGGAGGTGTCCTTATGGCCAGTGAATATGAAAAAATGATTGCAGGTGACTATTATAGACCTTCGGATCCTGAATTACGAGCTTTGGCCAAAGCCTCTCGGGAGAAGCAGGAAGCCTTTAACCAAGAGGTGGACCCTAAAAAAGAAGCGGCCATCATCAAAGAGTGGTTTGGCTCTACTGGCGACAACCTCTATCTAAATCGTCAGGTTCTTGTGGATTACGGCGTCAACATCCATTTGGGAGAGCATTTCTATGCCAATTACAATTTGACCATGTTGGATATTTGTCCCATTACCATCGGAAAGAATGCCATGATCGGTCCCAATTGCCAATTTTTGACCCCCTTACACCCACTGGATCCAGATGAGCGCAATTCTGGTCTCGAGTACGGAGCTCCGATTACGATAGGGGACAATTTCTGGGCAGGAGGAGGGCTCACCATCCTTCCTGGCGTGACGCTAGGTGACAATGTGGTAGCTGGTGCTGGTGCAGTCGTGACCAAGTCTTTTGGAGACAATGTGGTCCTTGCAGGAAACCCAGCCCGTGTCATCAAAGAAATACCTATCAAAAAGGAGAAAGAATGATACATCGGCATGAAATTCCCATTTTAGAGTTTGACGACAATCCGCAGGCAGTCATTATGCCGACCCATGAGGGGCTTGATGTGCACTTGCCTGAAAAATGCCTTTATGCTTTCTTAGAGGATGAGATCGATCGCTTTGCGAAAGCTGTTGGAGCCAAACAAGTAGCTAGCTTTGTCTCTGCTACCAAGACTTATCCAGTCTATGTTCTGGAGCACCAAGGGGAGGAAATCTGCTTGGCACAAGCGCCGGTTGGCTCTGCAGCTGCTGCCCAATTCATGGATTGGTTGATTGGTTATGGAGTGAAGAAGATCATTTCAGCAGGTAGCTGTGGGGTCTTGGTAGACATAGAAGAAAATGCTTTTTTAATCCCGACCAAGGCCTTGCGAGATGAGGGAGCCAGTTACCATTATGTAGCGCCTTCTCGTTATATGGAAGTGAATCGTCAAGCGCTGACCGCCATTGAAACTGTCTTGAAAGGGAAAGAGATTCCTTATCAAGAAGTCATGACCTGGTCGACGGACGGCTTTTATCGAGAAACGCCTGACAAGGTGGCCTATCGCATTCAAGAAGGCTGTAGTGTTGTGGAGATGGAGTGCGCTTCGCTTGCAGCAGTAGCCCAGCTTCGTCGTGTGGTTTGGGGCTTGCTCCTATTTACCGCAGATTCCCTTGCAGATCTGGAAAATTATGACCAGCGTGATTGGGGATCCCAAGCTTTTGACAAGGCCTTAGGACTTTCGATAGAGATGGTCCATCTTCTGTGAGTCTTGTCCTGTTTTATGATACAATAACGGTATGAAAATCAAATTATTTTTAAAAAAATGGCGGACCAGGGTATTGAGCCTGTCTCCCGCAAGACGGATTTTTTTCAGTTTTGCCTTGGTGATCCTTGTAGGATCAATCTTATTAAGCCTGCCTCTTGTACAGTTAGCCAGTTCGAAGGCGACCTATATGGATCATCTCTTTACGACGGTTTCGATGGTTTGCGTAACGGGTCTCTTTACCCAGTCAGTAGCTTCGACCTATAATGGATGGGGGCAGTTGATCTGTATGCTCTTGATTCAGATCGGTGGATTGGGGATCTTGACCTTTATCGGTCTCTTCTTCATAGAAAAACGTAGAAAATTAGGCTATAAAAATCGGCAAACCTTACGAGATAGCTTTAGTTTCAGCAACAATAAGAGTCTAAGTCGTTTTGTACGCTCCATTTTTATGACAACCTTTATTATAGAGGTCTTAGGAGCCTTGTTGTTGATGATCCGTTTCATTCCACGATTTGGATGGGGACACGGGATCTTTAATGCTATTTTCGTCTCGATCTCGGCCTTTTGTAATGCAGGTTTTGATAATTTTGGGGGCGATAGTATGATGAGCTTCCAGACCGATTGGCTAGTCAATCTGACCCTATCCACCCTGATTATTACAGGAGGTTTGGGTTTTATGGTCTGGTTTGATTTGGCAACAAAGGCCAAGAACCAGTCTGGACGTAAGACCTTACGATTTCATACCAAAGTTGTCCTCTGGCTGACAGCGGCTATTCTCATTTTGGGAACGCTGACCAGTCTATTGACAGAGTTTAATAATCCAGCAACCATTGGTTCGCTTCCTTTTGGGGACAAGGTCTTGGTGAGTTTCTTCCAGACTGTGAGTATGCGGACCGCCGGTTTTGCCTCACTCGATTATACCAGAGCCCATCCAGTGACGCTCTTTGTCTATATCCTTCAGATGTTTCTAGGTGGAGCGCCTGGCGGAACAGCGGGGGGAATGAAGATTACGACCTTTTTGGTGCTTTTACTCTTGGCCCGCAAGGAACTCTTGGGACTGCCTCATACCAACTTGGGGAAACGGACCATTTCGCCAGAACTCGTGCAACGATCCTTTGGCGCAGCTGTCATTTTTCAATTAACCTTCCTTCTCGGTTTATTTGGGATTGGTTTGGTGACGCCTGCTGGGCAACGCTTTATTTACCTGGCCTTTGAGGTGGCTTCAGCCCTAGGGACTGTGGGAGTATCGGCCAATGTGACCTCTACCCTAAATGGAGCAGGTCTTAGCATTATCATGGCCCTCATGTTTATCGGACGGATCGGTCCTTTAACCTTGATGGTCAGTTTAAATCAATACCAAGCCAAAAAGGCGGATACCTTGCAATATGTCAAGGCAGACCTTATTGTTGGATAGGAGAGTATGATGGTACAACGAACAATTGGAATTCTAGGATTAGGAATTTTTGGACAAAGTATTTTAAAAGGTCTCAAAGACCAAGAGGTAGATGTGATTGCGATTGATGACCATGTAGAGGTGATCAATCAATACGAATCGATTATTACAACAGGAATTGTTGGAGACTTCACAGATATCGAGTTACTAGATGCAGCGGATATTGGAAACTGTGATACGGTCGTGATTGCGACTGGTGAAAGTTTGGAATCTAGTGTGCTTGCGGTGATGCATTGTAAGGCACTGGGAGTGGAGCGGGTCATTGCCAAAGTGAAAAATGAAGTAACCAAAGAAGTACTGGAAAAAGTTGGAGCCGATTTGGTCATTCTTCCTGAAGTTGAAGCCGGAAGATCTTTGGCAAAGATGATCCTCTTTCAACATACGATTGAAGTTTTTCAATTGGATGAAGAAGTCGTGGTTGTTGAGTTTATGGTTCCAACTGCCTGGATTGGAAAAAGTATCCGAGAATTGGCAGTCCGAAACCAGTATCAACTCAATATCATTGGCTATCGAAATGCGGAAGACCAACCACTCCAGAGCCAGTTTGGTCCTGATTTTGTATGGCCAGCTGATGTACGTGTCATGGCAGTGACCGATAATCAGTACCTAGAAAGAATCCAGGACCTATTGGATTGATCAAATAGGAAGTCAGCTCGAAACCAGTAGAATCCGACACGACAGGTGAGAAAGATCGGTTTGGAATGTTTCTTGCTATCAAACAAGTACAAGTCTACTTTCCTCAACAACTCAGATTGGAGTGTTACGATCTCTCTGTCAAAATCAGATCAAAAATGATATAATTAGGGATCAGAACAAATGATTTAGGAAAAATAGGAAACCAAATGATCAAATTACAGAAAAAATGTTAAAACTTGTCCAACAAATTTCTGAGCGGACTGCCATATGATCAATTATAAAATGAAATCTGTCTCTATTTGGAGTGCAGATTTTTTTGTATAGCAGTTGCTGATGGAAGATGAGGGAACTCTGATCGGAAGAGTTATAGGAAAATGTTATAAGAGGTCCTAGTTTTCTGTCCGGTGAAAGGACTTGAGGCCTTGTTGGATCGGTGTTATAGTTTTTGGCTATAACAAAATTGGCGTAAAAGCAATTATACAAGAAAGCATTCTTCTGATATGATAGTGTCAATTAGAATTTTTGGAGGACACATCATGTCAACAACAATTATCGGTTTCCCTCGTTTGGGTGAATTCCGCGAATTAAAATTTACAACTGAAAAATACTTTAGAAAAGAAATCTCTGCAGATGAACTCTTGGCAGCCGCCAAAGACTTGCGTGCAAAACACTGGAATATCGTCAAAGAACAAGGCATCACTGAAATCCCATCAAATGACTTTTCTCACTATGACAACTTCCTTGATGCGGCATTCTTATTTAACGTTGTGCCTGCTTCTGTTCAAAGCTTGGATTTAACAGAATTGGAACAATACTTTGCATTGGCGCGTGGTTACCAAGGTGAAAAAGGGGATGTACGTGCCCTTCCAATGAAGAAATGGTTCAACACGAACTACCATTACATCGTTCCAAAATTTGAAAAAACAACAGAAGTGAAATTGGCTGGTCACAAGATTTTTGATGAGTACCAAGAAGCAAAAGAATTGGGTATCAACACTCGTCCAGTTGTTGTTGGACCATTCACTTTCCTTCAATTATCTGACTTTGAAGATGGTGTAAAAGAGGAAGACTTCGTCGACGGCTTGGTTGCTGCTTACCAAGAAGTCTTTGCCAAATTGGCTGAACTTGGTGCGACTCGTATCCAACTCGACGAACCAGCTCTTGTCAAAGATTTGTCAGCTGAAGAAAAAGCCCTCTTCTTGAACCTCTACAACAAACTCTTGGCGGACAAGAAAGGCCTTGAAGTCTTGATCCAAACTTACTTTGGTGATGTTCGTGATGTCTATAATGATCTCGTGAACTTGCCAGTAGATGGTATTGGTCTTGACTTTGTTGAAGGGAAGAAAACACTTGAACTCGTTAAAGGTGGCTTCCCAGCTGATAAGACCCTTTATGCTGGTATTGTGAATGGGAAAAATATCTGGCGCAACAACTATGAAAAGAGCTTAGAAATCTTGGATCGAGTTCCAGCTGAAAAGGTTGTCTTGACAACTTCTTGCTCACTTCTTCATGTGCCATTTACAACTGCTAATGAAGATTTTGAACCAGCAATCTTGAACCACTTTGCCTTTGCGGTTGAAAAATTGGGTGAATTGCGTGATTTGGATGCTATCCGCAACGGTCAAGGCGCAGAAGCTCTTGCTGCTAACAAAGAACTCTTTGCGACAGAACGTGTCGGAGCAAATGCGGAACTTCATGCTCGCATCGCAGCGTTGACAGAAGCAGACTACACTCGTTTGCCAGCCTTCGCAGAACGGGAAGAAATCCAAAAAGAAGCCTTCAAGCTTCCGGCTCTTCCAACAACAACCATCGGTTCCTTCCCTCAAACGAAAGAAGTACGTGCCAAACGTTTGGCTTTCCGTAAGGGTGAATTGTCACAAGAAGAATACGATGCCTTCCTTGCTAAAACGATCGACGAATGGATCAAATGGCAAGAAGAAGTTGGCTTTGACGTGCTTGTACACGGTGAGTTTGAACGGAACGACATGGTTGAGTACTTCGGTCAAAACTTGTCTGGTTACCTCTTCTCTAAGAACGGTTGGGTCCAATCATACGGTATGCGTGGGGTGAAACCACCAATCATCTGGGGAGATGTCACTCGTCTCAACCCTATCACTGTGAAATGGTCTAGCTACGCACAAAGTCGTACAAACAAACCTGTTAAGGGTATGTTGACTGGACCGGTTACCATCCTTAACTGGTCATTCCCACGTGAAGATATCTCTATCAAGGATTCTACTCTTCAGATCGCTCTTGCTATCAAGGATGAAGTACTTGACCTTGAAGCGGCAGGTGTGAAAATCATCCAAATCGATGAAGCTGCACTTCGTGAAAAATTGCCACTCCGTCGCAGTGACTGGTACGAAGACTACCTTGACTGGGCGATTCCAGCCTTCCGTTTGGTACACTCAACAGTAGCACCAGACACACAAATCCACACGCACATGTGTTACTCAGAATTTACAGATATCATCCCAGCTATCGACAACTTGGATGCGGACGTTATCTCATTTGAAGCGAGCCGTTCAAACCTTGAAATCTTGGATGAGTTGAAAGCGAAAAACTTCCAAACAGAAGTTGGACCTGGGGTTTACGATATCCACTCACCACGTGTCCCACAAGACGGTGAAATTGATCACACAATTGAAGCAATCTTGGCGAAAGTACCAAGTGGCAAAGTTTGGATCAACCCTGACTGTGGTTTGAAGACACGCGGAATCAAAGAAACAAAAGAAAGTTTGATCAAACTGGTTAATGCTGCTAAAGAAGCACGTGAACACTTGTAAAAAATAATTTGAAAACCTTCTATATGCCTGTAGAAGGTTTTCAAATCACAAATAGTAGCTTGCGATTCCTGATCAAAACAAAATAGAAAAGGATAGAATATGTCACAACAAACACCGTCTCTTTCATTTGAAGTATTTCCTCCAAATCCTGCTGTTGGAAATGAAAAGATTTTGCAGGCGTTGGAAAGTATGCAGACCTTGGCACCACATTTTATCAGTGTGACTGCTAGCAATAATAAATACAATATTAAAGAAACGACGGTTGCGTTAGCAGATCATATTCAAAACGACCTAGCCATTCCAACCATCGCTCACCTTCCTGCCATTTATTTGACCAAGGAAAAAGTAGCTGAGACGATTGTGGCTTTAGACGAGGTCGGGGTCAAGCGCATCTTGGCCCTTCGTGGGGATATGATTCCTGATGTTGAGCCTCAAAAAGATTTTCGCTATGCAACAGACTTGATTGCGTTTATCAAGGACCAGGCACCACATTTTGAAATCGTGGGGGCCTGCTATCCAGAAGGTCATCCAGACTCGCCCAATCAGATCTTAGATATTCAACATCTTAAAAAGAAAGTCGATGCAGGCTGTTCGAGCCTTGTCACGCAGCTTTTCTTTGATAATGAGCGTTTCTACGATTTCCAAGACAAGTGCACCTTGGCTGGTATTGATGTACCGATTCATGCAGGAATCATGCCAATCCTTAATCGTAACCAAGCGCTTCGTCTCTTGAAGACTTGTGAGAATATCCATCTCCCACGTAAGTTTAAGGCTATCTTAGACAAGTATGAGCATGACCCTGAGTCGCTCAGAGCAGCAGGGCTTGCCTATGCCGTCGATCAAATTGTAGACTTGGTCACTCAAGACGTAGCAGGTATTCACCTGTATACGATGAACAATGCTGAGGTAGCTCATCAAGTCCATCAGGCAACCAAGCCTCTATTTAAACACCAATAAAAACTGGTACAAAATTTTAAAAACTAGAGAAAGACAACTGAAAATGAGAATTTCTCTAGTTATTTTTTGAAGCCACTTGTGACGAGTTTCACTAAAAAGTCTTTTAGCCCTCCTTTTCGAACAAAAAAGAGTGGGAGTCTCTAAAATAGAGTCTTGACGAAACAATCTATTCTAGAATTGGAGAGGCTAAAGCTTTCTTTTGTGTCTAAGAACTCTTTGCCATACAGGCAAAAAAATCAGTAAGGGAAATAGTTTCCCTACTGTTCATGTAAACGTTTCCATTTGAGAACGTTTCGTGGTATAATTTATAATATAGAAAATGAAACAAGGAGGACAAAGCCGTGGCAAAAAAGAAAATGCTGGCAATGATTCTTGCTGGTGGCCGTGGAACCCGGTTAGAAAGTTTAACCAAAAAAATTGCAAAACCTGCAGTAGCGTATGGAGGAAAGTATCGAATTATCGATTTTCCGCTTAGTAATTGTGCAAACTCAGGGATAGATGTTGTCGGTGTTCTGACCCAGTATGAGTCGATTCTTTTGAATGCCTATGTTTCCCAGTCTCAACGTTGGGGCTTGGATACCCAAGGATCCGGTATTTTCGTCCTTCCACCTCGAGAAAAAATTGAGGGCTTCAATCTGTATAAAGGAACGGCAGATGCCATTACTCAAAATATTGACTTCATCGACTTGTATGAGCCAGAATATGTGTTGGTTCTTTCTGGTGACCACATTTACAAGATGAACTATGACAAATTGCTGGAAACGCATGAAAAAAATCAAGCGGATGCCACCATTGCAGTTATTGAAGTTCCGTTAGATGAAGCTTCTCGTTTCGGTATTATGAATACGGATAAAGATTACCGTATTGTTGAATTTGAAGAAAAACCGGCCAAACCAAAGAGCAACCTAGCTTCAATGGGGATTTATATCTTCACTTGGAAAACCTTGAAGAAATATCTGTTGCAAGATGAAGAAAGTACAGAAACTTCCCATGATTTCGGAAAAGACATCATTCCAAAATACTTAGAAGATGGCAAGAGATTATTTGCGCACCCATTCAGAGGGTATTGGAAGGACGTTGGTACCGTTACGAGTCTCTGGGAATCCAACATGGATTTGATTGACCACTCTGATCAATTGAATTTATCTGATTCAACTTGGAAGGTCTACTCTGAAGACAAAGGTTCTCCTGCTCAAGTCATTGGTGAAAATGCAGTTGTGTCGTCTGCTTACATTGATAAGGGAGCTGTTATTGAAGGAACTGTAAACCATTCGGTTATTTCAACGGATGCAGTCGTTCAAGAAGGGGCAGTGGTCACCAATACCGTCCTCCTTCCTGGTGTTCGTATCTCAAAAAATGCGAGTGTTGATTTCGCCATTATTTCAGAAAATGTGACGATTGGCGAAGGCGTTCAATTAAAAGGAACAGCTGACAACATTCTCTTAATTGATCGGAATGTAAACAAGTAGGAGGGGTGAAAAGATGTTGCGAAATACTTTAGGAATTGTAAATATTGAAGGTAAAAATGTTGATTTTGGGACTTCTCTAACCCATAAATCTCCACAGGCTTATAGCTTTTTGGCTCGATACCATTTAATTGATTTTGTCCTTTCAAATATGTCAAATTCTGGGATCACTGAATACCAGGTCTACATCCCGTCCAATAGTCGCTCAACGATTCAACATGTTGGTGCAGGAACCCAGTATAATATCAATAGCAAACGAGGCAAATTGCGCTTGTTAAATAGTGACCATAATGCATCTGAGATTTTCCAACATGATGTGAAGGCCTTTACGGACAATCTGCACTATATTAAAGATTCAAATAAAGAATTTGTCTTAATTGCTCCAAGTTATTTCATTTACAGTCAAGATTTTTCGGAACTTCAGGAAGATTTTGAACGCACGGGTGCGGATATCACCGTTCTTTATAAAAATGTTTCAACGGCTAGAGAGAATTTTATAGGTTGTACAACCCTAACCTTTGGAGATGACAAACGAATTGTGAATTTCCAAGAAAATCACGGAAAGTATAAGAACCGCCCGATCTCTTTAGAAGCTTATTTCATGAGAAGAGAAACATTTCTTGAATTAATCAACCGTGCCAATCAAGTTTCTTCTTTGTATTGGTTTAGAGATATCTTGGAAGATGTCGTAGACGAGTACAAGATGATTGGCTATGCACATAAAGATTATGTGGCATGTATAAACAATACAGAGTCCTACTACCAAACGCAATTAGAACTGATTGAAGCCAAAAATAGAAGATTATTGTTCAAACAAAATTGGCCAATCTTTACAAAAACAGGTGACTCCTCTCCAACCTTATATGGTCCCCTATCTGAGGTGAAGCGAAGCCTGTTAGCAAATGGCAGTATCATTAATGGACAAGTTGAAAATTCGGTCATCGATCGGGATGTTGTCATTGAAGATGGAGTAACCGTTAAAAACTCCATTATCTTAAATCGCGTTCATATTCGAACAGGTGCCTACATTGAAAATGCGATTATAGACAAATCGACAATCATTAAACATCCTGTTGAAATTGTCGGAGAATACGAAGAACCTATCTATATCAAGGAAAATAGCATTATTTAATTTGTATTTGTCAAATAAAAAGGAGATGGAATCATCATGTCTTATCAAGAAAACTACCAAAAATGGCTCGATTTTGCTGCATTACCAGCTTATCTTCATGATGAGTTGGTCGCTATGGATGAAAAAACTAAAGAAGATGCCTTCTATACCAACCTAGAGTTCGGTACAGCTGGTATGCGTGGCTATATTGGGGCTGGTACAAACCGTATCAACATTTATGTGGTCCGTCAAGCAACAGAAGGCTTGGCTCAATTGATCGACTCTAAAGGCGAGGAAGCCAAGAAACGCGGAGTTGCGATTGCTTACGATAGTCGCCACTTCTCTCCTGAATTTGCTTTTGAATCTGCTCAAGTATTGGCAGCTCACGGCATCAAATCTTACGTATTTGAAAGCCTTCGTCCAACACCTGAATTGTCATTTGCCGTCCGTCACCTCCACACATTTGCTGGAATCATGGTGACCGCTAGCCACAATCCTGCACCATTTAATGGTTACAAGGTTTATGGAGAAGATGGTGGACAAATGCCACCAGCAGATGCAGATGCCTTGACAGACTACATCCGTGCGATCGAAAATCCTTTTACAGTGGAACTCGCTGACCTTGAAGAAGGAAAGGCAAGTGGCTTGATTGAAGTCATTGGGGAAAACGTTGACGTTGAATACCTCAAAGAAGTCAAAGGTGTGAACATTAACCAAGACTTAATCAATGAATACGGCCGTGACATGAAGATTGTCTACACTCCACTTCATGGTACTGGTGAAATGTTGGCTCGTCGTGCTCTTGCGCAAGCAGGATTTGAAGCGGTTCAAGTGGTTGAAGCGCAGGCAGTTCCAGACCCAGACTTCTCTACTGTTAAATCTCCAAACCCCGAAAACCAAGAAGCTTTCGCCCTTTCTGAAGAACTTGGACGCAAAGTGGATGCGGACGTATTGGTCGCAACAGACCCTGACGCAGACCGTCTTGGTGTTGAAATTCGCCAACCAGATGGCTCTTACCTCAACCTTTCAGGAAACCAAATTGGTGCTATCATCGCCAAATATATCTTAGAAGCTCACAAAACAGCTGGTACTCTTCCTGCCAATGCGGCCCTCTGTAAATCCATCGTATCAACTGAGTTGGTGACGAAGATCGCAGAAAGCTACGGCGCAACCATGTTTAACGTCTTGACTGGTTTCAAATTTATCGGTGAAAAGATCCACGAATTTGAAACCCAACACAACCACACTTACATGCTCGGTTTTGAAGAAAGCTTCGGTTACCTGATCAAACCATTCGTACGGGATAAAGATGCAATCCAAGCTGTCTTGATCGTAGCTGAAATCGCTGCTTACTATCGTTCACGTGGCATGACCTTGGCAGACGGTATTGCTGAAATCTACAAAGAATACGGCTACTTCGCAGAAAAGACCATCTCTGTCACCCTTTCAGGTGTGGATGGAGCTGCTGAAATCAAGAAAATCATGGATAAATTCCGTGGCAATGCTCCTCAACAATTCAACAAGACAGATATTGTTAAGACAGAAGATTTCTTGGCACAAACGGCTACTACAGCAAACGGCGTTGAAAAATTGACAACTCCTCCAAGCAATGTGCTGAAATACAGCTTGGCTGACGATTCATGGATCGCTGTCCGCCCTTCAGGAACTGAACCAAAAATCAAATTCTACATCGCTACAGTTGGAACATCTGAAGCAGATGCCAAAGAAAAAATCGCCCATATCGAAGCAGAAATCAATGCTTTTGTAGGGTAAAATAAACAAGTAGAGTCATTGGATAGAGCTATCTGGTGGCTCTATTTGTTTGAAACGGGAGTTGGTTCCCCTGATTTTCAATCAAAAAGTGTTTGTTTTAAACAAAAAATGTGGATTTGAAAAGAGAAAAGAGGTATAATAGAAAAAGGAATACAAACAAAACATGTGAAATAGGTACAAAATATGAAAAAACACCAACGCATGGTCGAGATCGAAAAATTAGTGAATCGTAGAGGTGTGATAACGGTTACTGAAATCGTGGAAATGATGAAGGTATCTGATATGACGATCCGCAGAGATTTGGCCGAGTTAGAAGAACAAGGCTTGATTACAAGAATTCACGGAGGAGCTCGCAGTAATCAACAATTAAAATACAGAGAAATCCCTCATGAAGAAAAGTTGTATCAACATATTGCGGCCAAAAGACAGGTTGCCTCAAAAGCTGCAAAGTTGATTCAGGATGGAGAGACGATTTTCCTAGGACCTGGGACCTCTGTTGAAATTTTGGCAGAAGAAATTCAAAATGAAGAGTTACGTGTCATCACCAATTGTCTCCCTATTTTCAATGAACTCTACAAGAAAAGTTCAGATACCTTTAAAGTGATCCTTTTGGGTGGAGAGATGAGGGACTTGACACAGGCTTTTGTGGGGGAGATCACCAATGCCCTATTAGAACGGATGTATTACAATAAAATGTTCTTTAGTGGAAACGGCATCAAAGATGGTCAAGTGATGACCTCCTCATTCGAAGAAGCCTTCACACAGCGCTTAGCAATTGAAAAGTCTTCTGAAAGTTACCTTTTAATGGACTCATCAAAAATTGGCAAGGAAGATTTTACCTCGATCTGTTCGCTCAGTGATGTGACAGCTGTGATTACAGATGTCTCTACCGACAATGCTCACGAAGAGTTAGAAGTTTATACTCAAGTGATCGTTTAAAAAATAAAATAATCGTAGCTAGAGTACGAGGGTCCCCTCATCCTTGTACTGGTGAGTTGCTTGTAGTGTGGAATTAGAAGCGATTTTTTAAATCGTTCTGTTTCGCACTATTTTTGTTCACAAACGAACAAATGAAACCGCTGTCTAAAAACTAAACAATTCGTTTATGACCAATTAAAGATAAAATCAAACAAAAAATGTTGACTTTTTGTTTATAATGGTGTATATTATAGATGTATGTAAAAAGTAACTTAACATGCTTTGCATCTGAGGTGCTTTTTTAACTGATCGAGCAATCGATCAATCATAAATAATTTTTTGGAGGCATAGTAATGGCTATTGTAATTGGTGCAGATGCATCTGGAAAACGTTTAAAAGAACTTGTAAAAGACTTTTTAAACACTGAAGGATTTGAAGTAGTTGATGTAACTGCAGATGGTCAAGATTTTGTTGACGTCACTTTGGCAGTTGCAAAAGAAGTGAACGCAGCTGATGGCAATTTGGGTATTGTGATCGATGCTTATGGAGCTGGTCCATTCATGGTTGCTACTAAGATCAAAGGAATGGTTGCTGCTGAAGTTTCTGATGAACGTTCTGCATATATGACTCGTGCACACAACAACGCTCGTATGATTACTATGGGTGCTGAAATCGTTGGGGATGAATTAGCTAAAAACATCGTTAAAGGTTTCGTAAATGGTAAATACGATGGTGGTCGTCACCAAATTCGTGTAGATATGCTTAATAAAATGTGCTAGGAAAGAGGAAAGAAAAAAATGAAAATTGCAATTGGTTGTGACCATATCGTTACAAATGAAAAAATGGCTGTTTCAGAATTTTTGAAATCAAAAGGTTATGAAGTACTTGACTTTGGTACATATGACCATGTCCGCACACACTACCCAATCTTTGGTAAAAAAGTTGGTGAAGCTGTAGCTAGCGGCCAAGCAGATCTTGGTGTATGTATCTGTGGTACTGGTGTTGGTATCAACAATGCGGTAAACAAAGTTCCTGGTATCCGTTCTGCATTGGTTCGCGATATGACTTCTGCTCTTTATGCTAAAGAACAATTGAACGCGAACGTCATCGGTTTTGGTGGTAAAATCACTGGTGAATTGTTGATGTGCGACATCATCGAAGCATTCATTCATGCTGAATACAAACCAACTGAAGAAAACAAAAAATTGATTGCAAAAATCCAACATGTTGAAACCCATAATGCTCACCAAGCAGATGCAAACTTCTTTACTGAATTTCTTGAAAAATGGGATCGCGGTGAATATCACGACTAAGGGGTAGAATATGATTCTAACGGTAACTTTGAATCCATCTATTGATATTTCTTATCCACTAGAAAAATTGAACTTGGATACCGTCAATCGCGTATCTGAAGTTTCTAAAACAGCTGGTGGGAAAGGTCTTAATGTTACACGTGTCCTTTCAGAAAGTGGAGATCAAGTAGTAGCGACAGGTTTTGTCGGTGGTACAAATGGTCAATTTTTGAAAGAGCATTTGCCAGCAGGAGTTCAGGCAGCGTTCTTTGATATCGATGGTGATACACGGAATTGTATCGCGATTCTACATGAAGGGAATCAGACAGAAATCCTGGAAGCAGGACCTGAAATTAGCAACTCTGAGTCAGAAGGATTCTTAAGCCATTTTGAAGAATTGATGAAGGATTCAAATGTTATTGCTATTTCTGGTAGTCTCCCAGCCGGTCTGTCTACAGATTACTATGCAAAACTGATTGAAATCTCACAAAAGCATCAACGCAAGGTTGTCCTAGATTCATCAGGAAAATCTTTAGAGGCAGTTTTGAAATCTAGCTTCAAACCAACTGTTATCAAACCAAACAATGAAGAGCTTTCTCAACTGTTGGGTAAAGAAGTAACAGAAGATCTTTCAGATTTGAAAGAAGTGTTAACAGATCCTTTATTTGATGGCATTGAATGGATTATTGTCTCACTTGGAGGTGACGGTGCATTTGCCAAGCATCAAAACACCTTCTACAAAGTGGATATTCCTAAAATTGAAGTAGTCAATCCGGTTGGTTCTGGAGATTCTACGGTTGCTGGAATTTCATCAGCTCTCAATAGTCAAAAAAATGACGAAGAATTGTTGAAACACGCAATGGTATTAGGAATGCTTAATGCACAAGAAAAAATGACTGGCCATGTGAATATGGACAACTACGATCAACTATATAAAGAAATTAAAGTAAAAGAGGTATAAAAATGGCGCTTACAGCACAAAAACGTAAATCATTAGAAAAACTTTCAGACGAAAATGGAATCATCTCAGCTTTGGCATTTGACCAACGTGGTGCCTTGAAACGTTTGATGGGTCAATACCAAGATGCTGAACCAACTGTAGCTCAAATGGAAGAATTGAAAGTTCTTGTAGCAGATGAATTGACAAAATATGCTTCATCTATGCTTCTTGACCCCGAATATGGACTTCCTGCTACTAAAGCTTTGGACAAAAATGCTGGACTTCTTCTTGCATATGAAAAAACAGGATACGATACTTCAAGCACAAAACGTTTGCCTGACTGCTTGGATGTATGGTCTGCAAAACGTATCAAAGAACAAGGTGCAGATGCTGTTAAATTCTTGCTTTACTATGATGTAGATAGTGCAGATGAATTGAACCAACAAAAACAAGCTTACATCGAACGCGTAGGTTCTGAATGTGTGGCTGAAGATATCCCATTCTTCTTGGAAATCTTGGCTTACGATGAAAAGAATGCTGACACAGGTTCTGTTGAATTTGCTAAAGAAAAACCTCGTAAAGTTATTGAAGCAATGAAAGTATTCTCAAACCCACGCTTCAATATCGATGTATTGAAAGTTGAAGTTCCTGTAAACATGAAATATGTTGAAGGATTTGCTGAAGGTGAAGTGGTATACAGCCGTGAAGAAGCTGCTGCTTACTTCAAAGCACAAGACGAAGCTACAAACCTTCCATACATCTATTTGAGTGCTGGTGTATCAGCTAAATTGTTCCAAGAAACTCTTGAATTTGCACATAATTCAGGCGCAAACTTCAACGGTGTACTTTGTGGACGTGCAACTTGGGCTGGTTCAGTTCAATCTTATATTGAAAAAGGTGAAGAAGCAGCTCGCGAATGGTTGCGTACAACAGGATTCCAAAACATTGATGAATTGAACAAAGTTCTTCAACAAACTGCTACTTCTTGGAAAGAAAGAGTTTAATCGACGAACTTTCTAAAACAAGTTCAACGTAACCTCCTGATGAAGTCCAATCTCATTAAATTAGATTGGACTTCAATTGAGATGAAATTGAATAGGAACCCTTGGTAGATAGACGTCATCGTCTGTTTTCCAAGGGTTTTTGTTTATTCAAAAAATGGGACTTATTCCTAGTTTTAGAGGATGTTCCTATGCCCTTCTATATAAAAGGATAGAAGAGACTTGTCCTCGGAATAAATTCTCCCTTTTACTTTGGAGAATAGCAGTCAATGAGGAAAAATGGATATTGCCCGAGGTTGCCCTTTCTATATCACGGTTATTTTTAAGAGTGGACCCCCTTCATTACAAACCCCTGAATGTAGACATGTAAACAAGAATCGTGTTTGAAATAAACAAAATTTTAGAAAAAATAGCAAAAAAAGAATCAGAAAGGGTTTACAAAAACATTTTTAAATGTTATAATGAAAACATAGTTTGAATAGGGTGGATCGTAACTGAGTCATATTAGGCGAGACTGCAAATGAATTCGGGAGTAGTAGTATTCTGTTTTCCCAGCTCGTTTGTGGTCTTTTTGCAGTTTTTTCTGTGTTCTGCCATTCTACCAGTTCGGTTCATAATAAAGTGGAAAGGGGGAGTTGCAGTGTATCGGATCGTAAGCCCGATTAATAATAATATAGCTCTGGTGAAAGATGAAAGTCAAAGAGAGTTAATTGTTACAGGTAAAGGGATTGTCTTCCAAAAGAAAAAAGGGGACATTATTGCTTCAAGCCTGGTGGACAAGGTCTTTCGTTTAAATACGGAAGAGTCCAAAGAAAACTTTTTAGCTCTTTTAAAAGACGTACCACTGGACTTTATTACGGTAACTTATGATGTGATAGACACATTAACCCTGAAGTACAACTATCCGGTGCAGGATTATTTATATGTAACTCTAACTGATCACATTTATTGTACCTACCAGTCTATTCAAACAGGTAACTACCAAAGCAGTAAGTTACCAGATGTTTCAAGAGAGTATCCAATTGAATACAAAATTGGTGCTGAGGCTCTGTCCATTTTCAAATCGAAACTACTCGATCGTTTTCCAGATGAAGAACTTGGAAGGATTGCTATTCACTTTATAAATGCGAGACGTGATGGAGAAGTAGCTCCATCAGTTGAGATTAGCCGTACCAAACATATTCTTGACTTAGTCAAGCAGGAGTTGGCTCGAAACCATATCGAACGAACTTCCCTAAATAGCAATTTTTATGACCGCTTTATGGTCCATCTAAGTTATTTTTTGGATTATATCGATCGATCCAGAAAGGACAATACCTCTTTACTTGGAATGGAAGAACATCTGAAGATTTCGTATCCTGAGGCTTTTGAAATAGGAAATCGAATCTATGATGTGATTGCAAGAGAAACGGGTGTGGATTTATTCCACAGTGAACGCATTTACATTGTGTTACACATTCAACGTCTCTTGTAAAAATTAGTTTGCTCTATCATTAAATTTATAAGGAGGAAATATTATGAATAGAGAAGAAGTCCAATTGTTGGGTTTTGAGATCGTGGCTTATGCTGGCGACGCTCGCTCAAAATTACTTGAAGCTTTAAAACAAGCTGAAGCTGGCGATTTTGCTAAAGCAGAAGCTCTTGTTGAAGAAGCAGGTGGTTGCATTGCTGAAGCTCACAAAGCGCAAACATCTATGCTTACTCAAGAAGCATCTGGAGCAGAAATTCCTTACAGCATCACCATGATGCATGGACAGGACCACTTGATGACAACCATCTTGTTAAAAGATGTGATTCATCATCTCATCGAATTATATAAAAGGGGAGCTAAATAATGAACAAACTCATTGAGCTTATTGAAAAAGGGAAACCATTCTTTGAGAAGATTTCTCGTAATAAATATTTGCGAGCGATTCGTGATGGTTTCATTGCAGGGATGCCTGTAATCCTATTTTCTTCTATTTTTATCCTGATTGCGTATGTACCAAACGCATGGGGATTCCATTGGTCTAAAGATATTGAAACTTTCTTGATGACTCCATATAGCTATTCTATGGGCATCTTGGCCTTCTTCGTTGCTGGGACAACGGCTAAGGGTTTGACAGATTCAATGAACCGTGACCTCCCAGCAACCAACCAAATCAACTACATTTCAACAATGTTGGCTACTATGGTTGGCTTCTTGCTCATGGCTGCTGAACCTGCTAAAGATGGCGGATTCTTAACAGCATTCATGGGGACTAAAGGGTTGTTAACAGCCTTTATTGCTGCATTCATTACTGTTAATGTTTACAAAGTCTGTGTGAAAAACAATGTGACCATCCGCATGCCGGACGAGGTTCCACCAAATATTTCACAAGTATTTAAAGACTTGATTCCATTTACATTATCAGTTGTACTCTTGTATGCACTTGAATTAGTTGTTAAAGCAAGCCTTCATGTAACGGTTGCTGAATCAATCGGTACTCTTCTTGCTCCACTATTCTCAGCTGCAGACGGATACCTTGGTATTACCTTCATCTTTGGTGCTTATGCCTTCTTCTGGTTTGTAGGGATCCATGGTCCTTCAATTGTTGAACCAGCTATCGCAGCGATTACTTATGCAAATGCTGAAGTAAACTTGAAGTTGATTCAACAAGGAATGCACGCAGATAAGATCCTTACTTCAGGTACTCAAATGTTTATCGTTACTTTGGGTGGTACTGGTGCGACTCTTGTTGTTCCATTTATGTTCATGTGGTTAACGAAATCAAAACGTAACCGTGCCATTGGACGTGCATCTGTAGTCCCAACATTCTTTGGTGTTAACGAACCAATCTTGTTCGGTGCTCCAATTGTATTGAACCCTATCTTCTTTGTTCCATTTATCTTTGCTCCAATTGCAAACGTATGGATTTTCAAATTCTTTGTTGATACCTTGGGAATGAACTCATTTACTTCTAACCTACCATGGACAACTCCTGGACCTCTGGGTATTGTTCTTGGTACGAACTTCCAAGTACTTTCATTCATCCTTGCTACACTTCTTGTTGTAGTGGACGTAGTTATTTACTATCCATTCGTTAAAGTTTACGATGAACAAATTCTTGAAGAAGAACGTTCTGGTAAATCTAATGATGAATTGAAAGAAAAAGTAGCTGCAAACTTCAATACAGCGAAAGCTGATGCTATCCTTGAAAAAGCTGAAGGTGAACCAGCTCAAAACAATATCACAAAAGAAACAAACGTATTGGTTCTTTGTGCAGGTGGTGGAACTAGTGGACTTCTTGCCAATGCTTTGAATAAAGCTGCTAAAGAATACAATGTTCCTGTGAAGGCTGCTGCTGGTGGTTACGGTGCTCACCGTGAAATGTTACCAGAATTTGACCTTGTTATCCTTGCTCCTCAAGTAGCTTCAAACTATGAAGATATGAAGGCTGAAACAGATAAACTTGGAATCAAATTGGCTAAGACTGAAGGAGCTCAATACATCAAGTTGACTCGTGATGGTAAAGGCGCTCTTGCATTCGTTCAAGAACAATTTCAATAATAAATAGATTTACTGTTGATTGAAGTGAGATGGAGAAGGATTGCTCACTGACTCCTCTCCATCTTGCTTTGTTTTTATTTTATGATTGAGAAGGGGAAACTTATGTCAAAAACATTACCTAAAGATTTTATTTTCGGTGGCGCAACAGCAGCCTATCAAGCAGAAGGTGCTACACATACAGATGGTAAAGGACCAGTTGCATGGGACAAATACTTAGCAGACAACTATTGGTATACTGCTGAACCAGCGAGTGATTTCTACCATAAATATCCAGTAGACTTAAAATTAGCAGAAGAATATGGCGTAAATGGAATCCGTATTTCTATTGCTTGGTCTCGTATTTTCCCAACTGGCTATGGTGAAGTCAATCCAAAAGGGGTAGAATTTTATCATAAGTTATTTGCAGAATGTCATAAACGTCATGTAGAACCATTCGTAACGCTTCACCACTTTGATACTCCTGAAGCACTTCACTCAAACGGAGACTTCTTGAATCGTGAAAACATCGAACACTTTGTGGATTATGCTGCCTTCTGTTTCGAAGAATTCCCAGAAGTAAATTACTGGACAACTTTCAATGAAATCGGCCCAATCGGTGATGGTCAATACTTGGTTGGTAAATTCCCACCAGGTATTCGATACGACCTTGCCAAAGTCTTCCAATCTCACCACAATATGATGGTTTCTCATGCTCGTGCTGTGAAATTGTACAAAGACAAAGGCTACAAAGGTGAAATCGGGGTTGTTCACGCCCTTCCAACTAAGTATCCATTGGATCCTAAAAATCCTGCAGACGTTCGTGCTGCTGAGTTGGAAGATATCATCCATAACAAATTTATTTTGGATGCTACTTACCTTGGGCACTACTCAGATGCAACCATGGAAGGTGTAAACCACATTCTTTCAGTTAATGGTGGCAGCTTGGATCTTCGTGACGAAGACTTTGCAGCGCTTGAAGCAGCTAAAGATTTGAACGACTTCCTTGGAATTAACTATTACATGAGTGACTGGATGGAAGCCTTTGATGGTGAAACTGAAATCATCCACAACGGTAAAGGTGAAAAAGGAAGCTCTAAATACCAAATCAAAGGTGTTGGACGTCGTGTAGCTCCTGACTATGTACCTCGTACTGACTGGGACTGGATCATCTACCCTCAAGGTTTGTATGACCAAATCATGCGTGTCAAGAAAGATTATCCAAACTACAAGAAGATCTACATCACTGAAAACGGACTTGGATACAAAGATGAATTTGTGGACAACACTGTTTACGATGATGGCCGTATTGATTATGTGAAACAACACTTGGAAGTATTGTCTGATGCGATTGCCGATGGTGCAAACGTCAAAGGATACTTCATCTGGTCATTGATGGACGTTTTCTCATGGTCTAATGGTTATGAAAAACGTTACGGACTCTTCTATGTTGATTTCGATACACAAGAACGTTATCCTAAGAAATCTGCACATTGGTACAAGAAATTAGCTGAAACTCAAGTGATTGAATAACCTCACTTGAAGGTATCCTATTTTGTTATCAGATACTCTAGAAAAGGTCAAGGATTTCCATAAAATGGTCTTTGAAAAAGTCTGTATCGTTTGTTTCAATGTAGATTTTTTCCCTTTTCAATAACAAAAAGAAAGGAATTGATTGTGACGATTGAATTAAAAAATGACTACTTAACTGTCCAATTCCAAGAAGTCGGAGGAGCCCTTTCTTCCATTAAGGATAAAGACGGGGTTGAATACCTCTGGCAAGGGGATGCAACTTATTGGAGTGGCCAAGCGCCAGTCTTATTCCCGAATTGCGGAAGTGTTCGTGACGATAAGGCTTTGTTTGGTCAAAAAGTGGGTCAGCTTCCAAGACATGGATTGGTCCGCAAAAAAACATTCCAGGCTCATCCTGTAAACGATCACCAAGTGAAGTTTACAATTGAAGATACTCCAGAGATGTTTGAGCAATATCCTTATCATTTTAAGTTGAGTATTTTGTATACGTTGAAAGAAAAATCAATTGTAACAGAATACATTGTTGAAAATCTTTCAGATGAAGTGATGCCTTACTTTATTGGTGGTCACCCTGGTTTCAATTGCCCTCTTCTTGCGGATGAAGCTTATGAAGATTATTATTTGGAATTTGAAAACGAGGAAACTTGTACAGTTCCAAAACAATTTCCTGATACAGGGCTTTTAGATGTACAAGATCGTACGCCGTTCTTGCAAGGTCAAAAAACACTTGATTTGGACTTCAAGATTTTTGAAAAAGATGCGGTAACGCTTGATCAATTGTCCTCAAGAAGTATCCGTTTGAAATCGAAAAAGCATGATAAGGGAATTCAGTTACAATTTAAGGACTTCCCTCATCTGATCTTATGGTCTACGACCAATAAAGGTCCATTCATAGCTTTGGAACCTTGGAGTGGTCTATCTACCTCTTTAGAGGAATCTGACCAGTTTGATCAAAAACGGGATGTTTCATTTGTTGAACCAAAGCAAGCTGATCGAAAGAGTTTTGTCATTGAAGTGCTAGGAATCTAGCCTCTATCATACTTGTTTATTAGCGATAGTCCAAGATCTCCCTCCTTTAAAATAATGTTCAATTGAGACAATTTTTGACTTGGACTATCGTTGATTGTAGATGATAGCGATGGAAAGTTTGATTGAAAATAGAAGAACAAGACTGAATGAATGTTATTTGAGATTCATTCAGTCTTGTTTTTTATATGGTGATCATAACAAAAAATCAGCCACAGGATCAATGGCATTATCACTGATCCTGTGGCTGATTCGTTTATTGTGGTCATCTTATTCGACCACTGATTTAATTTGTTCAATGATTTTATCGGCATTCATTGTACCGTAGTCCATCATATTAATGACTTCCACATGGATATCTTTATCTTTTACAAGGTCCAAGATTGTATCTTTTTGGAAAGCTACTTGAGGGCCTAAGAAGATACCGCTGATATCTTCTTTAGCAAGTTCCTCAGGTAATTCACTTGTTGGAACTGCATAAATGTGATAATCATATCCTTTTGTTTCTGCTGATTTGCGTAATTTAGTAACCAGCATACTAGTACTCATTCCAGCTGAACATGCTAATACAATTGTTTTTGTCATGATAGAAATCCTTCTTTCTTTTATAGTGAATAGAAATTATTTTTCTTAAATGAGAATTCTTTACTGGTATTATTCCAGTCGATTGTAACCGTTGTATCTCTTTCAGCAGAGATGCTTAGTTTAGTGACTGTTGAGTTTTCCCAGTAAATATCTAAGGTTAAACCAGATTTTGTTTTATACCCTTTGAGTGATCCTGTTTCGAAAGCTTTCGGTAAGGCAGGAAGCAAATGAATTGTAGTCCCAAAATCATGGACAATCATTTCTAGGATACCGTTGACAGCCCCAAAGTTCCCATCAATTTGAAATGGTGGGTGATTGTCTAATAAATTATCTAAAGTAGATTTGGTTAGTAACTTTTCGAAATTATTGAATGCTTCAGTAGGACGGTTTAACCGAGCAAAGAAGTTGATAATCCATGCACAGCTCCAGCCGGTATGACCTCCACCGTTAGCTAGTCTTTTCTCAAGAGTATTGAAACTTGCTTGGAAGAGCTCTGGATTTTTTAATTCATTGATTTCATTTCCTGGGAATAAACCAAATAGATGAGAAATGTGTCTATGGCCTGGTTCGGATTCTTGATAATCCGTTTGCCATTCCATGATACATCCTTCAGAGTTGATCTTTGTAGCAGGAAGATGGTTCAAAATGTATTGATTTCTTTCCTTGATTTCTGATGGGATAATGGAATCTGGTAAGTGGCCAAACCTGGTGAGGAAGTCTCTGACAATCTGAATATCCATGGTTGGACTAATACAGAGTTGACCAGCTTGTCCATCGTTTGTAATATAGGTATTTTCAGGTGAAACCGAAGGCCCTGTATTGAGTGTACCGTTGTATTCAAATAAATAGGAGTTTAAGAACTTCCAATTTTCTAGCAATACCTCACCGTATTCTGAAAGGAATTGATCATCATGGCTGTACTCGAAATGTTCGATAATATCGAGAGAAAGCCAGATGCCCCCCATCGGCCAAATCGTTGCAGGCATGTAGAAATCAGAAGGAGCAGCATCACCGAAAATATCCGTGTTGTGATGGAGTACGGCCCCATCAACTCCATACATGGATTGTGCCACTTTTTTCCCATTAGGAAGACTATTCTTTAAAAAGTCAAAGAGCGGGAAATGTAACTCGGAAAGGCCAAGCTTTTCACAAAACCAATAGTTCATCTGAGTATTGATGTTAATGGTGTAGCGACTACCCCAAGGAGGAGTAAAGTCCTTACTCCAAATTCCTTGTAGGTTGGCTGGGAAACTACCTTTTCTGCTTGATGAGATCAGTAAATATTTCCCAAAGTTAAAGTAAGCTAAGCTAAGAGATGGTGTTACATTTCCTTCTTTAGCATCGTTTAATGCATCCGGTAGGACGACCGTATCTTTTGCTTCATTTAGGTTTAATGTCGACCGGTTAAACAGCTGACTAAAATCAGTTATATGCTCAGTCTTTAAGGTATCGTATGGAACCTTCTTAGAGGCGCTCAGCTGATCCAGGCACCATTGCCGTGGGTCTTCTGATCGAATGCTTGTGCGTCCAGTTACGCCGATAACCAATTTTGTTGCATGTTTGATGACAATTCGAGAATCATAATATTCGACTACTCCGTCACAGGAATGAACGTTCAGGCCCATTGCAAACTCGATGCCCTGAGTTTTATTACCGTTGTATCCTGAAAGCACTAGTGTATCATCAATCAGTTCCAGCTCATCCAAATAAGATTCACTTTGTCCACTGGTTGGGCTCCGTCTCATCAAGTAAAGTTCGAGATTAAGATCGCTTCCTTCTATCTGATAGAATAATTCATTTGCAGGATAGGAAATGAAGCAGGTCCGATTTTCTTGTTGCTTTAAACGGCTGTATGAGATAGTGCAAGTGCCGTCATCAAATTTCAATTCTTTTGAATAGTCGGAATAATCCAGTGAATGAATGGCCTCAATATGAACCTGGCCCAGTGGCTCGTAGTGTCTTGGGTGAGGCGATTTTGCAAACAGATACCGTCTTGCCAAGAGATGGGCCTTCTCAATTTCTTGCTGTTGGAGGGCCTCTCTGATAGGAGCGATGGCATCGATAGCATGTTTATTTAAACGATCAATTTCCCAGCTAGAATACAATGAATCTTCATTCATGTAGAGGATATCATGGTTGGGGTTTCCTAAAACCATTGCCCCTAGAAAACCATTTCCCAAGGGAGAAGCGTCTTCCCATGAATTAGCTGGCTTTTTAAAAATAATCTTTGTCATAACCTTATAAACCTTGTTCTTCTTTTAAGAATTGTTTATCCATTGCTTTGACGAAAGGTAAATATCCGAAGAATCCAACAACGATCAACAAGATTTGAATGAGTGATCCCATGATATTGAAGTTAGTTGAAATAAATCCGCTCAAGATAATTGGTGTAGTCCATGGAACTGGAACAACAGGAATTGGTGCAATATGTAATACCGCAAGACCATAAACCAAGAAGAATTGAAGAAGGTATACGAAGATGAATGGAATGAACATGTAAACGTTCATAACGACTGGAAGTCCATACATGAATGGTTCATGTACCAAGAAGATAGATGGGATCCAAGAGAATTTACCCATAGATTTCGCACGTTCTGATTTACATCCAAAGATTAATGTCAATGGAATTGCAAAGTTGAAGACACCAGAGTAGACTTCCCAGAAAGTAAGGGAAACGATGTAAGGAAGTGCATGTCCTGTGTTATAGGCATCCAAGTTTGCAGCCATCATAGTCAATAGAATAGGTCTCCAAACAACTCCGACAACATTGGCACCATGGATACCGAAGAACCAGAGTAATTGTTGGATCAGGATGAAGATGGCAATTGCCCAAATACTGTCACCCAAGGCAAGTAATGGTTGGGTAAACATTTGATACATGAAGTCAGAGAAATATCCATATGGAGTTAGAGAGAAGCCGAAGCGAACGACCAAGAAGAACAACAATACGACAAACATTGGAATGATAGATGTGAAACTCTTAGTAACATTTTCAGGAATGGCATCTGGTAACTTGATAGTGATATCTCGTTTAATAAAGTAATGATAAATTTTGAGAGAGATAATTGTAGTAATTAAGGCTGGGAAGATCCCTTGTGCACTAAAGAGGGCAGTTGGAATGACATTGGCTACAGAAAGTTTTTCAACAGCTTTTCCAGCGACTTCTCCGGCCCCTTTATAAGAAAAGTTTGAAATTACAAGGAAGGACAAGAAGCTTACAATAATCCCATATAATTTATTGATCTTTAATTGTTCACTATAGGAATTGGCAACAGCAATTAAGATCGTAACGGTCAACATTCCGATAGAAATGGTTCCCAGTTGAGAGAAGAAATTTACCAAAAAGGTATTGACATTTGGTGCAAACTTATCCAAGAATGGAAGATTGGCCATCAAGATTCCGACTGCACCGACGATTGTTACAGGTGTAGTGGCGATCATACCGTCACGAATAGCAACGAATTCTTTGGTGCTATTCAGTTTATTAGCAATTGGATTTGCAATTTTTTGCAATTTATCAATGAATTGATTAAACATAAAATTCCTCCGTTTTTCCATAAATAATATAGAAATTAGAATCCTAAACATACTTTTTACATTTAAGGACCAGTGTTAAACGCTTTGAAAATAAATGAAAAAAATAAGTCCTCCTCCAAAAAAATAAAAATGGTACCATTGCAATTTGCTACCTATATAATATCCTGTAATAGTTCTGAATTCAATAGATGACGAAAAGGTTGGTGTAAATTCAAAAATGATCCGTCATTTCTTCAAGAGTATTCAAAAGATGATCTAAATGGTATAATATAATAAAGGTTTTATAGGTAGAATAAAGAGGATAGTGTATGACCAGATTAAGTAGAATTGAAGAAGTTGAAGCCATTATTCGGCGGAAACGCCGCATGGCCATAAAAGAGTTGGAGCAGCTGACCTATTCAAGTGCATCAACACTTAGAAGAGACTTGATTTACCTAGAAGAGCATGGACTAATTAGGAGAGCACGTGGAGAAGTTTTTCTTAATTCTTCAAATACTAATGAAGAATCGTATTTCTTGAGGGAAAACAAAAATAAAAATGCCAAAAAAAAATAGCAACCCTATCTAGAGACTTCATAGGTCCAGGGATGTGTATTTATCTAGACGCTAGTACGACTGTTTTTGAACTATGTCCCTACGTTTGTGAAGTGAATCATTTAATTATTTTGACCAATGATTTAAAATCAGCCCAATATTTGGCTGAACATACGAATCCGTCTAATAAAATTTTTGAGATTGGAGGCGAAGTGCGTCACCATTCTACCACCTCTATCTGTCAGGATTTTGAACATTCCTTTATTCAACATTTTAATATTGATCTTGCAATCTGTTCGGCCAGTGGAATTGATGATAGATTTGTGTATGAAAAGTCTTTGAATCAAGCTTTGGCGAAGAAAAACATTATCGAAAAGGCTAAAAATACGATTTTATTAGTCGATCAAACAAAATTTTTCCATACTGGATTTTATAAAATCAACCAGCTATCTGCCTACAAAACGATTATTTCAGATGCTGCCCCGGATCCTAAAATGTTAGTTGCGGCAGAGGATTGTGGGACAGAATGGATATATTAAGTGCTACAAGTAATGCTTCATGATCGTCATTTCCGAAGTTCCGATTCAAAAGAGTTGTTTAAACGAGGGAGCGCTTTCATTTCATTCGAAAAAATTTGAATTTCAAATAATATTTTCTTACTTTCTGTGTACAAAAAGGGAATTTCTTGATAAAATAGAATAATATTGAATAACTTCTTCAATATCATCTGTTTGACGCTGAAAACAGATTTTTTAAACTATTAAAAAAGCACAGGTTTTGAAGAAAATCTGTCTAGAATTTGTGAGGAGACAAGATGACTGTCGATTATAACAGCAAAGCATACTTGGATAAAGTAGATGCTTGGTGGCGTGCAGCCAACTACATTTCAGCTGCTCAAATGTACTTGAAAGATAACCCATTGTTGAAGCGTGAAGTCGTTGAAAACGACTTGAAGGCTCACCCAATCGGACACTGGGGTACAGTACCGGGGCAAAACTTTATCTATGCTCACTTGAACCGGACCATCAATAAATACGACTTGGATATGTTCTACATTGAAGGACCAGGTCATGGTGGGCAAGTAATGGTATCTAATTCTTACTTGGATGGTTCATACACTGAATTGAATCCAGGTATTCCTCAAAATGAAGAAGGTTTCAAACACTTGTGTAAGATCTTCTCATTCCCTGGAGGAATTGCTTCACACGCGGCGCCTGAAACACCAGGATCTATCCACGAAGGTGGAGAACTTGGTTACGCACTTTCACACGCTACTGGAGCTGTATTGGATAATCCAGATGTCATTGCTGCGACAGTAATTGGTGATGGTGAAGGGGAAACTGGACCATTGATGGCTGGTTGGTTGTCAAATACTTTCTTGAACCCTGTCAATGATGGTGCTGTTCTTCCAATCTTCTATCTCAATGGTGGGAAGATCCATAACCCAACAATCTTTGAGCGGAAGACAGATGAAGAATTGACTCTCTTCTTCGAAGGTCTAGGTTGGAAACCAATCTTTGCCAATGTAACAGCAATCTCAGATGATCATGAAGCAGCACACGCTTTGTTCGCTGAAAAGTTGGATGAAGCGATTGAAGAAATTAAAAAAGTCCAAGCAGAAGCTCGTAAGGGTTCTGCGGAAGAAGCAACTCAAGCTGTTTACCCTGTCTTGATTGCCCGTATTCCTAAAGGATGGACTGGACCTAAAGCATGGAAAGGAACACCAATCGAGGGTGGTTTCCGTGCGCACCAAGTTCCAATCCCAGTAGATGCGCATCATATGGAACATGTGGATGCCCTTCTTTCATGGTTGGAATCTTACCGCCCAGCTGAATTGTTCGATGAAAACGGTACATTACTCCCTGAAATTGCAGAAATCGCACCAAAAGGCGACCGTCGCATGGCGATGAATCCAATCACCAATGCAGGTGTCATCAAACCAATGAACACAGCTGATTGGAAGAAACATGCCTTTAAAATTGGAACACCAGGTGCCATCATGGCGCAGGATATGATCGAATTTGGTAAGTATGCAGCAGATCTTGTGGATGCGAACCCTGATAACTTCCGTATCTTTGGACCGGATGAAACCAAATCAAACCGTCTTCAAGAAGTCTTCACACGGACCAACCGTCAATGGTTAGGACGCATGAAACCAGATTATGATGAAGCATTGAGCCCTGCTGGTCGTGTCATCGATTCTCAATTGTCAGAACATCAAGCAGAAGGAATGCTTGAAGGATATGTCTTGACAGGACGTCATGGATTCTTCGCTTCTTACGAATCATTCCTTCGTGTTGTTGACTCAATGATTACGCAGCACTTCAAATGGTTGCGTAAATCTAAGACTCACACAACATGGCGTAAAAACTACCCAGCTTTGAACTTGATTGCGACTTCAACCGTCTTCCAACAAGACCACAATGGTTACACTCACCAAGATCCAGGTATCTTGACGCATTTGGCGGAGAAAACACCTGAATATATTCGTGAGTACTTGCCAGCAGATACCAATAGCTTGCTTGCTGTAATGGATAAGGCCCTTAAAGCAGAAGATAAGATCAACTTGATCGTCACTTCTAAGCACCCTCGTCCTCAGTTCTACTCGACAGATGAAGCTGAAGAATTGGTTCGCGAAGGCTACAAAGTGATCGATTGGGCTTCAACTGTTTCAGCAGATGAAGAACCAGATGTAGTCATTGCAGCAGCTGGGACAGAACCAAACTTAGAAGCTTTGGCAGCGATTACGATCTTGCACCAAGCCTTCCCAGAATTGAAGATCCGCTTTGTCAATGTTGTGGATATTTTGAAATTGCGTCACCCATCAGTAGATGCGCGTGGACTTTCTGACGAAGAGTTCGATACAGTCTTCACGACTGACAAACCTGTCATCTTTGCCTTCCATGGTTACGAAGGTATGATCCGTGACATCTTCTTTAACCGTCACAACCACAATCTTCGTGTACATGGTTACCGTGAAAACGGAGATATCACAACACCATTTGATATGCGTGTCATGTCTGAGTTGGACCGCTTCCACTTGGCACAAGATGCAGCCAATGCAGCTCTTGGAGAAGAAGCATCCGCATTTGCAGCTCAAATGGATGAAACAGTTGCCTTCCACAATGCTTATATCCGTGAAAACGGAGATGACATTCCGGAAGTGCAAAACTGGAAATGGGAAAATGTAAATAAATAAGAAAAAAAGTCGGAGCAATCCGGCTTTTTTTCTTATTTAGACCGTCTTTTACATTTCCACTTGCTTTTTTTGAAACAGTTAAGCGCTGTTTCATTAGTTTGTGGAAGTCTTCTATCCACAGAGGGTGAAATCACCTTGTGGATTGCATTGATGATGCTAGCGGTAAAAGAATTTGATATTTTTTTAAAAATATTTGATTAGCCCATCAGTAACTAGGTGAATGATTTCATAAAATAAAAAAGAGTGCTGGAAAGTGGGATTGCTTGAGAAAGAAAATTACAAACGAATTACAGTTTCTACAGTCAACCTATTTTTATATCTTGGTTGACTATTTAGGAGTTGTTTGGTATAATAGGTTAACCATATTTGAAAGTGAGGTTAACTAAAAGTGAAACAACATCATACTTTTTCAATTGTTCTTCCAGCCTTCGGAGCTGCTATCATTGCTTCCCTATCACAAATCATCATTCCGATAGGAGCGGTGCCCATCACCTTACAGACCTTTGCTGTAGGACTCGTGGCTGCCATTTTTAAACCGAGAGAAGCTACTCTTGCTGCTCTCCTCTATCTTATTCTCGGTGCAATTGGTCTACCCGTTTTCGCAGGAGGTAGCGGTGGTTTTCAAACCTTCTTTAGTCCAATAGCTGGTTATATACTTGCCTATCCCCTTTTCGCCTTTATCACTTCTAAACTGACCAATGCTGATACACCCATTTGGAAAATCTTTTTGGCTTTTGTTTTAGGAGATGTCCCAGTATTTGTCGGTGGAATTCTCACCCTTCACTTCCTTGGAAATATGGGTTGGTCTACAGCCGTAGCTGTCGGTTTGACACCTTTTATCATTCCTGACCTGCTAAAAGGACTCATCGTCTCTTTGGTGACTAAGCCAGTTTTAAAAGCACTAAAAAATCATAGCTACTTTAACTAAAAAAAGATTGAAGGCTCTGTTCACACGAACAATGTCTTCAATCTTTTTATTTTGCAAAATAAATGTCATAGTGCTTTGAACAAGCTGGATTAAACCGACTGTGACAATGAGAGCAAGAGATAGACTTTTGATAGTTTTCAATAGTCATTTCATGTAGACAAACACCACAGATAACTACCTTATCCTGCCTTATGTGGCAAGGATAAGCTCGAAATCTATGATCCTCTATATGATCATGACATTGATAACAGGCATAATATTTTTGACAGTCATAGCATTTTAGAGCAACAATATCTAGTGGAGAATGATAGTGTTGGCACCTACTTTCCTTATCTACCAGGAGACCATGAATTTGTGCTACTGGTAGACAAGGAGTAGAAGCAATTGTCTTGCCCAGGACATCAGGTTCCTGCTTTCTGAAAGTTTTTCTAGTGATTGTACTTTTACTATTTTCCATTAACCACATTATAGCACAAATGATTTGTATTTTTAGGAGAAAAGTATAGTCGATTCACATGATTCTTTGTGTCTATCTTATGCTTCTACGTAACAATAGTTTTCAGTTCTTATTTGATGAACCTTTAGGGACTGATTTTTTTAACAATTTATAGATCTAGGAACTAAAGAAAAGACAGCTGGATATAAGTTCGGAAATCAAGCGTTTTCTAGGGGAAGATGGAAGAGTTTTCAAAGAAATATTGAAGAAAAGCCGAAAAAATAGTAAAATGGAATAGCTGATTGCAGCAAATCAACTTTTCTGTTTTCTCCTCTTTGGAGAAGTGCCGTAAATTAGAAAATGGAGTATTTAATGAAGAAAAAAGTGATCTTGAAAAGCAGTATCTTAGCAGTTGCTACTGGTTTCAGTTTCTTTGCCATCAATCGTGTATTTGCAGATGATTTGCAAGTCCAGTTCATGGGGGTCAATGACTTCCACGGTGCCTTGGAACAAACGGGAACAGCCCGCTTGGAAAATGAAACAGTGAAAAATGCTGGGACAGCCCCACTGCTAGCGACGTACATGAATGATTCGCAAAAGGAATTTGAAACAGAAAATGCAGGAACTCCAAATGCAAGCATCCGTGTACAAGCTGGAGATATGGTCGGTGCTAGTCCAGCCAATTCTGCCCTCCTTCAAGATGAACCAACTGTAAAAGTCTTCAATGAAATGAACTTTGAATACGGAACACTTGGAAACCATGAGTTTGACGAAGGTCTTGGAGAATTCAACCGGATCATGAAAGGGGAAGCCCCAACACCTGGTCAATTCAACAAGATCGTCGATGAGTATCCTCATGAAGCTTCCAAACAAGAAATTGTGATTGCCAACTTGGTTGACAAGGACACCAACAAAATCCCATTTGATTGGAAACCTTATACCATCAAAGAAATTCCAGTTAATGACAAGACGGTTAAGGTCGGATTCATCGGGGTTGTGACGACAGAATTTCCTAACCTTGTCTTGCGGAAGAACCATGAACAGTACCGGGTCTTGGATGAAGCAGAATCGATTGCCAAATATGCGCGTGAGTTGAATGACCAAGGCGTTCATGCTATTGCTGTCTTGGCCCACGTTGCTGCCACAAGTAAAAATGGGGTAGCAGAAGGACCAGCTGCAGAGATGATCAAGAAATTGAATCAACTTTATCCAGAAAACTCAGTCGATCTTGTCTTTGCAGGTCACAACCACCAATATACAAATGGGATGGTCGGAAATACCTTGATTGTGCAAGGAACATCTCAAGGGAAAGCCTACTCGGATGTTCGAGGTGTCTTAGATACAGATACAGGGGATTTTGTCAAAGCTCCAACTGCTAAAATCATTGCCGTAGATCCTTCTAAAGGCAAAGCAAAAGATGCCAAGGTCCAAGCGATCATCAATGAAGCCGACGAGACGGTTAAAAAGGTAACGGAAGCGAAAATTGGTTCGGCAGAGAAAGCTGAAAATATTACACGGGAATTGAATGCGCAAAAAGAAAGTGCTGTGGGAGATTTGGTCACAGCAGCCCAATTGGATATTGCTAAAAAATCAGGATACCCAGATATTGACTTTGCCTTCACCAATAATGGGGGAATTCGTGCAGACCTCGTGGTGAAACCCGATGGAACTATCACTTGGGGTGCCGCTCAAGCTGTGCAACCATTTGGAAATATCCTTCAAGTAGTAGAAATTACCGGAGACCAAATCTACAAAGCTTTGGATCAACAATATGATGAGAAAGAGCTTTACTTCTTGCAAATGGCAGGGATCAAGTACACCTATACCAAACCAGCCGATGCGACGGAAGAAAAACCTTATAAGGTTGTGAAAGCCTACAAGGCAGATGGTACAGAAATCGATCGCAAGAAGACTTACAAGGCGATTATCAACGACTTCTTGTATGGTGGTGGTGATGGCTTCTCAGTCTTCCGCAATACAAAATTGATCGGTGCGATTAATCCAGATACTGAAGTCTTTATCCAATACATCGAAGATGTGAATAAGGCAGGGAAGAAGTTGTCTGCTTCAATCTTGGGCAACAAGACATTTGTGGAAAAAGTGGAAGAAGAAAAACCAACTCCAGCACCACAACCGGAACCACAGCCATCGCCAGTAGATCCAGTAAGTCCTGTCAATCCTGTAGCTCCAGTGGCTCCAGTTAACCCAACGGTTCAACCTACAAGCCCAGCAGTGGCAGTCCAACCAGAAGCAACGGAAACAAAAGAAACAGCAACGGTTAAACCAGTCGCTGTCACTTATCATACAGGTGGTCAAGAAGAAGCAGTTGCTAAACCAGCAACCGGTCTTCCAAAAACAGGTCAAGAAGACTTGACTTCTACAGTCCTTAGTCTCTTTGGCATGACCTCACTTGCTTTAGCAGGTTTTGTAGCTAGCAAAAAACGCGAAGGTTAACTGGGGATAGAAAGTATACAAACTGTTTTTGCATAAAAAATTAAATGATTCTGCAATAGATATCATTTACTCCCTACTGGAACTTTCCGCCGTGAGAAAAGTGCTTGAAACAATATTGTTTCAAGCACTCGGGAGTTTTGAAACCTTAGGTTCAAAACTAAGTCATGGAACTTTGAAGAAGTTCGCTGACGTCCGTTCTCACCTAAGGAAAGTTTCTCAGAATACTTTGACTTCAATCTGAAACGTCCGTTCTTTTAAGAAACGGACGTTTTTCATGTCTTAGGTTATCTTCTCCACCCAGATACTGCGAACAAAGAAGAGGCTGATCAGAGCCAGTGCTAGAAAGGCAAAGCCAACGTAATAGTAGGGCTGATCCATTGTGGTGGAGCGGCCGGAGAGATTGACAATCCCTCGGTAGAGGGCTCCTGCTGTCAGAGTAGCCACTCCGGAATTCCAAAGATTGAGACTCAGGCGAGAGAGGCCTTTGACGAAGAGCTGTAGAGCTACTAGAAGTGTGCCACCGATCAAAGGGATCAAGAAAAGGTAGTGCATGAAGGCAGAGGTTTCGCCAAAACTAAAGTGTTCATAGATGCGACTTCCAGCGAAGAAGAAAACCGTAAGAAGAGTGTAGCAAAGAATCGTTTTTTTCAAGCGTTTTTTAATGGGATTAGTAACCGATGTAGACAATGTCACTCACCGCCCTTTCTGAGATAGTACCATTTGTAGTAGGTTTGTTGATGACTTTTCCGTTAAAGTAGAGGGTCGAAGATCCACCCCCATCCAAGTTGTAGGCTGTTTTAACGCCATAAGACTTCATCACTTCTGCTAATTGGTAGAGAGATAGTCCTTCACTTTCTGAAGTCCGGCCATCTGAGACGACGATGATGTAGTGATTTTCATCGATGATTCCGATGGCTGTTCGTGGATTAGATGCCATGGATTGTCCAACTTCTGAGTTCGTGTCCACAGTGACCTCACCATTTTCGACCAGGGAAGGACCAAAGGCAAGTAGGTTCACAACACCATCTTTGACCAATTGATCTGCGGAGATCTCATCTTCGTAGATAATCTTGAAGGATCCGTCTTTATAAATGGCTAGGTCTCCGTTGCTAGCGTCTTCCCGAACGGTATCGCGATAGACCACTCCGTTTCGGATAACGTATCCGGTGCTGTTGGCACCGTAATAGTCCCCGTTGACCGCTAGAATGGCACTGTTATTAGCCGCCGTGACAGAGGTCTTGGCTGTCACGTTAGTCCCATAGGTATTTTGAGCAAAGGCTGTTTTCAGATAATCTGACGAGCTGACGGTAATATCTGCTACGTAAACTTGGGTATTGTTCACCGTTTTTTCTGTTAAGGTCACTTGGACATTGTCGTCTGAGTAGCTGGTGTCTGTCGTTTTTGCAGAGGCAGCCGCTTTTTTAGCTGCCTTGGTGTCCGTCGTTGTCGCTTTTACAGTTTGGATGGCGTCGGATAAGACGAAGGTTTTGAGGACAGAGTAGCTAAAGGTACTGGTCAGGATCAGACCAAAGCAAGCCGCGTAGGTATAGGATTTTTTAAAGAATTTCATTTTGAGTAGCAATCCTTTCTTTGAAGATAACTTTTTTCTGGATAAACCATGAGACCAGAAAGAGAAGGAGACCGACGATGATCTTACTGATGAGGAGATTGAGCCCAAAAGCAGTGAAGAAGAGTCGGATCAAGAGGGTGTCAAAAATGAAGAGGCCAAGAGCAAGGCCAAAGTATCCACTTCCCGTTCGGGTCACACTGTCTTTGTTTTTAAAGACGAGGCGTTTATTGGTCGAGTAGTTAAAGATGGAGCTGGTCACACGAGCAATCCCGTTTGCAAGAAGGATCCGGAGGCTAATCGGTACGGACATCAAAATAAAGAGGAAGAAGGCGTAAACCAAATAGTCAACCATGAAGCTACCTAGGGAAGATAAGGCGAACTTGAACATGTCCTTGTAGATCAGGAGGCCATCTCGAACAGGACGGAAGTGGGAACCTTCATTGTCATTGATGTAGACCGTCTCGATCGGAACTTCCAGAATCGGGTAGGCTTTACTTGCTGCAAGGAGAACATTCATTTCATATTCATAGCGTTGTCCTTCGACTTCCAGCATGAAAGGCAAGAGATTCGTAGTGAAGGCCCGTAAGCCAGTCTGAGTATCGCTAACTGCCACTCCAGTTTGCTGTTTGAAGAGGAAACGGGTCAATTTATTTCCAAAGGCAGATCGCAAAGGAACTTTGCCAGAGAAGGCACGGGTGCCTAGAATAAGTGTTCCAGGATGCTCTTGAGATTGGTTAACAACTCTGAAAATATCCCAAATTTTGTGCTGACCGTCTGCATCAGCTGTAACAATGCTTCCATAGGTACCTCTTTCTAGGATGTAGGCATAAGCGGTTTTGAGTGCTTGACCTTTTCCTTGATTGTGCTCGTGGGTCAGGACTGTCGCAAGACCTTCCAATTTATCAAAAATCACTTTCTTGTCAGCGTCACTACCATCGTCAACCACGATGATTTCGAGATCACCTTTAGCATGGACCAAGCGAACCAATTTGATAAGATTCAGATCCGGTTGATAGGCGGGGATGATAAGATAATTCATAATCGTTCCTCGTTTCTTGAGATTTGTTGAAGCTAGTATAAAGACTCAAGCTTAAAGCTAACTGATATCAGTTTTCTTTAAGGAAAGGAAGTGGAAAAGGGGTAGAGGTTCTTCTATAAAATGTCATGATTTCGAACCACACTCCGTTGAGATGATTGGTCTTATCGAAAAGCTTTTTTCAAATCTTACAGATAATCCTTGCCTTTACTAGAAAAGTCTGGTATAATAGTTTCTTGTGAGTAAACCTCACTTACCCTATGCAAAGACTTGGGGTCATTAGTCCAAAAGGAGGAACATTATCAATGGCTAAATACGAAATTCTTTATATTATTCGTCCAAACATTGAAGAAGAAGCTAAAAACGCTTTGGTAGCACGTTTCGACTCTATCTTGACTGACAACGGTGCAACTGTTGTTGAATCAAAAGATTGGGAAAAACGTCGTCTTGCATACGAAATCCAAGATTTCCGTGAAGGACTTTACCACATCGTAAACGTTGAAGCGAACGACGCTGTAGCTCTTAACGAGTTCGACCGTCTTTCAAAAATCAACGGTGACATTCTTCGTCACATGATCGTTAAAGTTGACGCGTAAGAAATCATTCGAGGTGACTTATGATTAACAATGTTGTACTTGTCGGTCGTTTGACCCGTGATGCTGAACTTCGCTACACTTCTAGTAACCAAGCAGTTGCTACTTTCAGCCTAGCTGTAAACCGCAACTTCAAGAGTCAAAATGGAGAACGCGAAACTGATTTCATCAACTGTGTGATCTGGCGTCAGCAAGCAGAAAACTTAGCCAACTGGGCTAAGAAAGGTGCTTTGATTGGGATTACCGGTCGCATTCAAACACGTAATTACGAAAACCAGCAAGGTCAACGTGTTTATGTCACTGAAGTCGTAGCAGACAGCTTCCAACTATTGGAAAGCCGTGCAGCACGCGAAGGGCATGCAGCTGGTGGCTATTCATCAGGCAACGGTGGTTTTGCTGGAAATGCAGCCCCAAGCTTTGGTGGATCAGAACCAAGCAATGCAGCACCAAACTTTGGTCGTGAGGAAAATCCATTTGGAGCCAATCCAATGGACATCTCAGATGACGATCTTCCATTCTAAGAATGGGTTTAACGAATTAAAACTATAAAGGAGAATTAAACATGGCTCAACAACGTCGTGGCGGATTTAAACGCCGTAAAAAAGTTGATTACATCGCAGCAAACAAAATCGAATATGTCGATTACAAAGATACTGAGCTTCTTAGCCGTTTCGTTTCAGAACGTGGGAAAATCCTTCCTCGTCGTGTAACTGGAACTTCAGCGAAGAACCAACGTAAAGTAACAACAGCTATCAAACGCGCTCGCGTAATGGCTTTGATGCCTTTCGTAAACGAAGATTAAAAAAGAGGTCCGGGGGACCTCTTTTTCATGAGCTTGAAAATAAGATAGCGAATTAAGACCCATACGGGTCTTTTTTTCACGAGCCTGGAAATGTAAGAGCGAGTAAGACCCTGGTGGGTCTTTTTTTCAGGTCCGGGGGACCTCTTTTTCAGATCCTGACGGGTCTTTTTTTGTCTAACGGATCAAAAAAGATCAGCATAAGATCTGATCTTTTGTTTATTTTTAGCGTCGAGTTGCGGGTGCTGTGCTCGAACTTTTGATATTGTAGCGTTTTTTGAAATAGTAGCGAAGGACAAGGGCCAATGCTCCCAATACGATAGCAAGGACATCTGGAATGGTTGGGTTGAGGAATTTTGGAAGTAGAGAGGTGAGGGATAGAACGATCACCCAAAGGAACATGACTCCAACAAGAATCGGCATGGATTTCCAAAGAGAAGGGCGTTCGCTGCGATCTTTGGTGCCGTCCATATACTGATAGAAGAAGTAGTACATGAGGTACAAGAGCAGAGCCCCTGTCAAACTACCGAGGATCAAAGTGATCAAGCCATAAGCAGAACGGTGCGGTGCAATTAGGTTCATAAAGGCGCTGATTGCAGCAAAGACACCAAAGATAAAGAGGAAGGAATCCAAAATCATCAAGGAAGGAGCATCGTTCAAAGCAGGATGCTCTTTTTCATAGCGTTCTTTCTCGCTGAAGGAATTAGCCCATACGGTTGGAGCTCCAAAAAGAGTCCGTGCCGGAATCCCTTTTCCTTGATTTTCTTGGATGGCTGGAAGGATTTCCTGGATGAGGCTTTCTGCTTCTTCTTCCGTTTTCCCATTTTCAAGCAATTGGTGTTTAGCAATACGGATAAATTCTTGATTTTTCTTACTAAGTTGGTGAAGGTCTGTGTGAGACATAGTTACTCCTTTGATAGACAAGTTTGGTTAGAACCATTTTTTATGGATCAAGTAGACGACGAGGGAGCCGGTCATGGCGAAGGCAATAAAGATGATGAGCCAGAAGGCATTTGGTTCTCCATTGAGCGGTAATTCATTGTCCTTGAAGTTCATCCCGTAGGCTGAGAAAATCATGGTTGGAATGGACATGACAATGGTTACCATGGCCAGGGTTTTCATAATGTTGTTCTGGTTGTTGGAGATGATCGATGCGAAGGTATCAGTCATGGAGTGGAGGATATTTCCATAAATATCTGCCATCTCAATAGCCTGCTGGGTTTCGATCAAGGTGTCTTCCAATAGATCCTCGTCTTCTAGGTATTTCTTGATGTTGCTGGTGGCGCTGGTCAATTTTTTGATCACGCGCTCATTGGTTTTCAGTGAGGCCTTAAAGTAGACGATGGTTTTTTCTAACTCCATCAACTCAATCAGCTCTTCATTACGTGTTGATTTGTGCAATTGGCTTTCAATCTGTTCACTCTTTCGATCCAGGGTACGAAGCGCAGACAAGTAAAGTTCAGCGTTACGATAGAGGATCTGAAAGATAAAGCGCGACCGCATAAAGGTATAGAAATTGCGCAAACGCCGGTGGATAAAGATGTCGAGAAGTGGCAATTTCTCCAAGCAAGTCGTGATAATAGCCTCTTCTGTCAGGATAATTCCAAGTGGAATGGTCACGTAATAGGTCTGGTTGTTGCGCTCTTCCTTGATGGGGACGTCAACGATGATCAAGGTATAGTCGTCCTCAATGGTCATACGGGACATTTCTTCCGCATCGAGCGGTGCCCGTAAGTCTGCAATATCAATATTAAAGGCAGAAGCGATTTCCATTGATTCGCTTTGAGAAGGATTAACAAGGTTGATCCAGGTACCAGGTTCTAGTGTCTCTACTTCTTTAAATTCAGTCGTTGTCGATAAAAAGACCTGTTTCATGGTACCCTCCCTTTTTTTTGTTACACCTTAACATTATATCAGAAAAAGGACGGTTTTGGATAAAAGAATACTAAAAAATTTGTTATAATGGAGGTTAACAAAAAGGTGATTAGAGTAAGAATATGCAAGATAAAATTGTCATTCATGGGGCCCGTGCCCATAATTTAAAAAATATAGATGTGGAAATTCCACGGGATAAATTAGTCGTGGTGACCGGTTTGTCTGGATCTGGAAAGTCCAGTCTGGCCTTTGATACCCTCTATGCTGAAGGTCAGCGTCGCTACGTGGAGAGCTTATCAGCCTATGCCCGTCAGTTTTTGGGAAATATGGAAAAACCAGATGTGGATTCGATTGACGGATTGAGTCCAGCCATTTCCATTGACCAAAAAACCACCAGTAAAAATCCGCGTTCCACTGTGGGGACAGCAACTGAGATCAATGACTACCTGCGTCTGCTCTATGCGCGTGTCGGTACGCCTTATTGTATCAACGGGCATGGAGCGATTACCGCTTCTTCAGTTGAGCAAATTGTCGATCAAGTTTTGGAATTACCAGAGCGCCAGCGCCTGCAAATTTTAGCTCCCATTATCCGCAAGAAAAAAGGCCAGCACAAGAATATCATTGAAAAGGTGCAAAAAGACGGCTATGTTCGGGTCCGGGTAGACGGTGAGATCTATGATGTAACAGAGGTTCCAGAACTGTCTAAAAGCAAACAGCACACGATTGAAGTGGTGGTGGACCGGATCGTACTCAAAGAGGGCATTCGCTCGCGCCTCTTTGATTCGATTGAGGCAGCTCTTCGGATTGCGGATGGCTATGTGGTCATTGATACCATGGATGGCAAGGAACTGCTCTTTTCGGAGCATTATGCTTGTCCAGTCTGTGGCTTTACCGTCCCTGAATTAGAACCCCGTCTCTTTTCTTTCAATGCGCCTTTCGGCTCCTGCCCAGACTGTGATGGGTTAGGCATTAAGCTGGAGGTGGACTTGGACTTGGTGGTACCAGATGATCGCTTAACCCTTCGTGAAGGAGCTCTTGCCCCTTGGAATCCGATCTCTTCCAACTACTATCCACAAATGTTGGAGCAGGCCATGATTCATTTTGGCATTGATATGGATACGCCTTTTTCAGATCTGACTCAAGAAGAAAAGGACTTGGTTCTCTATGGTTCAAACGGGAAAGAATTCCACTTCCACTATGAAAATGAGTTTGGTGGGGTTCGGGATATTGAGATTCCTTTTGAAGGGGTCGTAAACAACATTCACCGTCGTTTCCGTGAGACCAATAGTGACTTCACCCGCAACCAAATGCGCTCTTATATGAACGAATTGACCTGTGCGACTTGCCATGGCTACCGTCTCAATGACCAGGCTCTCTCTGTTCGTGTCGGTGGAGAAAAAGGAATGCATATCGGGGAGGTGTCCGATCTATCGATTGCGGACCACTTAAAAGCCGTGGGCCAGCTGGTTTTAACGGACAATGAAGCCACGATCGCAAGACCGATCCTAAAAGAGATCAAAGATCGTTTGACCTTCTTAAACAATGTAGGTCTTAATTACTTGACCTTGTCACGCTCAGCTGGGACCTTGTCAGGTGGAGAAAGCCAACGGATTCGCTTGGCAACCCAGATCGGTTCCAATCTCTCTGGTGTCCTTTATATCTTGGATGAGCCGTCAATCGGCCTCCATCAAAGGGACAATGACCGCCTGATTGCCAGTCTTAAAAAGATGCGTGATTTAGGCAATACCTTGATCGTCGTCGAACACGACGAAGATACCATGAGAGAAGCAGACTACCTGATCGACGTCGGCCCAGGTGCCGGTGTCTTTGGTGGAGAGATCGTTGCCGCGGGAACTCCAAAGCAGGTGGCTCGTAATAGTAAATCCATCACCGGCCAGTATTTGTCCGGCAAGCGCAAGATTCCGGTCCCAACAGAGCGCCGTTCAGGAAATGGTCGTTCTATTGAAATTACAGGGGCCAGTGAGAACAACTTACAAGATATTACAGCACGTTTTCCTCTGGGCAAATTCATCGCAGTCACTGGTGTTTCCGGTTCTGGAAAATCGACCTTGATCAATGGGATCTTGAAGAAAGCCATCGCTCAAAAGCTCAACCGCAATTCGGAAAAACCAGGGAAATACAAGACCATTCAGGGGATTGAGCACATCGATCGCTTGATTGACATTGATCAAAGCCCGATTGGTCGGACTCCTCGTTCCAATCCTGCAACTTATACAGGCGTCTTCGATGATATTCGTGATCTCTTTGCACAGACCAATGAAGCCAAAATTCGGGGCTATAAAAAAGGCCGCTTTAGCTTCAATGTCAAGGGTGGCCGTTGTGAAGCCTGCTCTGGTGACGGTATTATCAAGATTGAGATGCACTTCTTGCCCGATGTATTTGTACCTTGTGAGGTCTGCCATGGACGTCGCTACAATAGTGAGACCCTCGAAGTCCACTACAAGGAAAAAAATATCGCAGAAGTACTGGATATGACGGTCAATAAGGCAGTCGAATTCTTCAAGCACATTCCGAAAATTGAACGCAAACTCAAGACCATCCAAGATGTGGGCTTGGGCTATGTAACGTTGGGTCAACCAGCGACCACCCTTTCAGGTGGGGAAGCACAGCGGATGAAGTTGGCTTCTGAATTGCACAAGCGCTCTACAGGTAAATCCTTCTATATCTTGGATGAACCAACGACAGGACTTCATAGCGAAGACATTTCTCGCTTGATTCAAGTCTTAGAGCGGTTTGTGGATGATGGAAATACCGTCCTTGTAATCGAGCACAATTTGGATGTCATTAAGACGGCAGACCACATCATCGATTTGGGACCTGAAGGCGGTGTCGGTGGTGGAACTATTATTGCAACCGGAACACCTGAAGAAGTCGCAGCAAATCCTGTTAGCTATACAGGACAATATTTGAAAGGAAAATTACAATGAATCAACGGATCGACAATTTACGAAACAAAATGAAGGCCAAAAACCTTAAAGCGGTACTGATTAACAATTTGAAAAATGTCTATTATTTGACCCATTTCTGGGGTTCAAACGGGACGGCTTTGGTGACAGAAGAACGCGTGATCCTCTTTACGGATTCGCGCTACACCATTCATGCCCATGCGACTTGTTTCCCCTTTGTGGAGATCGTAGAAACCCGTGATGAGCTGACTGCAGCTGCAGAGATCGTGAAAGATCTAGGAATCAAAGAACTTGGTTTTGAGGACGAAGTGACGGTGGCCTACCATGCCCGTATGGCTTCTGTTTTCAGTGGCATCAACCTTCAATCCCTAACGAACTTTGTGATGGAATTGCGCTTGATCAAGGATGAAACAGAGATTGCGGCCATTAAAAAAGCTTGTAGTATCTCTGACCAAGCCTTCCGTGATATTTTGGACTATATCAAGGTGGGACAAACGACAGAATTGCAAGCAGCAACTTTCCTCGATTTTAGAATGCGGGAGTTGGGAGCATCAGGTGTATCTTTTGATATCATCTCCGCAGCTGGTGAACGTTCTGCTATGCCACACGCAACTCCAAGTGATCGGGTGATTTCAGCAGGAGATGCCTTGACCCTCGATTTTGGTTGCTTGTATGATCACTATGTCAGCGATATGACACGGACTATCTATGCTGGACATGTCAGCGACAAGGAAAGAGAAATTTACGAAACAGTTTTGAAAGCCAATCAAGCCTTGATTGCTGCGGCTAAAGATGGACTTGGCTTCCGTGATTTTGATAAAATCCCACGTGATGTGATCGAAGCAGCCGGCTATGGCCAATACTTTACTCATGGAATCGGTCACGGAATTGGGCTTGATATTCATGAAGAACCCTACTTTAGCCAAATGTCTAAAGAAGCCATTCAAGCAGGGATGGTCTTGACAGATGAACCAGGGATTTACATTGAAGGTCTCTCTGGTGTGCGCATCGAAGATGACCTCTTGATCACAGAAACAGGCTGTGAAGTCTTGACCCTTGCTCCTAAAGAATTGATTGTCCTATAAAATAGACAGTATTTTCTTAACCCTTGTGTAACGAACAAAGATAAGAAATGAGGCCTATGAAAAAACGAATTTTAGTATTGGGAATTCTTCTATCAGCTCTCTTATTTGTATGCGTTCCTTCCGCCCATGCTGGTGTTGGAAATACAGATAGCGGTGGTAGTAGCTTGATTGATTCAGGTGGAGGGGGCAGTAGTTGGTCTGGTGGAGGCAGTAGCTGGTCGGACAACGATAGCAGCTGGTCTGGTCGTAGTAGCTGGTCAAGTGATTCAAGTAGTTATAGCTCGTCAGATTCAGTTTCGTCATCTGGGTTTTTGACTGGTCTTACCATCATGATTGTTTTGCTTGCCTTCGTGTTTAATGCCATTAAACAAAATGGTGGCCTTTCAAATGACTCAGAGGATTCAAGTAGTGGCAGTGGTCCAAAACGGACAACCGAGGAACGTGCTGGTCGACCAATTGAAAACAACTATGAAGCCATTCGCCGTATCCGAAAATTGGACCCAATGTTTGATGAAGATCGCTTCTTGTCACAAGTCAAGCTGGTTTACCTTCAATTACAATCTGCTTGGACAGAAAAAGATTGGAATTCCGTGCGGAGCTTAGAAAGTACTAGTCTTTATGAGCAACACTTGACTCAGTTGCAGGAGCATATTCGAGCAAAAACGACCAATGTTCTAGAGCGCGTGCGTGTTGAAAATTCTAAAATCAAAGACTTTATCGAAAATCCAGAAGGCAATGACCGCATCGAAGTTATTTTGTCTTCAACCATGAGAGATTACATCCGAGACGATGAATCGGGTCGTGTGATCGAAGGGGATCCGACCAAAGATCTCTTTACAGTATACCGTATGGTCTTTCTCCGTGAACACGGGGCTCAGACAGAGATCATTAAGAATTCGGAAGTCTTAAGTGATCACTGTCCGAACTGTGGTGCGCCACTGACCATCGATACGATCGACAAGTGTGAATATTGCCAAGCGTCCTTGAAACACAATCCAAAGGATTGGGTCTTGGATGTTTATGAAGTTGTGGATGAAATTGAATTCTACAGATAGGAGAATATATGGGATTTATTAAAGCAGCCCTTTCAGCGGGCATTTCAAGTTTTCAAGATAGTAAATTTAAGGAAGCTATTACCTTGCCAGAAGCTGTTCCGGCAACAGCTTTGGCCATCAAGGGACAACTGTTGACCAAAGATCCGGACGGACGCTCACGCCAGAGCAACCAAAATACTGGTCTGTTGACAGATGGTTCTGTCGTCATTGTCCCTCAAGGCTATGTCGCTCTTTTAGTCAACAATGGAACCTTTTTGGGAGACCTTCTAGAAGCAGGAAGCCACGAATGGCAAGCTGGTGAGAATGCCTGGCTGTTTGAAAAAGGCGGAGTGAAAGGGACTTGGGACCAGTTCAAGAATCGTTTCTCATTTGGTGGGCAAGTGGTGACCCAACAAGAAATTGTTTTTGTACGGATGCAACCTTTTACAGGAAATAAATTTGGAACTCAAAACCCAGTCGAGTACTTTAGCGACCGTTACCAACAGCTTCTGAGCATTCGCTTTTATGGCCTCTATGATGTCAAAATAGCAGATCCGGTTCTTTTCTATGTCAGTGCAGTCAGTCGCCAAATTACGGCAGATAAACCGTTTACCTTGGAAGATGTAGCTCAGGGAACCTTGCGCCAAAACCTCGCTCCAAAAATTGCCGTCGCCCTTTCAAAATATACGGCTGAAAATAAGGCGGATATTTACAATATCAATGCAGATCAAGACGTTTTCAATGAAGTCGCAAAACGCGAAGTCAACAAAACGTGGTCAGAACTATATGGTATTGAATTAACCAATGTCCTGATCGAAGATCTGAGCTATGATGCTGATAGTATGGCCAAGGTCAATAAACTGGACAGTGAATTGGCAGCGATGAAGTACAATACCATTGAAATTGAAGAGCGTCGCGCCCGCAATGAGGCCTTGGTGGCAGCTGCCAAAAATGAAGGTGGCAATGGCATGAACATGATCATGGGGATGAATCTGGGTCAAGCTCTGGGAAATGATCTGCAACAACAAGCAGCACCAGCTCAAGACAAGCCCAAAACCTTCTACATTGAGGTGGATGGCAAATATGTCCATGTGACTAAGGATGCGGATGGTAATATTGTCCCTGTTGACGAATAGAAGGGAACTAGGCTCAGAGATGTAGAGGTTCCAATCGCTAGTCTCTGCACTCTTTCCTTCCTAAAAAGAAAAGATTGCTGTTTGAGAAAAATCAAATAGTGTGTTACAATAAAGAGTAATCTATTTTTAAAAAAGAGGTAATAAAACATGATCGAAGCAAGTAAATTAAGAGCTGGTATGACGTTTGTCACAGCAGATGGAAAATTGATTCGCGTTTTGGAAGCAAGTCACCACAAACCAGGTAAAGGAAATACTATCATGCGGATGAAATTACGTGATGTCCGTACTGGTTCTACATTTGACACAAGCTACCGTCCAGAAGAAAAATTTGAACAAGCGATTCTTGAGACTGTCCCAGCCCAATACTTGTACCAAATGGACGACACAGCCTACTTCATGAACACAGAAACTTATGACCAATACGAAATCCCTGTAGTCAATGTTGAAAATGAATTGCTTTACATTCTTGAAAATTCAGAAGTGAAAATTCAATTCTACGGAAGTGAAGTGATTGGGGTAACTGTACCAACTACTGTTGAATTGACAGTCACAGAAACTCAACCATCGATCAAAGGTGCTACAGTGACTGGTTCTGGAAAACCAGCAACAATGGAAACAGGACTTGTTGTAAACGTTCCAGACTTCATCGAAGCAGGACAAAAACTCGTTATCAACACTGCAGAAGGAACTTACGTTTCTCGTGCGTAAGAGACCTCTCAGGGTGTCAAATAGAAAGGAACTTCTATGGCAACTGAACAATTTGGTGACATTGTTATTGCACCACGTGTATTAGAAAAAATTATTGCGATTGCAACGGCAAAAGTAGAGGGAGTTTACTCTCTTGAAAATAAGAGCGTGTCAGATAGCCTTTCAAAACGCTCACTTGGTCGTGGCGTCTACCTTCATACAGAAGAAGACGGTCAGGTCTCAGTGGATATTTATCTCTACCTTGAATACGGAGTGGCTGTACCATCTGTAGCAGTAGCGATCCAAAAGGCTGTGAAATCTGCTGTGTATGATATGGCAGATGTCACCTTGGATGCGGTCAACATTCATGTCGTAGGGATTGCAACAGAAAAATCTCCAAAACCAGACTTGAAAGACTTGTTTAATGAGGACTTCCTCAATGACTGATGAAATTTTATTGGAATCACGTCGAGATTTACGCGAGCGTGCCTTCCAAGCCTTGATGGCCTTGGAGTACGATGGAGACATTGTCGAAGCTTGTCGCTTTGCTTATCTGCATGATAAGGACGTGGCAGAAGATGCAACAGTTGATCTTCCGGCCTTTCTCTTGAATATCGTGACCGGCGTTTATCAGTCAAAAGACCAATTAGACCAACAAATCGGTCAACATTTGAAGACTGGTTGGACAGTAGAACGCTTGACCTTGGTGGAGAAAAATATTCTGCGCCTTGGCATTTATGAAATGACAGAGTTTGACACTCCACAGATTGTCGCTGTGAATGAGGCGGTTGAATTGGCTAAGGCCTTTTCAGATGAGACTTCATCACGTTTTGTCAATGGTGTTCTCAGTCAATTTGTGACAGAAGCATAGTATAAAAGAGCCCGCGGGCTCTTTTTTGATTGAAGGAAATCTCTATTTTGGACCTAATTTTTAATGTTTTTACACTTGAGCAATCAATCTCCACAGTTGAAAAACACCTCTTTTTAGTAGAGTCGTGTACATCCTGTTTGTACTCTCTAAAACAAATAGAGAGTGGGACAAGGAACGATTTTTAGTCAACATTCGTTCTGTCCCACTCCCTCTTTTCTTATTAATACAATTTCAGATCACGAGGATCTACTGGGAAAGTTGGATTGTATGGATTGTGACGAAGTTTGAAGTGTTTTACATCTTCAATCGTCTGAGTTCCAGATAGTTGCATCACGGTCTTCAATTCTGCATTCAAGTGTTCAAAGACTTGGCGTACACCAACGCTACCACCTAGAGCTAAGCCATAAATAACGGGGCGTCCAATAGCTACCAAGTCTGCTCCTGAAGCCAAGGCTTTAAAGACATGTTGCCCACGACGAATACCAGAGTCAAAGACAATCGGTACACGTTTGTCAACTGCTTCAGCAACTTCTTGAAGTGAGTCAAAGGCAGCTGGGCCACCATCGATTTGACGTCCACCGTGGTTGGTTACCCAGATACCAGATGCACCTGCAGCAAGAGAACGTTCAACATCTTCACGGCATTGAGGACCTTTAACGTAAACGGGTAGGCCTGAGTATTCAGCGATGAATTCTACATCTCGTGGAGACAGGCGTTGTTTAGCTGATTTGTAGACAAAGTCCATTGACTTACCAGCACCTTCAGGTAGGTATTCTTCTACGATTGGCATTCCAACTGGGAAGACAAAACCATTACGTTTATCAACCTCACGATTCCCCCCAACAGTTGCATCTGCCGTTAAGACGATCGCTTTATAGCCTTCTGCCTTCACGCGATCCATAATGTGGCGGTTAATCCCATCATCTTTACTAAAGTAGAACTGGAACCAATGAGGAGTCCCTTGAAGGGCTTGCGTAATTTCTGGAAGATCAACTGTAGAGTAGGAGCTTGTAGTATAGAGGGAACCAAACTCATGTACCCCACGTGCAGTAGCCACTTCCCCTTGTTCATTGGCTAATTTATGAGCTGCAACTGGAGCCATAATGATGGGTGAAGATAGTTTTTCACCTGCAAATTCAATTTCTGTAATTGGATTTTCCACATCACAAAGCGTATGAGGGACAATCAGCTTATGGTTAAAAGCTCGAATATTTTCACGCAATGTAAAGGTATCTTCTGCTCCGCTAGCGATATAGCCAAAAGCAGCTTTTGGAATGACTTGTTGCGCCATAGGCTCCAAATCATAAGTGTTAATAAAATCTACAGGTCCTTCTGCATTGCTTGTTTTATATGACATAAAATGTCCTCCTTCATAAGTAAGCGGTTACTCTTTTCTTACCCACCTATCTTAACTTATTTGCAAACGATTTTCAAAAAATTTGTCTGTCATTTTCAATCTAAACATAGATTATGAAATAAAAGAATGACTTATGTTCCAAAAGAAAGTGCAGGTTAACACTGATCCATTACACAAAATAGAGAGTGGGACAGAAATCGGTCATTCGTTAGAATTCGATTTCGTCGTCCCACCTCCGCAC
>NZ_MRXX01000005.1:50709-57129 GCF_016642265.1 Streptococcus lactarius
GGACTTTTGTCCCAGCCTTATTTTCCTAAAAATTGTATCAATCTTAATTTGAAAATTTACGATGAAAAATAAAAGACTGGGCAAACGTGTGTCCAGCCTTTGAAAATTGAGAGAAGAAACTATATAGCAAGGGATTAGATGCTGTTACCGGAATGAAGACTAACCGGCAAGAAATAGCCTGTCGTTGCAACGGTTTGGCCGTCGATTTTTTGAAGCAAGAGGTCTACTGTCAAGACTGCGATCTCTTTGATCGGTTGTTGGATGGTTGTAAGCTCTGGAATATAGGTTTGGACGAACTGGGTGCCATCATAACCAATCACTTTAAGCTGTTGAGGAACTGGAATTTCCAGCTCTTTAGCGACTTTCATAATTAAGATAGCTGTCAAATCATCCGAAGCAAAAATTGCATCGGGTTTTTGCTGGCTAAGAATCTGTTTGATTTCCATTTCCTTGCGAATGGGTGAAAAATCACTGGAAACATTAATGATAGAAGCGTTTGGCAAGACTGAAGCAAAACCTGCATGGCGAAGACCTGTTGGGGAGTTGGAATTGTCATTTCCTGTGATCATGATGATGTTTTGAGCCCCAGTCTTGACGAGGGTTTCAGCTGCGAGGATCCCTCCAGCATAGTTGTCTGAGGATACGACTGGAATCTCAGGAGAAAGGTTACGGTCAAAGGCAATGATCGGAGCCGTTACACGATTGTAATCCTCAATTCCAAGATTGTGACTTCCTGAAATGATACCATCCACCTGGTTGGCCTCCAACATCTCAATATATTCTCGTTCTTTTTCGGAATCATGCTCACTATTACAAATAATGGTCTTGTAGCCATGCTTGAAGAGTTGGTGTTCTAGGTGATCAATCAACTCTGCATAGAAAACATTGCTGATATTGGGAAAGATCAAACCAACTAATTTGGCTGATTTTCCTTGCAGGCTACGAGCAACTGTATTGGGCTTGTAGCCCAACTCTCGCATGGCATCTTGGACCTTTTGGATGGTCTTTTCAGACAGGTAGCCTTTTTTATTGATGACCCGAGAAACAGTTGTCGGGCTGACGCCAGCAAGTTTGGCGACATCAGTTAGCTTTGCGACCATAATCAAGTTCGTAGTAGCTTCCAGTAGGGTTTCCAGCTTTGATCAAGATACCAGTTTGATCTGCATGTGGGTAGACCCGACCAGAAAATACTTTTTCTCCTTTGTTGATAAAGATTTCAAAAATCGAATTGTCGATAAAAATAGTAGCAGTTGTGGCTTGGTTATCGATTGGGCAGCTACGGCTGGTTCCAAATTCTTGAGCATATTGCTCACCTGCTTGGCTACGGTCCACTGTGACCAATCCATTTGCAAGGTCAAATGAGAGAGCTAACCCTTTCCCTTCTTGATCGGCGAAGAGGACGATTTCATTTTGGCTATCTTTTTCAAACTGCAGTTCCAGTTCATAGCAGTTTTGGGTTTGTGCCTTGTTGGCAAATGACTCACGCTCAGCGCGCAGGTCTTTGATGGCTTCAACTGGATATTGGTAGAGCTTTCCGTCTTTGATGGTTAATTCTTTGACTAGTGAAAGAGCTCCTTGATAGTCATAGGAATCCGTTGGATAAGAAATATCAGGAAGAGCTAGCCAGCTGACAACATAGGCCCGTCCATCTGGAGCGTTGAATCCTTGAGTTGCATAGGCTTCAAAACCATAGTCTAGGTTGTGCAATTCAGATACATCAACCAGCTTGGCTTGTTCTGGATCAAAACTCTCCCCGATCTTGTACATGTTCGGATAGATGTTATCGTAATCGAGGACCGATTTATCCAAGCCTTGTGGACAATAAAGAAGGACAGGTTGGTCTCCAACAAAGACAAGGTTAGGACATTCCATCATATAAGCTGTTCGGTCATTTGCAAAATCCAAGTCACCGACTTCAACCCAGTTGGTATAGTCGTTATCAACAGCCTTATAGAGACGGATGAATCCTTTCTTCTCAAGGTCTTGGCCACCAACGATAGCGTAGTATTGATCTTTAAAATTAAAAATCTGTGGGTCACGGAAGTGATCAGTCGAATCAGCCGGTTGGTCAATCAAGATTTTGTCAATTTTTTCGATCTTTCCTTCTTTATCCATCAACGCTCCGACTTGGTAGGGATGGCGGACCCATTCTGCATCACGAACATTTCCAGTATAGAATAAGAAAAGTTTATCACCAAACTGCATGGCAGATCCGGAATAAGCTCCGTGGCTATCGAGTCTTGTATCTGGAAGAAGCGTTACACCGGTTTCTTTAAAATGAACCAAGTCTTCACTTTCTGTTTGAACCCATGACTTTAACCCATGGGCTGCCCCAAATGGGAAGTTTTGGTAAAACAAAATCCACTTTCCATCAAAGTAAGAAAAACCGTTTGGGTCATTTAGGAGACCAGACTTTGGCTCTACATGATAGTGTGTATGCCAAGGAGATGTAGCCATATTCTTAGAGACAGCTTGCTTTTCTTCTTCTGTCCAGTCTTCATAGCGTCGATAACGCCGTTCCGTTGTCCATTCCATTTCGTTCCTCCAATTTTTTTCTTACTTCCATAGTACCGATTTCTAATCAAAAAAGCAAGTAATAAATGAAAAAAATAGCAGAAAATGTCAAACGATTGACAGATGTTTTTAAACTTTTTTAAATTAGGAAAAATTGAAAATAAATGAAAAAATGAAATTTTTTGAAAATGGAGTGCTTTTAAAACAAGGAAAAATAAGAATTTTAAAGAGATTCCAACTTTGTAAGTTTTTTCAGTGTTATATAAAGGCATAGAATGACCAAAAAAGTTACAAAAAATTCTGCAAAACGGTTGACATATTCCAAATACATGGTACAATAAAAAGCGTAGAGACGGTTGAACCGTTTACATTACAAAAAATAAGGAGATTTTTGCAAAATGTCAAATACAGAAATTGCAAAGCAGGTCATCGATGCAATCGGTGGGGTTGAGAACGTTAGCAGTGTTGCTCACTGTGCGACTCGTCTTCGCGTGATGGTAAAAGATGAATCAAAAATCAACAAAGATGTTGTTGAGAATATTGAAAAAGTACAAGGTGCTTTCTTTAATTCAGGTCAATACCAAATCATCTTTGGTACTGGTACTGTAAACAAGATCTACGATGAAGTAGTAGCTCTTGGCTTGCCAACATCGTCGAAAGATGAAATGAAAGCAGAAGCTGCCAAGCAAGGGAACTGGTTCCAACGTGCTATCCGCACTTTTGGGGACGTGTTTGTTCCAATTTTACCAGCGATCGTTGCGACAGGTCTTTTTATGGGGATTCGTGGTGCGATTGCACAAGACCAAGTATTGGCTTTGTTTGGTACGACAGCAGACGCATTTAAATCTACTGATTTTTATACCTATTCAACAATTTTAACTGATACCGCGTTTGCTTTCTTCCCAGCCCTGATTTCATGGTCTGCGTTCCGAGTATTCGGAGGAAATCCTGTTCTTGGGATTGTAATTGGTTTAATGATGGTTAGTCCGACTCTTCCAAATGCATGGGTTGTAGCGGAAGATCCTTCTAAAGCAGCAACATACTTTGGTATCTTCCATCATGTGGTTGGATTCCAGAACTCTGTTCTTCCTGCATTCTTCGTTGGTCTAATTGGTGCGAAACTTGAAAAATGGCTCCATAAGAAAATTCCAGATGTCTTAGATTTGTTATTGGTTCCATTATTCACATTGACAATCATGTCATTTCTCGCTTTGTTTATTATTGGTCCATTCTTCCACAGCATTGAGGAATATGTACTGAATGCAACTAAGTTTATTTTAAATTTACCATTTGGACTTGCAGGTCTTCTTATCGGTGGCGTTCATCAGTTGATTGTCGTTACTGGTGTCCACCATATTTTTAATCTTCTTGAATCACAATTAATTACTGCAGATAAAAAAGATCCATTTAATGCAATTATTACAGCAGCTATGACTGCACAAGCTGGGGCTACTTTAGCAGTGGCAGTGAAATCTAAATCTCAAAAAGTGAAAGCTTTAGCATTTCCTGCAACTATTTCTGCCTTGTTAGGTATTACTGAGCCTGCAATCTTTGGTGTAAACTTGCGTTATGTGAAACCATTCGTTATTGCTTTGGGAGCAGGTGCTATAGGTGGTTGGATTGCATCTATGTTAAATCTTGCTGGTACAGGATTTGGTATTACAATTATTCCAGGGACGCTTCTCTATCTAAATGGTCAATTATTCAAATATGTATTTATGGTTGTATTTACAACTGCACTAAGTTTCGGTTTGACTTATATGTTTGGTTATGAAGATGAAGCTCCTGTGGTTGCTTCTGAAAACGCGACAACTGAACGTCTGGTTGAAGAAGAAAAAACTGGTAACATTCCTGCAACTCTTCAAGATGAAACGATTATCTCTCCTATCGTTGGTACTGCTGTAGCACTTGCTGATGTGAATGATCCTGTCTTTTCAAGTGGAGCAATGGGACAAGGGATTGCCATCAAACCAACTGAAGGTGTTGTATATGCTCCGGCAGATGCTGAAGTAACCATTGCTTTCGCAACTGGGCATGCCTATGGTTTGAAGACAGCTAATGGTGCTGAAATCTTGATCCACGTCGGAATTGATACAGTATCAATGAATGGTGAAGGATTTGACCAAAAAGTTGCTCAAGGCGATAAAGTCAAAGCTGGCGATGTTCTTGGAACATTTGATTCTGAAAAAATTGCAGCAGCAGGTCTTGAAGACACTACTATGGTGATTGTGACCAACACTGCTGACTTCGCATCGGTAACTCCGGTAGCAACTGGAATTGTCGCTAAAGGGGATGCAATTATCGAAGTGAAAGCTTAATAGGATTTAGAATAACTCAAGGACTGGTCCAATCTTCTCCAGTCCTTGAATTTTAGCCGTCTAAGCAGGAAGTTTTTCTTAAAAAGAAGAGAAGAAACTGCTAAAAGTATGTTATAATGAGCACAATAAATCTGGAAAGAACAGAAAGGAGACAAGATGACAACATTATACGGAAGTTTGGAAGCTGGTGGGACAAAATTTGTTTGTGCAGTTGGTGATGAAAACTACAATGTGCTTGAAAAAGTGCAATTTCCTACCACAACACCTATCGAAACCTTGGATAAGACGATTGCATTTTTCTCGAAATTTGATCAATTGGCAGGTCTTGCAGTTGGATCATTCGGTCCGATTGATATTGATCCAAATTCGAAAACGTATGGGTTTATTACCACGACTCCAAAGCCTCACTGGGCAAATGTGGATCTTGTAGGTGCGCTTCGTCGAGCTTTGAATGTCCCTATTTACTTTACAACGGATGTGAATAGTTCGGCATATGGAGAAGTAGTTGCACGCAACAATGCGGGTGGTCGGGTCGAAAACCTTGTCTACTACACGATTGGTACAGGAATTGGTGCAGGTGTGATTCAGCGTGGTGAATTCATTGGTGGTACTGGACATCCTGAGATGGGGCATTATTATGTAGCTCAGCACCCGATGGATCAAGAAAAAGGGTTCAAGGGAGTTTGCCCCTTCCATAATGGCTGTTTGGAGGGCTTTGCGGCTGGGCCAAGTCTCGAAGCTCGTACAGGCATTCGTGGGGAAAATATTGAACTCAATAGCAATGTCTGGGATATTCAGGCCTATTATATCGCGCAAGCAGCGGTTCAAGCTACTGTTACCTTCCGACCAGATGTGATCGTTTTTGGGGGTGGTGTGATGGCCCAACAACATATGTTAGACCGTGTTCGTGCGAAATTTACTACTCTTTTAAATGGCTATCTTCCAGTACCGGATGTGAAAGAATACATTGTGACACCTGCTGTTGCTGGCAATGGGTCTGCGACCTTGGGGAACTTTGTTCTTGCAAAAGAAGTGAGCGAGAAGCTTAAAAAATAAGAAGCAATTGTCTCTTAGAGGCTAGAAACAAGAGCGAGACCGAGACTGATTTGTCTCGGTTTCTTTCGTCTATCTAAAAAGAAGAGAGGGAAGGAATGAAAAAGAATATTGTAAAGGATGTCTTATTTTTGGGTCAAAAGTCAGAAGAAGCGACACCTGAGGATCGCACCTTGGCTTTGGATTTGCAGGACACCTTAAATGCTCATCTCCTTGAGTGTGTGGGTTTGGCGGCCAATATGATCGGAGTGAAAAAGCGGGCGATTATCATTCGAATGGGAAATGAAAATCTGGTCATGTTTAATCCTGTTCTCCTTGAAAAGAAAAAGCCTTATCAAACGGAAGAAGGGTGCTTATCTCTAGTGGGGAGTCGGTCAACAACTCGTTATGAGGAGATGACAGTGGCCTATCGAGATGTGAATTGGAAAGCAAAAACGATTCATTTGTCAGGTTTTCCTGCTCAGATCTGTCAGCATGAAATAGATCATTTAGAAGGCATTATTATCTAAAAGTGGACAGAGGCTGGGACAAAAGT
>NZ_MRXX01000005.1:57165-66152 GCF_016642265.1 Streptococcus lactarius
TCCCACTCTCTTTTTAGTTCCTATAGAAACTTTTTTCTTGACAGGGATCTTTTTTGTGCTAAAATAGTTCCCATAGTAACTTTAAGGTTCTCTTAAGAACTATTTGGAGGAATGATGGAAAAACCATTACAAGAATTTAAAAAAGTAGGTCATCTCATTCACCTTTTGGTGGAAAGAGAAGCTAAAAAGCGTGGGTTTGAATTTTTTGCAGGACCCCAAGGACAAGTTCTTGTCTTTTTATCCCATCGTGAAAAAGAGGGAAAAGTGACCTTGATTCGGGATATTGAACAAGAGCTTCATATTTCAAAATCAGTGGCCAGTAACCTGATCAAACGCATGGAGAGAAATAGATTTATCTATATTGAGCCAAGTCCGACAGATAAACGGGCCAAGTATGTCTACCTGACAAACAGTGTGAAAGATAAGTTGAATGACATGAAACAATTCTTTGAAGAAGTAGATCGAGATATGATGGCTGGTGTATCAGAAGAAGAATTGACCATCTTTTTCAAAGTCATGCAGCAATTTTATGAGAATATGAAAAAAAGGAGCAAGGAATGATCAAGATATTTCGGCGCTTAACGGCCAAAGAATGGGGCATGATTGCCCTTAGTACAGTCTTTATCTGTCTAGCTGTTTGGATGGATTTAAAGACCCCTGAATACCTATCTGATATCACGACTCTCTTAGCAAAGAAGGGGACAAAAGTTTCTGACATCATGGAGCCTGGGAGTAAGATGTTGCTCTTCTCCTTTGGAAGTTTTTTGATGGCGGTTTTTGTGGGCTTTCTAGCTTCACGAGTCGCTGCCAGCTTTACAACACGACTGCGAGGAGAGATTTTCCACCAAGTGATGGATTACTCTGATGCAGAGATCAAGAAATTCTCTGTGCCTTCTCTCTTGACACGGACGACCAATGATTTGACCCAGTTACAAATCATGATTGTCATGGGGATGCAGGTGGTGACGCGTGGTCCTATTATGGCCGTTTGGGCTTTGACAAAGATTTGGGGCAAGAGCGGTGCTTGGACAACGTCTGTTGGTGTGGCGGTCTTAATCGTCTTGCTTCTCCTCTCTGTTCTGGTTCTGATTGCCTTCCCTCGCCAGCAAAAAGTGCAAGGCTTGACGGATGCCTTGAATGCCACAACACGGGAGAGTTTGACAGGGGTGCGGGTGGTTCGTGCATACAATGCGGAAGCTTATCAAAATGAAAAATTCCAAGCTGAAAATAAGGGTTTAACCCGCCTCAATCTCTTTGTTTATCGGTTGATGTCTCTGATGAACCCAGTTATGACAGTGGTTTCAAGTGGCTTGACCCTAGCTATCTACTGGATCGGGGCGCACTTGATCAATGATATCGCCATGCCAAAAGATCCTACCAAAATCTTCACCAGTCCAGCTTTAGCGGATCGAACCAAGGTCTTCTCAGATATGATCACCTTCTCCTCATATGCCATGCAAGTTGTCATTGGCTTCATGATGATGGTGGCCATCTTGATTATCCTTCCTCGTGCCTTGGTATCTGCGAAACGGATTAACCAGGTCTTAGCTCTAGATCCCTCTGTAGCCTTTCCAAGTGAATCAAAGACAAGAACCGATCTTGAAGGTACAGTAGAATTTCAAGACGTGTCCTTCCGATATGGGCGGACTTCTCGTGCGGTGATTGAGCATGTGACCTTTTCAGCTCAGAAGGGCCAAACTGTTGCCTTCATTGGATCAACCGGTTCAGGGAAGTCCACTTTGGTCAACTTAATTCCGCGTTTTTACGATGCTACAGAAGGAAAGATTCTTGTGGATGGCGTCAATGTCAAGGACTATAGCCACCAAGATTTGAACAATAAAGTCGGCTACATTCCTCAAAAAGCAGTGCTCTTTAGCGGTACGATTCGCTCCAATATGGAATTTGGAGAAAGTAGTCAAGGAAAATTAGAGGATGAAGCCATCTGGAAGGCTCTTGAATTGGCCCAAGCTAAAGAGTTTGTGGCCACAAAAGAAAAGGGCTTGGATACAGAAGTAGCACAAGGAGGAACCAACTTCTCAGGTGGTCAACGGCAACGCTTGGCCATTGCACGCGCTCTGGCACGCAAGCCTGAGATCTTGATCTTTGATGATTCCTTCTCAGCCCTGGATTACAAAACGGATCGGATCCTTCGCCAAGCTTTGAAAGAAGAGCTGGCAAATACGACCAGATTGATCGTCGCCCAACGGATTTCGACCATTATGGATGCAGATTTGATCTTGGTCTTGGATCAAGGGAAGGTCGTTGGTCAAGGAACCCACAAGGAATTGCTTGAGACCAATGAAGTCTATCAAGAAATTGCCTATTCTCAATTGTCTAAGGAGGAGTTGGAACATGCATAAGACAAAACAAACATCATCTCTTTGGAGCCAACTTTCTCCCTATTTGAAGGGCTTCCATCTATTTTTTGTGATTGCCATCCTCTTTTCGATCGTATCTAGTGTGATCACGGTTATTGGACCAGATAAATTAAAAGAAATCACGGATACCATCACAAAAGGGATGGGAGGCGCCATTGATATTGACAAGATCACTTCGATTGCTCTGACCTTAGCCGTCCTTTATGGAGTAGGGGCCTTGGTCTCATACAGCAGTAGTTTTATTATCTCCACCATGATTCAGCGTTTCGCAGAACGCTTGCGCAATGCCATCGCTGAGAAGATCAATCGGGTACCCCTCCAATATTTTGATAGCCATGAACAAGGAGATACCTTGTCTCGTGTGACCAATGACGTGGATTTGATGACCCAATCTTTTAACCAAAGTTTGGTGCAAATGGTTTCTTCCATCGTCTTATTGGTTGGATCGATCTTTATGATGTTTAAGACGGATTGGCATCTTGCCCTGACAGCCATCCTCTCTGTTTTTGGAGGGTTTGGCTTATCTAGTATCATTATGGTCAAGAGCCAGCCTCTCTTTAAGCAACAGCAAGCCAATCTTGCCAAAGTTTCAGGCTATGTAGAAGAAATCTATAGTGGGCACAATGTAGTCATTTCCTATAATGGTCGTCATCAAGCCAAAGAGCAATTTGATGCCATCAACCAAGAGTTGTACCATAGCATGTGGAAATCCCAATTCTTCTCTGGGATCATGATGCCCTTGATGCAGTTTGTAGGGAACTTCGGCTATGTCATGGTCTGTATCGTTGGGGCTGTCCTTACTATCAATGGAGACATTACCATCGGGACCATTGTTGCCTTTATGACCTATGTTCGCATCTTTACCCAACCAATTGGTCAAATGGCTCAAGGAATTACCCAATTGCAATCAGCCAGTGCTGCCATGGGGCGGGTCTTTGAATTCTTAGATGAAGAAGAAATGGAAGACGAATCTCAAAAAACGCGCCAATTGGAAACGCCAAAAGGTCATGTTAGCTTTGAGCATGTGCGCTTTGGCTATTCACCAGATAAGACCATTATTCATGATTTTACTGCTGAAGCGAAACCTGGACAGAAAGTGGCCATTGTTGGTCCGACAGGCGCAGGTAAGACCACCTTGGTCAATCTTTTGATGCGTTTTTATGACATTCAAGCTGGTAAAATTGCTATCGATGGTGAGGATACCAAAACCATGAGCCGCGAAGAAGTTCATGATGCCTTCTCCATGGTCTTACAAGATACCTGGCTCTTTGAGGGCACCATTCGGGAAAATCTTGTTTTCAATCAAACCGATATTTCAGATGAAGCCGTCGAAGCAGCAACGCGAGCGGTTGGGGTCCATCACTTTATCCGGACCTTGCCGAATGGCTATGATACCGTGCTAGATGATTCGGTCACCTTGTCTGTCGGTCAGAAGCAACTCTTGACCATTGCGCGTGCCCTCTTGAAGGATGCTCCACTCCTCATCTTGGATGAAGCAACCTCATCTGTCGATACCCGTACAGAAGAGTTGATTCAAAAAGCCATGGACAAACTTATGGAAGGCCGGACCTCTTTTGTCATTGCCCATCGCTTGTCCACTATCCGCAATGCGGATTTGATCCTCGTGATGAAAGATGGAAATATTATCGAGCAAGGAAACCACCAAGAACTCATGAGCCAAAATGGCTTCTATGCTGATCTCTACAATAGCCAATTCACAGAAGAAGTAGCGTAAAAACAAGATACAAAGGGCGTAGCGGATATAGTGAAAATAGGGAGTAGGACAGAAGCGATATCATTTATGGACGCTTCGTTGTCCTACCCCCACAAAGCTGATTAGGATTCCTCCGAGCTGATAAGCGAGAGAAGAGTCCAATCAGCTACTGTGTTTTGAAGTTAGTATAGGATCAAGGTTAGCAATTGCTACTGTGGTCCTATTTTTGTATCCAAAAAAGAGTTGGAAAAGACGGTTCTTAGGGTCAAAAAAATGACAAAAAGGGGGAAATAGGAGCTCATTTAGCAATGAAATCGCCCAAAGATTGTGAAAAAATATCACTTGCTTGACAGCTTTTCTTGGAATCACGTATACTAATAGTATGAAAAAAAGATTGGAAGCAGGAGTCTTAAGATGAAGCGAAATTCTCGCGATTACCCTGAATTTTATAACTGGCTCATCCAGCCTTTTATCAAAAAACCGCATCGGATCCAGCTTCTTCGAAGACTCAATCGACTTCTTACGTTTGTGATGCCAGGCGTTTATGGCCTGGTCTTTTGTTGGCTTTTTGCAAAGCAAGTTTCTTTGGAGAAAATGTGGCCTTTTGTTTGGATTCCTGCAACAGGATTTGTCTTGTTTAGTCTCGTTCGCCATTGGATAAATTTTCCAAGACCTTACGAGAAGTGGGAGTTTCAACCCTTATTGGAGAAGCGTTCATCGGGCCATTCCTTTCCCAGTCGGCATGTTTTTTCGGCAACCATTATTTCCATGTGCCTTTGTCAATTATCTTTGTCTTTAGGCCTTTGTTCCCTGTTTTTGTCTCTTATGTTAGCCTTTGTTCGAGTCCTTGGAGGAGTTCATTATCCCAAGGATGTTCTGGTGGCGTGGGGACTTGGTATCCTATGGGGAGGACTCTTTTTAGTGGTTTAAATGAACAAAATGGTTCAAATTGTCCTTTGAATAAAGGGACTTCATCGTGTATACTGAATGAATGATATAGAATAGGAGAAAATATGCAGTATAGAAAAGCAGAAAAAAAGGATTTAGAGGAGATTGTTCAAGTAGCGAGCACAGCCTTTGAAGAATATCTATTTGTAAAAGTCATCAAGGATGTCATGCGAGATCAACATCAATACCCTGATTTTGTAAAGAGTATGATGCGCATCTTGGTCAAAGTTTTTCTCAAGCACCATATTTGCTTGGTAGCTGAAAAAGATGGAGAAATCTACGCGGTCGCCTTGTTGCAAAAGGGTCCAATTCCTTTTCGGGCCTATCTCTTGAATGGTGGCCTTGGCCTGCTCAAGTATATTTCTTTAAAAAATATGTTGGCCTACTTTGCCTTCATGGAGAATACGGATAAAGAATTGGAGAAAAATGCGGATTTTGATTGGTATTTGATGCTTCTAGGTGTTGCGCCCAAACACCAACGCCAAGGGTATGGCAGTCGCTTTATGACCGAAGGTATCGAACCCTTCTTAAAAAGTGTCAAGGGAGAAACGTTGGCCTTCTATACCAATACCAAAGGCAATGTCTATTTTTACACGAAAAATGGATACAAGGAAGTCTACGAAAGTACCATTCATTTTAACAATGTGAAGATGGGAAGTTGGTATTTCTTGAAGGAAATGAAAAATCACTNNAGTGATTTTTCATTTCCTTGTTCCTAGTCTGGAATGCCAAAGCGTTCAAAAAAGGCTGTGCGTTCGTGGATAATGTCTTGAGAGGGATTTTTAATGTCTAGCAAGAGTTGCACCAGCTCTGGGGTAGCTTCGCGCACCAATTGCCCCAGAGACCAGATGGCCGTAGCAATATGGATCTGATTTTGTGAGGTCTCAATGATCGACAAGAGCTTAGGAATGGCTGAGCGATCATGGGCGTTGGCGAGTGCGATGATGGCATTGCGCTGGAGAATATTTTTCCCTCGCCAACTACCGGCAACACTGCCAAATTTCTCTTTGAACTGGCCATTTGAAAGCTCTAAAAAGGGGATCAATTCAGGATGGGCCAATTCGGGATCAATTTCGGAGGCTAGAGGATTGTCAAGACCTTTATTGTATGGGCAGCAGATCTGACAGATATCGCAACCGTAGATCACCGTCTTGATTTTTTTACGAAATTCCAGATCCATCATGCCCTTGTCCTGGGTTTGAAAGGATAGGCAGCGCCTTGCGTTCATGGAACCATCGCCAATTAAGCAAGAAGTTGGACAGGCATCTAAACAACGCCTACAGTCCCCACAGCCATAGTCGACAGGCTGGTCAGGTTCAATCTCAAGATTGGTAATCAGTTCTCCTAAAAACATATAGGAGCCATATTCCTTTGAAATGACCAGGCCGTTTTTCCCAATAAAACCGATCCCTGCACGTTGGGCAACCGCGGTGTCCACCAAGGCTCCGGTATCCACCATCCCCTTGTATTCAAAATCCTGGGTTAAGTCTTCGATTCCAGCTGCTAGGCGATCAAGCTTGTCTTGTAAGACATAATGGTAGTCCAACCCCCAGCTATTAGGAGTGAATTTTCCTCTTTTATAGGCCGTTTTTGGAGGTTGCTGCTTTAGTTTATGAGGATAGGCCACAGCGATCGAGATAATGGTCTTGGCAGAGGAGAGGCTTAACTTGGGTTTGATGCGTTCTTCGATATTTTTATGCTCAAATCCAGAATTTCGCCCTTCCTCAACGGCAAGGCGTAGTGACTTTTCCAAGTAATTAAAGTCGTCAGCAGTGGTAAATCCAATTTTTGAAATCCCAATTGAATGGGCTAGTTGAATAATTTGTTCTTTCAGTGTCATCGTTTCTATTATACACAAAAATGAGGATCTAGGCGAGTGTGAAAAAGCGGAGAAAGGCTTTTAATCACGCTTATTTTTTTGTATAATAGGGGCAGGAAATTCCAGGAGGAGAAGATGTCAGAACCATTATTTTTACAATCTGTGATGCAGGAAAAAATCTGGGGTGGGACTAGGCTACGTGATGAGTTTGGCTATGACCTTCCGAGTGAAAAGATTGGTGAATATTGGGCTATCTCCGCGCACCCAAATGGGGTGTCTAAGGTAGCCAATGGTCGCTTTGAGGGAACAGACCTAGCTACTTTGTATGCGGAACACCGTGAGGTATTTGGCAACCGTCCAGAGCCTGTATTCCCACTTTTGACAAAAATTTTGGATGCCAATGACTGGCTCAGTGTCCAGGTCCATCCAGATGATGCGTATGGACTAGAGCATGAAGGCGAACTCGGAAAAACAGAGTGCTGGTATGTGATTGCGGCAGATGAAGGTGCTGAGATTATCTATGGTCACAATGCCAAGTCAAAAGAAGAACTCCGTCAGCAAATCGAAGATAAAAACTGGGATACCTTGTTAACCAAAGTACCTGTCAAGGCTGGGGATTTCTTCTATGTACCAAGCGGGACCATGCATGCGATCGGTGCAGGTATCTTGATCCTTGAAACGCAACAGTCTAGCGATACAACCTACCGTGTCTATGACTTTGACCGCAAGGATGATAATGGCAACTTGCGGGAGCTTCACCTTGAAAAGTCCATCGATGTTTTGAACATTGGTGAGCCTGCAAATAGCCGTCCAGATACAGTTGTTGTCGACAATCTTCGAATGACGACCTTGGTTGCCAGTGGTTTCTTCACTGTTTACAAGTGGGAAATCACAGGAGAAGTGGACTTTGAAAAGGCAGCTGACTACAGCTTGTTGAGCGTCTTAGCTGGCCAAGGTCAGCTAATTGTAGACGGAGAAAATTATCCAATCAAAAAAGGAAGTCACTTTATCTTACCAAGCGATGTTGAAGCTTGGACTTTGGAAGGGCAAGGTTTAGAATTGATTGTTAGCCATCCATAAAAAGAAAGGCCTTGAGTGAATGCTGTAGAGCGACTCAAGCCTTTTTCATCTGCATAAAAATTTTTTAAAAAAGCTTGACTCTGCCCTAAGGGGAGGGGTTATACTATCCTTGTAAGGAGGAGATCATGTATCATATAAAAGAAGCTGCGCGGCTTTCAGGTGTTTCCGTCAAAACACTACACCACTACGATAAAATAGGGCTCTTAGTTCCGTTAAAGTCGGAAAACGGCTATCGAATCTACAGTCAAGAGGATTTGGAACGACTTCAGGTCATTCTGTATTATAAATATCTAGGCTTTTCTTTAGAAAAAATAGCAGAGCTGTTAAAGGAAAAAAGGACAGATTTATTGCCCCATTTGATCAGGCAGTTGGACTATCTGACTCGAGAAAGGCAACATCTGGATACCTTGATTTCTACCTTGCAAAAAACTATCCAAGAACAAAAAGGAGAAAGAAATATGACGATTGAGGAAAAATTCACTGGATTTTGCTATCAAGACAATCAGAAATACCATCAAGAGGCAGTGGATAAGTATGGCCAAGAAGTTATGGACCAAGCACTTGAACGCCAAAAAGGGCGTGAAGATGAGGTCGCAGCAGCCTTTAATAAAGTCTTTCAAACCTTGGCACAAAACCTTCAAGCTGGTCTACCAGTAGCAGCAAATGAAAACCAAGATCAAGCAGCTAAGCTTTTAGATGCTATTCGAACGTATGGATTTGACTGCTCAATGGAGGTCTTTGGTCATATCGGCAAGGGCTATGTCTATAATCCGGAATTTAAAGAAAACATCGACAAGTTTGGAACTGGAACAGCCCAGTACACATCAGATGTCATCGCCCATTATGTGGCACATCAACCCAAATAAAAAAGTGAGAGTGGGACAGAAATCGGTCATTCGTTAGAATTCGATTTCGTCGTCCCACCTCCGCACAGCTTCAACAGTCTGGGAGACTGTTGAAGGTTGCAGATAAAGGAAACATAGTTTCCGTCAACATAGGGCATCTTTGAAGCTTAAAAAGCGAACAAAGACTTAGGATACTTGCTTCG
>NZ_MRXX01000005.1:66166-68760 GCF_016642265.1 Streptococcus lactarius
CACTCAACCACTTCGTCTTGCTCGACAATCTAAAAATAATTGAGAGGCTAGGACTTTTGTCCCAGCCTCGTTTTTGCTTGGAAATTTTGATAAGAAGCTGACCGAGCTAGGGTCGGTTTAAGAGATGGACAAAATATAAACTTTATGAAATTTTCACAATAATTTCATGCTATAAGTTGACAGCTATAAAAAAAAAGAGTAGAATAACCCCAGTTTTATGAAAAGTGAAAGTAGGGTAGGCTCTTGTGCTTGCAGGTATAGTTTGTCCTACTCTTTGAGCTATGAATCGTCAGAAAGACGCAGTTGGCTTGTAAGATGACGATGATTGCTCAGAGGTTGGAGATTTTTCAGCCTCTAGATCTTTTTCAAGGAGTTTTTTATGTTTTCAACATTAAAAAAATGGTTTATTGGTCGCCCTTTGAAATCTGGTGCGGAAGCTGAAGGAGGCTTGCTTGGAAAAATGCAGGCTTTGGCCATGCTCTCGAGTGACGCCCTTTCCTCTATTGCTTACGGTCCTGAACAGGTCGTGTTGGTCTTGATGACGGTATCAGCAGGAGCCATTTGGTGGTCTCTTCCAATTGGGGTTGTGGTGCTAATTCTCTTAGCTAGCTTGACTATTTCCTACCGTCAAGTTATTCATGCCTACCCTCAAGGGGGTGGAGCCTACATGGTAACTTCGGAGAACCTGTCTCCCAAAGCGGGGCTGATTGCAGGTGGGAGCCTCTTGGTCGACTATATGTTGACGGTAGCGGTATCTGTTTCATCAGGTGCAGATGCCATTACCTCAGCCATCCCAGCCTTGCATCCATACAACCTTCATATTTCCATCCTGTTGGTCTTGATCTTGATGCTGATGAACCTGCGGGGTCTTCGTGAATCGGCTTCTTCCTTGATGGTTCCGGTTTATCTTTTTATTGTCAGTACCATTGCCTTAGTTGGCTATGGCTTTGTCCAAATCTTGACTGGCCAATTGCCTTATAACGCGACAGCCCATGTGGGGCAAACCATTTCAGGTGTTAGTGTTATCCTTTTGTTGCGGGCCTTCACCAGTGGATCTGCCTCTCTGACAGGGGTTGAAGCCATCTCCAATTCGGTTCCTTTCTTTAAAAAACCAAAAGCCAAGAATGCGGCGTCGACGTTGACCATCATGGCCTTGATTTTGGGGATCATGTTTGCAGGAATTACCTTCCTCAATTACTGGGTTGGTGTGGTCCCTGCTAAAAATGTGACGACCTTGGCTCAAATGGCCCGAGCTATTTTAGGCAACTCTCCAGTTGGACAAGCTTTCTTCTATATTTTCCAATTATCAACAGCCTTGATCCTGGCAGTTGCGGCTAATACTGGTTTTTCAGCCTTTCCTATGTTGGCCTTTAATATGGCTAAAAACAAATATATGCCACACATGTATATGGAAAAAGGGGATCGTCTGGGCTATTCCAATGGGATCTTAACCTTGGCGATTGGAGCCATCGTCTTGCTTCTGATCTTTGATGGCCAAACAGAAAGTTTGATTCCTCTTTATACCATTGGGGTGTTCATTCCGTTTGCCCTTTCTCAAACAGGGATGGTCATTCACTGGAAACGCCAATACCAAAGAGGATTTCTCAAGTATTCGATCGCCAATATCCTTGGTGCTGCTATCTGTTACGGCATTGTCTTGATTCTATTGCTCTTCCGTTTGCGTGAAATCTGGCCCTTCTTCCCTATTATTGGGCTCTTGCTATGGATGTTCTTAAGAATTCGTAGCCACTATGATAAGGTTGCTGCTCAATTACGCTTAGGTGCAAAGATCGAAAAAACAGACTATGCTGGCAATACCGTCATCGTTCTTGTCGGAAATGTGACCCAAGTAAGTGTTGGAGCGATGAGTTATGCCAGCAGTTTGGGAAATGACATCGTGGCCATGCACGTTTCTACAGAAGAAACCAAGGCTAAGGATACGGAAGTAGCTGAAGAATTCAAGCATTACTTCCCAGATATTCGTTTTGAAAATGTCATGACCAGCTATCGGGATATTATCCAGCCAACCGTTGAATTTGTTGCAAAAGTAGCTGAAGAAGCAAAAGCCAAAGGTAATACCGTTACCGTTTTGGTTCCCCAATTCATTCCTAAGAAGCATTGGCAAAATATTTTGCACAACCAAATGAGTTTGAAATTGAAGTATGCTCTTCGTTGGCACGAAGAAGTCGTCGTCGCCAGCTATTCTTACCATTTGTCACAATGATCGTATGGTCTTCCAAAGATGTCTGTTCTAGCAGGCATTTCGGATTGAAAGCAAAGTTGTCTTAGAAACTTTCCTTAGGTGAGTACGGACGTCAGCGAACTTCTTCGAAGTTCCATGACTTAGTTTTGGACCTAAGGTTCCAAAACTCCCGAGTGCTAGAAACGTTATTGTTTCTAGCACTTTTCTCACGGCGGAAAGTTTCAGTGAATGTTTGAACCACCTGAATAGTTCCTTTCTCATTTTAATTTTATCAGCATCGCTTAGGTTGCTTTATGTGAAATATAACTTGTCTACAATTAAAGGAGGCTGGGACAAAAGTCCTAGCCTCCCAATTGTCTTTGGATTGTCGAGTAAGACGCAGTGGTTGAGT
>NZ_MRXX01000005.1:68805-76240 GCF_016642265.1 Streptococcus lactarius
AAATCGAATTCTAACGAAATACCGATTTCTGCCCACTCTCTTTTTTGAATCTTTTTACGCGGGAAAATCCGCCTAAAAATCTTGTAAGATACAGTCTTAATCTTGAAAAAATCTTTAAAAAATGCTACAATAAAAAGAACGTTTTAGATTTTGAAAGATTCAAAGTAAGGAAAAAAATGGCAAATTTAGTAAAAACAATTATTGAAAATGATCGAGGCGAAATCAAACGTCTTGAAAAAATGGCGGACAAGGTCTTTGCTTATGAAGATCAAATGGCAGCGATGTCTGATGACGAACTAAAAGCAAAAACTGCTGAGTTTAAGCAACGCTACCAAGATGGTGAGTCTTTGGATGACCTCTTGTACGAAGCTTTTGCAGTTGTTCGTGAAGGGGCAAAACGTGTGCTTGGTTTGTTCCCTTATAAGGTTCAGGTTATGGGGGGAATCGTCCTTCACCATGGGGATGTTCCTGAAATGCGTACAGGGGAAGGAAAAACCCTGACTGCGACCATGCCTGTTTATTTAAATGCCCTTTCTGGTAAAGGAGTACACGTTGTTACCGTCAATGAATACCTTTCTGAACGGGATGCAACGGAGATGGGTGAGCTCTACTCTTGGCTTGGCCTTTCAGTAGGGATCAACTTGGCAGCTAAATCTCCAGCTGAGAAAAAAGAAGCCTACGAATGTGATATCACGTACTCTACCAACTCAGAAATTGGTTTTGACTATCTTCGTGATAACATGGTTGTTCGTGCAGAAAACATGGTGCAACGACCCTTGAACTATGCCTTGGTCGATGAGGTCGATTCCATCTTGATTGACGAAGCCCGTACACCTTTGATCGTTTCTGGTCAAACAGCTTCTGATACAAGCCAACTCTACCATATGGCTGATGCCTATGTGAAAACCTTAAATGAGGATGACTACATTATCGATGTGCCATCTAAAACCATTGGTTTGTCAGATTCAGGGATTGATAAGGCGGAAGAATACTTCAAGTTAGAGAACCTCTACGATATCGACAACGTGGCTCTTACCCACTTTATTGACAATGCCCTTCGTGCTAACTATATTATGATCTTGGATATCGACTACGTGGTTAGTGAAGATCAAGAAATCTTGATCGTCGACCAATTTACAGGTCGGACCATGGAAGGTCGTCGTTATTCAGATGGTCTCCACCAAGCGATTGAAGCTAAAGAAGGCGTACCAGTTCAAGAAGAAACCAAAACGTCAGCATCCATTACCTACCAAAACCTCTTCCGTATGTACAAGAAGTTGTCAGGGATGACAGGGACAGGGAAAACCGAAGAAGAAGAATTCCGTGAAATCTACAACATTCGCGTTGTTCCAATTCCAACCAACCGTCCGATTGCTCGAATTGACCATCCAGATCTTCTCTATCCAAGCTTGAAATCAAAATTCAAGGCCGTTGTGGAAGATGTGAAGTCTCGTCATGAAAAAGGTCAACCAGTCCTAGTCGGTACAGTTGCCGTTGAAACCAGTGATTACTTATCTCAATTGTTGGTACAAGCAGGTGTTCCTCACGAAGTCTTGAATGCGAAAAACCACTACAAAGAAGCGCAAATCATCATGAACGCTGGTCAACGTGGTGCGGTTACGATCGCAACCAACATGGCCGGACGTGGTACCGATATCAAGCTCGGTGAAGGAGTTCGCGAACTCGGTGGACTTTGTGTCATCGGAACAGAACGTCACGAAAGCCGACGGATCGATAACCAGCTGCGTGGTCGTTCAGGACGTCAAGGAGATCCAGGGGAATCTCAATTCTACTTGTCACTTGAAGATGAATTGATGCGTCGTTTTGGTTCAGAGCGGATCAAAGCAGTCCTTGATCGCTTCAAGTTGAGCGAAGAAGAATCCGTCATCCGTTCGAGGATGTTTACCCGCCAAGTAGAGGGGGCTCAAAAACGGGTCGAAGGGAACAACTACGATACTCGGAAACAAGTCCTTCAATACGATGATGTCATGCGGGAACAACGTGAAATTGTTTACGCCCAACGTTATGATGTTATCACGGCGAACCGTGACTTGGCTCCTGAGATCAAAGCCATGATCAAACGGACCATCAAACGGATTGTTGAAGGAGCCAGCCACTCAAGCAAGGAAGAACGCGTTGAAGCAATTCTGAACTTTGCCAAATACAATTTGGTTCCTGAAGATACGATTTCTGAAAACGATATTGAAGGTAAATCTGACAAGGAAGTCATTGATTACTTGTATGCACGTGCAGAAGAAATCTATGCCAGCCAAGTAGCGAAATTGCGTGACGAAGAGTCTGTGCAAGAATTCCAAAAAGTATTGATCCTTCGAGTGGTAGACAGCAAATGGACAGACCATATCGATGCCTTGGATCAATTGCGGAACGCTGTTGGACTTCGTGGTTATGCTCAAAATAACCCAGTGGTAGAATACCAATCTGAAAGTTTCCGTATGTTTAATGACATGATCGGATCAATCGAATTTGATGTCACTCGTCTGATGATGAAAGCCCAAATTCACGAACAAGAACGTCCTCGTACGGAGCACAATATTTCAACAACTGCGACACGCAATATTGCAGCACAACAACAAGACATTCCAGCTGATATTGACTTGTCACAAGTGAAACGCAATGACTTGTGTCCATGTGGATCTGGTAAGAAATTTAAAAATTGTCACGGACGTAAATTTTAAGAGTCCTCTTCAGCCAAGAGAGGAAGGGTCTAGGTAGTAAAAGGAGGCCGTATGGTATTCGTTACGAAGAGCACTAAAATTGATGAAAAAGAAATTACGTCGCTTTACCGTTTGGAGGGCCCTGCCTTGGAGCGGAAAGAAGCGCGTGATCGTGAGTTAGAAGCGATTATCAAAGGGGAGGACCAACGGATTCTTTTAGTGATTGGTCCTTGCTCATCTGATAATGAAGAAGCGGTTTTGGATTATGCTCATCGCTTGGCAGACTTGCAAGAGCAAGTCAAAGATCAGATTTTTATCGTTATGCGGGTCTATACGGCTAAGCCTCGAACCAATGGGGATGGCTACAAAGGATTGATGCACCAACCAGATACACATGGTGCACCAAGCTTTATGGATGGTCTGAAGGCTGTCCGTCATCTCCATTACCGTGTGGTGACAGAGACTGGTTTGACAACGGCAGATGAATTGCTTTACCCAAGTATTCTACCTTATGTGGAGGATCTGATTTCCTATCATGCCATTGGAGCTCGCTCGGTTGAAGACCAAGAGCACCGTTTTGTGGCGAGTGGGATTGCGGCTCCGACAGGGATGAAGAATCCAACTTCAGGAAATCTTTCGGTCATGTTCAATGCGATTTATGCAGCGCAACATCCAAAAAATTTCTTGTTCAATGCCCAAGCCGTGGAAACATCTGGAAATCCTTTGGCCCATGCGATCCTTCGTGGAGGCTTGGATGCTAGTGGTAAGAATATTCCAAATTACCATTATGAAGATTTGCTTGCGGCAGCCAAACGCTATAGCGAAATGGGCTTGCAACATCCCTTTATCCTTGTGGACACCAACCATGACAATTCTGGCAAACAATTCGAAGAGCAAGTACGGATCGTGAGAGAGACCATGATGAACCGTGCTTGGAACAAGGAGTTAGCTTCCTTGGTTCGTGGTTTCATGATTGAATCCTATCTTAAAGATGGTCGTCAAAATGAACCGGTAGTTTATGGTCAATCCATCACAGACCCTTGCCTAGGTTGGGAAAAGACAGAGGCTTTGGTCAAAGAAATAGCAAGCATGAATAAGTAAAAGGCAGGGGCGGAAGGAGTGATTCTTTAGCCCCTTCTCTTTTATCAGTTAGACGATACTGAAACGATAAATAAGGATAAAACAAGATGATCAAAGGACATGGCATCGATATCGAATCGATCGCTGCGATTGAAAAAGCCTATCAAAAGAATACCCGATTCGCTGAAAAAGTCTTAACTGAGGCTGAGCGGGAGCGCTTTGAGGAATTGTCTGGGAAACGAAAGATGGAATATTTAACGGGCCGATGGTCCGCCAAAGAAGCCTTTTCAAAGGCAATGGGGACTGGGATTGGACCAGTTGGTTTTCAAGATTTAGAAATTTTAAATGATGCCCATGGAGCTCCCTATTTTTCTAAGTCCCCGTTTTCTGGGAAGGTTTGGGTTTCGATCAGTCACAAGGGTGATTTGGTATCAACCAGCGTCATTTTGGAGGAAGTAGATGAAAGCAAGTAAACATAGACCAACAGTTGCAACAGTCGATTTGAATGCCATTTCCTTTAATGTGCAGCAAGTCAGTCGGCATATTCCGAGTCAAGCCTTGAAATATGCAGTCGTCAAGGCCAACGCCTATGGTCATGGAGTGGTAGCTGTGACGAAGAAATTGGCGACTCAAGTAGATGGCTTTTGTGTCTCCAATATGGATGAAGCCCTTGAAATCCGTGAAGAGGGCTTAGACCACCCCATTTTAATTTTAGGAGTGGTCCCAACTGAAACAGTTGATTTAGCTAAAAAGTATGACATCAGATTAACGGTAGCCAGCCTTGCTTGGTTGAAGCACTTATTGGCAGAAGAGCCAGATTTTTCAGGATTAAAAGTCCATATCAAGGTGGATTCTGGAATGGGGCGGATTGGATTCCGAAAAATCGAAGAGATCAAAGAGGCAGAAGGCCTCCTCTTAGCAGCTGGAGCTGAAATCGAAGGGATCTTTACCCATTTTGCGACAGCAGATGAAGCAGATGATCGGAAATTTCAAGACCAATACCACTTTTTCAAAGAAGTATTGGCTGCTCTTGAAACCCTTCCTCCGATTGTCCATGCTAGTAATTCAGCCACCTCTTTGTGGCATGCGGATACGATTTTCACAGCTGTACGTCTAGGAGATGTCATGTATGGCTTGAATCCAAGTGGTTCTGTGTTAGCCTTGCCTTATGAAATCAAGCCAGCCTTGAGTTTAGTGAGTGAGTTAGTTCATGTGAAACAGTTAAAAGCTGGTCAAGATATTGGCTACGGGGCAACCTATACAACGGAAGAACCCCAATGGATTGGGACAATTCCTATTGGCTATGCGGATGGCTGGATCCGGGAAATGCAAAATTTCCACGTGCTGATCAAGGGTGAGTACTGTCCCATTGTTGGTCGAGTTTCGATGGACCAGATTACTGTTCGCCTTCCAGAAGAATTACCTCTGGGAACCAAGGTGACCTTGATTGGCCGAGATGGTGAGAAGGAAATCACGGCAACAGAGGTTGCGGACTACCGTGGCACGATTAATTACGAAGTGGTTTGTCTCTTGAGTGACCGGATTCCTCGTGACTATACAGGTGAAGAATAAGAAAAAGCAGGTGGAACTTTCCCAGAAGGACCTGCTTTTTTATCAAAGAAAGGAGGAGCAATGAATTTACACCAACCCTTATCCGTACTGCCTGGTGTTGGCCCCAAATCAGCGGAAAAATTTAAAAAATTAGGGATTGAAACTCTAGAGGATTTGCTTTTGTACTTCCCATTTCGCTATGAAGATTTCAAAACACGTAATGTTTTAGAGTTAGAAGATGGTGAAAAAGCTGTTATTTCTGGGCTTGTCGCGACCCCCGCCAATGTTCAATATTATGGCTACAAGCGAAATCGCTTGCGCTTTTCGATCAAACAAGGGGACCAGGTCATAGCGGTTAATTTTTTCAACCAACCTTACCTAGCAGACAAAATCGAGGTCCAGCAGACCGTGGCGATTTTTGGAAAATGGGACAAGGCCAAAGGCGGTTTGACAGGAATGAAACTTCTGGCTCAGGTAGAAGATGATTTGCAGCCGGTCTATCGAGTGATGCAAGGAGTCAGCCAAAATAGCCTGGTAAAGTTAATCAAAATAGCATTTGATCAGGGCTTGGACCAACTCTTAGAAGAAAATTTGCCCCAAGTTTTGCGGGATCGTTATCAGCTGTTGTCTCGTTCGAATGCAGTGCGAGCGATGCATTTTCCTAAGGATCTTGCAGAGTACAAGCAAGCTCTTCGACGAGTGAAATTTGAAGAGCTCCTCTTTTTCCAGTTGCAGCTTCAAGTGTTAAAAGAAGAAAATCACGATGCCAGTCAAGGGATTTCCTTGGCTTGGAATCCAGAAAAATTAGCAGAACGAAAAAAACATCTTCCTTTTGAGCTGACGCAAGCCCAAGAAACAAGCTTAACTGAAATCTTGACAGATATGGCTTCTCCATACCATATGAATCGTTTGCTACAAGGAGATGTAGGAAGTGGCAAGACAGTCGTGGCCGGACTAGCCATGTATGCAGCTTTAAGCGCTGGTAAGCAAGCCGCCTTGATGGTTCCGACGGAGATTTTGGCAGAGCAGCACAAGGAAAGCTTGCAAAATCTTTTTCCGGATTTGCCAATTGCTCTTCTAACGGGAGGATTAAAGGCAGCTGAGAAACGAGAAGTCTTAGACGAGATCGCTTCTGGCAAGGCCCAGCTGATTGTGGGAACACATGCCTTGATCCAAGAAGGAGTTCACTACCAAGATCTCGGCTTGGTCATTATTGATGAGCAGCACCGTTTTGGGGTTGCCCAGCGACGTATTCTCCGAGAAAAAGGACAAAACCCAGATGTCCTGATGATGACGGCGACTCCTATCCCTCGCACCTTGGCCATTACGGCTTTTGGAGATATGGATGTGTCGATTATTGACCAGATGCCTGCTGGACGCAAGGAAATCATCACGCGCTGGGTCAAGCATGAACAGTTAGAAGTGGTCCTCGATTGGTTGGCCAAAGAGCTTGGCAAAGGTTCTCAGGCCTACTTTATCTCTCCCTTGATTGAGGAGTCAGAGGCGCTAGATTTGAAAAATGCCCTTGCGCTTCAAGAGGAATTAGAGGCCTTCTTTGGTCAGCGGGCGCGCGTTTCTCTTCTTCATGGGAAGATGAAAAGTGAGGAAAAAGAGACCATCATGCAGGCCTTTAAAGAGCACCAAGTTGATGTTCTAGTATCCACGACCGTCATTGAAGTAGGAGTCAATGTGCCTAATGCGACTGTCATGGTCATCATGGATGCAGATCGGTTTGGCCTTAGTCAACTCCATCAGCTTCGAGGCCGTGTTGGTCGCGGAAATAAGCAATCCTATGCTATTCTAGTGGCCAATCCTAAAACAGATAGTGGCAAACAGCGCATGAAAATCATGACAGAGACGACCAATGGGTTTGTGCTGGCAGAGGAAGATTTGAAAATGCGGGGTTCAGGTGAAATTTTTGGAACCCGTCAATCAGGAATTCCAGAATTTCAGGTAGCCGATTTAGTAGAAGATTATCCCATTCTTGAAGAAGCGCGGAAAGTCGCTAGCCAGATCGTAACGACGCCAAATTGGCGAGAACACCCAGATTGGCATTTGCTCTCTCTTTATCTGGAAAAGCAAGAACATTTAGATTAGATCATAAAAAGTGAGAAGAGGCTGGGACAAAA
>NZ_MRXX01000005.1:76265-79277 GCF_016642265.1 Streptococcus lactarius
GAAATCGAATTCTAACGAATGACCGATTACTGTTCCACTCTCTACTCACTTTTATGATTGCATTTTACGGGCTTTGTATCTTATTAATTGAACACGCCCTAAATGCTGTGTGAAAAAGATAAATTCTCTTGTGAGCTTCGCTCCCGGCGACAATTTCCTATTTTCACTGTGCATTTTACGGGCTTTGTATCTTGTTTTACCCTTCGATATATTCTTTGAGTTCTTGTCCTTTGAGGCCGGCATTGAGGGCGATGAGGAGTTTGATACGTGCTTTGGGGGCGTTCAATTCTTTGATAAAGAAGACGCCTGATTGATGGAGTTGGACACCGCCTCCGTCGTAGGCATAAACGGGTTCAGCGATACCATTGAAACAGCGTGACACTAAAGCGATTGGGAGCCCTGCATCCATGAATTTTTGGAGTTTATGGGCTGTTTCTTTGGGAATATTTCCAGCTCCAAAGGCTTCGATAATAAGGCCGTCCAGTTTAGCTAGATCCAGCATATCCAATAAGTCTGTTTTCATTCCTGCATATGTCGAAATAATGGGAATAAAACCTTCGATCTTGTCGAGATCAAAGCGAACTCGAGGCTCTGCCGTCTTGAAAAATAGAATCTCTTTTTTCATAACTAAGCCAAGTGGCCCGTGTGTCGGTGTCTGAAAGGTACTGACGTTGGTGGTGTGCGTTTTGGTCACATATTTGGCTGCATGAATTTCATCGTTCATCACCACTAAAACACCTTTGTCCTGTGCCTTGGGATCAGCTGCCACTCGAAGGGCGGTTAAGAAATTATAGATGCCATCGCTTCCCAATTCATTGGAGCTACGCATGGCTCCTGTAATGACTACAGCGATTTCTGGTAAATCCATAGTGTCTAAGAAATAAGCTGTTTCTTCTAGCGTATCCGTTCCATGAGTAATAACGATCCCATCGTAGTGGTTGGCTTCTGCTTTGATCTTTTGATACAAGGCGAGCATATGTTTCGGTGTCATTTGGGGACTAGGCAGATTAAAAAAATCCTCTGAGGTGACTGCAATCCCTTCAATTGGTGAAGTGACTTGGGTCATAGGATTGACTTCATTGGTAATCACTGCCCCAGAGTCATCCGCTGCCATCGAAATGGTTCCACCTGTATGGAGTGCTAAAATTTTCTTAAACATGTGAAGCTCCTTGGAATATGTGATATAATTTATTTTAACATAAAAAGAAAGAAACAGTAGAGAGATGGAAATAAAAGCAGTCTTTTTTGATATTGATGGGACCTTGGTTAATGACAGCCGAGCGGTCTTGAAATCAACAGAAAAAGCCATTCAATCCTTAAAAGAAGAAGGAATTTATGTTGGACTTGCGACTGGTCGAGGTCCGGCCTTTGTTCAACCGTTTATGGAGCGCTATGGCTTTGATTTTGCGGTGACTTTTAATGGTCAATATATCTTTACCCAGGACCGTGTGCTGTTTACGAGTCCAATTGATAAAAAAAGCCTGCATCAGTTAATCGACTATGCTCACGAACACCGTAAAGAAATTGCTCTTGGGACCAAGGACGGGGTATTTGGCTCTCGGATCATGAGCTTTGGGATGAGTCCTATTTCGATTTGGTCTAGCCGCTTTGTTCCGCGAAAAATGGCCCGTACAGTGAGTCGAGGATTTAACAAAGTGGTGAGTAAAGTAGTTCCCCAAGATCAAAAACATCTCTATACGATAGCTCAAGAACCAATCTATCAAGTATTGATTTTATCAAGTCCTGAAGAGACGGCAAAGATTGAAAAAGAATTTCCTCATCTAAAATTCACACGTTCCAGTCCGTTTGCTGCAGATGTCCTCAATCCAGGGATTTCTAAACTAGAAGGGATTCGCATCGTTGGTCAGGAGTATGGCTTTGACATCGATGAGGTCATGGCTTTTGGTGATTCGGACAATGATTTAGAGATGCTTTCAGGTGTTGGTTTGTCCATTGCAATGGGAAATGGGACCACAAGCGTCAAAGCGATTGCCAAGCATACAACAACCAGTAATGACAAGGATGGTATTGAAAAGGCCTTACAACATTTTGGAATTCTCTCTGGGAAAGAACTCTTTCTTTCTAAAGACGATCATTTCAATAAGGTCAAGACCTTCCATGGCGTGATGGATGGGGCAACTCAGGAAAAACCAGTTGTCTGGCAACCTCAGGATGCCCTCTATCGGACCATGTTTAAGCAAGAAGAGCTGGTAGAATTTATCCGAGCAGCTAGTAGCAGTGAGGAAGAGTTTGACCGCTCGGTGGTGGCCCTTCATGAAGCGATTGAAACGGCTGCTGCCAAGGTTCGTAGCAAGCATCCAGCTGAAATTTCTATGACAGGGCAAGTGGATGCCTTGATCGACACGCTGTACCTGACTTATGGTAGCTTTGTTCTAATGGGAGTTGATCCAGAAGAGGTCTTTGAGATTGTTCACCGTGCCAACATGGGTAAGATCTTCCCAGATGGAAGAGCCCACTTTGATCCGGTAACTCACAAGATTTTAAAACCAGATGATTGGGAAGAAAAATATGCCCCAGAACCTGCTATTGAAAAGGAACTGGAGCGCCAACTAAAGGCCTACGAAAAACACGCCAAACAAAAAGAAACACCAACAGACAATTAAAAAACTCTAACAGATACCATTAAAGTCTTATTCCTAAGAGTTTTTGCTATATGCTATACAATTTCTAAAAAGGAAATTTCTTATTGTCTACATAAAGCAAGCTAGGGAATGAAGAAAAAATTAAACGAAGATATTCTATTAGGCTCATTCAAAAGTATACTGAAACTTTCCGTCGTGAGAAAAGTGCCTGAAACAATAAAGATTCAGGCACTCGGAATTATTGAGACCTTAGGCTCAATAATTAGTCATGGAACTTCGAAGAAGTTCGCTGACGTCCGTACTCACCTAAGGAAAGTTTCTAAGAAAAGTTTATCTTTAAAAAAGAGGCTGGGACAAAAGTCCTAGCCTCTCAATTATCTTTGGTTTGTCGAGCAAGACGCAGTGGTTG
>NZ_MRXX01000005.1:79320-101769 GCF_016642265.1 Streptococcus lactarius
TCCCACTCTCTTTTTAGTTACATGGTTTTGTCTTTGTCACGTACCACTAGTAAGTCAACCTTGGCGTGGCGAAGGATATATTCTGAGGAGGATCCGACCATGAGGCGTTCAAAGGCATTGAGTCCAGTAGCTCCAACCATAATCAGGTCAATTCCTTCTTTACTTGGGATATCATTTGCCAGGAGCACTTTTGGATTTCCCATCTCTACCACAGTGACTACATTTTTAACCCCAACATTTAGAGCGCGTTCTTTGTACCCTTGAAGGAGCTCTGTGGCTTCTTTTTGCAAGGCTTCGTAGACTTCGGCATCAAAGGTTGAGACGCTTTGTAGTGCACGTGTGTCAATCACATGAGCAATGGTCAATTTGGAGCCATTGCGAAGAGAAACATTGACCCCCTTTTCAAAGGCCAACTCGGCTTCATGCGAACCGTCAATTGCGACCATAATGTTTTCGTATGTTTGAGACATGTCTCTACCTCCTTTTTAGCTTGAAAACAGGGACAAGATACCAGAAGGATCCATCCTTTTTATAATTGTATTGTATCTCTTTTATACTGGAATGTAAAGGTAAAGTCGTGCTTTTTCTTCTCTATTTTTTCCGAAAGTTTTGAAGGTCTCAGATTGTACTCTCCCTGAACTAGTGGTATAATAGAAATAATTTCGTGAATCGAGGCATAGTATGAAAGAATACAATAAATCAAGTAAGTTGGAACATGTGGCTTATGATATTCGTGGCCCAGTTTTAGAAGAAGCCATGCGTATGCGGGCAAATGGCGAAAAAATCCTCCGTCTGAATACAGGAAATCCTGCTGAATTTGGCTTTACAGCACCCGATGAAGTCATCCATGATTTAATCATGAATGCGCGTGATAGTGAAGGTTACTCGGATTCAAAAGGGATTTTTTCAGCCCGCAAGGCCATCATGCAGTACTGCCAGTTGAAGAAAATTCCAAATGTGGATATCGATGATATTTACCTTGGAAACGGGGTGAGTGAGCTGATCGTCATGTCCATGCAAGGCTTGCTGGACAATGGCGATGAGGTCTTAGTTCCCATGCCGGATTACCCTCTTTGGACAGCAGCTGTCAGTCTAGCTGGTGGGAATGCGGTGCATTACCTTTGTGATGAAGAAGCAGATTGGTATCCAGATATTGAAGACATCAAATCCAAGATCACCTCAAATACCAAAGCCATCGTCGTTATCAATCCAAATAATCCAACAGGAGCGCTCTATCCAGAAGAGATCCTGCTTGAGATTGTGGAAATTGCTCGTCAAAACAACCTGATCATTTTTGCGGATGAAATCTACGACCGTCTGGTCATGGATGGGGAAAAACACACAGCTATTGCAAGTCTGGCCCCTGATCTCTTTTGTGTCAGCATGAATGGCTTGTCAAAATCTCACCGAATTGCTGGTTTCCGTGTTGGTTGGATGGTTCTGTCTGGTCCAAAGAAACACGTGAAGGGCTACATTGAAGGACTCAATATGTTGTCCAATATGCGTTTGTGCTCGAATGTTCTATCCCAACAGGTCGTGCAAACCTCTCTTGGTGGCTACCAATCGGTGGATGAACTCTTGCTTCCAGGTGGTCGAATCTACGAACAACGCAACTTTATCTACAAGGCTATCAATGATATCCCAGGTCTCTCAGCGGTTAAGCCAAAAGCTGGTCTCTATATCTTCCCTAAGATTGACCGAGACATGTACCGAGTGGATGATGACGAGCAATTTGTCTTGAATTTCTTGAAACAAGAGAAGATCCTCTTGGTTCATGGACGTGGATTTAACTGGAAAGATCCAGATCACTTCCGGATTGTTTACCTCCCACGGGTGGACGAATTGGCTCAAATTCAAGAAAAAATGACCCGTTTCTTGAAACAATACAAACGCTAAGAAGAAATAAAGGTGGAAAACCGAAGGAATTGTCTTCAAATTCTGTTTGGTTTCCCTCCTTTTTTAGTAGTCTCTTTAAATTGTGCACAATTGTAGAAAAAATAAATAATTTTCAGATAATTTGATTGAAATTCCCTCACTTATATGATATACTTTAGTCGACTATATGCGAGGTTTATTATGGCTAAATTATTAGAAAAGACACGTAAAATCACCTCTATCCTGAAACGGACAGATGAACAGTTACAGGCTGAGATGCCTTACAATGATATTGCTCAGCAATTGGCAGATATCATCCATTGTAATGCTTGTATCATTAACAGCAAGGGGACCCTTCTTGGTTATTTCATGCGTTACAAGACCAATAACGACCGGGTGGAAGCTTTCTTCCAAAACAAAAAGCTACCAGAAGATTATGCCAAGGCAGCTAGTTTGGTCTATGATACAGAAGCCAATTTAGATGTGGACCATGATTTGAGTATATTTCCGGTCGAAACCAAGTCTGAATTTCCTGATGGCTTGACCACCATTGCGCCGATTCATGTTTCTGGGATTCGGTTGGGTTCCTTGATCATTTGGCGCAATGATAAACCGTTTGCGGATGATGATTTGATCTTGGTTGAGATTGCGAGCACCGTGGTGGGCATTCAAATGTTGAACTTCCAACGCGAGGAAGATGAGAAGAACATTCGTCGCCGGACAGCTGTCAATATGGCTGTCAATACCTTGTCCTACTCAGAATTACGGGCCGTCTCTGCTATTTTGAATGAGTTGAATGGCAACGAAGGCCAATTGACAGCCTCTGTCATTGCAGACCGGATCGGAATTACCCGCTCGGTGATTGTCAATGCCCTTCGTAAATTAGAGTCAGCTGGTATTATTGAAAGCCGTTCTCTAGGAATGAAGGGAACCTATTTAAAAGTGTTGATACCAGATGTGTTTGAGGAAATTAAGAAAAGAGAATACTAATGATGAAAGCGTTGATTTCCATTGATTATACCGTTGATTTTGTAGCAGATGATGGCAAGTTGACAGCAGGGTCACCTGCCCAAGCCATTTCTGAGACCATTGCACAGGTGACCCAGTTGGCCTTTGACCAAGGAGCCTATGTCTTTTTTGCCATTGATGGGCATGATGTTAACGATCCATTCCATCCTGAAAGTAAGCTTTTCCCACCTCATAATATCATTGGGACGAGTGGTCGTGATTTGTACGGCCCTTTAGCAGATTTTTATCGGGAGCACAAAGCGGATCCACGCGTCTTTTGGATGGACAAGCGGCATTATTCGGCTTTTTCTGGGACGGACTTGGATATCCGCTTGCGGGAACGCCATGTAGATACAGTGATCTTGACGGGTGTATTAACGGATATCTGTGTTCTTCACACAGCGGTTGATGCCTATAATCTTGGCTATCAGATCCAAGTGGTTGCACCGGCAGTAGCCTCGCTCACTCCTGAAAATCACCAGTTCGCCTTGAATCATTTCAAGCATGTCTTAGGAGCCAGCTTGGTGGACGATCAACTCGCTCCATTAGATCAAAATGAAGGTTAAGTTAAAATAGAGGTTTGTGGCAAGCTGTCCAGGCCTCTTTTTTGTGCTTAGGAATTGTTTTCCACTCTTGAAAATGGTATTCTAATGAAAGAAAACAAGGGGGAGTTATGACTAAAAAAGCTGTTGTCTTTTCGGCCAATCTATCTTATATGGAGAAGTTGGAAATTGCTATAAAATCCCTGTGTGCGCATCAGGGTCAATGGAAGATTTATGTGTTGAATGAAGATTTACCGACAGAGTGGTTTGCCATCATGAATCAGCGCTTGCAAGTGTTGGATTCAGAAATCATCAATTGTCGGATGTCGGCGGAGCAATTTCAATCCTTCTCGCTTCCAAGTAGCCATATCCACTATTCAACCTATTTCCGCTATTGTATTCCAGATGTGGTGGAAGAAAAGCGGGTCCTCTACTTGGATTGCGACATGATCTTTACACAGGATTTGTCTCCCTTGTTTGACGTAGATCTACAAGGATTGGGACTTGGGGCTGTTGTTGACAAACCAACGACGACAGCGGGATTTAATGCTGGTCTCTTGCTGATCGATCGAGATTGGTGGCAGGAGCATCAGGTCACAGAAGCTCTATTTGCTCTGACCAAGGACCACCATCAGGAAGTTTACGGGGATCAAGGAATCTTGAATCTTTATTTCAAAGATGCCTGGTGCCCCTTGCCCTGGACCTATAATCTCCAAGTGGGATCGGATAAGGATCAGTATATCTATGGAGACTTAGCTTGGTACGACGCCTTTCAAGGAGTTCCGGCGGTTGTCCACTATACCTCCCACAATAAGCCATGGACCTCTAAACGGTTCAATCGTTTCCGCGAACTCTGGTGGTTTTATTATGCTCTTTCTTGGGAGGAAGTTTTGCTTCGAAAACCAATTCTCAAGCAAGATTTTGAAGATTTGGTGGGAACATATCCTTATCATGCTGCTATCTACACGAATACCGCAGATATCCATGAGCTGGAGACTCTGTTAAAAGAGTTGCCGAATGTCGCCTTTCATGTCCTTGCTCATAGCCATTTTGGCTTTAACTTGGTACAATTAGAACGTTACCCCAACCTCTTTCTTTACCCCTCATTTGATCCGTTGACCAGTCGAAAGGTCTTGGGGAAATTGGACTTTTATCTGGATATCAATCCTTATGGCGAAGTGGATCAGATCACGGAAAAAATCAGTCAGAAAGGCCTCCCTATTTTTTCTTTTGAAGGGACGAATCATGTGAAGACAGGGGAAAATATCGTCTTTGCGGATGATCAAGTGGCCCAAATGGTGGCAGCCATTCGCGATTATTTAAAGAGAAGCGAGAAGAATCATGCAAGCAAATGAAGTAGTGAGTATCATCATTCCCATTTATAAGGTAGAAGCGTATCTGAGGCAGTGTTTGGAGACGGTTACCCACCAGACCTACCCGCATTTGGAAATTATTTTGGTCAATGATGGTTCGCCAGATCACTCCGAAGAGATCTGTAAGGAATTTTTCAAACGAGATACACGCATTCGCTATGTCCGTCAGGAAAACGGTGGCCTATCAGCGGCTCGAAATACAGGAATTGAGTTGGCTACAGGAGACTACATCACCTTTATCGACCCGGATGACTGGGTGACAGAGGATTATGTAGAAGTCCTCTATCAAAAACTCAAAGACTACCATGCGGATGTTTCAACAGCTAACTACAACCTTTACGATGACAGTAGTAGCAAGTACTTGATCAAGGTGACGGAAGCGGATTATTCCGAGACCCTTTATGAGGGACGAGCCATTATGGATCAGGATGCTATCCAAGAAACCAGAGATATGGCCTGGGCCTGTGCGATGATGAAGCTTTATAAGCGCAGCTTATTTGAGGGCTTACGCTTTCCAGTTGGAAAAAATGTGGAAGACAACTTCCTCATGTACAAGTTGTTGTTAAAGGCTGATCGGGTGGTTCATACAGAGAAGTGCATTTATTGGTATCGAGTGGGTCGTAAAGATACCCTCTCACAAGTTTGGACAGAAAAGCGGGTGATCGATGAGATGGAAGCCAAACAGGAAAAATTAGCTCTCCTTGGGATGTTGGGCTATGATTTGACCTGGCACCGTTATATCTATAAAACACGTTTGAAGCGGGCCCTTGAAAAATTAGAGGAAGCGGGTCTTCAGGAAACGGAAACCTATGCGCGTGTGCGGATGAACCTCAGTCTGATTGAAAATATAAAGGAATAGGATGGCAACGGAAAGGAGCACTATGCTCATCATTGCAAAAGAAGAGACCCTGGAGCTGGCTCGTTTGGAAAAACTTCTACACCAACTCAATCAACCCTACCGGGTGCTATTGACCAATCTGGAAACCGATCTGGAGAAGGAAAAGGAAAGCCTGGCAACTTTCTTTACCCAGCAAGATCCATCATCGAAAATAGGAGAGCCCTTATTTTTCAATGATTTGGAGGTTCCTGAATATTGGGAGCCGTGGACATTGGGAATCACGACCTATATTTTTGATGGAACAGAACGTCGGGCAAATGTGATTTTTCGGAAAGATGTCTTGTCTCGGACCGTTGGAAGAGTTGAGTGGTTTGGTCAGGGAGAAGAGATCGCAACTATTGATTTTTATAATCGCTATGGCTGGCGTAGTAAGCAAAGTTTGTTGGATGAAAGAGGTCAAGCTTATCTGGAGATTTATCTCAATCAAAAACAAGAAGAAGTCCTCCTCCACTTTGTCTCAGAAGGGACCTTTTTGCATCAAACCGCTAAGGGACGTGATCGAGTGCATGCCAACAAAGAGGAGCTTTTAAGAGCTGTTTTAGATCACCTTCTGCCTGAGGCAAAAGGCGTTCTTTTGATGGATAAGGATCTGCTTTCTTTTGTAGAACGGATAGATAAAGAACGATTGGCCTATTGTGGGAATTGGTCACTCGATCTAGCTGAGCTTACAGAGCATGTCGGCCAACTGATGGTTTTGGATGAGACTCTCTTGCCAGAGAAAAAAGAAGGCTTGATGGAGCTCTCAGGATTTGTGGACCTTGAAGGAGTCAGCTTTCATCCTCAAGCTCTGATCATGACAGCTTCGCAAGAAGTGAAAGGCTTATCCAACTTGGTTGATCAATTTCCACAAGTGACCTTTCACATTTCAGCCTTGACAACTATGGGACCTAAATTAACAGAGCTTGCTCCTTGCTCCAATGTTCGGCTATACCCGGGCATTTCAATGGATCAATACGAAGAGTTACTGGCAAGTTGTTCGCTTTATCTGGATTGCAATCAGGGAAAAGAAGTGCTCAGCAGTAGCATACGTGCTCTTGAAAATGGGCAACTGTTACTTGGCCTACAGGACACGGTGCATCAGGAAGTCTACAAAGAATTGACCACTGTCACGGAGACTGTAGAGGAGATGGAGGTGCAACTTGGAGAAATCCTAGCTCATCCAGAGAGTTTCCAAGAACGCTTGAAAGAGCAAGCCCACATCTTGCAGCTTCCCAAAAAAGAAGAGCTACGAAAACGATTTGAGTGTTTAGAGGGAGGCAGCCATGAGCATCTATACCTTTAATTTATTGGTGGGTTATGAGCCCAATGGGGTTGATGTGGCGCAAGCCTCAAGAGCTAAGCTACTTCGTGATTTAGGAGTGCAATCGACCTTTGTTTTTACCACTTGGCCAAGCCCTGAAAAATTAGCTTATTACCTTTCTTTGGGACACCGAGACGAGGAATTGCTTTATGCCCAGCTAGCTTTTACGGATCAAGAAAAGACGGTCCCTCAACAGACAGTTGGGGCCTTGCAAATGGCCTTGCAGTTGACTCGCCTAGATATCATCGAACAATCAGAAGAAAAAATTTGCTATCAGTTGGCAGACAATAATGTCTTGGTCTTTCATCTAGATCCCTACCACCCAGACTGCGTGCGCTATGTGGATTATCTGTTGGGGACCACGATCATCAAGCGAGAGTATTATGGTGCTTGTAAACTGGTGACGGAATATTTTCAATACGGAAGTGTGATTAGACGGACCTATCATGATCAGAATGGGCGGATCGCCTTTGAAGAAGCGAGACAAGGTGGACATTGGCTCTCTAAAATGGGGCCGGAAATCTTGACAAGCCAAACGGAGGTGATGCGACGATTTCTCTCGAAACTTTCACTAAAAAAGGAAGATTTAATCCTAGTGGATCGAGCTTCAAGAATGGAATTTGCTCGTCCCTTGTTGGAGCAAAGGTCTTCTGCTAAGTTGGCTATGGTCTTTCATTCGGAACACGAATTTGAAAATGGCCAACTCAACTACGAATATTATTATGTATTCAAGTATGCCCAACGCTTTGATGCCTTCATCACTGCGACAGAGGCGCAAAAAGAAGTGTTACAGCAGACGCTTGCCAAGCAAGATTGTCATGGAATTCCCATCTACACCATTCCAGTGGGTCATCTAGAGAAGCTGACAGGTTCACTAGAAGGAAGGCGCCCTTTTAGTCTAATGACAGCATCGCGTCTTGATCCAAGAAAGCGTCTGGATTTGGCCATTCGTGTCGTCGCAACAGCTCATCTAACCTTGCCGGATCTTCGGTTTGATATCTATGGGAAAGGTGGAGAAGAGGACAACTTGCAGAACCTGATTCAAGAGCTTGGAGCACAAGATTATATTTACCTACGCGGTCATGCGGATCTTCAGCAGATATACCCTCGCTACCAGGCTTATCTCACCACTTCTCAGTGGGAGACCTTCGGTTTGACCCTGATGGAGGCGGCTGGAGCAGGGTTGGCCTTGCTCGGCTTTGATGCTCGCTATGGGAATCCGACCTTTATTAAAGATGGGAAGAACGGCTTTTTAGTGGATTATAGTGAAAAGATCCCAGAAGCAGACTTAGTCAAGGAGCTTGCAAATAGGCTTGTAGAGCTTTTCCAAGGGAATGTCACTCCTTTCCATCAAGCTTCGTATGAACTAGCTTCTTGCTACCTCACATCCAAGGTCCAGGAAGTTTGGAAGCAGGCTCTCAAGGACATGGGGCAACTGGATGAAAAAGAAATCTAAACAGTAGAATCTGTAGCGACAAAAAAGTCCTACAGATTTTTTCTATCTCAAGCAAATTAGGCTAAAATATGGTAAAATAGAGGGTATTGAAAAACCATCATTTCACGAAAGGAAGCAAGATGAAAATTACGCAAGAAGAGGTAACCCACGTTGCCAATCTTTCAAAATTAAAATTCTCTCCAGAAGAGACCGCTGAATTTGCGACAACCTTGTCGAAGATTGTCGACATGGTGGAATTGTTGGAAGAAGTGGATACAACCGGTGTGGCCCCAACAACGACCATGGCTGACCGCAAGACTGTATTGCGTCCGGATGTAGCTGAAAAAGGCACTGACCGTGACCGTTTGTTTAAAAATGTACCTGAAAAAGATAATTACTACATCAAGGTACCAGCTATCCTAGAAGATGGAGGAGATGCCTAATGTCATTCAACCATAAAACCATTGAAGAGTTGCACGACCTCCTTGTTTCTAAGGAAATTTCAGCAACCGAATTGACCCAAGCAACGCTTGATGATATCAAGGCGCGTGAAGAAGCCGTCAATGCCTTTGTGACGGTGGCTGAAGAAGCTGCCCTTGCACAAGCCAAGGTCATTGATGAAAAAGGGATCGATGCAGATAACCTCATGTCAGGGATTCCACTTGCTGTCAAAGATAACATCTCTACCGATGGTATCTTGACGACTGCAGCTTCAAAAATGCTCTATAACTACAAGCCCATCTTTGATGCAACAGCGGTTGCCAATGCGAAAGCCAAAGATATGATTGTCATCGGGAAGACCAACATGGACGAATTTGCTATGGGTGGATCTGGTGAAACGTCTTACTATGGACCAGCCAAAAATGCTTGGGACCACAGCAAGGTTCCTGGTGGATCATCCAGTGGTTCTGCAGTTTCTGTAGCATCAGGGCAAGTCCGCTTGTCTCTTGGTTCGGATACAGGTGGTTCTATTCGCCAACCAGCAGCCTTTAACGGGATTGTTGGTCTTAAGCCAACCTACGGAACAGTTTCTCGTTTCGGTCTCATTGCTTTTGGTAGCTCACTTGACCAGATTGGGACCTTCTCACAAACCGTTAAGGAAAATGCCCAATTGCTTAATGTCATTGCCAGTGAAGATGCCAAGGATTCAACTTCTGCGCCAGTGCGCGTAGCAGACTTTACTTCTAAGATTGGTCAAGACATTAAAGGCATGAAGATTGCCCTTCCGAAAGAATACCTTGGGGAAGGAATTGACCCTGAAGTTAAAGAAACGATTCTTAATGCGGCCAAACATTTTGAAAAATTGGGAGCAACTGTCGAAGAAGTCAGCCTTCCTCATTCTAAATATGGGGTTGCTGTTTACTACATCATTGCTTCTTCAGAAGCCTCTTCAAACTTGCAACGTTTCGATGGCATTCGCTATGGTTTCCGTGAGGAAGATGCCAAGAACTTGGATGACATCTATGTGAACACTCGTAGCCAAGGCTTTGGTGATGAAGTCAAACGCCGGATCATGCTGGGTACCTTTAGTTTGTCATCTGGTTACTACGATGCCTACTACAAGAAGGCTGGTCAGGTTCGTACCCTCATCATTCGAGACTTCGAAAAAGTCTTTGCGGATTACGACCTCATCCTTGGTCCTACAGCTCCAAGCGTGGCCTTTGATTTGGATTCGCTTAACCATGATCCGGTTGCCATGTACTTGGCGGACTTGTTGACCATTCCAGTTAACTTGGCAGGTCTTCCAGGAATTTCGATTCCTGCAGGTTTTGCGCAAGGTCTTCCAGTTGGTTTGCAGTTGATCGGTCCGAAGTATTCTGAAGAGACTATCTACCAAGCTGCAGCTGCCTTTGAAGCAACGACAGATTACCATAAGCAACAACCCCTTATTTTCGGAGGTGACAATTAATGAACTTTGAAACAGTCATCGGACTTGAAGTCCACGTTGAATTGAATACAAATTCAAAAATTTTCTCACCAACCTCTGCTCACTTTGGGAACGAGCAAAATGCCAATACCAATGTGATTGACTGGTCCTTCCCAGGAGTCCTTCCTGTCTTGAACAAGGGTGTTGTGGATGCTGGTATTAAAGCTGCTTTGGCCTTGAATATGGATATCCATCAGCACATGCACTTTGACCGTAAGAACTACTTCTACCCTGATAATCCAAAGGCCTACCAAATTTCGCAATTTGATGAGCCTATCGGTTACAATGGGTGGATTGAAGTGCAACTAGAAGACGGCTCAACTAAGAAAATCGGGATTGAACGGGCCCACTTGGAAGAAGATGCTGGTAAGAACACCCACGGAACAGACGGTTTCTCTTATGTAGACCTCAACCGTCAAGGGGTGCCATTGATTGAGATCGTATCTGAAGCAGACATGCGTTCTCCTGAAGAAGCTTACGCCTATTTGACAGCTTTGAAAGAAGTCATCCAATACACAGGCATTTCTGATGTCAAGATGGAAGAAGGATCGATGCGGGTCGATGCCAACATTTCTCTACGGCCATACGGTCAAGAGGAGTTTGGAACCAAGACGGAGTTGAAAAACTTGAACTCCTTCTCAAACGTCCGCAAAGGTCTTGAATACGAAGTGCAACGTCAAGCGAAAATCTTGCGCTCAGGTGGTGTCATTCGTCAAGAAACACGCCGTTACGATGAAGCCCACAAGAGCACGATCCTTATGCGGGTCAAAGAAGGAGCGGCAGATTACCGTTACTTCCCAGAACCAGATCTTCCCTTGTTTGAAATCTCAGATGAGTGGATTGAGGAAATGCGCACAGAATTGCCAGAATTTCCAAAAGATCGCCGTGCTCGCTACGTGGCGGAGCTTGGCTTGTCTGACTATGATGCCAACCAACTGACAGCGACGAAAGTCACTTCTGACTTCTTTGAAGCAGCCGTAGCCCTTGGTGGAGATGCCAAACAAGTGTCTAACTGGCTCCAAGGTGAAGTTGCTCAATTCTTGAATGCAGAAGGCAAGACGCTTGAAGAAATCCAATTGACACCAGAAAACTTGGTCGAAATGATTGCCATCATCGAAGATGGCACCATCTCATCTAAGATTGCCAAGAAAGTCTTCGTTCATTTGGCGAAAAACGGTGGCGGTGCGCGTGAATACGTCGAAAAAGCTGGATTGGTACAGATTTCAGACCCTGAAGTTTTGATTCCAATCATCCACCAAGTCTTTGCAGACAATGAAGCGGCTGTAGCCGACTTCAAGTCAGGAAAACGGAATGCCGACAAGGCCTTCACAGGTTTCCTTATGAAAGCAACCAAAGGCCAAGCCAACCCACAAGTAGCCCTCAAGTTACTTGCTCAAGAATTGGCGAAGTTGAAAGAAGATTGATAGAAAAAGAACCAGCCGAGAGGTTGGTTTTTACTATCCATAAAATTGTGTTAGAATAGGAAAGACGATTACATGTCAACAGGTATTAGGAGGAGTCACATGAACAAATTTTTAAGAGTTTTATTTATCCTAGTCATTATCGCTATGTCTGGAGCGATTATCTTCCAACTATTCTTTCCATCCTATATGGGAAGTCATTCGGGATATGGTATTTCTGTCGGTTGGCAGAGGGAGATAGGGATTTGGAATGTGGCCGTTCTTGTGATCTTGATTGCCGTCAATCTCAAATACGATTGGTTTTATCTTCGGACGGTATTATTGGCCTTGATCATTGGTGGGATTGGAATTGGAACCAATCATCTTTTCAGTTATTTTCACTATCATCTGCCTGTCAATGGGATCGGTGCGCTTGAAAATTATCTCCTTGTCCTTGGTTGGATGGTAGGCTGGAGAATAGAGAATTCACGAATCAAGAAGAAGTAAGAAGGAGCAGTCGAAGGGCGGCTCTTTTTTATCTTCAGTTTCTTCTTGACAAAGTTTGTGAAAAGGCTTACAATGGGTTTGTTGAGTTTCCTGAAAAGGAAAATGCAAATCATGGAAATATAAAGGAGATATTCACATGGCTACTATGAAAGCAGCTCGCTGGCATGCAGCAAAAGACGTTCGTATCGAAGAAGTAGAAGTACCTGAAGTACTTCCGCACCAAGTAAAAGTGGCGGTTAAGTTCACAGGGATCTGTGGAACGGACTTGCATGAATATTTGGATGGACCGATCTTCATTCCAACTGAAGAACATGTCTATTCTGGTCAAAAAGCACCGGTTACCTTGGGGCATGAATTCTCAGGTCAAATTGTCGAAGTCGGAAGTGATGTGACTCGAGTGAAAGTTGGCGATCGGGTAACGATTGAACCAATTTTGGCAAAACATAACTTGATCGGTGATTACAACCTTGATCCAAACTTGAACTTTGTTGGGCTCGCTGCTGATGGTGGTTTTGCGAAGTATTGTGTGCTTGATGGTGATCTTGTGCATGTGATTCCAGATAGCTTGAGCTATGAACAAGCAGCTCTTACAGAACCGGCAGCGGTTGCGGTCTATGCGGTTCGTCAATCTGCTATCAAGGCTGGAGATACAGCAGTTGTCTTTGGTTTGGGGCCAATTGGTCTCTTGATCGTGGAAGCTCTCCGTGCAGCAGGTGCTTCAAAAATTTATGCGGTTGAGTTGTCTCCTGAACGCCAAGCTAAAGCTGAAGAGCTGGGTGCCATTGTGGTTCATCCGCAAGATGGTGAATCAGTGGTTGATGCTATCCATCGTTTGACAGGTGGTGGTGCCGATGTGTCTTATGAAGTTACAGGTGTTCCGGTCGTTTTAGGCCAAGCCCTGGCAGCAGTTCATAAAGCTGGTGAATGTATGGTTGTTTCTATCTGGGAACGTGAAGCCAGCATCAATCCGAATGAATTTGCCATCCAAGAAAAATCTCTGAAAGGGATCATTGCTTACCGTCACATTTTCCCTAAAGTATTAGAGTTGATGGAACAAGGATATTTCTCTGCTGAAAAATTGGTTACCAAGAAAATCAAGTTGGAAAATATCGTCCAAGATGGCTTTATTGAATTGACACAAGATAAGTCTCAAATCAAGATTTTAGTTGAGCCAGAATAATGGGAATTTTAGAAGGTATTGCATCCTATTGTTCTAGATTATCCTAGAATGGCTATGAGTTGAAAAGCCTTCATCATAGAAGAGTGGAACAGAAAGAATGTTGAAACATTCTTTCTGTTTTGCTCTTTTTTGAATCAAAAGAAAATAATCCATTGCAATTTTTCTGAAGTTTTGATATATTAAATATATCAACATTGATATAAAATATAGGCGTTTTATCAGGAGGTGTCAATGAAAAAGAAAACGCTTACTCAAGATCAAGGAAAAGAGGATTCTTATGAACCATAAAATGTTTGAAAAACGTTGTCATTATAGTATCCGTAAGTTTGCGATTGGGGCAGCATCGGTCATGATTGGGGCTAGTTTATTTGGTGTTCAACTAGCGCATGCAGCAGAAACGGAAGCTCCCACATCTGAAGAGGAAGTCATCCATCAGGTTGAGCCCTTAGACAAATTACCTGAGGATGTTGCAGCAGCTATTTCCAAAGCAGATCAAACCCCTAGCCCTGCCCCTTCTACTGAAGAAGCTACAGAACATCCAAAACCATCCAGTGAAACAGCGGATGCAACCCCGCTTGCACCTAAGGTGGAGACTCCTACAAGTCCAGCAGATTCTGGAAATGGAAAGGCTGAGGTTGCTACTCCGAAGCCTTCCTTAGATAAGGCTCTTGAGCCAAAGCCGGATACAGCTGCAATACCTGACAAGAATGAGCAAGGAGGCCGAGCGGGTGCTAAGGAAGCAACCCCAAATACGACTAAGCCAGAGCTGACGAGAGACAAAGAAACTGAAGATCGGCTCTTACAGGAAAGAAAGCAAAATTTCAATAAAGACTGGTATTTTAAACTAAATACTTCAGGAGATTTTTCTAAGAAAGAGGTAGATGTTCATGATTGGTCTAAGTTGAACCTGCCCCATGATTGGAGTATCTATTTTGATTTTGACCACCAATCACCTGCGCGAAACGAAGGTGGACAATTAAATGGGGGGACGGCATGGTACCGCAAGACCTTCACTGTCAATGAAGCAGACAAGAATAAGGATGTACGTCTAACATTTGATGGGGTCTATATGGATTCCAAAGTTTTTGTCAATGGTAAATTCGTAGGAAACTATCCAAGTGGTTACAATCATTTTTCATACAACATTACCGATTTTCTAAATAAAGATGGTAGTGAAAATACGATTGCCGTTCAGGTTACCAATAAACAACCAAGTAGCCGATGGTATTCAGGAAGTGGGATCTATCGAGATGTCACACTGAGCTATCTGGATCAGGTGCATGTGGCTGAAAATGGCAATCACATCACCACACCAAAACTAGCAGAGCAAAAAGATGGAGCTGTTGAAACTCTTATCCAAAGTAAGGTCCAAAATACGGGCAAAGAGCTTGCCAAGGTATTCCTTGAACAACAGATCTTTACCAAGGAAGGAAAAGCTGTTTCTGAAGTGATTCGCTCCGTTACAAAGAGTTTAGCAGAACATGAAACGGCTTCCTTTAGCCAAACCATCTTGGTGAACCAACCGACCTTGTGGACGACCAAGAGTTACCATCCTCAACTCTATGTCTTGAAAACCAGGGTTTACAAGGGAGACCAGCTGGTTGATGTTACAGAAGATACCTTTGGCTATCGTTATTTCAATTGGACGCCCAATGAAGGCTTCTCACTCAATGGTGAACGACTGAAATTTCATGGGGTGAGTATCCACCATGATAATGGTGCCTTAGGGGCAGAGGAAAACTACAAGGCGACCTATCGAAAATTAAAACTCTTAAAAGATATGGGGGTCAATGCGATTCGGACCACCCATAATCCGGCTAGTCCGCAGTTGTTGGATGCTGCTGCAAATCTTGGACTTTTAGTCCAAGAAGAAGCTTTTGATACTTGGTATGGTGGCAAAAAAACCTATGACTACGGTCGATTCTTTGACCAAGATGCAACGCATCCTGAAGCAAAGAAGGGTGAAAAATGGTCGGATTTTGACCTCAGGACCATGGTAGAACGAGATAAAAATAACCCAGCTATCATTATGTGGTCACTCGGAAATGAAGTAGATGAAGCCAATGGTAGTCAGCGCTCAATCGAAACCTTAAAGCGCTTGAAAGCAGTCATTAAGGCCATTGATACGGAACGCTATGTCACCATGGGTGAAAATAAATATAGCCGATCTGCTACGGGGAATTTCTTGAAACTGTCAGAACTACTGGATGCTGTAGGAATGAACTATGGGGAACGTTATTATGAGGCTGTTCGTAGAGCTCATCCAAACTGGTTGATCTATGGTTCTGAAACATCTTCAGCAACACGTACGCGCGATTCCTATTTTGATCCGGCTCATATCCTCAGCCACGACAATCGTCCAAATCGCCATTATGAACAATCCGATTATGGAAATGACCGTGTAGGATGGGGACGAACAGCTACGGAATCATGGACATTTGACCGAGATCATGCTGGTTATGCTGGCCAATTTATCTGGACAGGTATTGACTATATTGGTGAGCCAACTCCTTGGCACAACCAAGACAGCACACCAGTTAAAAGTTCCTTCTTTGGTATTATTGATACAGCTGGTTTGCCAAAAAATGACTTCTATCTTTATCGGAGTGAATGGTACAGTGACAAAGAAAAGCCAACGGTTCATATCTTACCTCATTGGAATTGGACAGATGAAACCCTTCGGGAACGGAAGATTTTGGTAGATGGAAAGGTTCCGGTTCGGACCTTCTCTAATGCGGCAAGTGTCGAATTGTTCTTAAATGGACAATCGCTTGGTAAAAAGGAATTTACTAAAAAAACAACCGAAGATGGTCGCCCTTATCATGAAGGGGCAAAACCGAGTGAGTTGTACTTAGAGTGGTTAGTGTCTTATCAACCAGGTACCTTGACAGCGATAGCGCGGGATGAAGAAGGTCATGAGGTCGCACGAGATCATGTCACGACTGCAGGAGAGCCAGCTAAGGTTCGCCTGACCAAAGAAGAAGAGGTGATCACAGCTGATGGAAAAGATCTCTCTTATATTCACTATGAAATTGTGGATAGTGAGGGAAATGTGGTGCCAACCGCTAATCAATTGGTCTACTTCAATCTTCATGGCCAAGGGCAAATTGTCGGAGTAGACAATGGGGAACAAGCAAGTCGCGAACGCTATAAGGCGCAAGCAGATGGAACATGGCAACGACGGGCCTTCAATGGAAAAGGAGTTGTCATTGTGAAATCTACTGAAAAAGAAGGTAAGTTTACCCTTTATGCAGATGCTGCTGGTCTAGCGTCTGACAGTACTACCGTTACGACAGTTTCTGGTAAAAAAGACCATCGTCACTTTGTCGCTTACTCGCCTGTTCAAGCAACAACAGATGTCAGTACTAAGCCTGTATTGCCAACTACAGTTACGGCAATTTATAGCGATGGAAGTGTAGAAGAAAAGTCAGTTCACTGGGATCTAGCAGAAGACTTACTGGCGAGTGCTGGTCAAAAGAAAGTCCAAGGAAGTGTAGAAGGTCTAGAGGCTCGAGCTCAAGCCCTTGTAAAAGTTGTCGCTCTAGACAAGTGGTTACCTAAAGTGGTTACTGTTCCAGTTGGGACAAAACCAGAAGAATTGGATAAAAGTGTGACAGCCCTTTTGACGGATGGGAACCTAGTCGACACAGAGGTGGTTTCGTGGACCTTGAAAGATCCTTCAGCTTTGACAAAAGAAGGAGGAAGTACACAAGCAACAGGTCAGTTGGTCGGCGATCATCACGAAGTGACGGCTACTTTTACTGCAAGTGATAAGGAAAGCACTCCGAGTGTAACGGGAATCACAGTTGGAGACCGTCCGCTTGAAAACTTTGAACCTGAGAAGACCTATTATCGCCTTTCTCTTCCTTATACGGCGACCACTCCAACTGTAGCAGCTCAAGCCAGTGGCTACCAGGTCACTGTTCAACAAGCTTCAGATAGCAACGATCATCAGGCTTCGATCTTCTTAAGTGCTCAGAATGGAGAATTAGTCCAAACCTACCTGATTCAGTTTGTCAAGGAAGCTCCAGCTTTGAAACGATTGGAAGTTCTGGTAGAGGGCAAAGATGCTGCAACAGAAGATCAAGTCTTACCATATCGCGTCATTGGACACTATGAGGATGGTTCGCAAACAGAATTCTCAGCTTCAGATGTGCATATGGAGACCCAATCTTCTGATGGAGGACGTGTCGAAGTCAGCGGACAAAACCTACTTCTTTATAGCAAAGGTCATGTGACCTTACGAGCTCGTTTGGACCATCAAGCTGACACTACTGAGTCCATCGCTACCCAAATGGTGATCAAAGAAAATACAGTAGTCAAAAAGATTGTCAAATTGCATCCTGTCTCCATTTCAACAGACCTTCATCAGCAACCGAATTTACCGACACAAGTTGGGGCTGAATTTGACCAAGGCCTGCCACGCAAAGTTTCGGTAACTTGGGACAAGATTGATGATAAAAACCTCAGTTCTTATCACAGCTTTAGTCTAAAAGGTCATGTTGAAGGAACGGATCTGGAAGCTCTCGCTACTGTTACGGTAGAAGGATTGCAAGTGGCTGAAGACATTAGTCTCACCCTTCCAAAAGGGGAAACGGTTCAATTGCCAGCAACTGTTCGCGCCTACCATTCAAACGGTACGATCCTTTATAAAGATGTCGTATGGGATCCAGTCCCAGCCAACTTCAGCCAAACTGAAGGAATGCATGACATCACGGGTCACATAGTGGGTAGCACGTTGACAACCAAGGCGCATGTTCGGGTTTCAAGCCAGGTTGTTGCTGGAAAGAATATCTCAAAACAATGGACAGGCTCTCAACTACCTGCAGCCATTGTATCTAATACAGGTGGAGACGATGCTGCCAATGCCTTAAATGATTTGACGATTTCAAGAACCAATGCAGATGCTAAGAATCGCTGGACAACTTGGCAAACTGATACAGATAATGATTGGGCAGCTATTTTATTTGGAAATTCTGGGGATTTGACCAAGCGCTTTGTTGATAATCTTTCTCTAGATTTTTACACAGATGGAGCGATTGGCCTTCCAAAAGACTATACCGTTGAATACTATGTTGGCAAAGAAATTCCAGATTTACCAAACGATGTCAACCATACCCAATCGGATCCCCATCATCCGTTTAACAATCCAGCCAATTGGAAAACCGTGGAAAATCTACAGGCTCCAAGTCAGTTGTCTGCGACTCAAACCAACCATCTGACCTTTGATAAGGTTGAAACCTATGCTGTTCGGATTCGCATGAAGAAGGCTGATGGAACGGCAGGTGTTGGCTTGACAGAAATGACCATTTTAGGCAATCAGGTTCCAAGTGCCACAAATTCAGAAATTTCGATCATGGTGGATGGCAAGAAGCTGGACCATTTCAATCCAGAAGTGACGGATTATTATGTCTCTGAAACGACGAAGGCCATCACCGCAAGTGCTAGCCAGAATGGCTTAGTCACCATTGTTCCAGCAACCAGTCCAAAAGGGGCTACCCGTCTTATTTTGAAGGCAGAAGATGGGTCTATTCTGAAGGAATACCGGATCTTCCGCAATAATGAAAAAGAAACGGCTCTTCCTCTTGCTACAGAAAATGGTGCCATGGCTGTTAATATTGGTGATCCGATTACCTTGCCAGCAAGCATGAAGGTCTATTACCCAGCTCAAAGTGGTTGGGTGACAGCCAATCTTGCAGTATCATGGGACGCTCTTCCAGCACATGCAGGAGAACAAGAAGGAAGTTTTGAAGTTCTGGGCCATGTCTTGGGTACTGATTTGACCACCAAGATGCAAGTGACAGTCCTTACCAAGGGCCATCAAGTCTTATCTGAAAATACCAGCAACAATACCAGTGATTCCAAAGCTTTTGCTTCTACCACAAATGACACTCAAGCTGCTTCCCATGACCGTATTTTCTACATCAATGATGGACAATTGAATGAAGATGGCCGTTGGACCAACTGGTCGCGTACTCCAAAAGATCAAGAAACTTCTGTGGGTATTCTCTTTAAGAAAAATGGCCAAATCATTTCACAAACTGTAGGAGAGGTTGCTATTCAATTCTTTAGAGATAGTGGCACAGATGCCCCTGCAAATCTTGTTCTAGAAAGATATGTTGGCCCTGCTTATTCAGAACCAAGCACGATCTCTCGTTATGAAGAAGATAGCACCCATCCGTTTAACAAGTCAGAAAATTGGACAGCCATTCCTTATCAGGCATCTGGAGAAATTGTAGCCGGTAAACCGATCACCTTTACCTTTGATCCGATTCAAACGACTGCGATTCGTGCACGTATGACGCGTAAACCGACTACCAATGGTCTAGCTGTCGTAGAATTCACGGCTTATTCACCAAGAAAAGTAGAAGATACTGTGACCCCGACGGTTGCTATTTCAGTTGCTGGAAAAGCCCTTGAACACTTTGATCCGGCAGTAACAGATTATACATTGGACGTAAATGGTGACAGACCACAAGTAACGGTTCAAACCACTGGCCATGGTGTTGCAAGTGTCATTGCTTCCACGAAGGATGATCTACCGACTCTTGTTCGTCTCCTATCTCAAGATGGTAGTCTGGTGAAAGAATACCATCTTCACTTCCAGACTCATCACCAATCCACTCCTCTAGAGGGAGATCAAAGTCTGGTTGTGGATCGTCCAAGTTTGGAAGTTAAAAAGACTCCGATTGCCTATGAAGAAGTGATGCGTGAAAATCCTGAGCTTCCTATCGGTCAACGGCGCGTGCTTGTAGAAGGAAAAAATGGGGAAAAAGTCGACTATTTTGCAGTATTAGGAAGCAAACGTACCCTTGTACATACAGAAACGACACCAGTTCAAAATCGCATCATCGAGATTGGAGTGAAACCTCTTGTAACTTCAAGTAAAGGTGAAGAGCCTGCTCCAGTCCTTGAAGTGCCAGAGTTTAAGGGAGGCGTCAATGCTGTCGAAGCAGCGGTTCATGATCTTCCAGCCTATACAGAACCTTTCGGTACAGTGGGTGAGCAAGCAGCTCCCATCCTTGAAGTGCCAGAGTTTAAGGGAGGCGTCAATGCTGTTAAAGCAGTGGTTCATGATCTCCCAGCCTACACCGGGCCTCTGGGAACAGTAGGGAATGAAGTTGCTCCAGAGCCTAATCAACCAAGAAAAGACGTTCGAGTCTTAGCGGATAAGGCTACAGGTGTCTGGGTAGCTGGGCTCTCAGATGACTTGGCAGCCAATCTTAAGCTTCAGGTTCAAAAGGTTCTGCGCCAAGACTTGGCAGGAACTCCTTACGACGCCTATCACTTGGCCTTGTTGGACCATGATAACCATGTGGTGACACCAAAAGGAGCGCTTTTGGTACACTTACCTATCAAAGGTCAGCTAAAAGCTGTGTATGCGATGAACCTTGATCAGACTCTTACAGAACAAAACGTAAAAGTTGTCGGAGATAGCTTGGAATTCACAAGCAAAGATCTGGGACTGTATGTGATCGTCTATCAAGCGTCTAGCCCTGAGATGGTGTCAACAAATCAAACACTTCCTGAATCCTGGGAACAAGGCGAAAAAGAAGTGAAAACGAATCCAGCAAGCCTTCCAAAAACAGGAGATACAAGGAGTACGGCACTCTTCTTAGAAAGTCTTGGTCTTCTCTTTGCAGCTTATCTCCTCTTAAAAAAGGGAAAAGAAGATAAAACTTCCTAAGACGGCTGTTACAAATTTGTAGGCTATCATAGCAATAACCTCCATGGTGAAAAGATACCATGGAGGTTGTTTTTTCTCCTTTTTTCTGTGATGGTAAAAAAGTATAGGGATTTAAGAAAACGCTTGCATAATTTTTTGAGCATGCTATACTGATGGAGCATCAATCGTTTTAAAGAGAGATATGAGAAAAAAATCTTATGTAACAGGCGATAAAAAGATCGTCTATGTGATTTGAACTTTAAAATTAGCTAGTCTCGGCTTCTCTATGGGCAAGAAAGGGAAAAAAGAAGACTAATTTCTGCTAGTGAGGATGGTCTCATTTGTGTTACAATAAAGACAGAAACATTCTAGGAGAAGTTATGTCGCCATCATTAAAAGGGACTGTGATGACCCTGATAGCAGGGATTGCTTGGGGCTTGTCGGGAGCTTGCGGTCAATACCTGATGTCTCACGGTTTTTCACCCATAACCTTGACCACCATGCGCTTGGTCTTTGCAGGAGCAGTACTCATTATCTTTGCTTATCTAGCGGATAAGAAAAAAATGACCGCCTTTCTGCGCGATCGGTCTACCTATCTCCCTCTTTGCTTGTTTTCCTTTTTGGGATTATTGATGACGCAGTTGACCTATTTAGAAGCCATCGATGCCACAAATGCGGGGACAGCCACGGTCTTGCAGTACCTTTGTCCCATCTTTGTCCTGGCATATACCTGCCTCAAGGATCGCTTAGCTCCAACAATTTCTGAGCTCGTATCCATGGTGTTAGCCATTGCTGGAACCTTTCTCATAGCGACCCACGGCCGGATGGATCAGTTAGCGATTACCCCAAGAGGCTTATTTTGGGGCCTGGTATCAGCAGTTGCTTATGCGCTGTATATCATTCTGCCTATTCCATTGATTCGAAAATGGGGTAGTATGCTAGTTATCGGATGTGGAATGGTCGTGCCAGGAATGGTCATGCTACCTTTTACAGCTGGTCAGATCATACAGGGCCAGTACGGTTTGGGCAATCTATTCGGACTTGTTGGCTTAGTGATGATTGGGACCATCTTTGCCTATACCGTCTTTCTTAAAGGAACCAGCCTGATCGGACCGGTAAAAGGAAGTCTACTAGCTTCAATTGAACCAATTTCAGCAGTTTTCTTTGCCTTTGCTATTATGAAGGAGCATTTCTTTGCCCTTGATTTTATCGGAATGGCTATGATCCTCCTTGCGGTTCTGATCATTTCCCTCAAGGATCTCCTGCTTCAAAAACAAAAAGGAATCTTGTAAAACAGTTCAGGCTACCTTCAGTCAGTGAGAGGCTGGGACAAAAGTC
>NZ_MRXX01000005.1:101794-111375 GCF_016642265.1 Streptococcus lactarius
GGGACGACGAAATCGAATTCTAACGAATGACCGATTTCTGTCCCACTCTCTTTTTACTTATCACTATGTAGCGTATACATAAGGGGGAAAACATGTTACAATAGAAAAAAAGTTTAAGGAGATGATGATGAAAAAGATTTTCAAATGGAGCATCCTAGCCGCTGCAACTCTCAGTCTAGCTGCTTGTGGTGCAACTTCTCAAAAAAATAATTCCCAGCAATCTAAGACCGAAAAGTCAGCGGGGACCTCAGCATCCGACGGCCAAGTAGAAGTCAGCCTCAAAGGAGGCCTATACATTAAGCCACCGGTTTTCAACCAATCAGAAGATGGGACTTATTTAGCAGTTCAATTGGAATTTAAAAATGTCTCCAAGGACTCTGTGAATGTGTCGGATTCTGATATTACTGTCTATGACTCATCAAATAACAAGGTCAAATTGAAAACAGCTATCGCAGATCAAAGTGAGGCCTTTCAATTGCTCAAGAGCGATCAGTTAGCCAAGGATAAGAAAGTCTCGGGTTACATCGTCTTTCCTGCTGAAAAAGGAAAAAAATACGAAATTCAGTACGAGCGCAAAACTTATAGCTCAGATAAAAAATCTAAGCCACTCAAATTTACGGTTGATTCTTCCAAATACGAGAACAAGGTAGAAAATGCTAGCGTTTTGGCAGATGAGTACATCAATCAAGTCTACTTTAGCGGGCAACGAAAAGTCGACAAGGATGATCAATTTGTCTTGGGGACGGACTTGAAAAAAGAGCGCAACGATTTTCGGGCCAAATTTGCATCGGACTTTACTCGTAAATTGCATGATTACCAATTCTCAAATGAAGAAGTGACCCAATTTATCGATGCCTATGAAAAAGAAAATGCCAAGCGGGCAAAATTGACCTACACGGTGAAAGAGTACCTTCCTGATAGAGTGGTGATCAGCTTAAATCCTGAAACGGTCAGCATGGAAAAAACCATTCTAAATCATATGCAAACCTTCTACCAAGAGCATCGCAAAGACTATCCAAATATCATTGAAGCCAATCAAGCTCAGAACAAAGTTTACCGAGAAGAAATGATGGCTTCGCTGAAAGATCGTCCGCTCATTACACCTGACCTCTATGATTTCCAATTGACCTTTGTCAAAAAAGACGGCAAGTGGGAAGTGGAAAAAGCCTACAATAGTGATAGCTTTATGGAAAAATTTGAAGGAAACCTATCCTAACAAGACCAACACTTCTGGGACCAGATCCAGAAGTGTTTTTTTGTTATAGTTCCTGACTATAACAAAGCCCAAAAAACAGGAATTAGACAGCACTACCGATTAGTGATAAAATAGTTTTATGTTTGAAAGGAGATGAGGCCCTGTGGCTTATTCTTATGAAGAGTTAGCAGAGATTCGCCACTACCTGCACCAGCATCCAGAATTATCGGGTCAAGAATACCAAACAACTGCCTTTTTACGAGAAAAGTTGGAGGACTTGGGAATCCGTGTTTTGGATAGTGGTCTGAAAACGGGTTTGATTGCAGAAATTGGGAAAGGCCGTCCAGTGGTGGCACTTCGGGCGGATATCGATGCTCTCCCCATTTTAGAACAAACAAACCTTCCCTACAAAAGTCAAAATCCTGGAGTCATGCATGCCTGTGGTCATGATTTTCATCAGACCAGCCTCTTGGGAGCTGCGGCCCTTCTCAAGGAAAAAGAAGACCAGCTAGAAGGGACCATTCGCTTGATCTTTCAGCCGGCAGAAGAAATTTCTGAAGGAGCGTCTGCAGTTTTAGCGACTGGATTGCTGGATGATGTAGAAGGAATTATTGGATTTCACAACATTCCCCAGCTAAAGGCAGGAAAACTTGCCATCAATTCTGGCGCCATGATGGCTGGAGTGGAAAAGTTCAAGGTCAGTGTGACGGGCGTTAGTAGCCATGCCGCTAGACCAGACTTAGGAGTTGATACTGTAACAGCCGTGACAACCATGGTTCAGAATTTACAGTTGTTGATATCCCGAACGGTTTCGCCTTTTGAGGCAGCGGTTTTATCCATTACACACCTAGATGTTGGTTCGACTTGGAATGTGCTTCCCAAATCAGGCTATTTTGAAGGAACCATTCGTTCTTTTAATCCGAGTGTGCAAAGAGACTTGAAGGCACATTTTATTTCCATCATTCGACACATTGCAGAAAGTCTGGAAGTAGATGTAGATTTTGAGTGGGGGGTGACCCCGCCCGTTACCTTTAATGATGAGGAACTGACGCGGGTAGTTTGGGAAGCTTCACAAGGTTTGGCTGAAGTGATCCCAGCGAACCCTTCTACAGCTGGAGAAGACTTCGCCTTTTACCAAGAGCGAATTCCTGGAGTCTTTGCCTTTATCGGTTCCAATGGAGAGCCGGATGCGCCAGACCTCCATCATGATCACATGACCATTGATGATGCAGCCTTTGAGGTATCGGTTCCCTATTATGTTGAAAATGCGCAAGCTTTATTGCGGTATTTTAAAGCCAAAGAAGTGTGATAAAGAAAAACTATCACCTTCATAAAAAATATATATTAGGCAAGTGAATGCTTTTCTGATAGAATAAAAAAATACTTTTAAAATGGCCTTTTATGTGCCTGAAACCCAAAAGGAGATCCTATGAATCTAAAAAAAGTGATTAAGTATTCTGCTTTAGGATTAGTTGCAGTCCTTGCAACCAGTGCTTTAGTAGCATGTTCATCTGGTAAATCAGCCAGTGGTAAGAAAACCATCGAAGTTGGGACGGTTGGAACAACCAAACCCTTCTCTTACGAAGAAAAAGACGGCAAGCTAACCGGTTATGAAATCGAAGTGTTGCGTGAAATCTTCAAAGGTTCAGACAAATATGAAGTAAACTTTAACAAAACAGAGTGGTCTTCAGTCTTTGCTGGCTTAGATAGTGACCGCTTCCAAATCGGTGCCAACAACATCAGCTACTCAAAAGAGCGGGAAGAAAAATACCTCTATCCAAATCCATATGCTCGCAATCCATTAGTATTGGTCGTGCCAAAAGATTCTTCTATTAAATCTTTGGATGATATTGGTGGTAAGAAAACAGAAGTTGTTCAAGGAACATCTACTGCTAAACAGTTAGAAGACTACAACAAAAAACATGCGGACAATCCGACAGAATTGAAGTATACGGATGGAACCATTCAAACCATCATGGCTAATCTAGCGGATGGTCGTACCGATTACAAGATCTTCGAACGGATCTCAGTGGATACCATCATTCGTGATCAAGGCTATGACAACTTGAAGGTTATCGAGCTTCCAAGCGACCAACAACCTTATGTGTATCCAATCATTGCAAAAGAAGATAAAGACCTTCAAAAATTTGTCAACAAACGCATCAAGGAACTCTATGACAATGGAACCCTTGAAAAATTGTCTAAGAAATACTTTGGTGGTTCTTACCTACCAGAAGCAAAAGATATTAAAGAATAATATTTAATTAAAGGAGATTTCAAAATGAAATTGAAAAAAATTCTTGGTTTAACAGCTCTTGCCGCTATCGCAACCTTCGCCCTTGCCGCTTGCGGCTCTTCAAAATCATCTAGCAAAGATGGTGAAACAACCGTTAAAGTGGGTGTCATGACTTTGAGCGACACCGAAAAAGCTCGTTGGGACCAAGTTCAAAAGAACTTGGATGATGCTAAAACAGGTATCAAATTGGAATTCACTCAATTTACAGACTACTCACAACCAAACGTGGCTGTAAAAGATGGTAGTGTCGATATCAATGCCTTCCAACACTACAACTTCCTTGATAACTGGAACTCTAAAAACGACAATGCCCTTGTCTCTGTAGGAGATACCTACATCGCACCAATCCGTCTATACTCTGGTACAGAAAACGGTAAAAACAAATACACTTCAATTAAAGAAATTCCTAAAGGTGGAACCATCGCTGTACCAAATGACCCAACAAATGAAAGCCGTGCCTTGTACGTCTTGCAATCATCTGGTTTGATTAAATTGGATACTAAAGATGGAAAATTGGCAAACGTGTCAAACATCAAAGAAAATCCAAAAGACTTGAAGATCTCTGAATTGGATGCTTCACAAACACCATCTGCTCTTCCATCAGTAGATGCTGCAGTGATCAACAATACCTTCGTTCGTGAAGCTGGTGTTGACTTCAAGAAAGCCATCTATATTGAAAAGAAAGATAACAACTCAAAACAATGGTACAATTTGATCGCAGCGAAGAAAGATTGGGAAAAATCTGATAAAGCAAAAGCAATCAAGGAAATCGTCAAAGCTTATCACAAAGACAATGTGAAAAAAGTAATTGAAGAGTCTTCAGAAGGTATGGACCAACCAGTCTTCTAAGAAAGAGACTCAAATGTATGAAATGAGGTGGAGAAGCAATTCTCTGCCTCTTATCGCGTATTAGGAGGAAGTCATGCCTGTTTCAACAGAAGCGGAACAAATCCGTAAATTTGAAAATGACGAAGTCGCCCAGCATTATTTTGAAGTTTTGCGGACCCTGATTTCAAAAAAATCTATCTTTGCCCAACAGATTGGGCTCAAGGAAGTGGCCAATTATTTAGGCGAAATCTTCACAGCTGCAGGTGCAAAAGTAGAAGTAGATGATAGCTACATAGCCCCCTTTGTCATTGCCAAATTTTTCTCCCCAAATCCAGATGCCAAGACCATTATTTTTTATAACCACTATGATACGGTGCCGGCTGATGACGACCAACCCTGGAGTGGGGATCCCTTCACCTTATCGGTTCATTATGGGACCATGTATGGTCGAGGAGTCGATGACGACAAAGGCCACATCACAGCCCGTCTCACAGCCCTTCGAAAATACATTCGTGAAAAGGGAAACTTACCAGTCAATATCACCTTTATCATCGAAGGAGCGGAAGAATCTGCATCAACCGACTTGGATAAATACTTGGCCAAACACAAGAAACATTTGCGTGGGGCAGACCTCCTAGTATGGGAACAAGGTACTCGAAACAACCAAGGACAGTTGGAAATTTCTGGTGGTAGCAAGGGAATCGTCACCTTTGATATGGTGGTAAAGAGTGCAGAGGTGGACATCCATTCCAGCTATGGCGGTGTTGTAGACTCGGCTTCCTGGTACTTGTTAAATGCCATTGCAAGCCTCAGAGATGCCCAAGGTCGCATCTTGGTGGAAGGTATTTACGAGCAAATCCAAGAACCGAACGAACGTGAATTGGCCTTGATCGAGCAATATGCCAATAAGGGTCCAGCAGACGTGGCTGAAACCTATGGCTTGACCCTTCCGGTCCTACAGGAAGATCGCAAGGAATTCTTACGCCGCTTTTATTTTGAACCAGCTCTTAATATCGAAGGGATCAGCTCTGGCTATCAAGGTCAAGGTGTCAAGACCATTCTTCCGGCAGAGGCACGTGCCAAGATGGAGGTACGCTTGGTTCCAGGACTGGATCCTAAAGATGTTCTAGAGAAGATCAAGCAGCAATTGAAGAAAAATGGTTATGATCAGGTCGAATTGGTCTATACTCTCGGTGAAATGAGTTACCGAAGTGATATGAGTGCCCCATCGATTTTAAATGTCATTCGGTTGGCCAAAGATTTCTATAGAGAAGGAGTTTCTGTTCTTCCAACAACAGCGGGAACAGGGCCCATGCATACGGTATTTGAAGCTTTGGAAGTACCAATGGCGGCCTTTGGAATCGGCAATGCCAATAGTCATGATCATGGGGGCGATGAAAATGTGAAAATCGCCGATTATTACACCCATATTGAATTGATAAAGGAGTTAATAGCAAGTTATGAGTAAAGCAATGATTCAGCTGGATCACATTGATGTGACCTTCCAGCAAAAGAAACGTCAGATCCAAGCCGTCAAAGATGTGACCATTCATATTAATGAAGGCGATATCTATGGGATTGTAGGGTATTCCGGAGCCGGGAAATCGACCTTGGTTCGGGTCATCAATCTCTTGCAAGTGCCTAGCGCCGGAACCATTACTGTGGATGGAGATGTGATTTATCAAGATCAGGTGACCCTAAAACCAGCTGCCCTAAGAGAGAAACGTCGGGATATCGGGATGATCTTCCAACACTTTAACCTGATGGCCCAAATGACGGTCGCAGAAAATGTGGCCTTTGCTCTTAAACATTCTAAATTAAACAAAGAACAAAAGAATGAGAAAGTGGCCAAATTGTTGGAACTAGTTGGTCTAGCTGACCGTTCTGAAAATTACCCAGCCCAATTGTCTGGTGGACAAAAGCAACGGGTAGCGATTGCGCGTGCCTTGGCTAATGATCCAAAAATCTTGATCTCTGATGAATCAACTTCCGCCTTGGATCCAAAGACGACCAAGCAAATTCTAGCTTTGCTCCAAGAGTTGAATAAAAAACTCGGCTTAACCATTGTCTTAATCACTCACGAAATGCAAATTGTCAAGGATATTGCCAATCGAGTCGCCGTCATGCAAAATGGTGAATTGATCGAAGAGGGCTCTGTTTTAGAGATCTTCTCCAATCCGAAAAATACCTTGACCCAAGACTTCATCACAGTTGCAACAGGGATCGATGAAGCCATGGTCAAAATCAACCAACAAGCGATTGTCAAGAACTTACCTGAGGACTCGATTTTAGCACATCTCAAGTATGCTGGATCTGTGACAGATACCGCCATCATCAATGATATATACAAACAATACCAAGTATCTGCCAATATCTTATTTGGAAATATCGAGATTCTTGACAACACTCCAGTTGGGGAATTGGTGGTCATCTTATCAGGTGAAAATCAAAATCTAGAAACTGCTAAAACAGAATTAGAAAACGCAGGCGTTGCAGTGACTATTGTGAAAGATGGGAGAAAAGCATGATTGAATTGATTCAAACCTATTTACCAAATGTTTATAAACTAGGCTGGTCTAGCCAATATGGATGGGGAACCGCCATCTACCTGACCCTGTATATGACAGTTATTTCCTTCATTATTGGTGGATTTTTAGGCTTGGTGACCGGACTATTATTGGTCTTGACGCGACCTGGGGGTGTCATCGAAAATAAAATCGTCTTCCAAATTCTGGATAAGATTACTTCCTTGTTCCGTGCCATTCCCTTCATTATCTTGTTGGCCTTTATTAACCCAGTGACCTACTTGCTCTTGAAAAATACCATTGGCCCTACAGCAGCCCTTGTTCCACTTTCCTTAGCGGTCTTTCCATTCTTTGCCCGCCAAGTCCAAGTTGTCTTGTCCGAATTGGATGGAGGCGTGATTGAAGCTGCCCAAGCCAGTGGGGCAACCTTCTGGGATATTGTGGGAGTCTACCTTCGTGAAGGGCTTCCAGATTTGATCCGTGTGACCACCGTGACCATCATTTCCTTAATCGGAGAAACTGCCATGGCGGGTGCCGTTGGTGCAGGAGGACTAGGAACCTTAGCCATCAACTATGGGAAAAATATGTTTAACAACGATGTCATCTTTGTTGCGACTCTATTGATTCTCATCCTCATCGTTTTGGTTCAATTTTTCGGCGACTTTCTTTCAAAGAAAATCAGCCACCGTTAGGATCAGTGTCCTATGAATAGACTAAATGTGAATCAGATGAAACAAGTTGGAGCCTTCATTCTCCTCTATTTCCTAGCGATTGGACTGGGTGTTATCCTGAGCAATCTAGTCGATCACCAAGGAAATATGTTTTACGCTCCAGCTTTCTCAGCCCTCATTGGCGGTCCCATTTACCGCTATTACCTGGAAAGAATCAAAGCCATTGGCGCTGTCTTTCTAGTTGGTTGCGTGATCGGATCCTTTTTCCTCTTTTCACGTCATGGTGCAGGAGCCTTTGTTCCAGCCTTGATAGCAGGGAGTTTTGCGGAGATGGTCGCATCAAGTGGTCGTTTTCGCTCGGGTTTGCGAAATGCCTTGTCTTTTCTTATTTTCGCCTTTGCGACGACAGGGCCCATCCTGATGATGTGGTTTTATCCGACAAGTTACCGCATGTCTTTATTGGATCGTGGAAAATCGATAGACTACGTCAATCGGGTGATGGTATCACCAGATCTAGCGACCATCACTTGGTTTGTCCTCACGGTCATATTGGGTGCTGGATTAGGATGGGGACTATCGAACTTCCTTCTTCCATTATTGGACAAAAAAGGAGATAAAGATGCACAATAATTTACTAGTTCTTCAGTCAGACTTTGGTTTGGTGGATGGAGCAGTATCCGCTATGATTGGGGTTGCTTTAGAAGAATCGCCAACCCTTAAAATTCACCACTTAACTCATGATATTACCCCCTACAATATCTTTGAAGGGAGTTACCGTCTCTTTCAGACAGTAGATTACTGGCCAGAAGGGACAACCTTTGTTTCGGTGGTCGATCCTGGTGTCGGTTCCAAACGAAAGAGTGTCGTAGCTAAAACGGCGAAAAATCAATACATTGTCACTCCGGATAATGGCACTCTCTCTTTTATCAAGAAACATGTAGGGATTGTTGCTATCCGTGAGATTTCAGAAGTGAAGAATCGTCGAGCTAATACAGAGTTTTCTTATACCTTCCATGGGCGTGATGTCTACGCCTATACTGGGGCTAAGTTGGCCAGTGGCCATATTAGTTTTGAAGACGTCGGACCAGAACTCAGTGTCGAACATATTGTGGAAATCCCAGTGGTTGAGACAGTTCTTGAGGACAATCTTGTTAAAGGTGCGGTTGACATTTTAGATGTGCGCTTTGGTTCTCTTTGGACTTCCATTACTCGGGAAGAGTTCAATCATTTGTCACCTGAATTTGGGGAACGTTTTGAAGTAACCATCTATAACAATGACATGCTGGTTTACCAAAACCAAGTAACCTACGGTAAGTCTTTCGCCGATGTGCGAATTGGACAGCCAATCCTTTATATCAATTCCCTTTATCGTGTTGGTCTTGCCATCAACCAGGGATCCTTTGCCAAGGCCTATAATGTAGGAGTTGGGGCTTCTTGGCATATCGAGATTAGAAAAATGGAAAATTAATAGGAGATATCAGAATGAAACAGAAATCATTATTTTCAATTAAAGATGTTGTAGCTATTGGGGTTGGAGCAGCCCTCTTTGTCGTGATTGCTATGTTGCAAATCCCTGCACCTGCACCGAATACGAGCATTCAGTTGCAATATGCCCTTCAAGCTCTCTTTAGTGTAGTTTTTGGTCCGATTGTCGGTTTCTTAATCGGCTTGATTGGTCATGCCATTAAGGATGCTATGTCAGGTGGTCTTTGGTGGACTTGGATCATTTCAAGTGGTTTGTTTGGACTCTTTGTTGGTTTCTTCCGCAAACAAATCGGTGAATTCAAAGGGGAAGTGACAAAGAAAGAATTAATTGTCTTTAACATCGTTCAAATCGTATCCAACCTTGTGATCTGGGGCTTGATTGCTCCGGTTGGAGATGTCTTGATCTACAAGGAAAGTGCCAATAAAGTCTTCCTACAAGGTGTTGTTGCGGGTTCTTTTAATGCATTAACAGTGGCTGTTGCAGGTTCTCTTCTCTTGATCGCTTATGCACGGACTCAAACAAAAGATGGAAGTTTGACCAAAGATTAAATGTACAGAAGATAAGAGAGTGGGACAGAAAT
>NZ_MRXX01000005.1:111408-119113 GCF_016642265.1 Streptococcus lactarius
TAGTAGAGCCCACTCAACCACTGCATCTTGCTCGACAATCCAAAGACAATTGAGAGGCTAGGACTTTTTTCCAGCCTCTTTTTTTGTTTTGTAAAAAATATTTTTTACAAAATGCAAGATATATATTGCAAAATAGAAAATATAGTGTATAATAGAGCTATAAAAATAAGAAAGGAAAAGCCTGTGGCGAAAAATCTCAAATTAAAAATGGCCCGGGTCGAGCATGATATGACCCAGGGGGATCTTGCAGATGCCATTGGAGTAACGCGCCAGACCATCGGTCTGATTGAGGCGGGAAAGTATAACCCAACCCTCAGTCTCTGTCTTGCCACCTGTAAGACCTTGGATAAGACGCTGGATCAACTGTTCTGGGAGTAACAGTTTTAATAATAGAAAGAGGAAGAATATGAAACAAAAGAAAGAACCAATTGTAAAAGATGAACGGACTATGCTACTGGATGGAAAAATCGCAGGGGAACTTGTCCTTGGCATGACCTGCTTTATTGCCCTATCTGCCTTTGTGAAGTCCAGTATCCTAGACTTAGATCTAGTCGCTTATCTACCTGAGATGTTCCTTCTGATTGCCATGGGGGCTTATGCTCTGCTAAGAAGGATCAGTTCAGGGATTGATATCCGAGATGTGTTAGAAAAAGATAGCTGGTTAAGTCGCCTTGGGTCAGGTCTATTCTTTGCTGTGCTGATGATAGCCATGGATGTGATTGGAAAGCGAGAGGCAACGAGCTTTATCTTGAGTCCCAAGTATCTGGTCAAAATTTTATTAGAAATTCTCGTCTTTGCCATCCTGACAGATCTGCTTGAAAAACCACTTGCTCTTATCAATCGGAAAAAACAAGAGAAGATCGAGGCAGAATTAGAGGATGAAGAATAAGGAGGAAGAGATGAGATTACAATTGCTGAACAAACAAATCATAGATGAACGAGAAGAAGGCTTAGCTCAAAAGGCTGGTGCGGAGACGGCTGGTTTTCTTTTCCTTGCCTTAACTGTTTTTAGTGTGGGATCCATTTTTACATCTAAGGTGGGGCTCAGCCCAATCATGGTGGTAGCCTTACTCATCGTATCAGGATTGTATTATTCGGTGCGTTGTCAACGATTGGGTGTGAGATTTATCAGTTATAGCTATCTAAATGTGACGGGAATTGTAGCAGTAACCTCTATTCTCTCCTTGTTCATCTGGGCTCAAAATTTTCAATTAAACCAAGCTGTCTATCAGGCAAATCCCTTCCATTCAAAATTCTTACTAGTACTTCCTATTACCTTTTTACTGAATCTTCCAATTGTATGGGGAGTGAATACCCTTGTAATGCTTCTTGCAAAAGTTGAGAAAAGACGCTATGAAGCCTATCTGGATCAGTTGGAAAAGGAAGAGTAGGAAGTTGGAACCCTGGTTTCATCGTATAAAAGTCTGGGAAACCAGGCTTTTATTTTTCAGTCAAATAAATTGCATTCGTTTTCTTGGGAGAGTATACTGGTATAGTTGAATGAAAAATTCTGATAATTTAATCTTAGAAAAGAGAATGACATGGCAAAACCTATTCGTGTATTACTTTACTATAAATATGTTCCCATCGAAAACGCAGAACAATTTGCAGCTGATCACTTGGCCTTCTGTAAATCAATCGGCCTTAAAGGTCGTATCTTAGTCGCTGATGAAGGAATCAACGGAACCGTATCTGGTGACTACGAAACAACGCAAAAATACATGGACTACGTTCACAGCCTTCCAGGGATGGAAGACCTCTGGTTCAAGATCGATGAGGAAGAAGAGCAAGCTTTCAAGAAGATGTTTGTCCGTTATAAGAAAGAGATTGTCCACCTTGGTTTAGAAGATGATAATTTCGATAATGACATCAATCCTCTTGAAACAACAGGTGCTTACTTGTCACCAAAAGAGTTTAAAGAAGCTCTTCTCGACGAAGATACCGTTGTCCTTGATACTCGGAATGACTACGAGTACGATCTTGGTCACTTCCGTGGAGCTATTCGTCCAGACATCCGCAACTTCCGTGAATTGCCACAATGGGTCCGTGATAATAAGGAAAAATTCATGGACAAACGCGTTGTCGTCTACTGTACTGGTGGAGTCCGCTGTGAGAAATTCTCAGGCTGGATGGTGCGTGAGGGCTACAAAGATGTTGGTCAATTGCATGGTGGTATCGCAACTTACGGAAAAGATCCAGAAGTTCAAGGAGAACTGTGGGATGGGAAGATGTATGTCTTTGACGAGCGGATTGCGGTTGATATCAACCATGTTGATCCAAGTGTGGTCGGAAAAGATTGGTTCGATGGTACACCTTGTGAACGCTATGTCAACTGTGGAAATCCCTTCTGTAACCGTCGGATCTTGACCTCAGAAGAAAATGAAGACAAGTACCTTCGCGGATGCTCACATGAATGTCGTGTTCACCCTCGCAATCGTTATGTAGAAGAACACAAGATGTCACAGGCAGAGGTTGCTGAGCGTTTGGCTGTTATCGGTGAGACGCTTGATGGAGAACCTGCTTAAAATAAACAAACAGTCTGAAAGCTCAGGCTGTTTTTTTATCCGAAAAGCGGGCTTGTCTTACTTGCAAAGACCCTCCAATGGGCCGTTTTATGGTATAATAGAGAACCAGAAGTCCTGACGAAGAGGAGGGGAAAATGATTTTAGAAGAATTTGATACCAATCGAGAGGCGATTATCAATCCGCAAGATCTACACGATCCGATTGAAGGATTTCCAAAAGTAGCTATCTCTTGCTTTTCAAGGGTCACATTTGCCCGCCTGCTAGAAAACTACGATCATGAGGTCATTGCAAGAACTTCCATGGCCAACTTTGAAGTCCTAGTCTATGGGATTAGGATTGGAGACCAACAGATTGCTGTCTTTAATGCACCAGTTGGGGCTGCTTCCTGTGTAGGGATTGTGGAGGATCTGATTCAATTTGGGATGGAAAAGCTCGTTCTCTTTGGAACCTGTGGGGTTTTGGACCAAGATATTGAGGCGACCTCTATTATGATTCCAACAGCTGCTCTTCGCGATGAAGGGACCAGTTACCACTATCTACCAGCTAGTGATGAAGTAGAGGTTAACCAGTCTTCGCTTCCTTTGTTTCAGGCTTTCCTCGAGAAACATCAGGTTTCTCACACCATCGGGAAAGTGTGGACGACAGATGCTCCCTACCGGGAAACTATCGACAAGATGAAGCGTCGAAAGAAAGCAGGAGCTATTTGTGTGGATATGGAATGTTCGGCCGTGGCAGCTTTAGCAGCCTTTAGGGGGTTTGAACTATGCCACTTCTTCTACGCGGCAGACCACCTCTCGGAAGAAAAATGGGATATCCGAACCTTATCCAGTCACGAGGATTTAGACGGCAAGGATCGAATCGCGGAGTTAGCTATCCAATTTGCACTCTTATGGGAGAAGGCAAACTAAATGAAAGAAGCAATGATTGAACTGAAGGATTTTTCCTTCCAATACAAGGCACAGTCTGAACCAACCTTGAAAAATCTCAACTTAACCATTTATAAGGGAGAAAAGGTCCTAATTGTTGGACCATCTGGTTCTGGAAAGTCAACAATTGGCCAGTGCTTAAATGGGATTATTCCCAATATTTATAAAGGAACCAGTAGTGGGCAATTCCTCATTCAGGGAAAAGAGGCCTTTGATCTCAGTATTTATGAGAAATCTCACTTGGTCAGTACGGTCTTGCAGGATACAGATGGTCAATTTATTGGTCTCAGTGTTGCAGAAGATTTGGCTTTTGCCCTTGAAAACGATATGGTGGAGCTGGGAACGATGAAAGAGCGTGTGCAGAGTTGGGCAGAACGCTTAGATTTGATGAAGCTCTTGGATCATCGGCCACAAGATTTGTCCGGTGGGCAAAAACAGCGGGTGAGCTTAGCAGGAGTTCTGATTGACGAGAGTCCGATTCTACTCTTTGATGAACCACTGGCCAATCTAGATCCCAAGTCGGGCCAGGATATTATTGATCTGATTGATCAGATTCATGAAGAACAGGGGACGACCACCATTATTATCGAACACCGTTTAGAGGATGTACTCTACCGTCCTGTCGATCGGGTTATCTTGATCAATCAAGGCCAAGTTCTCTTTAATGGTCAACTAGATGAGTTGTTGAGAACGACACTGTTGGGTGAAAATGGGATTCGAGAACCTCTCTATTTAACAACTCTTCGTCAACTCGGTCAGGATTTAGATCAATTGGAGCATCTGGATCGTCTGGAAGATATTGAGCTTACCGGTGTGAATCATTCCATTCCAGAAGCGACCTTTGCTAAAATTGATGAAGCAGAAGAACTATTGAAGTTGGAGCAGATTTCCTTTGCTTATCAAGAAAATCATCCGATCTTGAAAAATATTTCCCTCAGTATACCTAAGGGCCAGCGCTTAGCCATTGTCGGGAAGAATGGGGCAGGGAAATCAACTCTTGCTAAAGCCATCTGTGGCTTCATTACAACTGAAGGACAATACACCTTTAGAGGAGAAGACATTAAGCAGGAGAGTGTCAAGGAACGGGCCGAGCGAGTCGGCTATGTCTTGCAAAACCCCAATCAAATGATTTCAACCAACATGATTTTTGACGAGGTGGCTTTAGGCTTGCGCTTGCGAGGTGTCGCTGAAGAAGACATCAAAGAACGTGTCTATCAAGTGCTGAAGACTTGTGGCCTCTATGAGTTTCGTAAATGGCCGATTTCTGCTCTGTCATATGGACAAAAGAAACGGGTGACCATCGCTTCTATACTGGTTTTAGGACCAGAAATTTTGGTCTTGGACGAGCCAACGGCAGGTCAGGATCAGCGCAATTACACTGAAATCATGGAATTTCTAGATACCTTGCAACAAAAAGGCCACACCATTGTCATGATTACCCATGATATGCAACTGATGCTGGATTATTCTGATCGTGCAGTAGTGGTGACAGATGGTCAGATCATAGCCGACCTGTCTCCTGCAGCATTATTTACCCGTCCAGATATTTTACGACAGGCCAATTTGAAAGAAACATCTATTTTTGCCTTGGCCAATCGATTAGGAATGGATCCCTTGGACTTAACACAATTTTATATGCAACAGAAAGGAGAAGGTCATGAATCATCGATTAGTCGGCTACCATGAGGGGACGAGTTTTCTTCACCGCCTCTCAGGTGCGAGTAAGTTACTCTTTCTTCTCTTTGTATCTCTTGCGGCCATGTTGAGTTATGATACCAGGCTCCTTCTGGGAATTGGTCTGGGTGCCTTGGCCTTGTTCTCTACTGCCCACATTCGCTTTCGGGATATTTCTTTTGTGCTTGGATTTGCTCTTGTTTTTGCTTTTCTAAATGTGCTTATGGTCTATCTCTTTGCTCCTCAGTATGGTGTCGAGATCTACGGGGCAAAAACGGTACTGATGAAGGGCTGGGGATCTTATAGTATCACCTCACAGGAGCTCTTTTATCTTTTTAATCTCGCTCTTAAGTATGTCTGTACCATACCTCTTGCTTTGATTTTTTTGATGACGACCCATCCCAGTCAGTTTGCTTCAAGCCTCAACCAAATTGGCGTATCCTACAAGATTGCCTATTCTGTCAGCTTGACGCTGCGTTACATTCCTGACGTACAGGAAGAATATCAAACGATTAAATTGTCTCAGGAAGCCAGAGGGGTGGAGTTGTCCAAAAAGGCCAAACTGATCCAGCGAATTAAAGGCAATTTGCAAATCATCTCTCCCTTAATTTTTAGCTCACTCGAGCGGATTGACAGCATTTCTACGGCCATGGAATTACGTCGCTTTGGAAAAAATAAAAAGCGCACGTGGTATTCTTACCAAGCCATGAAAGGGAAAGATTATGGGATGATTCTATCAGCCATAGCTGTACTGGTTTTAAGTATTATCCTGATTGTTCTTAATCAGGGACGTTTTTACAATCCATGGAGGTCATGACATGTCAGAAACAATTTTAGTCACAGGTGCTTCGGCTGGTTTCGGTCAAGCGATCTGCCGTCGTTTAGTTGCAGATGGACACCGCGTCATTGGAGCAGCCAGACGTATCCAGAAATTACAGAAGTTACAAGGGGAGCTTGGAGAGTCCTTTTACCCCCTTCAAATGGATGTGACAGATCTTTCTCAGGTAGATCATGCACTTGCTAGTTTACCAGCAGATTGGTCTCAGATTGACGTTTTGATCAACAATGCTGGACTTGCGTTAGGTCTTGCTCCAGCCCAGGAAGCAGAGATGGCAGACTGGTTGACCATGATTCAGACCAATATCGTTGGCTTAGCCTATTTGACACGACGAATCTTACCTCAGATGGTGGAGCGAAATGATGGCTATATCATCAATATGGGCTCTACAGCAGGGACAGTTCCCTATCCAGGTGCCAATATCTACGGGGCATCCAAGGCTTTTGTCAAACAATTCTCCCTCAATCTTCGGGCAGATTTGGCAGGGAAGAAGATTCGTGTCAGCAATATTGAACCCGGTCTTTGTGAAGGGACAGAATTCTCTCTCGTCCGTTTTAAAGGAGATGAAAAACGGGTGGAATCCCTCTATCAGGATGCACATGCCATTCAGCCTGAAGACATTGCAAATACAGTTTCTTGGTTGCTCCAACAACCCAAGCACGTCAATGTGAATCGCATCGAGATCATGCCGGTTTCACAAACATTTGGCACTCAACCTGTTTATCGCGACTAACGCTCATTTCAACCAATACCTGCCGTGTTGGTTGATTTTTTATGTTTGTCTAATTTTTTGGTATAATAGATGGCAAAGTAAGGAGAATGAGATGTCAAGCGCTTTAGTCATTGGTTCCACTGTTTGTGATGTCATGGTCTATTTAGACCGTCTACCTAGTCGAGAAGGCGATGCCCATATTGATCATCAGCAATGGTCTGTCGGAGGGTGTGCCTTTAATGTTGTTAATATCTTGCATTTTTTGTCCCAAGACTATGAGTTTATCTCACCCGTTGGTTCGGGTATTTACGGAGATTTTGTAAAGAGTCACTTAAAAGAATTGGGCATTACTTCCTCAATCTCATTAGCTGGTCCAAATGGTTGTTGCTACTGCTTTGTAGAGTCAGACGGCGAACGGACTTTCTTATCGGATCATGGTGTGGAGTATAGCTTCCAGGCAGAATGGCTCAAAGAGATCGCAACCGAACGGTTTGATTATATATACTTGTGTGGTCTAGAAGTGGAAGAACCAACCGGTCTTGCGTTGGTAGAGTCGGTTTCTCAATGCCAGGGACAGGTCATTTTTGCCCCTGGGCCAAGAGGACTCCTAATTCCGACAGACCGACTGGAAGCGATCTATGATCTTCATCCGATCCTGCACGTCAATGAAGCAGAAGCCCTTGCCTTTTCTGGCTGTGATGATACTCGAAAGGCTGCTGAGAAATTGCACCAACGAACGGGTCAGTTGGTCATTGTGACCTTAGGTGAAAAAGGAGCGATTGCCTATGATGGCACCTGGTACCAAGCCGCGGGTCAGCCTGCACAAGTCGTGGATACAGTTGGTGCTGGCGATAGCCATGTAGGAGGCTTTCTGGCAGCGCGCTTAAGAGGGTTAGAAATCGAAGAAGCCCTCAGCTTTGCCAATAAAGTCTCCAGCCAAATTGTCGCAACCAAGGGCGTTCACCTCACTCAGGAACAGTACCAAGCACTAAGAGCAGAACTGGCACAAAACTAAAAAGAGAGTGGGACA
>NZ_MRXX01000006.1:0-28101 GCF_016642265.1 Streptococcus lactarius
AAAGAAAACATAGTTTCCGTCAACATAGGGCATCTTTGAAGCTTAAAAAGCGAACAAAGACTTAGGATACTTGCTTCGCAGGTTCTATCCGCCACCTCAAAGCAGTGCTTTGAGCACTCAACCACTGCGTCTTGCTCAACACTCCAAAGACAATTGAGAGGCTAGGACTTTTGTCCCAGCCTCTTATTTGACTTTATCCGCTTGGCCCTTTGTATCTTATTGAAATGAACACGGGCTGCGGATCGTGTCAAAAAGATGAATCCTCCTAGAATCTTCTGGATTCTGCGTCGAATTCCCTATTTTGACTTTATCCGCTTGGCCCTTTGTATCTTATTACAAGGGGCGTTTATTTGGCATACCTGCTTTTCTTGGGTATTTGTTAGGGGTTTCTTTTTTCTTTTCTACTATAGTGATATAGCGTGGATCCCCGTTTGGCAATTCATACTGTAGATTGTCTTCAACCTTGCTAAAGAGCAAGTTAAGAGCATTTTTGGCTTCTTCCAACTCTTCTGGAGCATTGCTAGCCTTGAGAGCAAGAAGCTGTCCCCCTACTTTCAGGTAAGGGATAGTCAGTTCAGAGAGAACCTGCATGCGGGCAACCGCGCGGGCAGTTACGATATCAAATTGGGCACGAAAGGCCTTGTCTTGTGCAAAGTCCTCAGCTCGTCCATGGTAGAAATGTACTCCGCTCAAGCCCAACTCTTCAGCCAGCAAGTGAAGGAAATTGATCCGCTTATTGAGGGAATCAATAATGGTCACATCTAGCTCAGGGAATAGGATTTTCATTGGTAGGCTTGGAAAGCCAGCACCAGCTCCAATATCCAAGAGACGGATGGGTTGGTTTTCGATCAAACCTTGTAAAATGGGTGCGATAGAATCATAAAAATGCTTGAGATAGACTTCGTATTTTTCTGTGATAGCGGTGAGATTAATTTTCTCATTCCATTCCACGAGGAGCTCGAAATAGCGTTCGTATTGCTCTTTTTGTCGATCAGTTAGTGGGAAGCCGAGGTCGGCTAAACGGTCATAAAATTCTTCTGGTTTCATAAGATAATTTTACCACAAAATAAGGGAAATTTGATATACTGGTACTAAAGAAATGAAAGGAATTCAATAAAATGATTTGGATTATTCTTGGGGTCCTAGTGGTCCTTGTGTTGATGGTAGTAGGAGTTTACAACGGTTTAGTGAAAAGTCGGATGCAGACTCGCGAAGCTTGGAGTCAAATCGATGTGCAATTGAAACGTCGGAATGACTTGATTCCAAACTTGATCGAAACGGTTAAGGGCTATGCAAAATATGAGGGTGATACCCTTGCTAAGGTCACTCAACTTCGCCAACAAGTAGCGCAAGCATCTTCACCTGCAGAAGCAATGGCAGCCAGTGATGCTCTTTCACGTCAAGTGGCAGGTATCTTTGCGGTGGCTGAAAACTACCCAGACTTGAAAGCCAACACCAACTTCATGCAATTGCAAGAAGAATTGACTAATACAGAAAACAAAATTTCTTATGCTCGTCAATTGTACAACAGTGTAACTAGCAACTACAATGTCAAGTTGGAAACTTTCCCAACAAACGTGATTGCTGGAATGTTTGGCTTCAAACAGGCCGAATTCCTTCAAGTGCCTGAAGAAGAAAAAGCAGTACCAAAGGTGGACTTTAGCGGATTAGGAGACTAATATGCTCTTTGACCAAATTGCAAGCAATAAAAGGAGAACTTGGATTCTCCTTATTGCTTTTTTCATACTCTTGGCTCTTATCGGAGCAGCCGTCGGCTACCTCTGGTTAGGCTCCTCTCTTGGTGGGATTATCCTCGCCTTAATCATTGGTGGCATCTATGCCTTTAGCATGATCTTTCAATCGACTGAGGTCGTCATGCGGATGAACGGGGCGCGTGAGGTAACGGAAGACCAAGCCCCTCAACTCTACCATATTGTGCAAGATATGGCTATGGTGGCACAGATTCCTATGCCTCGTGTCTATATTGTAGATGATCCGTCCATGAATGCTTTTGCGACAGGGTCTAATCCTCAAAATGCAGCCGTTGCAGCCACGACAGGGCTTCTAGCGGTCATGAATCGTGAGGAACTCGAAGCGGTCATTGGACATGAAGTCAGTCATATCCGTAATTACGATATCCGTATCTCCACGATTGCGGTTGCCTTGGCCAGCGCCATCACCATGCTCTCAAGCATTGGTGGCCGGATGATGTGGTGGGGCGGTGGTCGTAGCCGGGATGATGATCGAGAAGGTGGTAGTGGATTGGAAATTATTATCCTGATCCTTTCCTTGCTTGCCATCGTTTTAGCTCCATTAGCAGCGACCTTGGTACAGTTAGCCATTTCTCGTCAACGGGAGTTCCTAGCAGACGCTTCAAGTGTTGAATTGACGCGGAATCCTCAAGGGATGATCAATGCTTTGTTAAAGCTAGATAATAGCGAACCAATGCAACGACACGTCGATGATGCGAGCAGTGCTCTCTTCATCAATGATCCTCAAAAAGAATCTGGTTTGCAAAAACTTTTTTATACCCACCCACCCATTTCTGAGCGGGTGGCACGTTTAAGAAAAATGTAAAGAAAGAGGCTGGGCAGTTTTTGCCCAGCCTTTGATGTTTGATAGAGATAACTGTAGGACGCAGTGGCTGCTTTCTCTATGCACTGCTTTGAGATGGGGGAAAAGATTTTCCAAGAAAATTTCCTAAGTCTTTGTTTTCTTTATCAGTAACCTCCAATAGTCTTACTGGTGATTTTAATTACGTCCACTTTTTTCTCTCATTAATTGGACATAACCCTTTGTTTCTATTTTTGAATTTAAAAACGAGAACTCTCCGCACATTTTATCATAAAAATGATTATAATCTTCTTGAGAAAAATCTCCTAAAATCTCTATTTCAAGATAAAATCCAAGACCATCAATCTTATCTAGATTAATCGTTTTATTTTCTAGAGCGTTATGGTAAGTCTTTCTATATTTACTTATTGTGAAGACATTTGAAAAACCGGTTTGCATCATCTTTCTTACAAATTCTAATTTTTCAGACTCCAACTCTATTTCACTTTCATTCCACATTCCTTGTTTTATTGTATCTTTTCTTGTGAAAATACATGATATATTGTCATCTTCTTGACGAATCCTATAAATAAAACTTCCTACCTCGTCATTTTCAAATTCCTTTCCTTTTGCCTTAAAATATTCATCAACTTGCTTATTTTCACACTTAAATTTATATTGTTTTTCTAAGTATGAAATAGCCTTATTATAATCTCCCTCATCATTGAGTGCGAATCGAACTTCTAATTCATTCATTTATTTTACCTCTCAATTCTTCAATGGCTGGAGTCTTTTTTAAATTCACTCAGTCTATAGTATGTTTCTGGAGATATTTTATGAACACAAAGCCTAATATTGTAATTATCAAGCAAATTTTTTTATCGTATTCCAAAAAACATTTATAGCATCTGTACTTTTTCCTAATTATACAATATATAAATATATCATGCAAGTGATTTTAAATCTGTGTTTTAAACCTATTTCACTGATTTATTTCACAGACAAAAGGACGGTGCCCAGACCGAGGAAGGCAAACATTCCCCAGGCGATAGGAAGGCTCCAGATAGCGAGGCCAGAAAAGAGGGCAGTGCCAAGTGGCATAGCAAAGCTGACCATCAGTCCCAAAAAGCTAGAGGTAGAGGCTAATTTTTCAGCTGGCAATTTGCTCATTAAAAGACTGGAAACTTTGGGATTGATTTTTGCAACAAGATAACCGAGGAAAGTGACAAGTAGAAGGCAAAGGATATCCCAGCGAACCAGAATATTTGTGAGCCCAAGCATGGTTAGGCCACCTGCAATCCACAATAGGATATGATGGAGCGATTGTTTTGAAAAATAATCATGGGGTGTCAGACTAGCCCAGACCATACTGAAGATAGTGACAACTTCAAGGACGAGGAGGGACTGGCTGTAACTGAAGTGAAAGAAGGGATGATGGAGAAATTGAAGATTGTAAATCCCAGAAATGGATCCGCCCAAAGCATTGATGAAAACTAAGGATAGGAGAAGTCTTCCAAAGTTGTGAACCTCTTCATCTGCAAAAATAGTGGTAACATTGCGATACATGTCTCGACATTCTTGAAGGAAAGAAACTTTCTGACGAGCATCCACTTGAATTGGTTCGTGGGTCAGTTGACTGCGTCGGATGAAAAGACAAGTGGAAGATAGGAGAAAGGTCAGAGCATTGATCGAAGCAACAAGTGCAAAATTTTGGTGACTGATAGCTAAAAGCCAGACTCCCAACGCTTGACCTGAAATAGAACAAACCATACTAAGCAGTTGATTGAAGGAATAGGCTTCCATCAGATCCTCGCTAGGGATGTTTTTCTGCATGATGGGAAGTTGCAAGCCTCCGCGGTAATCACTTAAACTATCTGACACAATATTCAAGAAGCAAACGATCGAAAAGGCAAGGTAACCCGGAATCTTCGTCATCAGTGCAATGAAGACGAAAAGGATAGCTTGCAGAAAGCCCATTCGGATCAGCCAGTCAGCTTTTTTAGCGGTGTGATCGGCCTTCATTCCAATGAAAATGGTGAAAAGACTTGGGATAAAGACAATGAGATTGGCAATCCCAACTGCCAGACTAGGGTGAGGCATGCTGGCCGCAAAAACCACAAAGACAAGGTTGTAAATCGCAGCACCAAGGGTATTCAAAAAACGTGAAAGACTCAGTAAAGCAAAGATGTGATTGCGAAATAAGAGTTTCATAAGCTTTTCTCCTTCTGTTTAGCAGAAACAATAACTTCTCTTAAACGGTGCACCACCTGCTTGAGAAGAAACAGTTTCTCTTCTTCCGTCAGTTCTAATTTTTCCTCTTTAACATAAAAACTAGTCTGTTTAAGGAAATAATGAAGGAGACGATTCTTTAGTCTGGTTATCATGCGGGGACCTCTTTCTTTTTTTGATAATCCTATTGTAACCCCTAAAAGAAAGAAAATTTACATGTTGCATATTTTCAACAAAAAAACTCATAGAATAGATCTGTGAGTTTTCAGGATTCCTTGATCAGTTCTTGCAGGCCCTGTTTGTAGTAGTTGGCACTAACCTTGCAATCAAGGATGGATAGAACCTGAATGGCCTGCTCCATCTTTTCTAGACCAGTTTCTTTTTCACCCTTTCGATATAGAAATTCCCCTTTGGCATAGAGATAAACCGTCCGAAGGTAAGCCTCGTTTTCAGAGTAAAAGTGGTCCTTGATCAGCTGATCAAAATAGGTTGCATCTTCAAATTCTTTTGAACTAATGGCCAGAAAGAAACCATTGAGAAATATAGAATTGAGGGCAGGCAGAGAAGAGTCTAGGAGAAGCTTGAAATCATCTCTTTGGACCAATTCCTCTGTGTATTGTCGATAGAGCTGACTAGAGAAAAGAGGAGAGGTCAGTGAAAATAGGCTTAACTCAAAATTTCCCCAGATCATGACAGAGAAGAGATAGTCATAGAGGAAATCTAGTTCCTCTTGGCTAGCAGCAAACTCTACCTCAGGGTAGTTGCCAAGCATTTGGGCCTTGAGAATAATGCTGGCTAAGAAGTCTTCTTTTTTGTGATCTTTCTGATAGGCTAGCTGGTAGCTTTGGTACAAGGCTTGATCGTGTTCCAAGCTCATGTTTTCATAGTGCTCTTTCAACAATTTGGGAATAAAGGAGTGCTGATCGATCCCTGCTAGATGGGAGAACTCACTGAGGCTGGTTTTGATCTGTTGAAGGGCCTGAAAAAAGCGTTGCGTCGTCAGGTCATTTTCCCCTCTTTCAAATCGAGATAGCATGGAGCGTGAAAATTCTCCACCTGTAGCTTCCTCTAAAGAGATGTGGCGACTTTCCCGTATTTGCCGAAAAACAGCTCCGATATCTTTCATCTTTTCTCCTCGTTTAAGTCCTAGTATAGTTCATCTCCAGCAAATGTTTCCGGTCAGAAAGTCTTCTTTTACGATACATTTTTAGAATGGGATTTACTGGCTTTTTCATGATTATATCAAATTTTTAAAGAGACTTCTTGGTTGAAGGACCTCTTCATGATATACTAGTAGTATCTAGAAAAATCGAGGACAAATGAATGAATTTATCTACACAAGAAATCCGTAAAAATCCTGAGGGACTAGCTTTTGATCAAGAGTTGGATTTGCTCAAGGAATTGCAAAAGCGTAATCCAGAAATTCTTGATTTAAAGAATGTGACAGCGATAGGACGAGTAGCCTATGATACAGGGCTCTATGTCTTGGAGTACCAGTTGACCTACACCATCGTTTTGGCATCTAGCCGGAGCATGGAGCCTGTTGAGATCAACGAAAGCTATCCTGTAACAGAGGTGTTTGCGGAGGATGTACAGTCTGACGCAGATATCGAGGCCCTAGAGGAAGACTTGATCCTACCAATCGAAGGCGGGAAGATTGACCTGAGTGAGAGTGTAGCGGATAATATCCTGCTCAATATTCCTCTCAAGGTTCTCACTCCAGAAGAAGAGGCTGGTCAAGGCTTTATCGAAGGCAATGATTGGAAAATCCTATCCGAAGAAGAATACCAAGCCGCTCAAGCGATCAAGAAAGAAGAAAACAGTCCTTTTGTAGGTCTTCAAGGATTATTTGACGAAGAATAAGCTAGAGATTGCATTCGATAAATTTAGACATAAATACAGGTCTTTTCTTTGAGGAAAGGCCTTCTTTTGATATACTAGGATTAATAAACAACAGAGGGGAGACCTCTAAAAAAGGAGAAAAAGTATGGATACTTTATTTATTCCAGGTTGGTTGATTACTTTTGTAATCGTAGCCATTCTTGTATTGATCTTGTTGATCAAAGGGTATGTCAACGCTAAACCCAACGAAGTCGTAGTCATTACAGGTCTTCGGAAACAACGTCACTTGCGTGGGAAAGCTGGCTTTATGATTCCCTTTGTCGAACAACGCTCTTATCTTGATATTGAGCAATTCTCGACAGATGTTCGGACTTCTGAGTCTGTTCCAACACTGGACTTCATTAACGTCCGTGCCGATGCGGCTGTTAAATTAAAAATTGGTACAACCGATGAAATGATTGCCCGGGCTGCAGAAAACTTCTTGAACTGGAATACGACAGATATTTCCAATTCTGTCCAAGATGTCTTAGAAGGAAACTTGCGGGAAGTGATCGGTCAGATGGAGCTTCGTAAGATGGTCAATGACCGTCAAGAGTTTGCCTCAAAAGTGCAGGACAACGTAGCACCAGACTTGGCCAAAATGGGTCTAGAAGTCATCGCCTTTACGGTTCAATCCTTCTCTGATGAAGGGGGAGTCATCGATAACCTCGGGATTGAAAATGTTGAAACCATTAAGAAAGATGCCTTGATTGCCAAAGCCAAAGCAGAACGTGAACGCAAGGAAGTGGAAGCAGAACAAGATAAATTGGCTAACGACAAACGCGTCGCAGCCGATCTTGAAATCGCGCAAAAACAAAACGAATTAAAACTCAAACAAGCAGCCCTCAAGCAAGAAGCAGACATTGCCCAAGCCAAAGCAGATGCCGCTAAAGGGATTGAGGCAGAAGTGCAACGTCGTGAACAAGAGCGCGTGGCAGCCGAAGCTAATATCATGAAACAGGAAAAAGAAGCGGAAGTCAAAGAGCGCGAAGTTAAGGTTCGTGAGCAGGAATTGGATGCCAACATCCGCAAACAAGCCGAAGCTGAAAAATATGCGCGTCAACAAGCTGCAGAAGCAGAATTGATCGAACGCCAACGTAAGGCGGAAGCAGAACTCTTTGAAACACAAAAAGAAGCCGAAGCTCGGAAGGCTCAAGCCGAAGCTGAGAAATTTGCCCAATTGCAAGAGGCCGAAGCTATTGAAGCCAAAGGTCGTGCCGAGGCCGAAGCCATTCGCTTGAAACTGGAAGCTGAAGCCAAAGGTTTGGACCAAAAGGCTGAAGCGATGAAGAAAATGCAAGAAGCTGCCATTACTGAAATGGTCGTTGACAAGTTGCCAGAAATTGCGCGTGCTGTCGCAGAACCATTAACCAAGGTGGATAAGATCACCATGTACGGGGAAGGCAATGCCTCTAAGATGGTGGGCGATATTATGCAAAGTATCGACCAAGTCTCTCAAGGTGCTGGATTTGATATTCGTCAATTGCTAGCAGGAGCTCTTGGAGTTAATATGACGGTCAATAAACTCAAAGAAGGAGATCAACCGGTCATTGAAGCAGAGAAGTTGGCTTCTAAAGAGGACTAATGCCATTCATAAAGAAGTGTCTGAGAACGATTTCTCGGGCACTTTTGTTTTTTAGATCAAATAACTTGCATGATCTTCTCCCTCTTAGAGAAGGCGGGAAGCTATTTTCTGCTTTCTTTTAAGGACGAAAAATGGTAAAATAGGGGCAAACTATAAAGAGGAGTGTCACATGACAAAAGCTAACTTTGGTGTTGTTGGTATGGCCGTAATGGGTCGTAACCTTGCCTTAAATATTGAATCTCGTGGCTATACAGTTGCCATTTTTAACCGTAGTAAAGAAAAAACAGAAGATGTGATTGCTTGCCATCCTGATAAAAACTTTGTGCCAAGCTATGATATCGAAAGCTTCGTAAACTCTATCGAAAAACCACGTCGTATCATGCTCATGGTTCAAGCAGGACCTGGTACAGATGCAACTATCCAAGCCCTTCTTCCACACTTGGATAAGGGTGATATCTTGATCGACGGAGGAAATACTTTCTACAAAGATACTATCCGTCGGAATGAAGAATTGGCTAACTCAGGGATCAACTTCATCGGTACTGGTGTCTCTGGTGGGGAAAAAGGTGCCCTTGAAGGACCATCTATCATGCCTGGTGGACAAAAAGAAGCGTATGACTTGGTAGCAGATGTTCTTGAAGAAATCTCAGCTAAAGCGCCAGAAGATGGAAAACCATGTGTGACTTACATTGGTCCTGATGGAGCAGGTCACTACGTGAAAATGGTCCACAATGGTATCGAGTACGGTGATATGCAATTGATTGCTGAAAGCTATGACTTAATGCAACACTTGCTTGGTCTTTCAGCTGAAGACATGGCTGAAATCTTCACTGAGTGGAACAAGGGTGAGTTGGACAGCTACTTGATCCAAATCACAGCAGATATCTTGAAACGTAAAGACGACGAAGGCCAAGATGGACCAATCGTAGACTATATCTTGGATGCTGCAGGTAACAAAGGAACTGGTAAATGGACTAGCCAATCAGCTCTTGACCTTGGTGTGCCATTGTCACTGATTACAGAGTCTGTATTTGCTCGTTATATTTCTGCCTACAAAGAAGAACGCGTTCACGCTAGCAAGGTGCTTCCAAAACCAGCTGCATTCAAATTTGAAGGCGACAAGGCTGAATTGATTGAAAAGATTCGTCAAGCTCTTTACTTCTCAAAAATCATCTCATATGCACAAGGTTTTGCACAATTGCGTGTAGCTTCTAAGGAAAACAACTGGAACTTGCCATTTGCAGATATCGCATCTATCTGGCGCGACGGATGTATCATCCGTTCTCGTTTCTTGCAAAAGATCACAGATGCCTACAACCGTGATGCAGATCTTGCTAACCTTCTATTGGATGAGTACTTCTTGGACGTCACTGCTAAGTACCAACAATCCGTTCGTGAGATCGTTGCTCTTGCTGTTCAAGCTGGGGTACCTGTACCAACCTTCTCAGCAGCCATCACATACTTTGATAGCTACCGCTCAGCTGATCTTCCAGCAAACTTGATTCAAGCACAACGTGACTACTTTGGGGCTCATACATACAAACGTAAAGACAAAGAAGGTACCTTCCACTATTCTTGGTACGACGAAAAATAATCTTGCTCTATGGTCAAACGAGTTCTACTAGTAGAAAATGAGAAGCAAATCGCTCGCTTCATTGATTTGGAACTTCAAAAAGAAGGGTATCAAGTTGATGTTGTCGAGGATGGAAAAGCGGGTCTGGCCTTGATTGCTGCGACTAAATATGATCTGATCTTGTTTAATTACGATCTGTCAGATATGTCTGGTGAAACATTCGCAGAGGAAATCAGTCAGATCCGCCCAGCTTCTGTTTTGATTGTATTGGATAGCCGCGAAAAAATTGCTGAGCACAAAGAGAGTATTCAGCGCTTTGCCGTTTCCTATATGGTCAAACCTTTTATTATCAGTGATTTGGTAGATAAAATCACAGCTATTTTTAGAGGACGTGATTATATTGACCAACATTGCAGCCAGATGAAGATTCCAACTGCTTACCACAATTTGCGCATTGATGTGGAACACCATACCGTCTATCGTGGGAAGGACATGATTAGTTTGACCCGCAGGGAATATGACCTCCTAGCGACTCTGATGGGAAGCAAGGGAGTGGTGACACGAGATCAGTTGTTGGAGAGTGTCTGGAAGTACGAGAGTACGGGTGAGACCAATATTGTCGACGTCTATATCCGTTATCTTCGTGGGAAAATTGATCTACCCGGTCAAAAAAGCTATATAAAGACTGTTCGTGGGATTGGCTATGCCATGCAAGATGCATTAGAATAAAAACATTCGAACCCTTAGAGGGTTCGAATGTTTTTATGTCTCAAGGGAAACGTTTGCGTTAGGAAAGAATAGGTTTTAAAAAGGATTCAGCCTAAAAAAGAGTGAGAAAAAGATAAAATTTGGAGAAAAAATGAATGTAAGGCTTTACAAAAATTTAAAATATGGTATACTAGAAAGTAATTAAGCGCAAACGTTTTCTTAAACCAAAGCCTTAAACAATATAAGGAGGTTGAATGATGAACAAAGGATCATTCAAAAGTTTATTTAGCTTTGAATTCTGGCAAAAGTTCGGTAAGGCCTTGATGGTTGTTATCGCTGTAATGCCAGCAGCCGGATTGATGATTTCTATCGGGAAATCTATTCCAATGATCAATCCAAATTTCTCTCCACTTGTCATTACAGGTGGAATTTTAGAACAAATTGGTTGGGGGGTTATCGGGAACCTTCACATCCTCTTTGCCCTCGCTATCGGTGGAAGTTGGGCTAAGGAACGTGCAGGCGGTGCCTTTGCAGCTGGTCTCTCTTTCATTTTGATTAACCGTATTACTGGTGCCGTTTTTGGAGTGACATCTGCTTTATTGACTCAAAAAGGTGCTACCGTTCATACACTTTTTGGTGGTTCAATTAAAGTTGCAGATTATTTCATTAGCGTTCTTGAAGCACCTGCTCTAAATATGGGGGTATTCGTAGGGATTATCTCTGGTTTTGTAGGAGCGACTGCTTTCAACAAATACTACAACTACCGCAAACTTCCTGAAGCTCTTTCTTTCTTTAATGGGAAACGCTTTGTACCATTTGTCGTTATCGTTCGTTCTATTATTACAGCTTTGCTTTTAGCAATAATTTGGCCAGTCATTCAATCAGGAATTAATGGTTTTGGTGTTTGGATTGCCAACTCGCAATCAACTGCTCCAGTCTTGGCGCCATTCTTGTTTGGTACCTTGGAACGTCTTCTCTTGCCGTTTGGACTTCACCATATGTTGACTATTCCAATCAACTATACTCAATTGGGTGGTACATACCATGTATTGACAGGTGCTGCCAAAGGAACAACTGTATTTGGACAAGACCCACTTTGGTTGGCTTGGGTAAATGACCTTGTTAACTTGAAAAAGGCAGATCCTAGCCAATACCACCACTTGCTTCAAGCTTACACACCAGCTCGTTTCAAAGTTGGTCAAATGATTGGATCATTTGGTATCTTGATGGGGATCGTGGTTGCGATCTACCGCAATGTGGATTCAGATAAAAAAGAAAAATACAAAGGGATGCTCTTTGCAACAGCCCTTGCAACCTTCCTTACAGGTGTAACAGAACCAATTGAATACATGTTCATGTTTATTGCAACACCGTTGTATATCATCTATGCCTTTGTACAAGGGGCAGCCTTTGCAATGGCGGACTTGGTTCACCTTCGGGTTCACTCATTTGGTTCCATCGAATTCTTGACACGTACTCCAATGGCGCTCAATGCTGGATTGGCAATCGATATCTTTAACTTTGCATGGGTAACGGTCCTCTTTGGATTTATCATGTACTTCATTGCCAACTTCATGATCAAGAAATTCAACTATGCAACTCCAGGACGCAACGGAAACTATGAGCAAAATGATGATGCAGCTTCAGGAGACAGTGCAGCAGGTGCTGCTACAAGCTCAGCAAGCTCACAAGTGATCAACATCATCAACCTTCTTGGTGGACGTGCCAATATCGTAGATGTTGACGCATGTATGACGCGTCTTCGTGTGACCGTTAAAGACGCTGAAAAAGTCGGTAATGAAGAACAATGGAAAGCAGAAGGGGCTATGGGGCTTGTCATGAAAGGACAAGGTGTCCAAGCTATCTACGGACCAAAAGCTGACGTCTTGAAATCAGATATCCAAGATGTACTCGATTCAGGTGAAGTCATTCCTGAAACACTACCTAGCCAAATGACTGCCGTTCAAAAAGCGGAAGCAACATTTAAGGGTGTGACAGATGAAGTGCACTCAGTGGCAGATGGTCAAGTCATCACTATTGAAAATGTAAAAGACCCAGTCTTCTCACAAAAAATGATGGGAGATGGATTTGCAGTTGAGCCTGAAAATGGACATATCGTTTCTCCGGTCGCTGGTAAGATTACCAGTATCTTCCCAACCAAACATGCCCTTGGTTTAGTAACCGATAATGGTTTGGAAGTCTTGGTTCACATAGGGTTAGATACTGTTAGTCTAGAAGGAAAACCATTTGAGGTCAAAGTGTCTGAAGGCCAAACAGTGGCTGCAGGTGACCTTTTAGTAGAAGCAGACTTGGATGCGATCCATGAAGCAGGTCGTGAAACCACAACAGTTGTTGTCTTCACCAATGCGGATGCTATTAAGTCAGTCACAATCCAACATACTGGTCAATTGGCAGCAAATGCGCCAGTAGCATCAGTAGAATTATAAGAGATTTCGGCAAAGAAAATGAGGTTGGGGCAGTGTTCCCGGCCTCTTGCCATTTCTCGTTTTTGAAAAAGGAGAAATCAGGGAATGAAATTTTTAACCATAAATTCCCATAGTTGGATGGAAGAGAATGCTCAAGAAAAATTTGAAATTCTCAAGGAACAAATTTTAAAAGCTGAATATGATGTGATTTGCTTTCAAGAAGTCAACCAAGAGATGGCCTCTGAGGAAGTTGAAACAGATGGGTATTATCAAGCGTTACCTTCAGCTGTAGCCATTCACAAGGATCATTTTGTGCGGGTTTTGGTTGAGGAGTTAGCTGCTCAAGGGCTCCACTATTACTGGACTTGGGCCTACAACCATATCGGTTATGACCACCTAAATGAAGGAGTAGCGGTTCTTTCGCGTCAACCTTTGAGGGCCGAGGAGATCTTAGTATCCAATATGGATGATCCTAAGGACTACCATACCCGGCGAGTAGCAGTAGCTCATACGACGGTCGATGGGAAAGAAATTGCTGTTGCTAGTGTCCATCTTTCATGGTGGGACAAAGGCTTCCAGTTTGAGTGGCCACGCATTGAGAACTATTTCAGCCAAGTGGGAAAACCGTTTATTTTAGCTGGTGACTTTAATAATCCCGCAGGTCAAGAGGGCTACGAAACGATTTTGTCTAGTCCGTTTGTCCTTCAGGATAGTTTTATTGAGGCCAAAGAAACGAGAGGAACCTATACTGTAGGTCCAGGAATCGATGGTTGGACGGACAATCAAGTGCCTTTGCGAATTGATTACGTCTTTGCCAGCCAAGAATGGAATATTCAGAACTTACATGTGATCTTTGATGGTCAAAACCTACCACTGGTGAGTGACCACTATGGTCTAGAAGCCGTCTTATCTTTGTAATTCAAAAGGAGAGTCGATAGAAGCCGTTTTGTTTGAACACCTTCTATTCGAACTCTTTTTTTGCTGTATTTTAGGAGTTTTCGAGGCGAACCTTTGCTCCTCTTCTGCTTTCTTTACGATTCAATTTATGGTAAAATGAAGTGTTAAAACAGTTTAAGGAGGTAGCAAATGCGTTGTCCAAAATGTGGTGGAAGTAAGTCCAGTGTGGTAGATAGTCGACAAGCTGAGGATGGAAAAACCATTCGCCGTCGTCGGGAATGCGAAGAGTGCCACTATCGCTTTACTACCTACGAGCGAGTAGAAGAACGAACCCTGGTCGTTGTCAAAAAAGATGGAACGCGTGAGCAATTTTCTCGTGATAAGATCTTTAATGGGATCATTCGCTCGGCTCAAAAACGACCGGTTTCAAGTGATGAAATCGAGGAGATTGTGAACCAAATCGAACAAAAGGTTCGTAGTCAAAGTGAAAATGAAATTAATAGTGAGTACATTGGTTCCTTAGTGATGGATGAATTAGCAGACCTAGATGAGATTACCTATGTGCGTTTTGCTAGTGTTTACCGGAGTTTCAAGGATGTCGGTGAATTGGAGACTCTCTTGAAGCAAATTACCAAGGGAAGCAAGAAGAAAAAGGAAAAATAAATGAAGCCCAATACTCCTTTCGCATTTTTAAAAAATCAATCTCTGCCACCAGTAGGGCCTGCGCTGGAGCTGTATTATTTGCCGATTTTGGGACTGGAAACCGTTTCAGTTTATCGCTACCTAGTGGCCAGTTATGATCAAGGTGAAAAGCAACACCTCTTGGCACAGATTCTCAATCATATAGATCTTGGCTTTCCTCAACTGCTACTAGCTTTTGACCGTTTGATTGCGATGGGCTTGATGGATATTTTTGAGGAAGAAGATGCACTCACCGTTCAGTTGCATGCTCCTCTTGAGAGTCCGTCTTTCTTCTCGAATGCTGTTTACAAACGCTTGCTTGAAAAAAAGATTGGAGAGAAGGCTCTAGAAGAGTTACTTCCAGAGCATTCACTGGGGACCAAGCGCCAGGTGTCTTTCTCACAGATTTTCGGTCTGGAAGAAGGAGAGAGTGCAGTTGTACCAAGTAAGAAACAACCGTTTGATATGGAAATGTTCAAACGCATGATGCGTCGAGATGGCCTTCGCTTTGAAGATGAAGGAGAGGCAACCTTGGCTCTCTTTGCAATAGCTGAAGAACAACATTGGACCTGGTATGAGACTTATCTCCTTGCCAAAGAAACTCTTGTGGATCGGACCATTTCACCTAAACGAATGCGGCAAAAATTGGCCCAAGGCAACCAAGAAAATCCACGTCTGTCCTATAGTCGTCAGGAAGAGACAATCCTGAAGGAAGCCAAGCAAAAAACAAGTCTGCAATTTTTGGCTGAGATCAAAAAGGCCCGCAAGGCAACCATTACACAGAGCGAGCGCAAAACATTGACTAAACTAGCTGGACTGGGCTTGCTGGATGAAGTCATCAATATTATTTTATTGCTGACCTTTAACAAAACCCAGTCGGCGAATCTCAATGAGAAGTATGCCTTAAAGGTGGGCAATGATTTTTCTTACCAAAATGTCAATAGCGCAGAAATGGCGATTCTCAAGGTTCGAGAGCGCCAAGAGCAGGCGAAGAATCAAGGGAATAAAGGTGGAAAGGCGACATCTCCAAAAGATAGACCAACCAATGTTCCTAAATGGAGCCAGCCAAACTACCAAAATCAAACCAGTCAAGAAGAAAAAGTGGATCTTGCAAAAGAGAAACAACGTCTATTAGAAAAATTAAATCAAGGAGGTGAGTAGATGGAAAGTGTCGGTCAAACCATGTCTCACATGAACCGTGCCCGTCAATTCAACTATGAGTATTTGGTGGCACAAATTTTAGCGGATCAAGAAGTTGCGGCTTTTATCAAGGAACGTTCCTTGTCTGAGCAAGAAATTCGTCGCAGTATTTCAAAATTTAATCAATACATTAGTGAGCGCAACCGCTTTTTGCTGGGAGATCCCGATTATATTGCCAAAGGATATAAACCTGTTTTAACTATGAATGAGGGCTATGCGGATGTGGCCTATGAAGAGACCCCTGAATTGATTGAAGCCCAAAAACGAGCTGCGATTAACCAACGTCTGAACCTGATCAATCTACCATCAACCTTGAAAGAGGCAAGTCTCGCTAAGGTTGACCTTGATGACAAGGGACGATTTATGGCCTTTGAAGAATTAGCCAATTTTGTAGCCAAGTATCCCGACTACCAAAAAGGGATCTACCTTTATGGTGATTTTGGGGTAGGAAAGAGTTACATGATGGCGGCCTTGGCCCATGATTTGTCTGAAAAGCGTCAAGCCTCTACCACTCTTCTTCATTTTCCTAGCTTTGTGATTGATGTCAAAAATGCTATTAGCTCAGGCTTGGTCAAGGAAATGGTCGACCAGGTCAAGAAAGCTGAAATTTTAATTCTTGATGATATTGGCGCAGAACAGATGTCGGCCTGGGTGAGAGATGAAGTGCTACAAGTGATCTTGCAACACCGGATGCAGGAAAATCTCCCTACCTTCTTTACCTCTAACTTTAATTTGAAAGAGCTAGAAGGTCACTTTTCGGCCTCGCGCAATGGTGATGAAACCTGGCAGGCCAAACGCCTGATGGAGCGCGTGAAATTCTTAGCTAAGGAAATCCATTTGGAAGGAGTAAACCGCCGATGAATGAAACCATCCGTTTAATGAAGTCTCATTTTTCTGTTCGTCGTTTTAAGGATGAAGCCATCAAGGAAGAAGATCTCAACGAAATTCTGACGGCTGGCCAGATGGCTTCTAGCTGGAAAAATTTTCAGTCTTATTCTGTGATTGTGGTCAAGAGCAAAGAGAAAAAAGAGGCTCTCTACGACTTGCTTCCTCAAGAAGCCATTCGTCAAGCAGCGGTCTTCCTTCTATTTGTTGGAGATTTAAATCGAGCTGAAAAAGCTGTCCATCTGCATGAGAAGGACTTCCATCCGGAAGGGGTGGACAATTTGCTGATCACTTCAGTGGATGCTGCCTTAGCTGCTCAAAATACGCTTTTAGCAGCAGAAAGTCTGGGCTACGGAGGTGTCATTATTGGCATGTTACGCTACTGTGCAGAAGAAGTCGCAACACTTTTTCATCTGCCAGATTATACCTACCCTGTTTTTGGGATTGCGCTAGGAGTCCCGAATCAGGATCACCCTGTGAAACCACGCTTGCCGTTGAAACAAGTCGTATTTCAGGAAGACTATCAAGAGCAGGATCCGTCTTTTGTATCTGCTTTTGATCAGGTGCAGGCTGATTATGCTGGTGCGCGTGCAACGGATAGTTGGAGCGAGCGGGTGGCAACTCAGTTTGGGCAACCTGAAGAAGCAACGACCAAAGCCTTGTTAGAAAAACACAAACTATTATAAACATTTCGTTAGAAGAAAAGAGGAAATCATGGCCCTACCAACTATTGCGATTGTAGGCCGTCCCAATGTCGGAAAATCAACGCTTTTCAACCGGATTGCCGGTGAGCGGATCTCCATCGTTGAGGATGTAGAAGGAGTCACTCGGGACCGCATTTATGCAACAGCTGAGTGGCTAAACCGAAAATTTAGTATCATTGATACTGGAGGAATTGATGATGTGGATGCCCCATTTATGGAGCAAATCAAACATCAGGCAGAAATTGCCATGGATGAAGCAGATGTGATCGTCTTTGTCGTTTCTGGTAAAGAAGGGATTACGGATGCCGATGAATATGTTACTCGTATTCTCTACAAGACTCATAAACCGGTTATCTTGGCAGTGAATAAAGTCGATAATCCAGAGATGCGCAATGACATTTATGATTTTTATGCCTTGGGACTGGGTGAACCTCTTCCGGTATCATCAGTTCATGGGATAGGAACCGGGGATGTACTCGATGCCATCATCGAAAATCTTCCACTTGAAACAGAAAAAGAAAACCCAGATTTGATTAAATTCAGCTTGATTGGCCGTCCAAATGTCGGGAAATCTAGCTTGATTAATGCGATTCTTGGTGAAGACCGGGTGATTGCAAGCCCAGTAGCTGGTACAACTCGGGATGCCATTGATACCCATTTTACGGATGCAAATGGTCAAGAATTCACCATGATCGACACAGCCGGTATGCGTAAGTCTGGAAAAGTCTATGAAAACACCGAAAAATATTCCGTTATGCGTGCCATGCGTGCCATCGATCGTTCAGATGTCGTCTTGATGGTGCTCAATGCTGAAGAAGGAATTCGTGAGTACGACAAGCGGATTGCCGGTTTCGCCCATGAAGCTGGTAAAGGCATGATCATCGTGGTCAATAAGTGGGATACTATTGAAAAAGACAACCATACCATGAAGCAATGGGAAGAAGATATTCGCGATCAATTCCAGTATCTTTCCTATGCTCCGATTGTCTTTGTGTCCGCTCTTACCAAACAACGTTTGCACAAATTGCCAGAGATGATCAAACAGATTAGTGAAAGCCAAAACACTCGAATTCCATCAGCGGTCTTGAATGATGTCATTATGGATGCCATTGCTATCAACCCAACACCAACTGATAAAGGAAAACGTCTCAAAATCTTTTATGCAACACAGGTTTCAACCAAACCACCGACTTTTGTCATCTTTGTCAATGAAGAAGAACTCATGCATTTCTCTTATCTCCGTTTCTTAGAAAATCAAATTCGTAAGGCCTTTGTCTTTGAAGGTACACCGATCCATTTGATTGCCCGTAAACGAAAGTAGGGGAAATGCGAAAAACAAATCCTTTTGTAAGATTAATTTTTGACAGCTTTGTCTTTAGTTTATTAACAGCTTGCCAGTCAATACGCCATTAGAAGTATCAGGGGTCCTATGGTAATGGGGGTGAATCCGTTATTCTAACTATAAAAAATAAGGAAATCCTTAAGACGGAGTTCTGGAAATAATTACCCGATATTGATGCTTCTGAGTCATTATCATTTCATTCAGCGAAAGATAGTTTACTTGAACATTATGGTCATATAAAGGGAATGGACTATTCTGTTGAAAAATCTAAGTCAGGCCATTTACAGATACATATCGTGACAGATTTTTCGAAATTGGATCTTAAAGCTTGGAACAAAGCCTTTAAAACAGATAGAAAATTAAAGGATGTAACCGACTATAGAAAAACGAAAAAAATATTAGAAGATAATGGAATGGTCAAAGTCCGGTGAAAGAATAGGATTGAAAATAACCAAAGAGGACCCCTTGTCAACTTCAACAGACAGAAAAAGGGTCCTTTTTTCTATGAAAATCTGATATACTAAATCGTCAGAGGAAAAAGTAAGATATTTTTTAATTGAAAGAAAAGAAGGGGAAGCGATGTCTGGTACAGAATTACTGTTATTTGTTTCTTTGTTATGCTTATTGGCACTTGTGCGTATCATGAGAGGAGTTTTTAATAATGCTCTGGTCTTTTGGCTGTTAGCTATTCTTTATGGAACTTCACTGCTACTAATCATTTGGGAATGGGTGATCATGACATCCTCCATGACATTTTATGGAGAGATTGTCAAAGAAAGTTATGACTCTCTATTCGTTAAAGGGTTATCTGTCCTTGGAATCTTCTGGTCCTTTATTAAATTTTTGTGTTTGGGCAAATTGTACATGATAATCGGGAATGCCTTACTAAAAAATAATTCACAAGATCAAGTGGATGACTAAAGAAAAAGGATTTGGATAAAGAAATCGATCCAGCGCGTAAAAAAGCAGTTTCCTACGATCATTTTACCAGTAGGCAGATAGTTGAGCACATCTGCCTAGCTCCAAGAGTCTGAGAACTGTTGGGATAGATAAAGAAATCCTTGTTTCCGTCACCAGAGGTTTTCGTTAGAGCACAAAAGCGAGTAAAGGTCTAGGAGACTTGCTTCTCAAGTCCTACCTACCACTTCGATGTAGTACGTTGAGCTATCAATCACTGGGTCATACAGTTGTTTCTATTAAACCTCAAAGAGGCTGGGACAAAAGCCCTAGCCTCTCAATTATCTTTGGATTGTCGAGCAAGNNTCATCAGCTTTTACAGCCAAACTCTCACTTTTTATAACCGAAAAACAAGAGAAAGGTTGTACAAGGATTTGTGTTTGAATTCTTTACAAATGTTGACCATCTTTTCCTATTTTTCTATGGATGTGGTATAATTAAGGGATGAATATAAGGTGGTAAACATGGCAAAATTAATTCCTGGGAAGGTTCGTTCACAAGGGAGCCTTCTCTATGAAGCAGGGAAAGTTTCCCTTCAGGAAGTGAAAGAAAAGTACCTCTATTTTCGAGTAGAAGACGAAAGTTTGCGCTACAGTTTAGATGACGAGGCGATCTTTTGTAGTTGTGCCTTCTTTCAAAAGAAAAAATTCTGTACGCATTTGGCAGCTGTTGAGGCCTACTTGAAAAATGACGACAAGGGGAAAACAGCTCTTGCCAGTCTGGAAGAAGATGCGAGCGCGACCGAAGAGACCCAAGAAAAAGTCTCTTTTGGCCGTTTATTTTTAGATCAAGTCCTTCCAAAAATTGAAAAAAAAGAAACTCGCTATGTCTTATCAGCCGTTGGACATGAGGATGATTTTTCTGGTCAATTTTTATGGAGTCTTCGTATCCGTCGTCTGCCAGACGAACGTTCTTACGTGATTCGTGATATCTTAGCCTTCTTGCAGACCCTTCAAAAAGAAGGACATTTTGCGATTGGTAAAAGCTACTATGAACCGATTTCTTACTTGGAATTTGATGAAGCCAGTCAAGATCTGATTCGTTTTCTACAGGGCTTGGTCATTGATCGTACGACCAAGGAGCAAGATTTTTTCCCCAATGCAGGACGTCATCTTTATTTTCCGCCTAGTCTCCTTGAAGAAGCTGTGGACTTACTAATGAGCCTAGACTCTTTTCTCCTACAATACAGCTTGTATGATTTTCAAGAAGTCTTTTTTCAAGATGTCCATGGTGACGAAGCTCTCTTTAACTTTCAAGTAGAGGATCATGGAGAATATTATGAATTGATGATTACGGAGCCTCAGGTTAAGGTGGTTGAAGCGGGGGATTATCTTTTTCAAAATGGAATTTTTTACCATTTGACTCCGCAACAAAGGACACTCTGGAAGGCGATCCAAGACTTACCAATGGATCAGGATCAAAAGAAACGCCTGCATTTTGATCCGGCGGACCAGACAAAGCTGGCCTATAGTTTAAAAGAGTTTAAAAAACTGGGTCCTATTCAGGCGCCAACCAGCTTTTTGATCCATGATTTTACGCCGGAATTCTATTTTGATTTGGCTCAGGATCGGACCATTTTATTGGATATGGTTTTTCGCTTTAAGGATCGTAGGGTGAGTTCGCGTGAAGAACTGCTAAACCTTCCTTATTCCAGTGATTTTGATAAGGAGCAAGAGGTCTTTTCAACTATGCTGGCTGCAGGCTTTACAGATGATTTTTCTTCCCAAAGAAGTTCGTTGTCGAGTGAGCAAATCTACCCCTTCTTTCACCAGCAAATTCCATCCTTTGAAGCGATTGGCGAGGTGACACTATCGGATCGCCTCTTGGAGCTCTATCAAGTCGAACGTCCTAAAATTGATGTCCAGACCAATGGTCGCTTGCTTGAAATTGGCTTTGATTTTGAAAGTATTGATCCGGCTGAGGTAGACCAGGTCCTAAAAGCTTTAGTGGGCCAAGAAGACTACTTTGTCAGCCATACGGGAAAGGTACTTGTCTTTGATGAAGAGACGAAAAAGATCAGTCGTTCCTTAGTCGAGTTACGGGCAAAAATGACCAAGGGTGGCAAACTGCAGACGCAACGAATTGCGGCCTATGAACTAACAGGATTATTAGAAAACCAAGCAAATGTCCATTTTTCTGAGGAATTCCAACACCTGGCTCATGATTTAACACATCCTGAAGACTACCCGCTCCCTCAGATGGCCATAACAGCCACTCTTAGAGATTACCAAGAAACTGGGATAAAATGGTTCTCTATGCTGAATCATTACGGCTTTGGCGGTATTTTAGCAGATGATATGGGGCTTGGGAAAACCCTCCAAACCATTTCTTTTTTGACGAGCATTGTTCAAAAAGATACCAAGATTTTGATTTTAGCGCCGTCTAGTCTCATCTATAACTGGAAGCAAGAATTCTCAAAATTTGCTCCTCAATTGGAGGTTGCGGTTGTTTATGGCCTGAAGCAACATCGTGATGAAATCATTGCGACGAATCCACAGGTCGTCATCACCAGTTATGCTTCATTCCGCCAAGATGTGGAAGAATACCAAAAGAATCGGTATGAATACCTGATTTTGGATGAAGCTCAGGTCATGAAAAATGCCCAAACAAAAATTGCTCAACACCTCCGAGGCTTTGATGTAGCGCATGTTTTTGCCTTGTCTGGGACACCAATTGAAAATCACGTAGGAGAACTTTGGTCCATCTTTCAGATTGTCCTCCCAGGCCTATTTCCAGCGAGAAAAGAATTCCAAAAATTAAGCCCTGAGACCATTGCCCGCTTTGTCAAACCATTTGTGATGCGGCGGAAAAAAGAAGAGGTGCTCAAGGAACTACCTGATTTGATTGAAACCACTTATCACAATGAGTTGGATGAAGCTCAAAAAACGATCTATTTGGCCCAATTAAAGCAGATTCAAGATCGAGTAAGAACGTCAAGTGATGAAGAATTAAACAGAAGCAAGGTAGAAATTCTGTCTGGTCTCATGCGTTTGCGCCAAATTTGTGATACACCGGCCCTCTTTATGGAGGACTACCAAGGTGAAAGTGGTAAATTAGAAAGTCTTCGAGACCTGCTGGCGCAAATCCAGGATAGCAATCATCGTGTCCTCATCTTCTCCCAATTTAGAGGTATGTTGGACATTTTAGAAAAAGAAATCGTGAAATTGGGGATGACCTCCTTTAAAATTACAGGATCGACTCCTGCTAAAGAACGTCAGGAAATGACCAATGCCTTTAATAGTGGAGAACGTACTGCCTTTCTCATTTCTCTAAAAGCTGGAGGAGTTGGGCTCAATCTAACAGGTGCTGATACCGTTATTTTAGTTGATTTGTGGTGGAATCCTGCCGTGGAAGATCAGGCGATCGGCCGTGCCCATCGGATGGGGCAAGACCAAAATGTAGAAGTCTACCGAATGATTACCAGAGGGACCATTGAAGAAAAAATCCAAGAGCTTCAAGCTTCTAAAAGACACTTGGTCTCAACAATTCTGGACGGAACGGAAACACGTTCCAGTCTATCTGTGGAAGAAATTCGTGAGATTCTTGGAATTCAACCGGAATAACTTGAAAAATTCTGTGAATAGTTTATAATAAATGGAGTGTCGAAAGGAAGAAAGCATGACAGAAAAATATTTTCCTCAGGTAGGGGATAATGAGGTAATGTTAACAGAGATGCCCCACATGAACCTCTATGATGAGACGGACTTGATCAGTAACATCACGGGAGAGTACGTGGATAAAAATTATTTGGAGTGGCAGCCAATTGCCCAAAATACCAAGCCTAAGCATCCCTATCATCAACCGCTAGAGGAGCCTCTACCAAAAAGACGTCCTGTTAGAAAACCGGATTTTAAAGAGCCGATAGATAAGAAAAGCCCAGCCAATCGCTATGCAGAAGAAGCAAGAGAGCGGGCGCGTGAGGATCTGAAAAAGAAACGCACGGCACCTTATCTGACTACAGATCCATCCTCTACAACGGCCAATCGAAAAAAAACGTTCATTTCAGAGCGCAAATCTACTCAACCAACGGCTCCTTTTCAAAAAGAAAACCCTGGTGAATTATTGAAGTACAGTAAACGGTTGCGACAAGACCAGCTGATCCTTGCCAATATTGAACCAGCCAAGGAAGAGGAAGTAGTAGATCCTACTGATAAGAAAAAAAATAATTACGATTTCTTAAAAACCAGTCAGATCTACAATCACGATCAAAAGAAGCTAAAACCTCAGCCAATCAAACAAGAATTGGATCTGACGCATCTAGATGAAGAATAAGGAGAGAACATGTCTAAAACATACCATTTTATTGGAATTAAAGGAGCTGGTATGAGTGCTTTGGCGCTCATGCTTCACCAAATGGGACATACTGTTCAAGGGTCAGACGTTGACAAGTATTACTTTACACAACGTGGCTTGGAACAGGCAGGAATTCAAATCTACCCATTTGATGTGAAAAACCTAGAGGGAGACAAGATTCTCATTGCCGGAAATGCTTTCCGTCCGGACAACAATGTTGAGATTGCTTATGCGGATGAACACGGTTTGACCTATAAACGTTACCATGAATTCCTTGGAGAGTTTATGCGTGACTTTGTTAGTATGGGGGTTGCAGGTGCACACGGCAAAACTTCAACGACGGGGATGCTCTCACACGTTCTATCGAACATTACAGACACCAGCTACTTGATCGGAGATGGGACTGGTCGTGGTTCTGCCGCAGCCAAATACTTTGTCTTCGAATCAGATGAGTACGAACGTCACTTTATGCCTTACCATCCAGAGTACAGCATTATCACCAATATTGACTTTGACCACCCAGACTACTTCACTAGCTTAGAAGATGTCTTTAATGCCTTTAACGATTATGCCAAACAAATCAGTAAGGGTCTCTTCATCTACGGAGAAGACAAGGAGTTGCGTCGGGTTACCTCTGAAGCACCGATCTATTACTATGGTTTTGACAAGGAAAACAACGATTTTGTAGCGAGCAACCTACTTCGTTCCACAACCGGATCAACCTTTAGCGTGCATTACCATGGGGAAGATTTGGGTCAATTCCATATTCCAACCTTTGGTCGCCACAATATCATGAATGCGACAGCTGTCATTGCCTTGTTGTACATTGCTGGCTTTGACTTGAACCTTGTTCGCGAACATTTGAAGACCTTCGCGGGAGTGAAACGCCGTTTCACTGAAAAGGTGGTCAATGGAACCGTCATTATTGATGACTTTGCGCATCATCCAACGGAAATTATTGCAACCTTGGATGCGGCCCGTCAAAAATACCCAAGTAAAGAGATTGTGGCCATTTTCCAACCACATACCTTTACACGGACCATTGCCTTGTTAGATGAATTTGCAGAAGCATTGAATCAAGCAGATGCTGTTTACTTGGCTCAGATCTATGGTTCTGCGCGTGAAGTAGATCATGGCGATGTCAAGGTGGAAGATCTGGAAGCCAAGATTGTGAAACGCTCAGCCGTGATTACCGCTGAGAATGTCTCTCCTTTGCTGGATCATGACAATGCAGTCTATGTCTTTATGGGAGCCGGAGATATTCAAACTTATGAATACTCATTCGAGCGTCTCTTATCAAGCTTGACACATAGTGTACAATAAAAAAAGTGAGTCTGGAATCGCGTGATTTCAGGCTCACATTGCTGTCGGACACAAAAAATGAAGCCAGCATTTTCTAGTATTTGCTAGGGATTGAAAGGAAAAGAAAATGAAAGAAGACCTGACTATTCGACAAGCTCGTCTAGATGATTTGGATGCTATTGAGCGTATTGAACAGGAGAATTTTTCTGCAGAAGAAGCGATTGCACGCGAGATCTTACGAGATCACATTGAAGCCATTCGCTCAACTTTTCTAGTAGCAGAGAGCAAAGGTCAGATTTTAGGCTATCTAGAAGGTCCTGTTAGGCCAGAGCGCTATTTGATCGATTCCTCCTTTTCAGAGGTCGAAGATCTGAGTCATATCGAAAAAGGCTTTATTTCCATTACCAGTCTGTCCATTGCCAAAGAAGCCCAAGGATTGGGTGTTGGTAGGCTCTTGCTTGAGGCAATGAAGGAGATTGCCATCAAGGATGACCGTCAAGGGGTCAATCTAACCTGTCATGATTATTTGATTCCTTATTATGAGAAACACGGCTTTACAAATGAAGGACTGTCTGACTCTCAGTATGCGGGAGAAGTATGGTACAATCTGGTTTGGGAAAGGAAAAACATTGATTAAATAGGTGTTTTCAAGAAGAAGGGCGATTTGTATTGCTTTTCTAAATCTTTTAAGATATAATATTAAGGATTATGATGAGGGAGGTCAATTATTTGACTGATAAATCACAAGATAGTGAGAAGGGATTAAGCTTCAAAGAGCAGATCCTCAGAGATTTAGAAGAGGCCAACGAGCAGATTTTAAAGATTGAAAAAGAGTATGATCTACCAGATAGAAGTATTGAAACCCCTTCTTCACCGAAAGAAGATGAAGCATCCACACCGCCTCCAAAAGGAGAAGAAGTGGAACAACAGCCTGAGGCTAGTCCTGCTGTGGCTGATGAAAAAGGGAGCGAGCCGTCAAAAACGACTCTCAAAGAACCAAGTCAAAAGCCAGTAGAAGACAAACTATCACGCTCAACACGTCATCAAAAGAAAAAGAAACAAAATAAGATTGCCAAACGCATTGTCCGGACGGTGGTCACCATCTTATTGGTTGTGATTGTTGCGACCGGGATCTTTGCTGCGACTTATGTCAACTCAGCTTTGAAACCTATGGATAAGAATGCAACAGAGTTTGTGACGGTTGAGATTCCAGCTGGTTCTAGCAATCGTGAGATCGGAAGCATCTTAGAGAAAAAAGGTCTCGTGAAAAACGGCCAGTTCTTCAACTACTACACCAAGTTTAAGAACTACAGCAATTTCAAATCTGGTTATTTCAATTTGCAAAAGAGTATGGATTTAGAAACCATCATTCAAAAATTGCAGGAAGAAGGGACCAAAACCCCTCAACCTCCAGTTCTTGGTAAGGTGACGGTTCCTGAAGGTTACTCAATCGATCAGATTGCGGAAGCCATCACTACGGATGTCTCCACGAAGAAGAAAGGCAAGACACCATACAAGAAAGACGATTTCTTGAAGGCAGTCCAAGACGAAGCTTTTATTGAGAAGATGGTAGCGAAGTATCCTAAGCTCTTGGCCAATCTTCCAAGTAAGGATTCAGGTGTTCGTTACCGCTTAGAAGGTTATCTGTTCCCAGCTACATACAATTATGGGAAAGATACCAAAGTGGAAGATATGATCGAGCAGATGCTTGCAGCGATGGATCAAAAATTAAGTTCCTATTATGATACACTTGAAAGCAAGAACCTCACCGTCAATGAAGTCTTGACTCTTGCTTCCTTAGTTGAAAAAGAAGGAGCAAACGACCAGGACCGCAAAGATATCGCAAGTGTCTTCTATAACCGCTTAAACCAAGATATGCCACTGCAAAGTAACATTGCCATTCTTTATGCGCAAGGCAAACTTGGTCAAAAAACGACCCTAAAAGAAGATGCAACGATTGACACAGAACTTGATTCTCCATTCAATATTTACAAAAATACTGGATTGATGCCTGGACCTGTTGACAGTCCAGGGGTATCAGCGATTGAAGCAACGGTGAACCCAAGTAAAACAGATTACTTGTACTTTGTCGCAAATGTTGAGACAGGTGAGGTCTTCTTTGCAAAGACTTATGAAGAACACAATAAAAATGTAGAAGAACACGTCAATAGTAAATTGACGCAAGCAAGTTCAAACTAGGAAAAGCATGTGGCGCGTCCACAGCTTTTTCATTCAAATATAGAAAGAGAAGAAACATGGCAGAAAAAACATACCCTATGACCTTAGCAGAAAAAGAAAAATTGGAACAAGAATTAGAAGAGTTGAAATTGGTTCGTCGTCCAGAAGTGGTCGAACGGATCAAGGTAGCTCGTTCTTATGGAGACCTCTCAGAAAACTCTGAGTACGAAGCAGCCAAGGATGAACAGGCTTTTGTTGAAGGACAAATTTCTAGCTTGGAAACAAAAATTCGTTATGCTGAAATCGTTGATAGTGACGCTGTAGCGGTAGATGAAGTCGCTATTGGTAAAACCGTAACGGTTCAAGAAGTTGGAGAATCCGATCAAGAAGTCTACAGTATCGTAGGATCAGCAGGAGCGGATGCTTTTGCTGGGAAGATCTCAAATGAAAGCCCTATTGGACATGCCTTAATTGGTAAGAAAACAGGCGACGTAGTCACAGTTGAGACACCGGTTGGAAGTTACCAAGTGAAAATTTTGAACGTAGAAAAAACGGTGTAAGATAAAAAAGTAGGTTCTCGAGGAGAGCCTTCTTTTTTGGCTTTAAAAGAGAAGGGTCTCTTTGTGAGAGTGAGGATTCTTGTGACTGGCTGAACGGTATCAAAAAAGAGAGTGGGACAGAAAACGGTCATTCGTTAGAATTCGATT
>NZ_MRXX01000006.1:28151-39016 GCF_016642265.1 Streptococcus lactarius
TTTTGTCCCAGCCTCCTTTGTATGCTACTAGAATTTAGTATGTTTTCTATTTTCGATTGCGTTGTTTTCCTGCGTTGCGGTTGCTTTTTGGCTTGTGTTGGAGTTGTGTTGTCGCAGTTGGGGTAACGTCTTTTTTCACACGGTGACTGGTTGCTTTTGGAGGATTATTTTTGTATTCCTCAGCGACACGTTTGCGAAGATTTGGACGAATCAGGTAATTAACGACAAATTGTTGGATGATCTGGATGACCCCACCGACTACCCAATAAAGGGTCACTCCAGCAGTATTTAAAACAGAGAAGACAGCGATCATAATTGGACTCATCAGCGATGCTTTGCGCATGCTTTCTTTTTGGGTTTCATCTTCGATCCCATGAAGTGAGAGCACACTTTGAATGTAGTAGAGGACCGCAACGATCGCTGTCAAAAGCAAGCTGGGCTTACCAAGAGGAATTCCAAGGAAGGTCTGTCCAGCAATCCCTTTGGTGTGTTGAGCCGCAAAGAAGAGAGCTGAGAAAAATGGCATTTGGATCAATAGTGGTAAACAACCAATGCCTCCAAACATGCTGACTCCATTCTCCCGTTGGGCCATCATCAATTCTTGTTGAGCTAACAATTTTTCTTCTTGAGTTTTAGCTGTTTTCATCCGATCTTGGATAGGACCAAGGATCGGCTTTAAGTAGTTCATCTTTTCAGATTGGTAGGTTGCCTTCCACGATTGGTACAAGCCAAGTGGCAAGATAATCAAGCGGACAATCAAGGTCACAATAATAATGCCAAGTCCAAAACCTAAGCCGAGGTTGTTGGCAAAGAATTTAATGGCTTCCCCCATTGGACGTCCAAGGACATTCCAGATGAATCCAGTTGGATTGCCAGTTTTACGATCGATGCCGACACACCCTGACAAAAAGACCAGGGAAGTGAGAGCCATCGTTGCCAGTAATACGAATTTATTTTTTTTCACAAATAGTTCCTCTTTTAAAAAATAATACTTCTCTATTCTACTGTTTTTTTTGAAAATACACAATAGGGCGATCGTCTTAATTTGTAATTTTGAAATTGGAGAAGTTTTCAAAATTTGCCAAATTAACATCCAAATAGGACACCTTTGAAAAAGGAGTCGGCCCTTTACGGATTTCTTGAATGAATTTGGCCATTTGTTGACTGTTTTCAGCCTGAGCTAATATGCCAACCGTTCCATCGTCATTATTCCAAACGCGTCCTGTGATGCCACCAATCTCAAGAGCTAGCGCATAGACACCCCAACGAAAGCCAACCCCTTGAACACGCCCTTGGGCAATCATTTTTACCTTTTGCATTTCTTTCCTCCTAGGCACAAAGAAATCCATCTGAAGCAGATTTCTTTGTGATATAATAGTCCTATGAATATTATAACGTCTAAATCCAATAATGGAATCAAAAATGCAAAAAAATTACATCAAAAAAAATATCGAACCGATTCCTACTTGATTGAGGGCTGGCATCTTTTTGAAGAGGCAGTGAACTATCAAGCCTCTATCCGGCAGATCTTTGTTTTAGAAGCGTTTTTGGATCGGGTAGAGGGGATGGATCAGGTAACAGTAGTGACACCTGAGATTTTGGAACTATTAGCTGATTCTAAGACCCCTCAAGGGATTGTGGCAGAGATTGCTCTTGAGCCAGCTACGATTCCTATAGAGTTGCAGGGCCGTTACCTTTATTTGGAGGATGTACAAGATCCTGGAAATGTGGGAACCATGATTCGTACAGCAGATGCTGCAGGCTTTGATGGTGTCATTCTCTCAAAGGCTTCCGCTGATATTTACAGTCTCAAGGTCCTTCGCTCCATGCAAGGAAGTCACTTTCATCTTCCTATCTGGAAAATGGACCGAGCTGAGCTGTTTGAGAGTGCTTCCAAATCCAATACTCCGGTCCTTGCGACGACCTTATCGAAATCGTCAATCGATTATCGTCAGCTTCCTCAGATGGACCAGTTTATCCTGGTCATGGGCAATGAAGGAAATGGCATCAGCCAAGAAATGGCGGCACAAGCAGACCAGCTGATTCATATTCCCATGCCAGGTCGGGCAGAGAGTTTAAATGTCGCGGTGGCAGCTGGAATTTTGATGTTTTATTTAAGAAAATTTTGAGAAAAAACAGTATACTGAAACTGTAAGGAAAAGTTGTTGGAGATCTGATTGGGAGAACTCATCGATGAAAGGTGGTTAGCTAATGCATTATGATCACGACAAAGAATACATGACCTACGTGGGACACTTGATCCAGCACCCGAAAGTTCAAAAATTATCCACTATTCCCCACCATATTCATTCCAACCGCTTGGAACATTCCATTCATGTCAGCTACACCAGCTACAAGGTGGCCAAAAGATTTGGTTGGGATGCCAAAAGCGCGGCTCGGGGTGGCCTCTTGCATGACCTCTTTTACTATGATTGGCGTGAGACCAAGTTTACAAAGAGCCACGCCTGGGTTCATCCACGCATTGCTGTAAGAAATGCGCGAAAGATTACAGAACTCAATGCTAGGGAAGAAGATATCATCGTTAAACACATGTGGGGGGCTACCCTTGCTCCGCCTCGTTACAAAGAGTCCTTCGTGGTGACTATGGTGGATAAATACTGGGCGATCAAGGAAGCCTCCAAGCCGTTACGACATAAGATGGCTAAAAAGAGATTTTTTCACCGAAAAATGTTAAAATCGTAGTAAATAAATTTGAAAGGAAGTTTATTAGATGTATAATGACTCTATAATCCAAGAACAAAGTGGATTGAATGCTTTTTATAATAAAATCTATTCCTTAGTAGGGATTGGTGTTGGGATTTCGGCCCTTGTGTCTGGTCTTATGATGACCGTTTTTCAAGACTTTTTCGTTCAAATCCTGACAACTGCGCCAATGGTTTATTACATTGCTATTGCGGCAGAATTGATCTTGGTCTTTGTTGCAAGTGGGAAGGCTGTTAAAAACAGTCCGTCTGCCCTTCCAATTTTCCTGATCTACTCAGCTTTGAATGGATTTACTCTCAGCTTTATCATTGCCCAATACATGCAAGCGACTGTCTATAAGGCTTTCTTGGTCAGCGCCTTGATGTTTGTTGTCATGGGAGCTATTGGACGCGTTGTGAAAAAAGACCTTTCAGGTATGGGACGTGCCTTGATGGGCGTCTTGATCGGTGTGATCATCGCATCTGTCGTCAATATTTTCTTGAGAAGCTCTGGAATGGATTATATCTTGAGCATTATCTCCGTCTTCCTCTTTGCAGGATTGACAGCTTGGGATAATCAAAAGATCCGCTATGTTTATGATCAATCGAATGGTCAAGTCACTACAGGCTGGGCTGTTGCCATGGCTTTGGAACTCTATCTTGACTTTATCAACCTCTTTATCAGTTTGGTTCGAATTTTTGGAAGAAACGACTAATGAAGACGGATGAAGCTGGGGCAGTTGCCTCGGCTTTTTTTGTTCCCAAACTTGTGCTATACTAGTATGGACTAAACAATAGAAATGAGTGCTTATGAAAACACCCTTTGTAACCCGTGAACAATTGGACCAGTTGATCCAAGAATTTCCAACGCCTTTTCATCTCTATGATGAAGCAGGGATTCGTGAAACAGCACGAGCGCTTCACAAGGCTTTTGCATGGAATGAAGGCTTTAAAGAATACTTTGCGATCAAGGCCACACCCAATCCATCTATTCTAAAAATTTTGCAAGAAGAGGGCTGTGGAGTCGATACTGCCAGCTACGTGGAATTGTTAATGGCGGATAAGTTGGGCTTCAGTGGAAAAGAGATCATGTTTTCTTCGAATAACACCCCAGCCAATGAATTCGTCTACGCTCGGGAATTGGGAGCAACCATCAACCTAGATGCTTATGAAGACATTGCCTTCTTAAAATCAGTTGCCAGCATTCCAAAGGTGATTTCCTGCCGCTACAATCCTGGTGGAGTCTTTGAACTGGGAACCGATATTATGGACAACCCAGAAGAAGCGAAGTTTGGGATGACCAAGGATCAACTGATCCAATCCTTTAAGGAGTTAAAGGAGTTGGGTGTGGAAGAATTCGGGATTCATGCCCTCTTGGCCTCGAATACCGTATCGAACGATTACTATCCTGAGTTGGCGCGTCAGCTCTTTGAATTGGCAGTAGAAGTCGTCGAAAAAACAGGCGTTCACTTGGGCTTCATCAACCTATCTGGTGGTGTCGGGATTAACTATAAACCTGACCAACGTCCCAACGATATTGCTGTAATTGGCGAAGGTGTGCATCGTGTTTTTGATGCCATTCTTAAACCTGCAGGTCTGGGCCATGTGAAAATCTATACGGAGCTTGGCCGCTTTATGCTGGCTTCTAACGGTCTTTTAGTGACGACCGTGACCCATAAAAAGAAGACCTATCGGACCTATGTTGGTGTTGATGCTTCAGCTGTCAATCTTCTGAGACCAGCTATGTACGGAGCCTACCACCATATCACCAATATGGACCGTCCGGATGGACCGACAGAAGTGGTTGATGTTGTCGGAAGCCTTTGTGAAAACAACGATAAATTTGCCAAACAACGAGAACTCCCAGTGACGGAGATTGGAGATGTCTTGGTCATTCATGATACGGGAGCTCACGGCTTTTCAATGGGGTATCAATACAATGCCAAGTTGCGTTCAGCAGAGGTTTTACTTCAAGAAGATGGGCGGGCACGCTTGATTCGTCGGGCAGAAAAACCAGAGGATTATCTGGCAACTCTCTATGGCTTTGACATTGAAAAATAAGCGATTGTCTGCTATAATAATAGTTATGTAAAAATAATGGATCGGAGAAAAATGTATGAATCTCTTTTTAGGAATTTTGTTGATTATTTTGGCTTTCTTTGGTGGGATGGTTGCAGGTATGTTCTTGCTTCGTCGTCAATTTGAAAAAGAATTTGCATCAAACCCCCGTTTGAATGTTGAAGCAGTTCGGACGCTTTTAGGTGCTAGTGGCCAACGTCCAAGTGAAGCAAAAGTTCAACAAGTCTATCGCCAAATTATCAACCAACAAAAATCTGCAATGGCGAAAAATAAGAAAAAATAAAGAGTGGGACAATCTCACGAGAATAAATGAGAGGGGCTTGGAGGAATTTCTTAGTCCCTCCTTTTGGAAGGAAGAGATATGGATAACCGACCGATTGGTTTTTTAGATTCTGGAGTAGGTGGCCTGACAGTGGTTCGCGAACTGCTCCGTCAACTGCCTCATGAAGATGTTGTCTATATTGGGGATTCGGCGCGTGCCCCTTATGGTCCTAGACCAGCAGAACAAATTCGCGACTATACTTGGCAGATGGTAAACTTCCTTTTGACCAAAAATGTGAAGATGATTGTCTTAGCCTGTAATACAGCAACGGCCGTTGTCTGGGAAGAAGTCAAGGCCAAACTCGATATCCCCGTTTTGGGAGTGATCTTGCCGGGAGCTTCTGCAGCCATCAAATCAACGACCCATCAAAAAATTGGAGTGATTGGGACACCGATGACAGTCTCGTCTGGAATCTACCAAGAAAAAATCCAACACTTAGCTCCAGATATGGAAGTCACCAGTCTAGCTTGTCCCAAATTTGTCCCCTTGGTGGAGTCGAATGAATTAACCTCCAGCGTTAGTAAAAAGGTGGTCTATGAGACCCTAAAACCACTAGTTGGAAAGGTTGATACCCTTGTTTTGGGATGTACCCATTATCCACTCTTGAAACCCATTATCCAAAACGTGATGGGACCATCTGTTAAATTGATTGATAGTGGGGCAGAGTGTGTTCGGGATATTTCCGTATTGTTAAATTATTTTGAGTTGAACAAAAGCCGTGAACTAGCGGGGCAAAACCATCGTTTTTATACAACGGCAAATGCCAATAGCTTTGCAGCGATTGCTGAAAAGTGGCTAGAGCGTTCAGTGAATGTGGAGCATGTGAATTTATGAGTGACAAACTATTTGAATACAAAGATTCCCAAGATTGGTATATTGCCCAATGGGGAGAAGATGCAGACTACAACCAATTTAGTCAAGTCCCTGCGGAAGCTTCCACTCTGTTAGACCAGCTGGAAGTTCTCTTTGAGAAGGATTCCCAAGGCTTCCCCCTTAATCTATCGGTGATGCGCTATGGATCAGCTTTTCGTTTCCTGACTTTTTTGACGGAAGTCTTAAATGAGGTCAAGGGAAGAGCTTTTGAGATTGTCCAACGTCAAGGGGCCTTGCTCTTGGTAGAAAAGGGCAACTTACTGTATGTTTATCTACCAAGTGAGGGTGTGAACTTAGAAGCTTTTTTAGGGCAAGATAAGGTGAAAGATACCATCCTCATTGCGACTCGTAATGAAGGAAAAACCAAGGAATTCCGTAATATGTTTGAAAAAATGGGCTTTGAAGTGGAAAACCTCAATCAACACCCAGAGCTTCCAGAAGTGGAAGAAACAGGGATGACCTTCGAAGAAAATGCCCGCCTCAAGGCTGAAACGATCGCTGAATTAACCGGCAAAACGGTCTTAGCAGATGATTCAGGTTTGAAGGTGGATGTCTTAGGTGGCTTACCAGGAGTCTGGTCTGCTCGCTTTGCGGGAGTCGGTGCGACGGATGCGGAAAACAATGCCAAGTTGTTGCATGAGTTGGCCATGGTCTTTGACTTGAAGGATCGTTCAGCCCAATTCCATACGACCTTGGTGGTCGCAAAACCTGGTAAGGAAAGCCTTGTAGTAGAAGCGGATTGGCCAGGCTATATTAATTTTGAGCCTAAGGGTGAAAACGGCTTTGGCTATGATCCTCTCTTTTTGGTTGGGGAAACTGGCCGTGCTGCTGCGGAATTAACCCTTGAAGAAAAAAATACCCAATCCCATCGAGCATTGGCTGTTAAAAAGTTATTGGAGGTATTTCCATCATGGCAAAGCAAACAATCGTAGTGATGAGTGACTCTCATGGAGATCACTCTATAGTTGAAGCGATTAAAGAAAAGTATCTAGGGTCGGTCGATGCTATTTTTCACAATGGGGATTCCGAACTCAAAAGTGATGATCCTGTATGGGAAGGCATTCACGTAGTGAGAGGCAATATGGATTTTTATGATGGCTATCCAGAACGCTTGGTCACCCAACTAGGGCCAACACGAATCATCCAGACCCATGGGCATCTCTTCCAGATCAATTTTAGTTTTCAAAAATTGGATCTGTGGGCCCAAGAAGAAGAAGCCGACATCTGTCTTTACGGTCACCTTCATGTGCCGGATGCTTGGAAGGAAGGTCGGACACTCTTTGTGAATCCTGGTTCGATCAGTCAGCCACGTGGTCCTATTCGAGAGTGCCTCTATGCTAAAATTGAGATAGATGATTCCAATTACAAGGTAGAGTACTACACGAGAGACCATGTATTGTATCCGGAATTAACAAAGGAGTTTAGCAGATGATCGCAAAGGAATTTGAGCGCTTCTTGCTGGCGCAAGAAGAAACATTCCTAACCCCTGCCACAAACTTGGCGGTCTTAATTGACACCCATAATGTGGACCACGCTGTCTTGCTCTTAAGTCAGATTAGTTATAGTCGGATTCCAGTGGTTACTGCTGAGCGCAAGTTTGTAGGGACCATTTCTCTAACGGATATTTTATCGTATCAACTCCAACACAACATTCCTGAGGAGACTTTTGCTTCAATGGATATTGTGGATATCGCAAAAAAAGAGGTTGGGATCATCGGAGTAGATTTTAATCTGACAGAAGTCCTCCATAAACTGGTGGATGATTCCTTCTTATCGGTGGTGGACCAAGCAGGGATTTTCCAAGGAATTATCACGCGAAAATCCATCCTCAAAGCCATCAATTCGCTCATGCATAATTTTTCAAATGAATACGAGATGATTCCAAAATGAAAGAATTTATTGCAAGTTTTATCGATCAAAAAGAGCTGAGTGAAAATTCTCAGTCGGCTTATTTCTATGACTTGGACCAATTTATTGAGTCCATCCATGGAAAAGTGACACCCACGAATTTGAGAATTTACCAAGCTTCTATTAAGGATTTTAAGCCGGCTGTCCAAAAACGGAAGTTATCAGCCGTCAACCAATTCCTTTATTATCTATACCAAGAACACCATATTTCAGAGTACCATCGCCTTGTCTTGCCTAAAATTCATGTCGTCAAGACCCATGATCGAGAGTTGATGGATTTGACCCATTTTTGGGAGGAATCGACCAACCCTCAAGGACGTTTGATGGCTTTATTGATTCTTGAGATGGGCTTATTGCCAAGTGAAATTCTTCAAGTCAAGGTTGCAGATATTCAGATGGACTTTCATGTCATTCGAGTGGGCAAGGATGGTCAGAAACGGGTCTTAAAAGTTCCAGAACCTTTACTGGATGAGTTGCAAGTCTTCTTAGATGGGATTTATCTCTTTGATAATAAAGGCAAATCCTACTCACGGCAGTGGGGATTTCGACAATTAGAGGCTTTCTTGATCGAAAAAGGCCACCAAGATTTATCCGCACAATCGATTCGCGAACAATATATTTTGAAGCAAAGAGAACTGGGTGTAGATCTCTTTAGTATTGCGCGTGAGCTGGGCTTAAAGACCATGGTGACATTAGAAAAATATAAATAATGGATATTAAAATTAAAGATTTTGAAGGGCCCTTGGACCTCTTGCTCCACTTGGTCTCCAAGTACCAGATGGATATCTATGAGGTGCCTCTGATTGAGGTGATTGAACAATATCTGGCCTATCTTGCGACTCTGAAGGCCTTAAAGCTAGAGGTAGCAGGGGAATATATGCTCATGGCTAGTCAGCTGACATTGATCAAGAGCCGTAGACTCCTGCCAAAAGTCGCAGAGGAGCTGGAGGAAGCAGAAGATCTGGAGCAAGACCTCCTTTCTCAATTGGAAGAGTACCGGACCTACAAACAATTAGGAGAATTGATGGCCTCTCAACACGAAGAGCGTGCCCTCTATTATTCAAAACCCAAATTGGAATTGGTCTATGATGATACAGAATTGCTTCACGATCGCACTACAGTGGACCTTTTCTTGGCCTTTTCAAAACTATTAACCAAGAAAAAGGAAGAATTCCGTCAGAACCATACGACCATTGTCAAAGATGAATACAAGATTGAAGATCTGATGGACCAGCTGCGCCAACAATTAAAGAATCAATCGCAAATTCTCTTGCAAGATTTGTTTAACAAAGCAGCGAATCTCCAAGAGGTGATCACCTTATTTCTTGCAACGCTTGAGCTGATTAAGATCCAAGAGGTGACAGTGGTACAAGATACTGCTTTTGGAGAAATTTACGTAAATAGGATGGAAGATGAGCAAACTAGCTGAAATTGAAGCACTTTTATTTGTAGCAGGTGAAGAAGGAATTACTGCTAGGCAAATTTCCGATATTCTGTCTTTGCCTCCTACGGGCGTGGTGCAAAGTTTAGATAAATTAAGCCAAAAATACCAGGAAGATGAAGAGACTAGTCTTTGCTTGATGGAGACGGCCTCTCATTATAAATTGGTAACAAAGGCAGACTATGCAACGGTTCTACGTGACTATTCTAAAACGCCCATGAACCAAAGTTTGTCTCGGGCTGCCCTTGAAACCTTGTCAATCATTGCTTATAAACAGCCGATCACTCGTGTCGAGGTCGATGATATTCGGGGGGTCAATTCTAGTGGTGCTATTGCCAAGCTTCTATCATTTGACCTGATTCGTGAGGATGGGAAAAAAGAAGTCCTCGGGCGCCCTAATTTGTATGTGACGACGGACTATTTTTTGGATTACATGGGTGTCAATCATTTGGAGGAATTGCCAAAGGTCGAGGATATTGAACTAGATCCAGTAGAAGGTCAATTATTTTCAGAGAGAACAGAGGAACTAGATGAGAATTAATAAATACATTGCCCATGCAGGTGTAGCGAGTCGCCGCAAGGCTGAGGAGCTGATCAAGCAAGGCTTGGTAACGGTCAACGGCCAAGTTGTACGAGAACTAGCAACCATCATTCAATCAGGGGATAAGGTTGAAGTTGAAGGAACTCCAATCTATAACGAAGAGAAGGTCTACTATCTTTTAAATAAGCCGCGAGGGGTGATCTCCAGTGTATCAGATGATAAAGGTCGAACGACTGTGATTGATCTCTTGTCTCAAGTTCCAGAGCGAATCTACCCTGTGGGGCGTCTAGACTGGGATACATCTGGTGTCTTGATTTTGACCAATGATGGTGACTTTACAGATGAGATGATTCACCCACGTAATGAGATTGATAAGGTCTATGTGGCGCGTGTCAAAGGTATTGCTAACAAGGAAAACTTGCGTCCCTTAACACGTGGAGTGACCATTGATGGAAAGAAAACCAAGCCAGCGACTTATGAGATTTTAAAAGTAGATGCGGATAAAAATCGTTCGGTGGTGCAGTTGACCATCCACGAAGGACGCAATCACCAGGTCAAAAAGATGTTTGAAGCTGTGGGACTCTTGGTGGATAAGCTCTCTCGGACCCGATTTGGAACACTGGATGTGACTGGACTTCGTCCAGGTGAATACCGCCGCTTGAATAAAAAAGAAATCAGCCAACTGCACAATCTAGCAGTGACCCAGTCGAAAAAAGTATGAAGAAAATCTTGATCGCCATGGTGAGGGGCTATCAAAAGTGGGTTTCACCCCTTTTCCCGCCCTCTTGCCGCTTTCAGCCAACCTGTTCTAATTATATGATCCAAGCGATTGAACGCTTTGGAGCAAAAGGCGTCCTGATTGGGATTGCGAGGATTTTGCGATGCCATCCGGGGACCGAGGCGGGACCAGATCCCTTGCCAGACCATTTTAGTCTGAGACGAAATACTAAGTCAGGACAGAACGATAAAAATCAATAAAAATGAGGCTGGGACAAAAGT
>NZ_MRXX01000006.1:39041-44716 GCF_016642265.1 Streptococcus lactarius
GGTGGGACGACGAAATCGAATTCTAACGAATGACCGATTTCTGTCCCACTCTCATTTTTTGTATTCCTTGCTATCCATCAGCGCTTGGACCATGTTCTAGGGAGGAAGAGTAGAATCATTGGGTAGATTTCAAGGCGTCCTGCAATCATGGCCAAGGAAAGTAAGAATTTGGAAATGGAACTAAAGATGGAGAAGGTTTGACCGGTTCCAATCATCGGTCCGATGTTATTAAAACAGCTAAAGACAGCACTGACGACAGTCATGAAGTTATTATTGTCCAGGCTAACGACAAATAGTAAAGCGATCGTGATAAAACTATAAATCGTAAAGTATTTGAGAATCTTGTGCTGGGTGTCTTTATCTAGTACCGTATCATTAACGTGCAAGGTCACGACCCGATTAGGAGATAAGGTGGATAGGACCTGATTTTTTGCAATCCGCCATAAGGTCAAGCAACGGATGACTTTGAGACCTCCTGCTGTAGAGCCGGCGGACCCTCCAATAACCATCAGCATTAAGAGGATAAACTGTGAGAAGAGAGGCCATTGTTCAGTCGTTCCATAACCAAAACCAGTTGTAGTGATGATATTGGACACTTGAAAGAAAGAGATCTCGAAGCTCTTGGCTACATTGGCATAGAGATGGAGGACATTGTAGGCAATGAGAACACTTGAGACCAGAACGATGGTGATATAGGTCCGCAATTCCTCATCTTTAAAGAAGGCCTTGAATTTTCGGATCATGAGGTAGTAGTAGAGGTTGAAGTTCACCCCAAAGACCAAAACCCCGACACTAACTAAATAGGTGATCAAGCTACTGTTGTAGTGGGCAATTCCATCGTTAAAGACGGTAAATCCTCCGGTACCGGCTGTCCCCATGGCAATAACAAAACTATCAAAAAGGGGCATTCCAGCAAGGAAATAAAGCACTACAAAGAGGAAGAACAAGCCTAGATACAAGAAGTAAAGGATTTGAGCTGTATTTTTTAGCTTGGACACCACCTTGCCAAAAACGGGACCAGGCACTTCTGCCTTCATCACTTCAAGGTGACTATTCTTATTATTGTCCATAATGGCTAAGGCAAAGACCAATACTCCCATCCCACCGATTAAGTGGGTAAAACTACGCCAAAAGAGAAGAGAATGGCTGAGGACACTCACATCATCTAAAATCGTTGCTCCGGTCGTTGTAAAACCAGAGCTGACTTCAAAGAAGCCGTCGATGATGTTTGGAATCTGTCCAGAAAAGACAAAGGGAAGAGCACCGAAGAAGGACCATAAGATCCAACAGAGTGCTACAATCAAAACCCCTTCTTTGGCATAGATGTGAAAATCTTTGGGCTTTTGGAAGCTCCCCAGAAATCCTAGACCTAGCAAAATGGCCATGGTGGCACCAATAGAGACAAAGACCTTAGCGGGTTCATGATAGATGGTAGCAACTACCAAGGGAACAATGAGGAGTCCTGCTTCGATTAAGAGGAGTTTGGATAAGAGGTAACGAATCATGCTTCTATTCATAGGGCTTACCTCTCAAGGAGATCGTAGATCTCAGTGATATTTTGGATTAAGGTAGTTACAAGAATACGATCGCCAACCATCAAATGGTCTTCTCCATGTGGGAAAATCGCCTTGCCGTTTCGAATAATGGCAGCGATCAACACACCTTTCTTCAGTTTTAAGTCGGACAAGTTCCCCTGGGTCAGCTTGTTTTCTTCCTTGATTTGGAATTGCAAAGTTTCCATTCGGCCGTTGGCCACATGGTGGAGAGCTTCCAGGTTTGAAAAGCGTGCATTGTAACGTCCACGAATAAAGTGCATGATGGTATCTACTGCGATTCGTTTTGGAGTGACGATACTTGTCATATCTTGGTCTCCTATAATTTCAAGAAGACTGGTCCGGTTGACTTTGGTAATATTCTTTTTAACGCCAACAGAATTCAAAAACATCGAGGTGATGATATTTTCCTCATCGACACCCGTCAAGGTCGCGACAGCATCATAGTGTTTGGCACTTTCTTCTAGGAGAATATCTTTTGCAGTTCCGTCGCCGTGAACGATGTAGAGATGAGGGAACTCTTGACTAAAAAATTCCGCCCGTTTCTGATTAATTTCTAAGACTTTCAGATCGATCTTTCGACGTTCATCTTGGAGAATATTGAGGAGGTAATAGGCAATTTTTCCAGCCCCGATAATCATCAGGTTTTTGATCACTTGCGGACGGACACTATTGTGAAAATGGACGACGTCCATCCGATTACCGGTGATAAAGATCTTATCATTTGGTTGCAGAACAAAGTCACCGTTTGGAATGGTCAATTCATTCTCTCGCTCGATAGCACAGATAATGATATTGCCATATTTCTTCCGAAATTGGAAGAGGCTCATCTCGCAAAGGTGGCTATCGGACTTGATTTTAAACTCCATCAAGGCAACTCGACCATTTGCAAAATGCTCTACAGACAAGGCATTGGGGAAATCAATGCTATTTGCGATATAGCGGGCTGTCAGCAGTTCAGGATTGACAACTAAAGAGAAGCCTAGGATATTTTTTTCCTTGAAGTAAGAATTAGAATATTCAGGATTGCGCACCCGAACAATGGTTTCTTTGGCCCCCATTTTCTTAGCAAGAACAGCAGAGACCATATTGACCTCGTCCTGTTCGGTCAAAGTGATGAAGATATCACAATCTTCAACGTCTGCTTGCTCTAAGACCTTGAAATTGGCTCCATTACCCAAAATCCCAATGATATCAAACCGTTTGGTAATATGGTTTAAAACGGCCTCATCTTGCTCGATTAAAATGATATCGTGGTTTTCAGCAACAAGAGAACGACAAAGAGCCGTCCCGACCTTTCCACCACCGACAACAATAATTTTCATAGATTACCTCCAGACTATGATTCTATCATACTTTATTTTCACAAAAAATTCATCTGTTTTCTGATTTTAAAAGAGATTTCTAAAGCTAACTTTCGGAAGAACGAATGACAAAACTTTTCTTAAAAAAATCTAAAAAACTATTGACAGGAGTTTTAAAAATGGTATACTTAAACAGTACCTTCGTTGATTTACCTCAAACCTGTTGTGAGTTAAGTTAATGAAGCTGTAACCACGCTGTTTGCTGAGCTTGACTCCGGGCAGTGTGGCTATTTTTTTATCAGAAAGAGTATCACTATGAATATTGAAGAACTGGACTACCAAGAGTCAGCAGCTCAAAATCATATTGTCTTGTTCCAACCTCAGATTCCACAAAATACGGGAAATATTGCTCGGACATGTGCAGCGACCAATTCGCCTTTGCATATCATTCGTCCCATGGCTTTTCCGATTGATGATCGTAAGATGAAGCGGGCTGGCCTGGATTATTGGGACAAGCTGGATGTCCGTTTTTACGATAGCTTAGAAGAGTTCATGGAAGCAACGCGTGATGGCCAAGTACATTTGGTTTCAAAGTTTGCCAGTCAGACCTATTCGGATGTTTCCTATCAGGATGGGAAGTCTCATTATTTCTTATTTGGCCGTGAAGATAAAGGCCTGCCAGAAGACTTTATGCGCCAGCACGAAGAGAAGGCAATACGTATTCCCATGAACGATGAACATGTTCGGAGTTTAAATGTGTCTAACACCGTTTGCATGATTGTCTATGAAGCGCTTCGCCAGCAAGGTTTCAAAGGGCTGGAGTTGAGCCATCGTTATGAGCATGACAAGCTCAAATAAGAACGGAAAATCAAAAAAACGAACGATGTAATCTATTAAGTTACAAAAACTTGCCACGGCAGGTTTTTTTTGTTATGATTAAGAAGTCTTCAGGGCAGGGTGTAATTCCCGACCGGCGGTGACTTTTACTAGGAAATGTTCTTTTTCTTTTCTACTTTGTTGCCAAGCTTTGCCTAACTAGAAGTTATGCCTAGAGCTTGTCGCCTCATCTAAAAGAAAATCTCCATTTCCATCCTCTAAAAGAAGTCCGCGAGCGCAAGCTGATGTGGTGTGATTCCACAACCGACAGTATAGTCTGGATGGGAGAAGACGAGAGAGGAACAAACCTGTTCTTTGTGATCATCTACTTGATGGAATCTGGTTCTTGATTTGATTGAAAATTTGTTGTCAAGCTCTTTTTCTTGAATCTTCATGCCGTCTTTCTTCAAGTACAAAGGAACTGTTTAAGTTTTCTTTAAAACGATTCGAATAGAATAAGGTCAAGGGAATCTTTCCAACTTCTTCTAATTTTATTGAAAATTGGAGGAACCTATGATGACAAATACACGTAAGCTGACCATATTGGCAGTTTTATCCGCGCTTTCTTTTCTACTGATGCTATTTCAAATGTCAGTCGGAATTGGTTTTTTGAAAGTGGACTTTAGTACGATCCCGGTCTTACTAGCCTTAGTCCTTTTTGACTTGAGAAGTTCATTTTTAGTGTTGATCGTCCGCTCCGTTCTTCAACTGGCTCTAAATAGTAAAGGTGCTGAGACCTTGGTGGGATTACCAATTAATATTGTTGCAGTATTCGTCTTTGTTTTAGCTTTTGCCCTTATTTGGAATAAAAAGCAAACCTTAAAACGCTTTGTACTTGCTAGCTTAGTGGGAACTCTTGGTATTACGATTGCCATGCTCGTGGTCAATTATTATTATGCAATCCCCCTTTATGCTAAGTTTGTAGGCTTTGATATCGCTGGCAATATTGGTGTTGAGAAGTATCTACTCGGTATGGTAGTTCCCTTTAATCTACTAGAAGGATTGATTTGGGCTGTTTCTTTTTGGATGGTGCACACCCTCATACAGTCCCAACTGAAACTATATGAAAAATAAACAAGAACATTGGGCGAAGGCAAGCTTCGCCCTTCTCATTTTTATGATTCTGGGATATGTGATTCGCTTTTATCCCCAACAATTAACAGGTTTTGACAGCACGATTCAATCGACCCTGCGAGGGGATTTACCTGTAGCGTTGACAGCCTTCTTTACCAAGGTGACCCATGTCATGGATACCAAGATCATTGTGATCTGGGTGGGGCTTCTAATGGCTGTTTTTGCCTACAAGAAATGGTATAGTGAAGCTCTTTTTCTAGGGGGCAATCTGGTATTGACTGGTCTTTTGGTTCTTCTTCTGAAGAATATCTACCAGAGACCGAGACCAAGTATTCTTCATCTAGTTGAGGAAAAAGGTTTTTCCTTCCCAAGTGGCCATTCCTTGGCGTCTACCCTTGTTTTGGGCAGCTTGATCATCATGATCGGGCAGCGTTTGAAACATCAGATAGCTCGTTATGTTCTTCAAGGAGTGCTGCTTTTGGGAATCGGAATCATTGTGGCTTCTCGTGTTTATGTTGGGGTTCATTACCCATCTGACGTCCTTGGCAGTATGATCCTGGGACTTGCCGTCTTGCAGTTTGAGTATCCCTTGTATGATCGCTTGCGCTTTCAATGGCGGTTTACAGGAAAGCAAAAATAAGGGAAGGCGGTTGGAACTTGCAGAGCATTCCAACACAAGAGGCCCTCTTTAGCTCTATAAGAGTAAATCAAGGCTTAGGAGACTTGCTTGGCCTGTTTTATCCACCGCATTAAAGTCTTGATTTGAGCAATCAACGACAGCATTATACAGTTAGTTTTATCAAGCATTGAAGAGGCTGGGACAAAAGTCCTAGCCTCTCAATTGTCTTCGGAGTGTCGAGCAAGACGC
>NZ_MRXX01000006.1:44739-47886 GCF_016642265.1 Streptococcus lactarius
AATTCTAACGAATGACCGATTTCTGCCGCACTCTCTCTATTTATTTAATTCAAAATTGAAGCAGAATTTTCGAAAAATTTAAAAAATAGTTGAAAAATTCTTGACAGGGAACTGAAAATGGGGTAAGATAAGACCCATAAATAAAGAAAGCAGAAAAATGAACATGAAGCAACAACCGAATTCAATTCAAAAATTTTACTTTAGCTACTTTAGATAGTGTTTGTAGACATGGTCTCATGGATGCAAACAACCCAAGCAATTTGTTTGTATCTATGTGGCTAAGATTTTTGAAGTTGGTCCATAGAGCTAGTATCTAAATGGACCAAGGTTTTGTAACTTGTTGGAGAATTTCAGGCATCCGTTTAGATCATGATCTAGGCGGATGTTTATTTATTCTCGCAAAAAAGGAGTATGAAATGAAAGTAGTCAAGAAATTACTAGCACCAGTCCTTGTTGTAGGTCTTTTGTTAACCTCATTGGTAAGTCTCCATCACCTCAAGGACAACAAGAAATCAAATGTCCTGCGAATTGGAATTTCGCAATACATTACGCACAAGTCGCTTGATGCCACTCGTAAAGGATTTATTGCTGAGTTGAAGAAAGCGGGCTATGTGGATGGGAAAAATATTCAGATTGATTTCCAAAATGCTCAAGGGGAACAACGAAATCTGAAAAACATTTCCAAACAATTGGCTGAAGAGAGTGACTTGGTATTTGCGATTGCGACACCGTCTGCTCAAAGTTTGGCCAATACAACCAAAACAACACCGGTTGTCTTCTCAGCTGTTACAGATCCATTGGCAGCGAAGTTGGTGAAAAACTTGAAAGAGCCAGGTGGCAATATCACAGGGACCAGCGACCAGTCAGAGGATGCGATCTCGACTCAAGTCGATTTGATCAAAAAAATCGTTCCAACAGCGAAAACAGTTGGGATCCTCTATACGCAAAGTGAGCCTAACTCAGTTGTCCAAAAAGACAACGCTAAGAAAGTCTTGGAAGCCAAGGGTTATCAAGTAGTTGAAAAAACAGTTCTCGATAGTAACAATGTAAAAGCAGCAGCAGATAGTATCATGTCCGAAGCAGATATCGTCTTTGTTCCGACAGATAATATCATCTCCTCTACGATGGAAACCATTAAACAAGTATCGCTCAGTCACAAGGTCCCTGTATTTGGTGGTTCAGCTGAGATGGTGGCGATTGGTGGCTTGTACAACTATGGTACCGATTATGAAGAATTGGGACGGCAAGCTGCACGGATGGCGATTCGGATTATGAAGGGTGAAAAACCTGAAAAGATCGCAGTCGAAACACCTGAAAAATTGGAATTGCATGTCAATAAAGAAATGGCAAAAGAGCTTGGAATTGATATCAGCTCATTAAAGATAGAAAAATAGGAGGTTTGGGATGAATTTCGTTTTATCAAGTTTATCAGAAGGTTTATTGTGGTCGATCATGGCGATCGGTGTTTACTTAACATTTCGAATTTTAGATATTGCCGATATGACGGCAGAAGGAGCCTTTCCACTTGGAGCGGCAGTCGTTGCTTCACAGATCCAGGCAGGACGCAATCCTTGGCTAGCAACTCTCTTAGCATTTGGAGCTGGGATGCTGGCTGGGTTGGTTTCAGGGATTCTTCATACAAAAATGAAAATTCCAGCCCTCTTGACAGGGATTGTCACTTTGACAGGACTCTACTCCATCAATATCAAAATCATGGGTGGGGTACCCAACCTCTCTATTGGGGATGCAAGTACGATTTTCAAGAGTGTGATGCATTTGGGTCTTTCAAATGAAGAATCTGTTTTTCTGATCAGTATCTCTTGCTTGATCATCGTATGTCTTGTATTGACCTTGTTGATGAAGACCCAACTCGGCTTGGTCCTTCGTTCAACTGGAGATAATATTCCAATGAGTGAGGCCAATGGGGTCAATGTCGATCATATGAAAATGTTGGGCTACATGATTTCAAATGGATTGATTGCCTTGTGTGGTGCGATGTTTGCTCAAAATGATGGTTTCTCAGATGTCACTTCTGGAACAGGGACCATCGTGGTCGGCTTGAGTGCGGTCATCATCGCAGAAGTCTTGATTCACGATTTAACCATTGGTTGGCGCTTGCTCTCAATTGGAGTTGGTGCAATTGTCTATCGTTTAATTATCTTAAATATTTACGAGATTCCACATCTGGATCAAAATCTGGTTCGTCTCTTTAATGCGATCTTGCTTGCAGTTGTCTTGTTTGCGCCGGAAGTGCAAAAACGTCTTCGCATTCGTGGATTGAAGTTAGGAAATAAGTAGGAGAAAAGTATGGCAACATTATTATCAATTGAAGATATTCATAAGACATTTGAAGCTGGAACGGTTAATGAAAACCACGTCTTAAAAGGCTTGAACTTACAAGTTGAAGAGGGTGATTTCATCTCTGTCATTGGTGGAAACGGTGCTGGGAAATCAACCTTGATGAACATTTTGGCTGGGAATCTAGCAGTTGACGAAGGAGATATTCTCCTAGATGGCAACTCGATTAAACATACTAGTGTTCGAAAACGGGCCAAAGATATTGCGCGTGTCTTCCAAGATCCTAAGATGGGAACGGCTTCTCGCTTGACCATTGAAGAAAATATGGCCATTGCCCAACGCCGTGGCAAATCCCGTGGTTTGGGCTGGGGTGTTCGGGAGAAAGATCGTGAATCATTCCGCAAAGCCTTGAAAGAGCTCAATATTGGTCTGGAAAATCGTCTCAAAGTGGATACTCAGTTCCTATCTGGTGGACAACGGCAAGCTTTGACCTTGGTCATGGCTGCTTTGGTCAGACCCAAACTCTTGCTTCTAGACGAACATACGGCAGCACTTGATCCTAAAACTAGTCAAATGGTCATGGAATTGACGCAAAAGATCGTTGAAAGTCATGATTTGACGACCCTGATGATTACGCATGATATGAACCACGCCATCGAATACGGTAATCGCTTGATCATGCTCTATCAGGGCAAGATCGTTGTCGATGTCAAAGGGGAAGAAAAGAAAAATCTGACCGTTGAAGATTTGATGCGCCTCTTCCGTCAGAATAGTGGAGAAACCTTAGTTAGTGATGAGCTGGTACTGGGGTAAAAAGAGAGTGGGACGACGAAATCGGTCATTCGTTAG
>NZ_MRXX01000006.1:47952-54517 GCF_016642265.1 Streptococcus lactarius
ACAATTGAGAGGCTAGGACCTTTGTCCCAACCTCTTTATTTCTCCCAAAATACAGGACAGATCATTCGATTATCGAAACTGTACTAGGACAAGAAACAATTTTGAAAACAACAGATTCTTTTCAAAAAAGAGACCAAATCTCTTTAAAATAGATGGAAATTTGTTATAATAAAGTTATAAAACGTTTTCAAGAGAAGAGGTTCCTCAATGGAAAATGAAACAGTTGACTATGGAAAAGTTACAGGAATGGTACACTCAACAGAAAGTTTTGGAGCGGTAGACGGTCCAGGGATCCGCTTTATTGTCTTTCTGCAAGGGTGTCAAATGCGGTGCCAATATTGCCACAATCCAGATACATGGGCAATGGAAACCAACAATTCTCGTGAGCGGACGGTGGATGATGTCCTAGAAGAAGCTCTTCGCTATCGTGGCTTTTGGGGCCAAAAAGGGGGAATCACGGTTAGTGGAGGAGAAGCCCTCTTGCAGATTGATTTCTTGATTGCCCTCTTTACCAAAGCCCAAGAGTTAGGGATCCATTGTACGCTCGATACTTGTGCCCTTCCTTTTCGAAATACACCTCGCTATTTGGAAAAATTTGACCGTTTGATGGCGGTGACAGACTTGGTGCTCCTTGATATCAAGGAAATCAATGATGAACGTCACAAAATTGTGACCAGCCATACCAACAAAACCATCTTAGCTTGTGCTAAGTACCTGTCTGATATCGGAAAACCAGTCTGGATTCGTCATGTTTTGGTTCCTGGGCTTACAGACCGGGATGATGATTTGATCGAGCTTGGAAAATTTGTTAAAACCCTTAAAAATGTCGATAAGTTTGAAATTCTACCCTACCATACCATGGGGGAATTCAAATGGCGTGAGTTGGGAATTCCGTACAAATTGGAAGGGGTCAAACCTCCGACAAAAGAACGAGTCCAAAATGCAAAAAAACTAATGGATACCGAAAGTTACCAAGATTACCTGAAACGGGTCAAAGGATAAAAAGAAGAGAAGGCTGGGACAAAAGTTCTAGCCTCTCAATTATCTTTGGATTGTCGAGTAAGACGCAGTGGTTGAGTGGGCTCTACNNGTCCCACTCTCTTTTTTATCTTGAAATACATGCGTCTTCCCTTTCTTTAAATAGAAAAACGTGTTAAAATAAAGTGAAACTATAAATGAAAATAAAGAGGTAGAAACATGTCAAAAATTCTTGTCTTTGGTCACCAAAATCCTGACTCAGATGCGATTGGTTCATCAGTAGCCTTTGCTTATCTTGCAAAAGAAGCTTATGGTTTGGATACTGAAGCAGTAGCTCTTGGAACTCCAAATGAAGAAACAGCTTTTGTCTTGAACTATTTTGGTGTAGAAGCACCGCGCGTGATCACATCAGCTAAAGCAGAAGGCGCAGAGCAAGTCATCTTAACAGACCACAACGAATTCCAACAATCTGTTTCAGATATCGCTGAAGTAGAAGTTTACGGTGTGGTGGACCACCACCGTGTGGCTAACTTTGAAACTGCCAGCCCACTTTACATGCGTTTGGAACCAGTGGGATCTGCATCCTCTATCGTATATCGCATGTTCAAAGAACACGGTGTAGCAGTGCCAAAAGAATTGGCCGGTTTGATGCTTTCAGGTTTGATTTCAGATACTCTTCTTTTGAAATCTCCAACCACTCACCCATCAGATAAAGTGATTGCGCCTGAATTGGCTGAATTGGCTGGTGTAAACTTGGAAGAATACGGTCTTGCCATGCTCAAAGCTGGGACTAACTTGGCAAGCAAATCAGCAGAAGAATTGATCGATATCGATGCGAAAACTTTTGAATTGAATGGTAACAAGGTTCGTGTTGCTCAAGTCAATACAGTTGATATTGCTGAAGTATTGGAACGCCAAGCTGAAATCGAAGCGGCCATCCAAGCCGCAAATGCAGCTAACGGTTACTCTGACTTTGTCTTGATGATTACAGACATCGTCAACTCAAACTCAGAAATTTTGGCCCTTGGTGCTAACATGGACAAGGTAGAAGCAGCCTTTAACTTCAAACTTGAAAACAACCACGCTTTCCTTCCAGGTGCTGTTTCACGTAAGAAACAAGTGGTGCCTCAGTTGACAGAAAGCTTTAATGCATAATGATAGGTGGGAAAACCCATCGTTAAAAGGAGTTTCGACTCCTTTTTTGCTAGGAGGAGACCATGTTAGAAACAGGTGATTTGATTTTTGTAAAGGACCCGTCAGATATGGGACAGGCCATTCAGGCTTCAACAGGGAACTATAGCCACGTGGCTATCTTTTTGGACGGCTTTATTTATCACGCTACTGGAGAAGCAGGTGTTGTCTGCCAAGAACCGGTAGATTTCTTTGAGTCTGATCGAGTCTACGATCTTTATCGCTATCCGGGAATTGATCTCAAAGAGGTCAAAAAGAAAGCAGAGAGCCACTTAGGTGCACCTTATAATACTTCCTTTTATCCAGATGGAACTGGTTTTTACTGTTCCCAATATATTGCATCCATCTTACCCATTTTTGAGACCATTCCTATGAAGTTTGGCGATAAGGAGCAGGAGATTAGTCCCTTCTGGCTGGATTACTACAGAGAGCTCGGTCTAGCCGTTCCTCTAGATCAGCCTGGGACCAATCCGAGTCAGTTATCATCCTCTCCACTGTTGAAATGTAAAGAAAGGAATCTTCATGATTCGGATTTTTAACCCATCTCGTTTGACACGTCAGCCTTTTTTTAAGGACTTGATTAACTATCTGGATCAGCATAACGATGTGATCCTGCGGCAGATCAAGGCTCAATTTCCAGATCAACCAGTGGATAAGCTGATGGAGGAGTATATCAAAGCAGGCTTCATCCTAAGGGAAAATAAACGCTACACCCTCAACCTGCCTTTCTTGGAGTCAGCTGATCGGGTTGAACTGGATCAAGAAGTCTTTGTCCGAGAGGATAGTGAACTTTATCAGGAACTGAAAGCCAAGGTCTTCCAAACGGAACTCTGCAACACAACCAATGCAGCGATTCTCATAGAGGAGACGGACTTTGCGCGACATGCACAGACCCTTTCCAATTACTTCTACAAGGTAGCTCAGCAATATCCATTGACAGAGGAGCAAGAGAAGCTCTATGCCATTTTGGGAGACGTCAATCCAGAGTATGCTCTCAAGTATATGACTAGCTTTTTGCTCAAGTTCCTCAAGAAAGAAGAAGTCCAGCAAAAGCGCAGAGACATCTTTGTAGACAGTTTAGAAATCTTAGGCTATATCCGCAAAAATGATGAAGGCAAATATGAATTAGCAGTTGATTTTGATCGTGAAAGATTGCTCTTTATAAAAAAATAAACAAGGTTAGGAACTCTTCCTAGCCTTATTTTGCTTTGCTTATAAATAATGTTTAGCAATAGCGGCATCACCTGGATATGCTTCTTTTACGCCATTGACGATTTGGTAGCAGTCAGCTCCTTTTCCTGCGATAATGACGGCATCTTCAGGCTTGCTGGTAGTTGCCATAGCCAGTTGAATGGCTTCTTCGCGATCTGCGATTTTCTCAACAGGGCGCGTGATAAAGCTGCTAATCTCTTCAGCGATTGCCAAAGGATCTTCGTGGTTGGGGTCATCCGCTGTGAGGAAGACTTGGATCTCAGGATGGTCTTCTAAGAGTAAACCAAAGTCCTTGCGGCGGCTCTCTCCTTTGTTCCCAGTTGATCCAAGAACCAGTGAAATGGTCCCCGTTTGATGAGTTTCGACGACTGAGAGCAGTTTTTTCAAGCTATCTCCATTATGGGCGTAGTCGATGAAGACCTTGGCTCCATTTTTCTGAGTCAGCACTTCCATACGACCGGGAACACGAGTTTCGGCTATCCCTTTTTGGATATCCTCGAGGCTCGCACCTAGACGAAGACAGGCAAGACCTGCTGCTACAGCATTTTCTTGGTTGAAGCGACCAATCAGTTGGATGTCATAGTCTCCAGCTAATTTACCAGTAGCTGAGAAACGAAAGGCTTTGGAGTTTTCAATTTGATTCTCAGACTGACTACCATAAAAGTCATGCTCTTGGTCTTCGACTTGTTCTTTCAAGACGGAAAAATGATCCATATCGCTATTGATGACAACTGCTCGGCTATTTTTCATCAAGAGACGCTTGTGGTAGAAGTAATCTTCAAAGGTCGGATGTTCAATTGGCCCGATATGGTCCGGACTAATGTTGAGAAAAACACCAACGTCAAAGGTCAGACCATATACCCGTTTTACCAGATAAGCTTGACTGGAAACTTCCATAATGAGGTGGGTTCGATCATTGGCAACAGCCTGAGCCATCATGGCAAAAAGATCCAAACTTTCAGGCGTTGTCAGGCTCGATTTAAAGAAATGCTTACCATCCAGTGTCGTATTCATGGTAGACAACATAGCTGGTCGATAACTTTGTGTCAATATATGGTAAGCAAAGTAAGCTGCCGTTGTCTTTCCCTTGGTCCCTGTGAAAGCTAACAGTTTTAATTGTTTCTCAGGGTGTCCATAAAACTCCATGGCAATTAAGCTCATGGCTTGCTTGATGTCATTTACGAGGATAGCAGGAATAGCGACCTCATAATCTTTTTCAGAGACGTAAAAGCCGAGTCCATCTGAAATAGCTTGTTCAAGGTATTCTTTTTTAAAAGTCGCCCCCTTGACAAAAAAGAGGGTACTAGCAGAAACCTTGCGACTATCATAGCTAATGGTATCAAAACTTGTGCCTTCTAAACGGTAGTAGTACTCACCGTTTAGAAGGATTTCTCGGAAATTTTGGTCGTTTTTTAGGATTTGTAGGGTTTGTTCAATTGTAATCATACAACTATTTTAAACTTAAAGTCTCTATTTTACAAGTGCCATGGAAAAGTTTATAATGTAGAGAAGAAGAAAGGAAAGAGGACACCAATGAGTCACGAACAAAATGACCAGCAAGCCCAGATGCTTCGTGGGACTGCTTGGATGACAGCCAGCAACTTTATCAGCCGTTTGCTAGGAGCCGCTTATATTATTCCTTGGTATATTTGGATGGGAACATATGGCCCTCAAGCCAACGGATTATTTACAATGGGGTATAATATCTACGCTTGGTTTCTCTTGATTTCGACAGCTGGAGTACCCGTAGCCGTTGCCAAGCAAGTAGCCAAGTACAACACCCGGGATCAAGCAGATCACAGTTTTGCCTTGATTCGTAGTTTCTTAAAATTCATGGGAATTCTAGGCCTCGGCTTTGCCATTCTCATGTATCTCTTGTCCCCTATCTTTGCCAGTCTTTCAGGTGGAGGAAAAGAGCTCGTTCCAATCATGCAGAGTCTTTCTTGGGCTGTTTTGATTTTTCCTTCGATGAGCGTGATTCGCGGATTTTTCCAAGGCTTCAATAACATGAAACCCTATGCTATTAGCCAGATCGCAGAGCAAGTCATCCGAGTTATTTGGATGTTGCTTACGACCTTCTTCATCATGAAGATTGGATCAGGAGATTATGTGCAGGCCGTTACACAGTCGACTTTTGCTGCCTTTATCGGTATGTTAGCGAGCCTTCTCGTTCTCTTTTATTACCTTGGGAAAACAGGCCTTCTCTCTTCTATTTTGAAAAAGCAAGAGAATAGTGAAGGGATTGATACCCGGGCCCTCTTGATCGATACGATTCGAGAAGCCATTCCTTTTATCATCACTGGTTCTGCCATTCAGCTCTTTCAAATTGTGGACCAGATGACCTTTATCAATGTCATGTCTTGGTTCACAGATTATAGTCAGAAGCAGCTTCTGGTCATGTTTAGTTATTTCTCTGCCAATCCAAATAAAATCACCATGATCCTGATTGCGGTGGCGACCTCGATTGGGGGAGTGGGAATTCCTCTTTTAACGGAGAATTATGTCAAGGGCGACTTAAAAGCGGCTGGAAAGCTCGTACAGGATAACTTGACCATGCTATTAGCTTTCTTGCTTCCAGCAACAATTGGGGCAGTAGCCGTAGCTAAGCCACTCTATACGGTTTTTTATGGACAACCCGATTCTTTAGCTTTAGGCCTCTTTATTGTGGCTATGTTGCAGACCGTGATTTTAGGAGTTTATACTGTCTTGTCTCCGATGATTCAGGCCCTCTTCCAAAACCGCAAAGCCATTCGCTACTTCCTCTATGGGGTCGCTGTAAAATTGGTTTTACAAATTCCATTGATTCTGGTCTTTCGTTCCTATGGGCCACTCTTGTCAACGACCATCGCTTTAATGGTGCCCATCGTTCTTATGTATCAGGAGATCCAAACCATTACCCAATTTAATCGGACCATCGTCTTCAAACGCACATTGCTTGGGTCAATCCTAACCGTCGTGATGTTGCTTGGGGTCTTGATCGCAGGATTGATTCTTGGCTGGATTTATCCACCAAATAGTCGGGTATCGAGCATGGTTTATCTCATCATCATTGGTGGTTTGGGAGTAGCGATCTATGGAGCTTTAGGACTATGGCTACGCTATTTTGACCGCTTTATTGGAGGTCAAGCCGCACGTCTTAGACAAAAATTTCGCATCAAATAAACCTGAGAGGCTGGGACAAAAG
>NZ_MRXX01000006.1:54548-69933 GCF_016642265.1 Streptococcus lactarius
AACGAATGACCGATTTCTGTCCCACTCTCTTTTCTTATAGTTTGAAACTATAGCTAGGTCTTGAAAATGAGAAAACCGCTGACCCTATAATAGTGATAAAATAGTAGGCAGTTAGATTGTATAATTATTGGAGGGGCATATGAGTAAACAACGCAATATCAATACTATTTTGGCACAGGCAGGAATCAAGTCAGATACAGCTACTGGGGCTTTGACCACGCCTTTGCATTTCTCGACGACTTACCAACACCCAGAATTTGGTCAGTCTACAGGTTTTGACTATACCCGTACGAAAAACCCAACACGTGCGACTGTTGAAAAGACCTTGGCAGCTATCGAAAGTGCGGACTATGCTTTGGCGACAAGCTCTGGAATGTCAGCCATTGTGCTTGCTTTTAGCATTTTTCCTGTTGGATCGAAAGTTTTAGCGGTTCGTGACCTTTATGGAGGCTCTTTCCGCTGGTTTAACCAACAAGAGCAAGAAGGTCGTTTCTCTTTCACCTATGCCAATACAGAAGAAGAACTGATCCAACACCTAGAAAAAGATCAAGTGGATGTCCTCTATATTGAAACGCCTACCAACCCATTGATGTTGGAATTTGATATTGCTCATTTAGCAAAATTGGCCCACGCAAAAGGTGCCAAAGTCGTGGTGGACAATACTTTCTACAGTCCTATCTACCAACGCCCAATTGAAGAGGGAGCGGATATTGTGCTCCATTCAGCAACTAAGTACCTAGCTGGTCACAACGATGTCTTGGCTGGTGTTGTCGTGACAAATGATGCAGACTTGTATGACAAGCTCTTTTACAATTTGAACACGACAGGTGCTGTTCTTTCACCATTTGACAGCTATCTCTTGATTCGTGGTCTCAAGACCCTTTCGATTCGAATGGAGCGCTCCACAGAGAATGCGCGCAAGGTGGTCGAATTCTTAAAATCCTCCCCTCAGGTCAAAGAAGTCCTCTACACTGGAAAAGGTGGAATGATCTCCTTTAAAATTCAAGATGAGAAAAAAATTCCCAACTTGCTGAATTCCCTTCAAGTCTTTACTTTTGCAGAAAGTCTTGGCGGAGTGGAGAGCTTGATCACTTATCCGACCACTCAAACCCATGCAGATATTCCTGCAGAAGTTCGTCATTCATACGGCTTGACAGATGATCTTCTTCGTTTGTCTATCGGAATCGAAGATGCGGATGATTTGATTGAAGATTTGAAACAAGCATTGGAGGCTTAAGATGACTAAGTATGATTTTACGACCTTACCCAATCGGTTGACCCACCATACCTACAAATGGAAAGAGACAGAGTCGGATCCAGAGATCATTCCGGCTTGGATCGCGGACATGGATTTTAACGTGATCCCAGAAGTGAGAGAAGCTGTCATCGGCTATGCGGACCAAATGGTTTATGGTTATACCTATGCATCGGACAGCCTCTACCAGTCGATTATGGATTGGGAAAAAGAAGAGCATGGCTATGCCTTTGACAAGGAGGCCATCGTCTTTATCGAAGGAGTTGTTCCAGCTATTTCAACAGCCATTCAAGCCTTCACCAAGGAAGGGGATGCTGTCTTAATCAATACACCGGTCTATCCTCCTTTTGCACGAAGTATCAAACTCAATCGTCGAAAATTGATCGAAAATTCTTTGGTTGAAAAAGATGGTCTCTTTCAAATAGATTTTGATCAACTAGAAAAGGATCTTGTGGAGCAAGACGTCAAACTCTATGCCTTGTGTAACCCCCATAATCCTGGTGGTCGTGTCTGGGATCGTGACGTTTTGGAAAGAATTGGTCGCCTTTGTCAAAAACACGGAGTCTTGCTGGTGTCAGACGAAATTCACCAAGACTTGGCCTTGTTTGGGAACCGTCATACGAGCTTTAACACGGTCGATCCAAGTTTTAAAGACTTCAGCTTGATTTTAAGTAGTGCCACCAAGACCTTCAACATTGCAGGGACTAAAAATTCCTATGTGGTCATTGAAAATGCGAGACTTCGGACAGCCTTCAAGCAACAACAACTGGCCAATAACCAACATGAGATTTCTGGCCTGGGATATATTGCTACAGAAGCGGCCTACCGCTATGGCAAGCCTTGGTTAACAGAGCTCAAGCAGGTCCTTGAAAAACATATTGATTATGTGGTGAAGGAATTGCATGAAAAGACCCAAATCCGCGTCATGAAACCCCAAGGAACCTATCTGCTTTGGTTGGACTTTTCAGACTATCCTTATACCGATGATGAGCTACATGCTAAAATCCATGACCAAGCCAAATTGATTTTGAACCGTGGAACAGATTTCGGAAAAGAAGGAACCTTGCATGCCCGCCTCAATGTCGCAGCACCCTTTACTCTCATTGAAGAGATCACCAAACGATTGGTGGAAACTTTTCACAAATAGGTGTTGACTTTCTGCTCATGAAGGAGTACAATAAACTCGGAAAAACGGTAGGTGAGGCTACCACAAGGATACGGATGACTACCGCAAAGCAGTGGAGACACTACTCGTTGGTTAACAGTCCTGATCGCAAAGGTCAAGACTAAGATCATTTCATTGCCTTGTGGAGCTAAAGCTTGGACGGTCTATTTTTTGAGAGTATTGTTTGAAAAATAAATGACGAGTTTCAGGAGTCCTACCGATCAGGGTAGGACTCTTTTTGATACCTACCAAAAAGGAGAAAGGAGAAAGCTATGATACAAATCGACGATCATCCCGAACCGCACCCAACCAGCCAATCGCTGATTTGTGTCGTAGGGACTCCATAAGTGATTGGCTCCTGATTTAAAAAGGAGATACCAATGCAAACAAATAAAGAAAGACTCCTCGCAGCACTGCAAGAACCGCTTGAAAAGACATTTGCTCATTACAAAACAAGTGCTCGTGGTTTAATTGAAGAACAAGTAGAAGAAAACCGGGATACCTATGGTGACAATATCATCACCAAAGGCCAAGAAGATTCTATCCTCAAAAAGATCTACGAATCGATTATCAACCCCTTTACAGTGATTTTGTTAGTCATTGCCCTGGTTTCCTTCATCACCAATGTCTGGCTAGCAAAACCAGGTGAGCAAGATCCAACGACCTCCATCATCATTGTGACCTTGGTCTTGATTTCTGGTGGAATTCGCTTTATTCAAGAATTAAGAAGTGACAAGGCTGCAAGCAACCTGTCTCGTATGATTGTCAATACAGCGACCGTTCTGCGTGATGGATCGGAACAAGAAATTCCCATTGATGAGATTGTCGTAGGTGATGTGGTCAAACTCAGTGCCGGTGACATGATCCCAGCAGATGTGGTCTTGATCGATTCCCGTGACTTCTTTGTCCAACAATCGGGTCTCACGGGGGAAAGTGATGCTGTTGAAAAGCTTTGCCTTAGCAAGGCTGAACGCCAACCTCTCGATAGCCTCTTGGAGAGTGAAAGCCTGGCCTTTATGGGGACCAATGTCATCTCCGGACGTGCGACTGCCTTGGTTCTGGTAGTGGGTGATGAGACGATGATGGGCGCGATTGAGCAAACCATCAATACTTATGATGAACCCACCTCCTTTGAAAGAGAAATGAACACAGTTTCATGGCTCTTGATTCGACTCATGTTGGTCATGGTGCCTGTTGTCTTTGTCATCAATGGCTTAACTGATGGTGACTGGCTAGAAGCTGGTGTCTTTGCCCTTAGTGTTGGAGTTGGTTTGACGCCAGAAATGCTACCAATGATTATTACAGCGAGTCTGGCCAAAGGTTCTATCATCATGGCTAAGGAAAAAGTCGTCATCAAAAAACTCAATGCCATCCAAGATCTGGGTGCGATTGATATTTTGTGCACTGATAAGACTGGGACGTTGACCCAAGATGAAATCGTCTTGGAATATCCTCTGGATATCCATGGAGATCTTGATTTATCAGTCCTCCGTCGGGCTTACTTGAATTCTTATTTCCAAACTGGGCTGAAAAATCTGATGGACCGGGCTATTATCAATCGGACAAAAAAAGAAGCCAAAAAGCATGAAATCGTTCGCGATTTGGATCAAACCTTCCAAAAAATTGATGAATTGCCATTTGACTTTGAGCGTCGTCGTATGAGTGTTATCGTGAAGGATGCAGACGGAGTTGTCAGCATGGTGACCAAAGGGGCCTTGGAAGAAATGCTTTCAGTATCGACTTATGTTGAATACAAGGGGGAGATTAAACGCCTGACAGATGAAGTGCGTCAAGAGGTCCTCGCTGAAGTTGCTCAATTAAATGAACAAGGTCTTCGCGTTTTGGGCGTCAGCTACAAAACCGAACTCAATGAAGATCAAGTCCTTAGTGTGGAAGATGAAAGAGATATGATCCTAACGGGTTACCTGGCTTTTCTTGATCCACCAAAACCCTCTGCAGCTCCAGCTATTAAGGCCCTTGCTGAATATGGAGTGACGACCAAAATCTTAACTGGTGACAATGAAAAGGTCACCCAAGCCGTCTGTGAAAAAGTAGGACTGGATGTAGAGCGGATTCTTTTGGGAAGCGAAATCGATACCATGACAGACCAAGAGTTGGCACAAGTCGTGGAAACCACAACAGTTTTTGCCAAACTGTCGCCCGATCAAAAAGCGCGGATCATCCTGAGCCTCAAGAACAATGGCCACAAGGTTGGTTACATGGGAGATGGGATCAACGATGCTCCATCCATGAAGGTGTCAGATGTTGGGATCTCAGTGGATACCGCTGTTGATATTGCCAAGGAAACAGCAGATGTGATCCTTTTAGACAAAGACTTGATGGTCCTCGAAAAAGGCTTGGTCGAAGGTCGCAAGGTCTATGCCAATATGACCAAGTACATCAAGATGACCGTCTCTTCTAATTTTGGGAACATCTTCTCCCTCCTCTTTGCCAGTATCTTTTTGCCCTTCCTTCCCATGGCGCCTGTTCATTTGATTGTGCTCAATCTGATTTATGATATTTCCTGTATTGCTCTCCCATTTGACAATGTCGATAAGGAATTTCTCAGAGAACCTCGGATTTGGGAAGCCAATTCCATTATGCGCTTCATGGCATGGATCGGTCCAATCTCATCTATCTTTGATATTCTTACTTATATGCTCCTCTACTTTATCGTTGTCCCAATGATTCTAGGGCACGGGTATGTTCAAGGAGCAGCCGATGCGGCAGCCTTTATCATGGTGTTCCAAACTGGATGGTTTATCGAATCCATGTGGTCGCAAACCATGGTGATTCATATGTTACGGTCTCCAAAACTGCCATTTATTCAAAGTCGCCCAGCCTTGTCCGTTGTGGTGACCACCATAGTCGGAGCCTCTTTTGTGACCTTCCTCCCATACAGTCCTTTGGCTCGATTATTAAAATTAAGTCAATTAAATGGACTTTATTTCGTCTTATTACTTGGCGTTATAGCCCTTTACATGCTCAGTGTTACCCTCGTGAAACACTTCTATATCAAGAAATACAGGGAATGGTTGTAATCCCTCCATAGAAAAAGAGAGTCCAAACTTAAAAATTTTAAGTGTAAGGGCTCTCTTTTTGGAACAAAATTTGGTATAATAAGATGACTATAAAGTTGGAAATGATGGTTTCCGATGGTAACTTGTTTTCAAAGATGGAGTGAAAACGAAATGGGTTAGGGTTAGCCACATTGCTTGCTCTGATTTGAAACAGAGTGATTAGAAAGAAGGATCTCAAACATGGGAAAATTAGAAGTCATTAAACATCCCCTTATTCAACACAAATTGTCTATTTTACGTCGCACAGATACCTCTACAAAAGCCTTTCGTGAATTGGTCGATGAAATCGCGATGCTGATGGGCTATGAAGTGTTGCGTGAATTGCCTCTTGAAGATGTAGAAATTGAAACACCGATTACAAAAACCGTTCAAAAACAAATTGCAGGGAAGAAATTGGCTATTGTCCCAATTCTTCGTGCAGGGATTGGGATGGTCGATGGTCTCTTGAGCTTGGTACCAGCCGCAAAAGTTGGCCATATTGGAATGTACCGTGATGAAGAAACCTTGAAACCAGTTGAATACTTGGTGAAATTGCCAGAAGATATTGACCAACGTCAAATCTTTGTGGTAGACCCAATGTTAGCAACCGGTGGATCTGCTATTTTGGCGGTAGACTCCTTGAAAAAACGTGGCGCTAGCCATATCAAGTTTGTCTGCCTGGTAGCAGCGCCAGAAGGGGTGAAAGCTCTTCAAGAAGCACATCCAGATGTTGATATCTTTTCAGCAGCCCTTGATGACCACTTGAATGAACATGGCTACATCGTTCCAGGTCTTGGGGATGCAGGTGACCGCTTGTTCGGTACAAAATAAAGAGAAAACCATTCATTGTGGGTCAGAAAGAGACTTTAGATTTGACCTTTTTTGACCATTGGTTTATAATAACACATAGAATAAGAACCTCACTCATAGTGAGAATGAATGGATACTAAAGGAGAAGAATAGATGATTCCAGTAGTTATTGAGCAAACTAGCCGTGGAGAACGTTCCTATGATATTTATTCCCGTCTGTTGAAAGACCGGATTATCATGGTAACAGGGCCGGTTGAGGACCAAATGGCCAACTCAATCATTGCGCAGTTGCTCTTCTTGGATGCCCAAGATAATACCAAAGATATCTATATGTATGTCAATACCCCAGGTGGATCAGTTTCTGCAGGTCTCGCCATTGTCGATACAATGAACTTTATTAAGTCAGATGTTCAAACCATCGTCATGGGAATGGCTGCTTCAATGGGAACCATCATCGCTTCAAGCGGTGCCAAAGGCAAACGCTTCATGTTGCCAAATGCTGAGTACATGATTCACCAACCAATGGGTGGTACTGGTGGTGGTACCCAACAAACAGACATGGCCATTGCAGCAGAACACTTGCTTAAAACACGGAATAACTTGGAAAAAATCCTCGCGGATAATTCAGGACAACCAATTGAAAAAGTGCATGCGGATGCGGAACGTGACAATTGGATGAGTGCCCAAGAAACACTTGAATATGGCTTTATTGACGAAGTGATGACCAACAACAATTTGGGCTAATTGAGTGAATGGATAAGGCTGGACGAAAGGTCCGGCCTTTTTACTCTTATAAAAGAGTAGTTCTTTTTCTAGAAATTTGATATACTAGTAGGAGAACGAGAAAGGGTTTGGCAATGTTTGAGAAACAAAAAAGAACGGGACTGATCGTCAAATTGTACTACAATCGAGACGGGAAAAAATTACAGTCTCTTGGGGATATCCTTTACCATTCAAAGAAATGTCGCTATGTTCAGTTGTATGTGGATAGTGACAAGGCGGATCAAGTCATGGAAGAGTTGAAGAAAGAACGCTTCGTGAAAACTGTCCTTCCCTGTTATATCAAAGATTTGGATACGGATTTTGTGGGGAGTTTGCAACGTTTGGAAGCCCAAAAACAGGTTACAGAGTTTTAGAAAACGCAATCATTTTACAGATTGCGCTTTTTTTATTGACAATTGTCAGATAATTCGGTATATTCTTAATGTATTTATTTTAAGATTCATTTAAGGAGATCAAAACAAATGAAGAAAAAATTTGCTCTTTCATTTTTAACAGTAGCAAGTGTTGCTCTGCTTGCTGCGTGTGGAGAAGTTTCTACTTCCGGTTCAAATACTACTGGTAACGAAATCGGCAAAGAATTGAAAGTCGGTTTTAACTTTGAAAAAACTGGTGATGTAGCAGCTTACGGTAGCGCTGAACAAAAAGGTGCTCAATTGGCCGTTGATGAAATCAACGCTAAAGGTGGAGCTGACGGTAAGAAGATCGTTGTCACAGATAAAGATAACAAATCTGAAACTGCTGAAGCAGCAACCATCACTACAAACCTAGTTACGCAATCAAAAGTGAACGCTCTTGTAGGACCTGCAACTTCAGGTGCCACTGCAGCAGCGGTTGCTAATGCTGGTAAAGCAGGCGTTCCTTTGGTAACACCTTCTGCAACTCAAGATGATTTGACAAAAGGTCAAGATTACCTCTTCCGTGCTACCTTTATCGATAGCTTCCAAGGACAAATCATTGCTAAATATACAACTGATAACTTGAAAGCGAAGAAAGTTGTTCTTTACTATGACAATTCATCTGACTATGCAAAAGGAATTGCAGAAGCCTTCAAGAAATCATTCAAAGGTGAAATCGTAGCGACAGAAACCTTCCAATCTAAGGATACGGACTTCCAAGCTGCCCTTACAAAAATCAAAGATAAAGACTTCGATGCCATTGTTCTTCCAGGTTACTACACTGAAACTGGTAAGATCGTAAACCAAGCACGTGGTATGGGAATTGATAAACCAATCATCGGTGGAGATGGATTTAGCGATGAAAAATTCGTTGAACAAGCAACTCCTGCAGCAGCTTCAAACGTCTACTACGTAGCTGGCTTCTCAACTGAAGGAAAAATGACGGACAAAGCTAAGAAATTCGTAGAAGCTTATAAAGCAAAATACAAAGAAGACCCTTCAATGTTCTCAGCTTTGGCTTATGATTCAGTTTACATGATTGCTGAAGCATCTAAAGGTGCTAAGAACTCTGTCGAATTGAAAGACAACCTTGCTAAGTTGAAAAACTTGGAAGGTGTGACTGGTACAATGTCAATTGACAAAGACCACAACCCGGTTAAATCAGCTCTGATGATTGGCTTGAAAGATGGTAAAGTTAAATCCGTTGAGTCTGTTAAACCTTAATTATCATTTGTTATTTGTACAAGAGGCTAGGAGAATAAAGATTCCTGGCCTCGATCTTTATTGTTAGAAAGGATGGTTCATATGCTCCAGCAATTAGTGAACGGTCTAATCTTGGGGAGTGTCTATGCGCTCTTGGCCCTAGGTTATACCATGGTGTATGGAATTATCAAATTGATCAACTTTGCCCACGGGGATATCTACATGGTAGGTGCCTTCATGGGTTACTTCTTATTAAACTCGTGGAAAGTCAACTTCTTTGTAGCCTTGCTTTTAGCCATGGTTGGGACTGCTATTTTAGGGGTTGTGATTGAATACTTGGCTTATCGTCCACTTCGTCATTCGACGCGGATTGCTGCCTTGATTACAGCGATCGGGGTTTCCTTCTTCCTGGAATATGCCATGGTCTTCTTTGTAGGAGCTAATACTCGTTCCTTCCCTCAAGTCATTCACACGGTTCGTTACAATGTAGGTCCGATTTCCATCTCGAATATTCAGTTGATGATTTTGGGAGTGTCTATCCTCTTGATGGTCATTCTTCAATTTATCATTCAAAAGACCAAGATGGGGAAAGCCATGCGTGCCGTATCTGTGGATAGTGATGCTGCTCAATTGATGGGGATTAACGTCAATCGGACTATCAGTTTTACCTTTGCTTTGGGATCAGCCTTGGCAGGTGCCGGTGGTGTCTTGATCGGTTTGTATTACAATGCCATCGAGCCCTTGATGGGGATGACACCAGGGATCAAAGCCTTTGTCGCAGCCGTTCTTGGAGGAATCGGGATTATTCCAGGTGCAGCTCTTGGTGGATTTGTCATCGGACTTTTGGAAACCTTCGCCACAGCGATCGGTCTCTCAGACTTCCGTGATGCCATTGTGTATGCCATCTTGATTGTGATCTTGCTCATCCGTCCAGCAGGTATCCTCGGTAAAAATGTGAAAGAGAAGGTGTAAGCCATGAAAGAAAATTTAAAAGTGAATTTAGTCTGGCTTGGTCTTTTGGTCGCAGGTTTTGCCTTGATCCAAGTCTTGGTTGCAGCGGGTGTGCTCAATCTCTTTTATATCCAAATTTTGGAACAGATCGGGATTAACATTATCCTTGCAGTTGGTTTGAACCTTATCGTAGGTTTCTCAGGTCAATTCTCATTGGGACATGCCGGATTTATGGCGATTGGTGCCTACTCTTTGGCTATTCTCGGGTCCAAATCACCAACTTATGGAGCCTTCTTCGGTGCCATGCTCTTAGGTGTTGTGATCGCTGGTGTTGTTGCCTTGATCGTTGGGGTTCCAACCCTTCGGTTGAAAGGAGACTACTTAGCGATTGCGACGCTGGGTGTTTCTGAAATTATCCGAATCTTGATCGTCAATGGTGGTTCCTTGACAAATGGTGCCGCAGGTATTCTTGGCTTGCCAGCCTTTACAACTTGGCAATTGGTCTACATTTTCGTGGTGATTACAACCGTCTTTACCATCAACTTCTTACGTAGTCCGATTGGTCGCTCGACTCTTTCTGTTCGTGAAGACGAAATCGCAGCAGAATCAGTTGGGATTCATACAACAAAAGTCAAAGTGATTGCCTTTGTATTTGGTGCAATGACTGCAGCGATCGCTGGAACTCTTCAAGCCGGATTTATCGGTTCAGTTGTACCAAAAGATTATTCCTTTACCAACACCATTAATGTCTTGATCATTGTTGTATTTGGTGGATTGGGATCAATGTCAGGAACAGTTGTGGCAGCGATCGTTTTGGGAATTTTGAACATGGTCCTTCAAGACTTCTCAAGCGTCCGTATGATCATTTACTCTCTTGCCTTGATTCTTGTGATGATCTTCCGTCCAGGTGGTCTTCTTGGAACATGGGAATTCAGCTTGAAAAAACTATTCTCAAAAAAGGAGGCTAACTAATGGCACTTCTTGAAGTAAAAAAATTAACGAAAAACTTTGGTGGTTTGACAGCTGTTGGCGATGTAACCATGGAACTCAATGAAGGGGAATTGGTTGGTTTGATCGGCCCCAACGGTGCTGGTAAAACAACTCTTTTCAACCTTTTGACAGGTGTTTATGAGCCAAGTGAAGGAACCATCACCTTGGATGGTCACCTCCTAAATGGGAAAGCTCCATTCAAAATTGCGGCTAGTGGTCTTGGACGGACCTTCCAAAATATTCGTCTCTTTAAAGATTTGAGTGTGTTGGACAATGTCTTGATTGCCTTTGCTAACCACCACAAACCACATGTCTTTGCTAGTCTGTTCCGTTTGCCAAGCTACTACAAAAATGAAGAAGCTTTGAAAGCAAAAGCCCTTGAATTGTTAGCCATTTTTGGTTTGGAAAAAGAAGCAGATACCTTGGCTAAGAACTTAGCTTACGGACAACAACGTCACTTGGAGATCGTTCGTGCCCTTGCTACAGAGCCAAAAATCCTCTTCTTGGATGAACCTGCTGCAGGGATGAACCCTCAAGAAACAGCAGAATTGACCCAATTGATCCGTCGCATTCAAAAAGAATTCAATATTACGATCATGCTGATCGAACACGATATGAGTTTGGTTATGGAAGTAACTGAACGGATTTATGTATTGGAATATGGTCGCTTGATTGCCCATGGTACGCCAGATGAAATCAAGACCAACAAACGCGTAATCGAAGCATATCTAGGAGGTGAAGCCTAATGTCTATGTTAAAAGTTGAAAATCTTTCTGTACACTATGGCATGATCCAGGCTGTCCGTGATGTCAGTTTCGAAGTCAATGAAGGGGAAGTTGTTTCCTTAATCGGTGCCAATGGCGCTGGGAAAACCTCTATTCTTCGTACGATTTCAGGTTTGGTGCGTCCAAGTGCTGGGAAAATTGAGTTTTTGGGTCAGGAGATTCAAAAGGTTCCGGCTCAAAAGATTGTAGCAGCAGGGCTCTCTCAAGTTCCAGAAGGCCGCCACGTCTTTCCAGGTTTGACTGTTCTGGAAAATTTGGAAATGGGAGCTTTCTTGAAGAAAGACCGTGAAGAAAATCAAGCTAATTTGAAGAAAGTCTTCTCTCGTTTCCCACGTTTGGAAGAACGGAAGAACCAAGATGCAGCGACCCTATCTGGTGGGGAACAACAAATGCTCGCAATGGGTCGTGCCCTCATGTCGACGCCAAAACTCTTGCTTTTGGATGAACCTTCTATGGGATTGGCCCCAATCTTTATCCAAGAAATCTTTGATATCATCCAAGATATCCAAAAACAAGGAACAACGGTTCTCTTGATCGAGCAAAATGCCAACAAGGCCCTTGCCATCGCAGATCGCGGATATGTTTTGGAAACAGGGAAAGTCGTTCTGTCCGGAACAGGAAAAGAACTCTTAGACTCAGAAGAAGTCCGCAAGGCCTACCTTGGTGGATAAGATTTCTAAAGTTTACTAGAATGTTAAAAAGAAAGGTCCTGAAGGCCTTTCTTTTTTCATTTTTACTGGCTGAGATTTTTTCTTAGTAAAATAATTTAAAATATATAATTTCCTTTATTAATTTGGTAAAATAAACGTAATTACTAATGACTGAAATGGATTATAAGATATGCGCATAGATCGTAAAGTTCAATTGGGTGAATTATATAAGGAACTAAGAGTTGCTAGAGGCTTAAAACAAAAGGATGTTGCTAGAAAAGGATTAAGCATAGCACAATTGTCTAAATTTGAAAATGGGCAGACGATGTTAAGTGCTGATAAATTATTAATAGCGATAGAATCAATCCACATGACTTTTGAAGAGTTTGGCCATAAATTAAATAATTATGAATTACCTAAAGATATTATTTTAGGTAAGAAGATATCCAGTTTATTTTTGAAACAGGATATTAAAGGATTAGAGTATCTATTAACCGAAGTATTACAGAGTGAGGAGACGGATCGCTATCAAAGAATTCAGTCATTCATTATTGAAAACGCGATACATTCATTAGATCAAAACTATGAAATAAATATAGAAGATAGAAAAGTATTGGTAGATTATCTCTTTTCAATTGAATCTTGGACATGGTTTGAATTATATGTATTTGGAAATACAATGACTTTAATTTCAGATGAAGATCTATTATTTTTTGGAGATCAGCTTGCGGAAAGGACTAAAGATTATAATTTTCTTAAACACAATTTAAGTTCTTTAAAATTAACGTACATAAATTTAATTGGCGAATTAATTTTAAGAAAAATTGATACTCAAGTTCCATTGTTTATACTCGAGCTAGAAAAGCTTCTTTTCCCATATGATATGCTAGAAATCATGTTGTTAAAATTTTTAAAATTAGTAAATGGTTATTTAAAGTCAAAAAATACTAAAAAGGAAATTAAACAATTTATTGAGTCTCTTCGAGTTGTTGGTGATAGTCAACTAATTAATATTTTAGAGGTGAAATTGGACCAGTTTGGGATACATATAAATTAGGCAAAAGATTAGATGTATGAGATAGGATATTTCATATTTGAAACTCTGTTAAATATTTAAAATTTAGTAGTAAACTATATTTAGATATAACAATTAAATTCTTCGATATTTTGTTAATTCATATAGAAGAATAAAATAATTCTAATAATAAATATTTTTATTAGAATTTAAGTCATGTCTATTAAGTATCTACTAGGAAGGTATTACAGATGAAAGTTTTTTTTAGAAATATTTTTTTTAGGAATCTAGTGTTGTCTAGTTTCTTTGATGATTTAGGATCAACTATTTATAACCTTGTTTTTGTGGTTTTTGCAGCAAGTATGGCGAATAGTAAATTGGCGGTTGGTGTAGCGAGTTTTATACAATATATTCCAACGATTTTTGCTCTTTTTATTGCAATGCAGGCTGACAAAACAAAGAATAAGAAATTGTGGCTGCTATTATTAGGATATATACAAGCAGTATTATTTATTATGGTTGCGTTCTTATCGAAAGAAAATTCATGGCTAGTTTTCTCAATTGTATGTTTCATTAACATCCTATCAGATTGTATTGCAGAGTACAGAAGAGGCCTAGTATTACCTATGTTTCAGTCCCACATTCCCGAAGAAGAACTGATGGAAGCATACTCTTTTGATCAAGTAATTAGTCAAATAACTTTGATTTCTGGTCAAACTTTGGGTGTTTGGTTACTAACGATTTCTCATAATAATTTCTTCTTTTTAGCTACAATAAATGCTATAAGTTTCTTATTATCATCAATGGTGTTGCTTAAAATTCAAAGACAATTGACACATCCAGAAGTTAATTATTCACCAGAAAATGGGTTTATCTCACAAATTAAGAACCTTTACAAAAATAGTAAAAGTATATTTAAATATCAAGAGAAAGTACGTTTTGGTCTAATGATATTTTCAATTTTAGGCTTAAATTCGCTAGGCGGTGCTATTTTAATAATGTACAATTTGAAATTTACAGAAATAACTCCCTTTGGTTTATCTTTTGCTCAGTCGGTGTTTTTACTTCAAACAATATTATTTGTTTCAGCCCTAATTGGTGGAATGACCCCTAATGATTATTTTTCTAAGCTTTCACTTATTAAAATACTTCAAATAGATAGTGGATTATTAATTTTAATAGGAATATGTGGTTGGATAAATGGTTTGGAAATTATTTCCTTTAGTGTGTTGGCATTCATGATGTATCTTAGTAGTAAGGTAAATCCCAAATTAAATAGTCTATTAATGGCAAAACTTCCACCGGAAATTCTTGCACAAACTAGTAGTTTTTTTAAGGTTATATCAGTATTATCAATGCCATTAGCAACTATTTTGTTTACAAGTTTATCCATTTGGAACTTTCAGTTTGCTTGGGGTGCATTCTTATTATTATCTATTGTGGTATTTGTACTTTCCTTATTTTCTAATAAATCGGTTACTAGTGACTAAGATTAGTTTGCAAGATTTAAATGTTGAATAAAAAGGTACGTGTGTTTGATTTTTCTAAATTTTGAAAACAAGAGAAAACTGCTGAAAGCGTTTGAAATCAAACTTAAAATCAAGTATAATAAAACTAACAAAAGCATAGGAGAACTTGTTATGGCTGTTAAAGATTTTATGACGCGGAAAGTCGTCTATATTAGTCCAGATACTACAATTGCCCATGCGGCAGATATCATGCGTGAACAAGGCTTGCACCGTTTGCCAGTCATTGAAAATGATCAATTGGTTGGTTTGGTGACAGAAGGAACGATTGCAGAAGCCAGTCCTTCCAAAGCAACCAGCTTGTCGATCTATGAAATGAATTATCTCTTGAATAAGACTAAGGTCAGAGATGTCATGCTTCGTGATGTCATTACTGTATCCAAGTTTGCCAGCTTAGAAGATGCAGCCTACCTCATGTATAAGAATAAGGTGGGAATCCTTCCAGTCGTGGACAATGACCAAGTATCCGGTGTCATCACTGACCGTGATATTTTCCGTGCCTTCCTTGAAGTTTCCGGTTATGGAGAAGAAGGAGTTCGGGTACGCTTCCTTACAGAGGACAAGGTTGGTGTCTTGGAACAAATCGTTCACTTGATTGTGGAAGAAGGCTATAATATTGCAAATACAGTCAATATCCCCACCAAGGATGATCAAGTAGTGATCGAGGTTCAGATTGATGGCGTGACAGATCTTGATGCTATCCGCACTAAATTTGAAGCCAATGGATTGAAGGTGGATGATATTACTCGGACAACCGCTAAAGTTATCTAATAGAATAAAACAAGAGGCTGGGACAAA
>NZ_MRXX01000006.1:70017-119023 GCF_016642265.1 Streptococcus lactarius
TAACGAATGACCGATTTCTATCCCACTCTCTGTTTTTTTATTTAACGAACGATGGGTTGTTTCTGTTCGTCTAAGGTGAAACCTTCGCCAAGAATTTCATGGGCTTCTGTAATGGTGATGAAGGCAAATGGATCGATTTTACTGATGATATCTTTCATTTGCTTCATTTCATTCCGAGAAACCACGCAATAGATGATATTTAAATCTTTGCGGCTATAGTAGCCCATTCCTCGAATAAAAGTAACTCCACGGTCGAGATCTTTGGTGACTTTTTGGGCAATCTCTTCTGGTTTGGCAGTTACAATGAGGAAGCCTTTGCCGGCAAAACCACCCTCTCCAATCAAGTCAATGACCATGGTGTCAATAAGAATAAAGAAGAGTGTGTACATGGCTGTTCGAACATCCTTAAAAACAATGACAACTGTAAGGAGGACAAGCGCATCTACTATTAACATCAGTTTTCCCATTGAGAGGGAAGTGTATTTATTAAAGATGCGAGCGAGGATATCGGTTCCCCCAGTAGTTCCTCCAGCATTAAAGATGATACCAAGACCAAGACCAAGCATAACCCCTGAAGCGATACAGGCAAGGAGGATATCTCCTTTGAAGGCTTGAAAGATGAAACGATGGTAGTGGTGGCTGATGGGGATTGCCTCAAAAATAGCCATCCAAGCAGAAACTGAAAAAGTTCCAATGAGGCTCAAATAAAGAGAATTCTTACCTAGTAATTTCCAAGCGAGAACAAACAAAGGAATATTGATTAGTAAGTTCATCAGGGATACGGGGATTTTAAAGAGATAATAGGTGATCAAGGTAATCCCAGTAACTCCACCTTCATAAAAGTGAAATGGAATCACAAGGAAATAGATCCCAAATGAAAAAATACCGGCACCAAGAATGATCGCCAGAATATTTTTGAGTTTAAACATGATAGTTCATCTCCTAAAACTTTATAAGAATATTGTATCAAAAATGTGAAAAAATGAAAATGTATTTGAAACATTTTCTATCCTTAAATGCAAGATTTTTACCCTTATTTTTGGTAAAATAAAAAGAAGAAAGTCAGAAAGAGGTCATTATGGTAAACGGTACATTAATTTCATTCGAAGGTCCAGAAGGAGCGGGAAAATCATCGATCCTCGAAGCCATCTTACCTCTATTGGAAGAAAAAGGAATTCCTTATATCACTACGCGTGAGCCAGGTGGGGTCGACATTGCTGAAAAGATCCGTCAGGTTATTTTGGATCCAGACCATACTAGTATGGACGCTAAGACGGAGTTATTGCTCTATATTGCCAGTCGACGCCAGCATTTGGTGGAACGAGTTTTGCCGGCGCTTGCTGCTGGGAAGGTCGTTTTGATGGATCGCTTTATTGACAGTTCGGTGGCTTATCAAGGCTATGGACGTGGTCTGAGTGTGGAGGACATCGAGTGGCTCAATCAATTTGCGACCGATGGACTCAAACCTGATCTGACCCTCTACTTTGATTTGGATGTGGAAGAAGGCTTAGCTCGGATTGCTCGAAATCAAGAGCGGGAAGTCAATCGTTTAGATCTGGAAGGACTAGAGCTTCATTATAAGGTAAGAAAGGGCTATCTAGCCTTAGCTGAAAAAGAGCCAGAGCGTATTGTGAAGATTGATGCCAGTCAATCTTTTGAGACCGTCTTGGCAGATGTCCTGACGATTCTAGAAAAACGCTTGGGGACTCTAAAATGAAGCTAGAAGAGATGAAACAGCTTCAGCCAGAATTGGTTGATCGCTTCACCCATATTTTAGAGAATGGACATCTTAGCCATGCCTATCTCTTTACAGGCTCTTTTGCCAGTTTTGAGATGGCTCTCTTTTTGGCTCAAAGCCAGTTTTGCGAAGACTTGCAAGGAGTCTGGCCTTGTGGCAAATGCCGGTCCTGTCGCTTGATTGCGGATGAGGAATTCTCAGATGTCAAGATCGTGCGTCCAGTTAATCGAGTCATTAAAACAGAGCGGATTCGTGCCCTGGTGCAAGATTTTTCACAGTCCGGATTTGAAGGGAGTCGTCAGGTCTTTATCGTCCAAGATGCGGACAAGATGCATACCAATGCGGCCAATTCCCTCCTGAAAGTTATGGAAGAACCTCAGAGTGAGATCTATCTCTTTTTGTTGACCTCTGATGAAAATCTAATCCTCCCCACCATCAAGAGTCGTGCCCAGCAGGTTCATTTTCCCAAAAATCAAGCCTATTTGACAGAGCTTTTGGAAAAAGAAGGTTTGGTTAAATCGCAAGCAAGGTTGGTGGCTCGTTTTAGTTTTAGCCTCGAGGAAGCAGAACTACAAAAAAAGAATGCCTCATTTTTTGAATTGGCAAAAGTTTGCGAGCAGTTCATAGACCGTTGCCAATCTAGTCACAATCGCGCCTATTTGGAAGTGACCCGCCTAGTGAGTTTGACAGATGATAAGGAAAAACAAAGCCAGGCTTTTCGATTGATGGAGTTGGCTTTAGAAGAGCAGTTGCGCTTGAGTCGCGCCCAGCAATTGTTAGAGAAATTAAGCCTGGCTCGCAAGATGTGGAGGGCCAATGTTCCGTTTCAAAATGCTCTGGAATATATGGTTTTGAGCTTAGAAAGTTAAGGAGACAGAATGAATAAAAAAGAATTATTTGATGCTTTAGACGGCTTTTCACAGAATTTGCTGGTCACCTTGGCTGAGGTCGAAGCTATCAAGAAAAATTTAAAAGAAGTGATCGAAGAAAATACAGCTCTTCGTCTAGAAAATGACAAATTGAGAGAGCGCTTGGGGGAAGTTGAAAAGACTTCATCGGCTAAATCTCAACACCATGGTCGTGAAAATTTGCAACGAATTTACAATGATGGTTTTCACATTTGCACCTATTCCTATGGTCAACGCCGTGAGAACGATGAAGAGTGTATGTTTTGTGACGAGTTGTTATTTAGGGAGTAAGCATGCAGATCCAACGAAGTTTTAAAGGGGAAAAGAAAACAGGGGTCCTCTACCTAGTCCCAACACCGATCGGTAACCGCGAGGATATGAGTTACCGCATGGTCCAGACCTTAAAGGATGTGGACTTGATCGCAGCTGAGGATACCAGAAATACAGGTCTCTTGCTCAAGCATTTTGAGATTGGGACTCCCCAGACTAGCTTTCATGAGCATAATGCCCAGGAGAAAATTCCAGATCTGATCGCCCATTTAGAATCTGGAAAAGATTTGGCACAGGTCTCAGATGCAGGACTCCCTAGTATCTCTGATCCTGGTCATGATTTGGTCAAGGCAGCGATTGAACGCGAGATTCCTGTCGTAGCTGTTCCTGGTCCAAGTGCAGGGATTACAGGCTTGATTGCCAGTGGCCTAGCACCACAACCCCATATTTTTTATGGATTTCTACCTCGCAAAGAGGGGCAACAAAAAGCCTTTTTCCAAGAAAAAGTGGCCTATCCGGAGACCCAGATTTTTTATGAGTCGCCTCATCGGGTGAAAGCAACCTTAGAGAATATGTTGGCTGTCTATGGGGATCGTCCGGTTGTCTTGGTTCGTGAATTGACCAAGATCTACGAAGAATATACTCGTGGCAGCATTTCAGAGTTAGTCGCATTTCTTGAAGAAAATCCCCTCAAAGGGGAGTGCCTCTTGATCGTCGAAGGAGCCAAGGAAGAAGATCTAGACCTAGAAGAGGTAGACTTAATCCAAGAGATCGATGCTTTGGTCAAAGACGGCATGAAGAAAAATCAAGCCATTAAACAGGTCGCCAAACATTATGGCCTACAAAAGAGTGAGCTCTATGCTCAGTACCACCAAGAATAAGAAAGGACAGGTGCAGGATGGAAATTAGAATGGCTTATCCCAATGAGATCCAACGAATTATGGAAATCATCCAAGATGCTAAGGAAAGCCTGGCTCAAAGACAGGTTGATCAGTGGCAGGATGGTTATCCAGATGAAGAGATCATTTTTGAGGATATTCTAGAAAGTCGTGGCTATGTAGCCGTTGAAGATCAGGAAGTCGTCGCCTATGCAGCCGTCCACAAGGGAAATGAAGCAGCCTATAATGAGATTTACGATGGCAAGTGGGAGCATGACAACTATATGTATATCACGTTTCACCGTGTCGCTGTGGCCAAAGAAGCTGCTGGGAAAGGGGTGGCTCAGACCTTCCTTCAAGGCTTGATCGAAGGAGAAAAAGGGCCTGATTTCCGTTGCGATACGCATCCGGATAATCTGGTCATGCAACATTTGCTTGAAAAATTGGGTTACCACTATTGTGGAAAGGTCCCAATTGATGGCGTCCGTCTGGCTTATCAAAAGATCAAACGAAAAGCAGAAACCAGTTTATTCCAAGTGGTCTCAGAAGAGGACCGCTGGGACCAAAGAGCAGAAGCAGCCTCCAATGACTCTTTATCTTAAACAATTCTATGAAAGCCCTATGGGACTTCTTTCGATCATTGTCAGTAAAGAAGGCCTTGTAGAACTTGATTTTTATGATCCGAAAGAGGAGGAGTCTGATCCCTACGGGGCGCTGGAGCAGTTCCATCCCTACCATGAGAAGGTGAAGGAGTGGTTGGACCATTATTTTGCAGGGGATCCGATTGCCATCAGCTTTCCACTAGCACCGCAAGGGACAGCCTTTCAAGAGCGGGTATGGCAGTTATTGCGAGAGATCCCCTATGGTGAGACCAAAACCTATGGCCAGCTTGCCCAGGATCTTTCTTGTGGTTCAGCCCAAGCAGTGGGACAAGCTGTTGGACGCAATCCCTTGACAATTTTAGTCCCTTGTCACCGTGTGATGGGAAAAAATGGAGAATTGACAGGCTATGCGTCTGGACTCGATCGTAAACGCTGGCTCTTACAACACGAAGGAATTACCTGGAAGGAGAAATGAAATCGATGTATACCTTTATTGAATACCCAAAATGTTCGACTTGTCGAAAGGCTAAATCAGAATTGGACGGTCTCAAATGTGAGTTTCAAAGCCAAAATATTGTTACAGAAACACCGACTAGCAAAGAATTGCAAGACTGGATGGCAGCATCTGGCCTACCAATCAAGTCTTTCTTTAATACTAGCGGGATAAAATACCGGGAACTCGGTTTGAAAGATAAGGTGGATCAACTGACAGTGAAAGAAGCAGCGGATCTTTTGGCTAGCGACGGTATGTTGATCAAGCGCCCCCTACTTGTCAAAGACGGAAAAGTGGTTCAAGTAGGCTACCGGAAACCATACGCAGACTTAGGTTTGTAAGAGAAAAGGGAGTTGGGCTCCCTTTTCATTTTGCAGTGAAGATGATATAATCATACGAGTGAAATCAATGAAAGAGAGTCAAGCATGAGTATTTTAGAAGTGAAAAATTTGAGTCACGGTTTTGGGGATCGTGCGATTTTTGAGGATGTGTCCTTCCGTTTGCTAAAGGGAGAGCATATCGGTCTGGTCGGGGCCAATGGTGAAGGAAAATCGACCTTCATGAGCATTGTGACAGGCAAGATGTTGCCTGATGAAGGAAAGGTCGAGTGGTCTAAGTATGTGACCGCTGGTTACCTAGACCAACACGCTGTCCTAAAAGAAGGACAAACGGTGCGCGATGTCTTGCGGACAGCTTTTGATGAGTTGTTCACAGCAGAAGCTCGGATCAATGACCTCTATATGGCCATGGCAGAAGACGGAGCTGATGTTGATGCTCTCATGGAAGAGGTTGGAGAACTCCAAGAGCGTCTAGAAAGTCGTGATTTTTATACCTTGGATGCCAAGATCGATGAAGTGGCGCGGGCTCTTGGGGTCATAGATTTTGGGATGGAGACGGATGTGACTTCCTTATCAGGTGGGCAACGGACCAAGGTCCTCTTGGCCAAACTCTTACTAGAAAAACCTGATATCTTGCTACTAGACGAGCCGACCAACTACTTGGATGCAGAGCACATTGATTGGCTCAAGCGCTATTTGCAAAATTATGAAAATGCCTTTGTCCTCATTTCCCACGATATTCCTTTCTTGAACGATGTGATCAATATCGTCTACCATGTAGAAAATCAGCAGTTGACTCGCTATTCAGGAGACTACTACCAATTCCTTGAAGTCTATGAAATGAAGAAGTCGCAATTAGAAGCTGCTTATGAGCGTCAGCAAAAAGAGATTGCTGATTTGAAAGATTTCGTAGCCCGTAATAAGGCGCGTGTGGCTACACGGAATATGGCTATGTCTCGTCAGAAGAAGCTGGACAAGATGGAACTCATTGAACTGCAAAGTGAGAAACCAAAACCCTCTTTTGACTTTAAAAATGCCCGGACTCCAGGACGCTTTATCTTCCAGGCTAAGGAGCTCCAGATTGGGTATGACCGTCCTTTGACCAAGCCTTTGAACTTGACCTTTGAGCGCAATCAAAAGGTAGCCATCATTGGTGCCAACGGGATTGGGAAAACCACTCTCTTGAAGAGTCTTTTAGGAATCATCCCACCGATCGCTGGGGAAGTAGAACGTGGAGATTACCTAGAACTTGGCTATTTCGAGCAAGAGGTCGAAGGGGGCAATCGTCAGACACCGCTTGAAGCAGTCTGGAATGCCTTTCCAGCTCTCAACCAAGCAGAGGTTCGTGCAGCCCTTGCCCGCTGTGGGTTGACCACCAAGCATATCGAGAGCCAAATTCAGGTCTTATCCGGTGGAGAGCAAGCTAAAGTACGTTTCTGTCTCCTCATGAACCGTGAAAACAATGTCTTGGTCTTGGACGAACCAACCAATCACTTGGATGTGGATGCTAAAGATGAATTGAAACGGGCCCTGAAAGAATACAAGGGATCGATCCTGATGGTTTGCCACGAGCCAGATTTCTATGAAGGTTGGATGGATCAAATCTGGGACTTTAATGAATTAACGTAAACACAAAAAGAGAAACTTGTCTCGCTTTTTAGAATGAAGAAATTTTGTTGTTTACATAAAGCGGCACAAGTAATTCAAAAGATCAAAATGATTCTATTTTTAAATTTAGTCGAGTAATGACCGAAACTTTCCGCCGTGAGAAAAGTGCCTGAAACCGATTTGTTTCAGGCACACGGAATTATTGAGACCTTAGGCTCAATAATTAGTCATGGAACTTCGCAGAAGTTCGCTGACGTCCGTACTCACCTAAGGAAAGTTTCTAAGAAAAATTTATATTTGATAGAAAAAGAGAACCGTGCGGTTCTCTTTTCATTATTTCTTGAAATTATAGTCTTTTAAGATCTCGATTTTTTCAATCTTGATATCTGTTTTTGGTTTGTCCTTATTATCGGTTTCGGCAGCTGCGATTTTATCCACCACATCCATGCCATCGATCACTTGGCCAAAGACAGTGTAGTTGCCACCATCAAGGGTTGGATTTCCACCATTTTTATAAGCATCGATGATCTTAGCTGGGAAGCGGTCAGTCGGGAGCTTGCTAGAAATATCTTCCTTATTTTGGTTGATATAGAATTGACTACCGTTGGTATTTGGACCAGAATTGGCCATGGCAAGGGCTCCACGAAGATTGTAAAGGTATGGAGAATACTCATTCTCAAAACCAGTACCTGAATCTTTAGATTTGTCTTTGCCCTTCCAGATGGATTCGCCACCCGTACCGTCTCCTTTAGGGTCACCCGTTTGGATCATAAAGTTGTTGATGACACGGTGGAAAAGTAAGCCATTGAAGTAACCTTCTTTTGCATGGGTCAAGAAGTTCTCAACTGCAAGTGGGGCATATTTAGGGAAGAGCTTCACAGTAATATCCCCTTCAGTTGTCGTGATTTTAACCTCTGCTTCGTCTTCAGCCACGTCAGTTGATAGTTGTGGGAAGACCGCATTTTCATTTGTCATGGCATCGTTAAAATCTTTGCGCAGTTGTTCTAATTTCTTTTGATCTTTTTCACTAGAACTAGAAGTTGATGTCTGCTCGGTCTTTTCTTTGCTTGAGCTTGAAGAGCTAGCGTCTGTCTTATTGGACGAACAAGCTGTCAAAGCCAAGCCAGAAAATAATAGTAGGGCGATTAATTTTTTCATATTCTTCCTTTCCAACATCGTTGTCTTCCTCTATTGTACCTTAATTTTGCGATACTTTCAAATTTAGACGGAAATCTCTATTCACTAGAATCGGTTAAAGATTGACAACGCTTGATAAATCACTAATTAAGAAGGAAGTTGCATATAGATGGATAATTCGGTATGATGGGAGGTGCTTTTAGAAATGTGAAATAGATTTTTTATTGAGGAAGAACGTCATAAATGAAACAACCACGTAAATTTTATATTTACTCGAGAAGTTCACTGTATTTTTTGATCTTTATGGCAATGTCGATGCTCATCGCTGTCATCCAATTACTGATTGAAGATAATTTTTTTGAAAACTTAAAAGTATTATTTGCTACTTGTTTACTTCTTGTGACAGTTGGATGGATTTCTTTTTCATCGATGGGAAGACTAATCGTTAAGAAATCGGAAATAGTGGTAGATCGCAATTTCAAGCGCTATCGTCTAGATCCATTAACCATTGTGGTCCGTTTAGGAGAAAAGGACTCGACGCGAGGGATCACCCATTATCCAATTTATGTGGAAGGAAAGGTCATGGGGCATGGGACTTCTGGTCGTTCAATTACACTGAAATTCCTTGGTACGAAACGAAAAAATAAAGAATTACTGAAGTATTATCAAGAGCATCTTCAAGCCCAAGTAGAAGCAAATATAGCTCTTGAGCAGGAGCCTACGGAAGTGGACTTTGAACAAATTGTATTAGCATCGAAGGATCGACAACAATTCCCTTTACACGATTTGGTTGAATTCGGTGCAGATCAAGGGAATCTAGAAAAAACCGTATTTTATTCCCCTGAGGAGAATCAGCTATATGTCGGAAAAAGTGTTCCGTTTCCCATTATATTTACTCCGAGCACCGTATCTTTTTATGGTATTTATCTGTTAACGGATCGATTATCCTTTCATGGGCTCATTCCACTAGTGCTATCGTTCGGATTGATGTTTGTCATCGCTATATGGCAATTGAAACACAGAAAACAAAAATATACAGTGAATGTCATTCCTTATGAAATACCTGAGCATTATTTTCAAGTACAGAAGTCAAATGGATTGAAAACCTATTTGCTAATTCTTGTTTTTGGACTCATCACCTTAGGATTATCCATCTTATATCTTACCTTCGGAAGCTTTCTGTTATTGTTTATAAGTTTTTTGATGTGGTATTTCTTTGTTTTATTAACATTATGTGGTCAATTCAAGAAAACACACTATTTAAAAATTTTGGAAAAGAAATAGTTTTCTTAATCCTTTAAAGCAATATTCACCCGTAAGGGTGTTTTCTTTTTGGAGTAAATCACTAATTAAGAAGGAAGTTGCATATAGGGATGAAATCCGGTATGATGGGAGATAAGTTGTTTTGTTGGAAAATGAACGAATTCCCTCAAAAATCGTATCATGAATGGGAGGATACAAATTGGATTATAAAGCACTACGCAAAAACTATAGACTCTATATTAGATCTGCTGGCTTGTTAGCAATGCTTCTGATTATTTGCATTGGTTTCGTGGTCAGAGATACTCTTCTTCAGACTGCTGGTCTCTTATTGGTCCTTGCAGGCTTGTTTTTATTCATCCAATTGCTTAAGAAGAGCTACACCAACAAGTGCAACACCTTGCTGCATGTAGACTTAGATTTAGCTTTTTGGCAGCAATACCTTCAGTTGAACAAGAATGTGAAAAAGCCCATTTTACAGATAGATATGAAGCTAACATCGGTCGCCTATTCTTTTATGATGGGAGATTTCGATGCTGTCATAAAGGAAGCTAGAGAAGCAATCAATCAGACGGATTATCCACAGAAATATACGAACTTTTTTGAAAGTTATCTAATGCGATCAACGGTCCTGACAGATCCTGATTTGTCTAGAGAAGAGCTAGAGGCTCAGTTAAATGGATTGACCATTACAGACCCTACACTGGCTGAGAAAACAAAAGAGGTCTGTTTCGCTCTTTATGATTTAACCATTGCGCACCAAAGCAATGATTATTTTGAAGACTTAAGCAATGACTTCAAGTACCAGCAGTTGGAAATCATCTACTACCAAGCCTTGAATGCCACTCTTAAAGGAGATAAGCATAGAGCAAATGATCTCTTTCACAAGTTAGTCTCAGAAGATGAGTCGCTCTATATCGTTCGAAAGGCTCAACAATACTTGAAGGATGAAGACAGTCATCTGTAAATCCTCCAATCGAAATAGAGATTAATTGAAAGAGCCTGAAAAAATATAAGGAGTTATTGGAAGATAAGAATGAAGAAATCAATCTTTAGGGGCAGTTTTTATGAGAGCCGTCGTTTGCGTCATGATGGTTTTATCGATTATATGGTCAAGGACACAAATAGTCGCAAAATCTACACAAAGCCATTTAGTATTGCGAGGAAACTATTTTCATTTATGGGCATACTGTTCATGTTTGGATTTTCTGCATTAATGGAGTCGGAAATTCATCATCCTGATCCTGATGCACCATTTGATACCTGGGGGATCAATTTCTATCCACTTTGGCTGTTTTTCTTGTGCTGGTTTTTGTGGTTTCTTGCTTGTAGAAAAAATCTGCGTAGAAAATATGATGCAAAGATTCCTTATACTAGTATCTTGAATTCGAATCTGTATCTGATTTGGTTGGTATTTGTCTTAAATCTGTTTTTTATCACATTTATAGGTAAATACCTTACGATTTTGGGATTGTTACTATTCTATGTTCTTACTGGAATCATATTGTTTATGATTATCCAATCTAGAATGAAATCGCTAAAAACTCGTCTTTATGGAGTGCAGGATCCTAGTGCAACTGCCAAACAGCAAAAGTTCATCGAAGTCATTACTGGATTAGGTGGGTTAATAGTAGTAGGTTGGTTAGCTCTAAAATTTCTTTTCCCCCAAGTTGGGGAAGTGAAAGCTGATTTTTTAGGAACCATATCATTTATAGGAATGGTATTTTTTGGAAATATTATCACTTTGGGTATGTTAGTAGTGATGATGTTACCATATTCACTGTATGGTTATTATCGAAATAAATATTCAGAGGAATATCGCGAGTTCGAAGGAAAATCGCTGGAAGAGTGGTATGGGAAGAAGTACTTGAACAAACACAAGGAGTTATTGAAAGATAAGAATGAAGAAATCAATCTTTAAAGCTAGTTTTGAAGAGAGTTTAAATATACAGGATGATAGCTTTGTACAATATCAGACTAGCGATGTTTTTTCTAAGCTAGAAAAATATTATAAAGAGGGAAAAGCTACAATAAGTTTACATATCTGGAATCTGATCGGGGTTATGATTGGTCCAATATTTTTAAATTTTATGATTTTTGTTTTTTCACTTTCCTTGCATGATTCTGATTCCAAGGATTTAAGATTCCCTATTTCAGGATCCCCAATATTGACAGCCGATGTTTATTTAATTTGCTTTTTACTTTGGTTATTTATTATATTGGTTGGAAAAGGACTGAAAAGGGCCTACATACTACCTTATCGTAATCATTTTCACGTTTTAACTTATATTGTTTGGTTAGGTCTTGAATTTAACCTTCTAATGATTGATATTTGTTTATCAATTCTATCTGTCTGGGTCATTATTGGTATTTTAGTATGTACGTTTATTTTATCTCTTTTTATGGTCTCTTTTGAAATCAACAGCATCAGGGAAACGATGTATGGAGAAAGGAATGAACCTACTCTTCATAGCAAAATATCTAAAAAGATAATAACTTATGGAGGAGGTGTTTTAGGACTTGCTGTTATTACCAATTTTATATTAAAAAGTTTTTCTATTAATGTTTCAGATTCGATGGGAGTCTTGGGAGTTTTAACAATCTGGATTATAATGAATATTGCTTTTCTTTTTTTGCTGATTTTTATCGAATTTCCAACTTACTTACTGGCTTTCTACAAATGGAAATATCCTGAAGAATACCGCGAATGGGAAGGCAAGTCTTTAGAAGAGTGGTATGGGAAGAAGTACTTGAAGAGACACAAGGAGTTATTAAAAAATGGATAAGAATTTTAACGAGATGTCGTTTGATGAATTGAAATGTTACCGCAGAGAAGGTCTTTGGAGATCTTTGGGCTTATTACTGGTCATTATTTTTGTGATTACGGGAATGGTCCTTATGGATGTGAACCATGTTTCTCCGTCCAATCAGAATCGTTTTCGGGGTATTGGTTTGACAACGGTCATTGCGCTCTTTGGCTACATGAAGTCTCTGATGGCAGCAAATCGTGTGATGCGAGACCATCCGGATTGGATCAAGAAATCAGGTTTCCGAGCGAAAATTCCCTTGCCAATGGATTGGCATGCCAAAAGGCTTTGTGTCCTTGGAGCGAATCTCTTGGTGATTGGAGTAGGATTTGTCTCGTCATACAAACCACAAGTCCAACAGACAAATTTACAAGATCAAATTGATATCATTCAAATGGATAACGAATTAGAAAGAGAGCAAAAATTCGACCAAGTTCTAGATACCATCACACCGGAGAATAAAAAATCTGAGTAAGATCCATTTTGGAATTTGAACGTCATTGAACATCTTTCTAAACAGCTCTAAAGAACAGTGCCCACTCGGTGCTGTTTTTCTGCTTTCTGCTCTAAATTTTCGGAAATGATTTTACTAGAGAACTAGCTTAGAAATGTGGTATAATAAAGGTTATGGCAAACAATAATCAATCAAAAAAAACACGGTCGACGAGACGACTGTCCAAAGCAGAATTAGAAAGAAAAAAAGCGATTCATCGCATGATTACAACCATTCTCATCAGTCTGGTTTTAGTCTTTGCGGCCTTGAAATTAGGGGCTGTGGGAGTCTTAGCTTACAACCTGATCCGTCTTTTTGTCGGAAGTTTAGCTTATTTGGCTATTTTAGCGACCTTTTTCTACCTCTACGCTTTTAAATGGCTGGACAAACACGAGGGGATTATCTCAGGCTTTCTCAGCTTTTTTGTAGGGCTTCTCTTGATGTTTCAGGCCTTCTTTGTATCCTCCCTTCAATTAGACAATAATGGGGTCAAGGTCACCTTTTCAAGAATCATAGCAGACCTGCTTCACTTGAGGGTGGAGAGCTTTGCTGGTGGGGGTATAATCGGTGCCCTTCTCTATGCTCCGACTTCCTTCCTCTTTTCAAATATTGGCTCTTATTTTATTGGCCTTCTCTTTATCGGTTTGGGGATCCTCTTGATGAGCCCTTACTCCATCTATGACCTATTTGAAAAAGCTTCAGAAGCTATCCACGCTTCTATGGAAAAAAGAAAAGAGGTCCGTGAGCAGAAATTCCTTGAAAAAGAAGCGAGAGCTGCTGAGGAAGCTTCGGCTGCTGAAAGAGAGCAAAAAGAAGCAAGGGCAGACCTTTCAAGTCCTTTGTCAATGGAAGGGCATCCTGTAGATCCTGAAACGGGAGAGGTGTTGGCGGAAGAGCCGTTTACAGAGTCCTTCCCAGAAGCTGAGATTGTTGCACCAGCAACACCAGAGATCTATCTGCCAGATGAAGAATGGCCGGAAGAGCCTGAATCACACGAAGAACTTCCAGTAGCCCAAGAATTTGAAGACGATGGGGAGGAAGTTCAAGTAGATTTTACACCTAAGGAACTCCTTCAGTACAAGCTTCCAACCATTGATCTATTTTCGCCTGATAAGCCCAAAAATCAATCCAAAGAGAAAAACATCGTTCGCCAGAACATCCGCATTTTGGAAGAAACCTTTGCTAGCTTTAACATCAAGGCGACAGTGGAGCGGGCGGAAATCGGTCCTTCGGTTACCAAGTATGAAGTCAAGCCAGCTGTCGGTGTGCGGGTTAACCGCATCTCCAACCTTGCAGATGATTTGGCCCTAGCCTTGGCAGCCAAGGATGTGCGAATCGAAGCGCCGATTCCAGGGAAGTCTCTGGTCGGGATTGAAGTGCCCAACTCTGAGATTGCGACGGTTTCCTTCCGTGAATTGTGGGAGCAGTCGAAGACAGACCCAGCTAAACTCCTTGAGATTCCTCTTGGGAAAGCTGTAGATGGTTCAGCTCGGACCTTTGATTTGGCCCGAATGCCTCACCTCTTGGTAGCTGGTTCGACCGGATCTGGTAAGTCGGTTGCGGTTAATGGGATTATTTCGAGTATCTTGATGAAGGCCCGTCCGGACGAAGTCAAATTTATGATGGTCGATCCTAAGATGGTGGAGCTTTCTGTTTACAATGATATTCCTCACCTTTTGATTCCAGTGGTGACCAATCCACGCAAGGCTAGTCGGGCCTTGCAGAAGGTTGTCGATGAGATGGAAAATCGCTACGAGCTCTTCTCAAAAGTGGGGGCTCGGAACATTGCTGGCTTTAATGCCAAGGTTGCTGAGTACAATGCCCAGTCTGAGATGAAGCAAGTACCACTTCCATTGATTGTGGTCATTGTCGATGAGTTGGCAGACTTGATGATGGTCGCAAGTAAAGAAGTGGAAGATGCCATTATTCGCCTTGGACAAAAGGCGCGTGCAGCAGGGATCCATATGATCCTTGCGACCCAACGGCCATCGGTTGACGTTATCTCAGGTTTGATCAAGGCCAATGTGCCTTCTCGTGTTGCATTTGCGGTATCATCCGGGACTGACTCACGGACCATCTTGGATGAAAATGGAGCAGAGAAATTGCTCGGTCGTGGAGACATGCTCTTTAAACCGATTGATGAAAACCACCCGATTCGTCTGCAAGGCTCCTTTATCTCAGATGATGATGTGGAGCGGATTGTCAACTTTGTCAAGGAGCAGGCAGAAGCCGATTATGATGATGCCTTTGATCCAGGCGAAGTATCCGAGTCAGACTTTGACGGAGGCATGGGTGGCTCTGATGAAGGCGATCCTCTCTTTGAAGAGGCCAAGGCGCTCGTGGTTGAAACTCAAAAAGCCAGTGCGTCGATGATTCAGCGTCGCTTGTCAGTTGGCTTTAACCGAGCGACTCGCCTCATGGAAGAGTTGGAAGCAGCCGGTGTGATCGGTCCTGCTGAAGGAACCAAACCTCGGAAAGTACTGCAACAATCAGTCTAGGGGGAAGAGGGCACTTGCCCCACTCCCTTTTCTTTTTATAGAAAATAGAAAGTAGGACCAGATGAAGTTAGACATGATTCATCATATTGCCATCATTGGACGGGATCGCGATGCCATGTTGCATTTCTATGTGGACCAGTTGGGCTTTGCGATTGTCAGTGAATATGACCGTCCTGAACGCGGAGATATCTTGATCAATCTCCGTCAGGGGCAATTGACTTTAGAACTTTTTATCAAACCAACGGCTCCAGAACGACCTAAGATCCCCTTGCCAGAGCATGCGGGGCTTCGTCATCTGGCCTTTAAAGTGGAGGATGTGGAGGCGTATCTAGCTAGATTGGATCAGCTAGGTATCGCAAACACAGGCCTTCGCTACGATGACTTTGATGGCAAGAAAATGGCATTTTTCTTCGATCCAGAAGGACTGCCCTTGGAAATACATGAGTGAGGAAAGCAATGAATAAATTAGAAGGACTCAGTCAGGAAGAAGTAGCAAAAAAGATCCAAGAGGGCAAGCAAAATAAGGTCACAATCAAGACAGAAAAAAGCCTAGGACAGATCATTCGAGACAATGTCTTTACCTACTTTAATCTGATTTTCCTGGTTTTGGCAGTCTTGCTTGTAGCTGTGAAGTCTTGGAACAATCTCTTGTTTGTCCCGATTGTCGTGGTCAACTCCTTGGTAGGAATTGTACAAGAAGTTCGCTCTAGACGGATCTTGCGTCAGATGCAATTTCTGCATATGAGTGAGGCGGTTGCTCTTCGCGAAGGCAAAGAAATTGCCCTCCCTATCGATCAGCTGGTGGAGGGCGATCTGGTTCGTTTTCAAGCTGGAGACCAAATCTATGCGGATGGGGTCTTATTGGAGGGCGACTTAAAAGTCGATGAATCGCAATTGACCGGTGAAGCGGATGAGGTCAAAAAAGGAGCGCAAGATGCGCTCATGTCAGGTAGCTTTGTGATTGCTGGTCAAGGACTGGCACGATTGGAAAAAGTGGGGAATGACTCCTACATCAACCAATTGAGCTTGGAAGCCAAACAAGTCAAGTCCCATGAGGAGTCTGATATGGTTCATGCGGTTAACCGCATCGTAGGGATCATTGGTCTCCTTATCATTCCTCTAGGTTCCCTCCTTTTTCTTAGGAGCTATATCAGCCTAGGTGACAGCCTTAAGCTCAGTGTGACTTCAACAGTCGGAGCCTTGATCGGGATGATTCCAGAAGGTTTGTACCTTTTGATGACCTTGGCGCTGGCTCTGGGTGCTGTCAGATTGGCCAAGGAAAAGGTTCTACTCAATAGCATGAAGGGGATTGAGACCTTATCGCGCGTGGATGTCCTTTGTGTTGATAAGACAGGGACCATTACAGAGCCTGGTATGGAATTGACAGAAATTCGTCCAGTTAAAGACGCTCAAGACATGGAAGCTCTAGCTCAGTATGTAGAAGCTAGCATGGATCAAAACGATACCATGGATGCGATCCGAAAATTTCACAAGACGCCAGTCAGCCGGCCTTGGAAGGCCCTGGACGTTCAGCCCTTTACGTCCAAGAAAAAGTATGGGGCCATTGCCTTTGAATCGGGGATCTATGTATTAGGCGCACCAGAATTTGTTTTACGAGAGAGCTTCTCTGAGCTTGAAAAAGAGATTACCCCAGCTACGCAGGCAGGTAATCGGGTCTTGGCCTTTGGAAAATATCGGGGAGAAGACCTTGGAGAGACGTTAGAGGCTCCTGTAGATTTGGTGGCCTGGATTATTCTCTCCAATCCTTTGAGAAAAAATGCCAAAGAAACCTTCGCCTACTTCAAACAACAAGGAGTGACCATTAAGGTCATTTCAGGGGACAACCCTGCTACCGTCTCAGCTATTGCACAAAAAGCAGGCATTGAAGGAGCAGAATATCTGATTGATGCCAGAACCTTGCGGACGGAAGAAGATTTGCACCAAGCGGCGAGTCAGTATACGGTCTTTGGTCGGGTGACACCAGAGCAAAAGAAAAGCCTTGTAGAAGGCTTGCAGGCAAAAGGACACAAGGTCGCTATGACCGGAGATGGTGTCAACGATATTTTAGCCTTAAAAACAGCGGATTGTAGTATTGCGATGGAATCTGGAAATGATGCGACCAAAAAGATGGCGCAAGTGGTCTTACTGGATTCTGACTTTGGAAAGATGCCGTCTATCGTGGCAGAAGGTCGCCGGGTGGTCAATAATATTCAGCGATCAGCTAGTCTCTTTTTGATCAAGAATATCTTCTCCATTTTGTTGGCCATCTCAGTGATGCTCTTAGCCTTTACCTATCCCATCATGCCCTCGCAGATGTCCTTGATCAGTGGCTTTACGATTGGGATTCCAGGATTCTTCTTGGCGCTTGAGCCTAACAGTGAGCGCATCAAGGGACGCTTTATCGAAACGGTCTTTAAACATGCCTTGCCTGCAGCCTTGACGGATTTTATACTGATCTTTAGTCTGGTTTTATTCTCTTCAGCATTTGGTATGAAATCGGAAGAGCTCTCGAGTGCAGCCATCTGCTTGATGGCCTTCGTCGGTTTTGCCATCATCTATCAAGAATCTCAGCCTCTCAATCACTACAAGAGACTGGTTCTTCTAGGAAATATCCTGGCTTTTATGGTATCAAGTAGTATTCTAGGAAAATTCTTTAACATGAGCCCCTTGAGGCTTCAAACGCTGCTTATCTGCGCCATCATGGCAGTTCTTGCTCTCGTCTTGATTCAAGTCTTCAAAAAATTAGTGGGCTGGTTTTTTCATCGGAAGAAATAAAAGAAAAGAGCAAAACAGATAAAATAGTTTCGATTGGATGACGATATTTTTACTGTTCAGTTAGTTCTAGAAAATAGGCATCCCATTCTTGTGCTTCGGATTTTGAAAGCAACAATGAAACCGAATGGATCACATCATTATGGAGAGATCTCCCTTGCTTTGGATCTTCCCAAATACTTTGATAGATGGCCTTTAATTCTAGTAAGTATAATTTTTGAAATGCAAAATAGTTAGGGAAATGTTTTTCGAATAGAAGTGTTAGCAGTTGTTTGCTAGCACTTTTTTCTTTTCTACTGATTAAGACAGATACTAAATTTAAAATCGTATCGATTTTGATTCGATCTAGATTGTTCTTAAGTTTGTCCGGTGTATTTTCCAAAATTGTATCCGTAAAGAGAACAATAGCCTCAGTTGTGAAATAGGAGACCACACTTCCCATTAACCCAATGTCAAGATTGGTCCAATAATCTAATGAAAAAAAGTAATCCGTCAGTTCATTTATTGCCTGCTGTGAAACGGTTTTGTGCTGTTTTTCTGCAATGATAATCTCTAAAACGAGGGAGAGGATGTGGTAAATGTATTGATGCTTTGAGATCGCTAATTCTTGCAAATCATTTTTTATTTGAAGAAGTGATGGCCAATCCGAGTTTTCCATTGCCTCATCCATTCGTTTTTTCAAGGTTAAAAACTCAGCACTATGGAAATCACTCCAATCAAAGATCTCATTAATCTCCACAATCATGTACCCCAATAATTGAAGCAATATATCATTGGATAGATTGGTTTTCCCATTTTCAAAATCAGAAATACTCGAAGCAGAACCAGCGATATTCCCAAGTTCTCTTAAGGAGATTTTTCTTTGTTTTCGAATTAATTTAAATTTTTCTCTAATGTCCATTTGTTCGGATTTCCGTAATTTTTCATATACTATTTTTTTATATTATATACTATATCTATAAAAAGGGAAAGGAGAAAAATAAGATGCAAGTCATTCTAAAAAGTTTATCTAAATGGAAATTGATGTTGTATGTTCTATTTGCTGTTTTGTACTCACTTCAAGGGCTTTTGTTATCGTTTATTATTCAGTTTGCAGGTGAAATTAATCCGCGAGATAAGGGAGCCTTACTTGTCTTTGGTATAGGAGGAATTGCTCTATTTGTATTGATCTATGCATGTATGTATATAGATAATCTTCTAGTTCGATCGATCATCAAAGAATTCAACATATTGATCTCAGAGAAAACTTTAACCTACTTTCATCTAAAAAAATTAGAGTATACAGAGGCAGAGTTAAACTCATTTTTAACACAGGATATTCCGATGTTTTGGCAAGAATTTTTGACTCCTATGCTCATTTATCCAGTATTTGGCTTATCCATTCTAGCATCTATAGTCTATCTCATCATGCAGAACTTTTTTATTGGTTTTCTCTTTACAATAGGTGGTTTCTTGATGATCATTCCTCAGTTTGTATTTAACAAACTCCTACAAAAACGTGGGGAAGAGCTAAGTAAGGCAAGAAAGAAAAGTTTATCAAGTATCACCGATTTCAGCAAAGGAATTCAAACCATCCAAAGCAATCAAGCCGGAACTGAATTTTCTCAACATGTTCTGAAAGAAATTAGTGAAACGGAGCATCAACAATATACCTACTATACAACACACAATTTAGTCATGTTTTGGACGGGTCCTTTAAAAGGATTAGGACTGATTGCCCCCTTGTTAACGGGTTTATTGCTTCTTCCTTCTACGACCCTGTCTCTGACAACCCTCATCGCCATGATGACGGCTTCTATGAATCTAATTTCCCCTTTGCAACAATTATTAGAAATGACCTCTAATTTGCAAGGATCAATGGTTGTCAAAAAGAAAGTTGTGTCGATTTTGAAAATGCCTGAAGTGGATGAGACGACAACCATTTTAGAACCTTTGGCAGAAAAGCTCAGTATTCAGATCGATGATTTAACAAAGACATTTGGAGATCATTTGATCTTTAGAAATACAAACCTGACGATTGCTGCTTGTCAGAAAGTACTGCTCACGGGTGCCAGTGGCAGTGGTAAAACTTCCCTGTTTCACTTATTATGTGGAGAAGATAAGGAATATAGTGGAAGTATTGAGTTGATAGATAGAAAAGGAAAATCTTGCTATCCTTCTTACGACAGGGTCAATCTCATTCATCAAAAACCTTATCTATTTAAGGGGACTGTAAAAGAAAATTTGACCCTATTTCAGGAGTTTTCAGATGACCAACTTCAAAAAGCTTTAGAATCCGTTCATCTTTGGGACGAATTAGCTGGTGATTTAGGGTATCAAGTAGATCCACAGAATTTATCTGGAGGACAAATGATGAAACTAGAATTGGCAAGGTGTATTCTCCGACCAAAACCCATTTTATTAGCCGATGAGGTGACAGCAGCATTGGATGAAACAAATGCAAGAGAGATTCGAAAAATATTGGCTCAACAAAAGTGTACCTTGATAGAAATAGCTCATAAATACCAGAAAGAAGATTACGATTCTATTTATCAGATTGTCGATCATAAAATTGTAAAAATGAATCATTAACAATGGTAAAGACTTACTAGTTCATTCAAATCGTCGTAGTTGGTTAAAAAAAGATACCACCTTGAAATGAAGCAAGATGGTATCTTTTTCAGTATTAGATAAACAAACTAGCAGTTAGGATCAGATAGAGCAAGAAGGTAACCAAAAATCCAGCACGCCAGAAATATTTGATAAATTTAGGGTAATAAAAGCTCTTTTTCTTTTTTAAGAAATAAACCGTTAGTCCCAAGGCTAAAAGCGAAAGGCTTAAAGCTAGCAGCGGTAAGAGGCTGTGATAAAAGGCGCTGTCTGAGATCAGGTAGTACTCCAAGGCAAATAAAGGAAAGGCAATATCGGTGGATCGCCATCCTCTTTTTTGAAGCTTAAAGAGGTGGACAATGATACCGCTCAGAATCAGCGTTAAAAAAATAAATAATACAGAAGCAACTTTGATTAACATAGCTTCATTCTATCATAAAACGGAAAAAAAGTTTACTATATTTTGATTTTTTCTTGCAAAAAATAAGAAATCGTGTATAATAGAAAGGTATGCACAAAGCATACTTGTGGGAGGTAAAAATCTGTAATTACCGCCAAAACCACAAAGGAGGATTTAAGAAATGGCTAAAAAAGTCGAAAAACTTGTAAAATTGCAAATCCCTGCTGGTAAAGCTACTCCAGCTCCACCGGTTGGTCCAGCGCTTGGTCAAGCAGGTATCAACATCATGGGATTCACTAAAGAGTTTAACGCTCGTACAGCTGATCAAGCTGGTATGATCATCCCAGTTGTCATCACTGTTTATGAAGACAAATCATTCGATTTCGTTACAAAAACACCACCAGCTGCTGTTCTTTTGAAAAAAGCTGCAGGTGTTGAAAAAGGTTCAGGTACACCGAACAAAACGAAAGTTGCAACTGTAACTCGTGCACAAGTACAACAAATCGCTGAAACTAAGATGCCAGATTTGAACGCTGCAAACATTGAGTCTGCAATGCGTATGATCGAAGGTACTGCTCGTTCTATGGGATTCACTGTTACTGACTAATTGTAACAATCCTATTTGCCCGCAATACACTTGATCAAATGACGAGTGACGTGGGAGATGAAAATCGATATGACCACATTACAAGGAGAAAGATAAAATGGCTAAAAAAAGCAAACAACTTCGTGCTGCTCTTGAAAAAATCGACAGCACAAAAGTCTACAGCGTAGAAGAAGCTGTAGCTCTTGCAAAAGAAACTAACTTTGCAAAATTTGACGCAACTGTAGAAGTTGCTTATAACTTGAACATTGACGTGAAAAAAGCTGACCAACAAATCCGTGGAGCAATGGTATTGCCAAACGGTACTGGTAAAACAGCTCGCGTTCTTGTATTTGCACGTGGTGCAAAAGCTGAAGAAGCAAAAGCTGCTGGCGCAGACTTCGTAGGTGAAGATGACCTTGTTGCGAAAATCAACGATGGTTGGTTGGACTTCGACGTAGTTATCGCTACACCTGATATGATGGCTCTTGTTGGACGTCTTGGACGTGTCCTTGGACCTCGTAACTTGATGCCAAACCCTAAAACTGGTACAGTAACAATGGATGTTGCGAAAGCAGTTGAAGAGTCTAAAGGTGGTAAAATCACTTACCGTGCTGATAAAGCAGGTATCGTTCAAGCCATCATCGGTAAAGTTTCATTCGATGATACTAAATTGGTTGAAAACTTCAAAGCTTTCAACGATGTTATCCAAAAAGCAAAACCAGCTACAGCTAAAGGTACTTACGTAACTAGCTTGACTTTGACAACAACTCAAGGTCCTGGTATCAAAGTGGATGTTAACTCGCTTTAATGAAAATGAAAAGCTGCCTTCGGGTAGCTTTTTTGTTGCCATTTTCTCTTTAGGATGGTTGATAAGATTAGTCGGAGGGAAAAACAAAAATTTTAATAGATAGGACTATATAAAAAGCGTAATTTATGGTAAAATAATACAGATCAAAAAAGGAGAGAGAAAATGGTAGAACCTAAGTATAAACGTATCTTAATCAAGCTATCTGGTGAAGCCCTTGCTGGCGAACGTGGCGTCGGAATCGATATCAAAACTGTCCAAAATATGGCCCAAGAAATCAAGGAAGTTCACGAACTTGGAATTGAAATTGCCTTGGTGATCGGTGGTGGAAACCTTTGGCGTGGAGAACCTGCTGCTGAAGCAGGGATGGATCGCGTCCAAGCAGACTACACAGGAATGCTTGGGACTGTCATGAATGCTCTTGTGATGGCTGATTCGCTTCAACAAGTTGGCGTGGATACTCGTGTTCAAACAGCGATTGCCATGCAACAAGTCGCAGAACCTTATATCCGTGGTCGTGCCCTTCGTCACCTTGAAAAAGATCGGATCGTGATCTTTGGCGCAGGGATCGGTTCTCCTTATTTCTCAACAGATACGACCGCAGCTCTTCGTGCAGCTGAGATTGAAGCAGATGCTATTCTTATGGCGAAAAATGGGGTTGATGGTGTTTACAACGCCGATCCGAAGAAGGACAAGACAGCTGTGAAATTTGAGGAATTGACTCACCGTGATGTCATCAACAAAGGTCTTCGAATTATGGACTCAACGGCCTCCACGATCTCCATGGACAACGACATTGATTTGGTTGTCTTTAATATGAACGAACCAGGCAATATCAAACGAGTTGTCTTTGGTGAAAATATCGGTACAACCGTATCAAATAACGTAGAAAAATAATAGAAAATAGAGGAAAATTATGGCAAACCCAATCGTAGAAAAAGCAAAAGAAAGAATGACCCAGTCTCACCAAAGTTTGGGACGTGAATTTGGTAGCATCCGTGCTGGACGTGCAAATGCTAGTCTTTTGGACCGTATTTTCGTAGAATACTACGGAGTAGAGACTCCATTGAACCAATTGGCATCTATCACGATTCCAGAAGCGCGTGTCTTGTTGATCACACCATTTGATAAATCATCTTTGAAAGACATCGAGCACAGCATCAATGCTTCTGACCTTGGAATCACTCCAGCCAACGATGGATCTGTTATCCGCTTGGTCATTCCCGCTTTGACAGAAGAAACTCGTCGTGACTTGGCAAAAGAAGTGAAAAAAGTGGGCGAAAGTGCCAAAGTAGCGATCCGTAATATCCGCCGTGATGCGATGGACGAAGCCAAGAAACAAGAAAAAGCAAAAGAAATCACAGAAGATGAATTGAAAGGTCTTGAAAAAGAGATCCAAAAGGTAACGGATGATGCGGTCAAACATGTAGATGAAATGACAGCTCACAAAGAAAAAGAATTGATGGAAGTTTAATCCATCCTAACCATTACAGGAAAGAAAGACTCAGTTGGCACTGCTGGCTGGGTTTTATTTCCATTATTCTTGTGAAGAGGCAAGAGGAAAGAAGGAAACATGAATACGAATCTAGCAAGCTACATCATGGGAATGGTCATTGATGAAAATGATCGCTTCTATTTTGTTCAAAAAGATGGCCAGACCTACGCGCTTGATAAAGCAGAAGGTTCGCATCAAGTTGGAGAAAGTGTCAAGGGCTTTGCCTATACCGATATGAAGCAAAAGCTCCGACTCACGACACTTGAAGTCACAGCAACTCAAGAAAGCTTTGGCTGGGGGACGGTCACAGAAGTGCGCAAGGATCTGGGAGTCTTTGTGGATACAGGGCTACCAGATAAGCAGATCGTTGTCTCATTAGATATCCTACCTGAGATGAAAGATCTATGGCCCAAGAAGGGCGATCGTCTCTATATTCGTTTAGAAGTTGATAAGAAAGATCGTATTTGGGGGATCTTGGCCTATCAGGAAGATTTCCAGCGTTTGGCTCGTCCAGCTTACAACAATATGCAAAACCAAAACTGGCCAGCCATTGTCTATCGCTTGAAATTGTCTGGGACCTTTGTTTACCTTCCAGAGAACAATATGCTAGGCTTTATTCACCCGAGTGAGCGCTATGCAGAACCCCGCTTAGGACAAGTCCTAGATGCCCGGGTCATTGGATTTCGTGAGGTAGATCGGACCTTGAACTTGTCGCTGAAGCCACGCTCCTTTGAAATGTTGGAAAACGATGCCCAAATGATTTTGACCTATTTGGAAGCCAATGGAGGCTTTATGACCTTGAATGATAAATCCTCTCCAGAAGAGATCAAGGCAACTTTTGGGATTTCAAAAGGCCAGTTCAAAAAGGCTTTGGGTGGTTTGATGAAGGCGAAAAAAATCAAGCAAGACCAATTTGGAACAGAGATCATCTAAGAGGAGGCTTATGAGAAAATCATTTTATACTTGGCTGATGACAGAGCGCAATCCCAAAAGCAATGCGCCTAAGGCCATTTTAGCGGATTTGGCTTTTCATGAGTCTGCTTTTCCTAAGCATACAGATGACTTTGATGAAGTCAGTCGCTATCTAGAAGAGCATGCTAGCTTTTCCTTTAATCTTGGCGATTTTGATGCCATTTGGGAAGAATACCAAGCCCACTAGAAAAGGACAGGTCGAGGATGGTTTTTTCTCGGCCTCTTTGCTATAATAGAAAAAAACACAGGTAGAGAGGTTCTTTTTTTGCAAGAACATTCAGTTGAAATTACATTAACGCATCCAGACGATCTCTTTCATTTGTTTGGATCCAACGAACGCCATCTTCGTTTGATGGAGCAAGAATTTGGGGTGACTATTCACGCCCGGACAGAAATCGTCCAAATCATTGGGGAAGAAGAAAGCTGCGAGCAGGTTCGTCAAGTCATCCAAGCTCTCTTGGTCCTCGTCAACCGCGGCATGACCATTGGAACGCCAGATGTGGTGACCGCTATTACCATGGTGAGAAATGGGGAATTGGATAAGTTCATCGCTCTCTATGAAGAAGAGATTATCAAGGATAGTTTCGGCAAGCCCATTCGGGTTAAAACACTTGGCCAAAAGATCTATGTCGATAGTGTCAAAAGTCATGATGTGACCTTTGGAATCGGACCAGCGGGGACAGGGAAAACCTTCCTAGCTGTGACCTTAGCCGTGACCGCCCTCAAGCGTGGTCAGGTCAAGCGCATTATTTTGACACGGCCAGCTGTAGAAGCAGGAGAAAGCCTTGGTTTCCTTCCAGGGGATCTCAAGGAAAAAGTCGACCCTTATCTCCGTCCAGTCTATGATGCTCTTTACCAAATCCTGGGGAAGGACCAAACCACTCGGATGATGGAGCGCGAGATTATCGAGATAGCGCCTTTGGCCTATATGCGGGGGCGGACCTTGGACGATGCCTTTGTCATTCTCGATGAAGCGCAAAATACTACCATCATGCAGATGAAGATGTTTCTGACCCGTCTTGGTTTTAACTCCAAGATGATTGTCAATGGAGACACCAGCCAGATCGACCTTCCGCGAAATGTGAAATCCGGTTTGATTGATGCTCAGGAGAAATTGAAGAACATTTCTCAAATTGACTTTGTGCATTTCTCTGCCAAGGATGTTGTGCGCCATCCAGTCGTCGCAGAAATTATTCGGGCCTATGAGCCAATCCCAAATCCAGTGCTCAAAGAAAAACCGAATGTGGAAGAAGAAACGGAATAAAAGAAGAGGCAAAGATCAGAGGATCTTTGCCTTTTGAATGTTAGACATTAAACCAATTCATCAATTGGTGTGAGATTTCTCTCTTGACTCAATGACCTTTTTACTCCTTATCCGATTGTTTTAATTGATTTTATTGTATAGAAAAGTTGGTTAAAAAGCAGGAAAAATTTGAGCTTGCATTCCTTTAGGTTATTTGCTAAACTAATCCTTAAAGAAGGAGTGTCAAATGGAAAATTTATATGTGAAGTTAGCGGCTTATCGTGAAATGGAGACAGAGCGTTTACGTTTGCGTCCGGTCACTCTTGAGGATGCACCGGCTATGTTTGAGTATGCTTCTGATGAAGCCGTTACGCGCTATACTTTTCCAACCAATCGAAGTCTTGAAGAGACACGTAATAATATTGCCCTCTTTTACCTGGCCAGCCCACTTGGAAGATGGGGGATCGAGCTCAAAGAAAATGGAAAATTTATTGGGACGATTGATTTACTGGACTTGGATCTTCGTCTGAAAAAGGGGAGTATCGGCTATGTTCTCAACAAAGACTATTGGAACCAAGGTCTTGCGACAGAAGCTACCAAGACAGTGATTGCCCTAGCTTTTGAACAGATAGGGATGAACAAGCTCATTGCCGTTCATGACAAGGACAACCCAGCTTCTGGCCGAGTGATGGCCAAAGCAGGGATGCAATTTTCCCATGAAGAAGCTTACGCGATGCTAGACCCGCATGAAGAGGGGCGAATGGTGACGAGAGTCCATTATGTCCTTACTAAGGAAGAATATTTGGCAGAAAAATGAGTCAAGATATTGACAAAAGGCCTATCTCCATGATATAGTAGATAGGTACTGCTGGTTTAGCTCAGTCGGTAGAGCGCATCCATGGTAAGGATGAGGTCGCCGGTTCAATCCCGGCAACTAGCATTGTCATAGTATGAAAGAGAAGCTTCTAGATGTTTAGGCTTCTCTTTTTACGTATAGAGGTCATCTCATAGTATGCTATTTTCAACAATTTTCAAAAAAACGTTGACAAGCACGGAAATAAGTGGTAAAGTTAGAACAACAAAGAGAAAGGAGAAAACCATCATGAACAAAGTAGATGTTTTGATGACACAATTGAATACACAACTTCTCCAATCTCAGTTGAGTTCCATTTAAAAAATGAATGAAACCCAAGATGGAGGAGTCTGTCTTGGGTTTTTTGTGTGCATTTTTGCCTGCCTTAACTGAATTGGTGATAGGCATCAGAAGGCCCAAGTGTGGACTGAGACTGCTCTCAGCTCCTTGCTTGGGTTTTTTCTGTGTCGTTTTGAAAAGGAGAGTAGATGATAAGAGCTATTTGGGAGTATATCAGAGAACGCAAGTGGCGCTATATTAGCATTGCTGTGGTCCTGATTCTTTATGATTATACCTTATTGATCCCGACGCAAGTCATTCAGCGTTTAGTGGATCATTTGAGTCAGCAAACGCTGACACAATCCAACTTTGTATGGGATATGGTCCTCTTGGTAGGATCAGCCATCCTCAATTACCTGACGGCTTTTTATTGGCAGTTGCGCCTCTTTCAGTCGTCCATCCATTTTAAGTCGATCCTTCAGGGACAAGCTTTTCGTAAACTAGTAGCTATGCGGCGTCCCTTTTTTGAGAAATTCCGTTCAGGAGATCTCTTGACGCGCTTTACGACAGATGTAGATGGCATGGCCGATATGGCTGGTTACGGAATGATGATTATCCTTTATGGTGGCGGTTTATTTACCTTTATTATATTGGCCATGTTTTTCCTTTCTTGGCAATTGACCTTGATTTGTTTTATCCCCATGATATTTCTTCTCGTATCCACCTATTTTTTGAGTAAAAAGCAGGAGGACTACATTGAGCAAAACCGGGAAGCAGTCGCACAGTTGAATGATGAAGTCTTGGAGTCTATCGAAGGGATTCGGGTCATGCGTGCCTATAGTAGACGGGACCAGCAGGTCAAACAGTTCCAAACAAAAACAGCTAGTCTTGCAAAAACAGGAGATAAGATCGCCTCTATCCAATATTCTTTTGGCCCTTTAGCCCTTTTGTTTATTGGAATTTCGACTGTCTTACTCTTGGTATTTGGAGGTCAATCCTTAGCTAGTGGGCAATTGAGCTTAGGAAAACTCTTGGCCTTGCAACTGTATTTGGTCTTCTTGGTTGAGCCTATGTGGATGCTATCAGATTTTATCTTGGTCTATCAGACAGGGCAAATGTCCTTTAAGAAGTTAAAAGAAGTGATTGATGAAACAGATGATTTAGAGCCAGATGGTCCGCATTTCTTGGCACAAATTGATTCGGTAGAGTTTAAGGATTATTCCTTCCGCTATCCTGGTGCTGAGCGAAAGAGCCTGTCAGGTATTGATTGGACCGTTCAGAAAGGCCAAACAGTAGGGATTGTTGGTCGTACCGGATCAGGAAAGACTACCCTGGTTCGACAATTCTTGCGGCAGTACCCAGTTGGTGTGGGGGAATTCTTGATCAACCAGCAACCGATCGTCGCCTACAACCGGCGCTCCATTGAAGATAAAATTGGCTATGTTTCCCAAGAACATATTTTATTCTCAAAATCCATTCGTGACAATATCGCTCTGGGTAAAAATGGTGCTAGTGAAGAGGATTTAGTAGAAGCGGTAGCCCAAGCTGCTTTTGCGGATGATCTCGAGCGGATGTCTCAGGGGATGGACACCATGATCGGTGAAAAAGGGGTCTCTATATCAGGAGGTCAAAAACAACGGCTCTCTCTGGCGCGTGCCTTTTTAAGGGATGCAGATCTCTTGTTGTTAGATGATTCCCTTTCTGCAGTGGATGCCAAGACCGAACAGGCCATTATTGACAGTATTCAAACAGAGCGAAAAGGCAAGACGACCATCATTGTTTCCCATCGCTTGTCTGCTGTCCATCAGGCGGATTGGATCATTGTCTTGGATCAAGGACAGATTGTCGAAGAAGGCAGAGCGAGTGATCTGCTGGCTCAAGAGGGTTGGTACTACGAACAATACCAACGGCAACAAAAACAGGAAGGAGAATAAGATGAAAGTATTGAAACGATTATTATCTAGGATCACGCTTTATCCTACAGTCTTTCTTGTTGGATTTATTTGTCTCTTATTAGCGACCATCTTTTCTGAGCTGTCTCCATTCATTCTTCAAAAGATGATTGATGGGCCTTTGACCGCACTGACCCATGGTAGAGAGCAAGGTCAGCTACTCCAGATGGGAGGTTTTTATCTCTTGGTCTTAAGCATTGGGCAGCTGATTAGCTACCTAGGGAATCGGATCTTGCTACACGGAAGCAATCAAGTGACGGCTAACCTAAGAGACCAAGCCTTTCAAGTCATGCAAGGTCTACCGATCTCTTATTTTGATGATAAGCCGGCTGGAAAGATCGCGACAAGAATTGTCAATGATACGGAAACCTTGCGGACTCAGTTTTATAACTCCTGTATGGTGTTGATTATCTTTTTAGTACGTTTTCTCTTTGTTCTAGGGATTCTCTTTTACCTGAGCCCTATGATGGGCCTTCTCTTGTGTTTGGTCTTTCCGATTTTCTACGGGATCCAGTATCTCTACAAGGTCATGACGGACCAGCCGATGAAGGATTTCTTTGATGCGCGAAGCGAGGTCAATACCCAGGTCAATGAACTCTTGCATGGTGCCAGCATGATCCAACTCTACGGGCAAGAGCCCCATGTTATCGAGGAGTTTGAAGCTACTACGCAGAAGATGCTAGGGGCTAATGACCGGATCCTTTTAGCTGATTCAATCGCTTCTTGGACCTTGACGGAATTGCTCAAGTATTTGGTCATTGCAGGTATTTTGACCATCGCTGGCATGTCTTACTTAAAAGGGAATATTGGTGTGACGGCTGGTTTCTTGTTTATCAATATCAACTATGTCATGAACCTCTTTGAACTAATGGCTGCCCTTAGTCGTCAATTTCCCAATATTCGGCGATCACTAGAGACGGGGAGTCGTGTCCTTGCCTTCTTAGATCAACCCTTAGAGGCCGATGGTGTATCGGAACTGAAGATAGAAAAGGCTCAAGTCGTGTTTGACGACGTCCAATTTGCCTATGAAGAAGGCAAGCCAGTTTTACAGGATATTGCCTTTCAGGCTAGTCCAGGTCAAACCATTGCCCTTGTGGGCCATACTGGATCGGGTAAATCTTCGATTATGAACCTGCTCTATCGTTTCTACGATCCTCAAGAAGGAGCAATTTTGATCGATGGTCAAGATATTCGCCAAGTCTCTCGTGAGAGCCTACGAAGTCACATGGGAATTGTCTTGCAAGATCCTTATCTATTTACAGGAACCATTGCGAGTAATGTGGCCATGAGCCAGGATCACATTGATCGGGATGCGGTCAAAGAGGCGCTGAAAAAAGTCGGAGCATGGCCCTTTGTAGAGCGCCTTGAAAAGGGAATCGACCATCCAGTCGTAGAAAAGGGATCCGCTTTTTCAAGTGGCGAGCGACAGTTGATTTCCTTTGCGCGGACGCTCTATATGAATCCGAACATCCTGATTTTAGATGAGGCGACCTCTCACATCGATACAGAGACGGAAGAAGTCATCCAGAAGGCCATGGCGGTCCTGCAAAAAGGACGGACGACCTTTATCATTGCCCACCGCTTATCGACCATTCAAGATGCAGATCAGATCTTGGTCTTATCAGAAGGACGCATTGTGGAGCGTGGTCGACATGAGGAATTGATCGCGCAAGGCGGGATCTATGCCCAGATGAATGCCATCCAGCAAACGGTAGTGTAAGATGATCATGCAAAGAAAAAGTTTGAAAACCAGCCTGTATCTAGTCTATAGGCTGGTTTTTGTGATATAATAAAGTGATAATAGTGAGGTGATCCAGATGTATATTGAAATGGTCGATGAGACGGGTCAAGTCTCTGATGAAATCTTAAAACAAACACGAGAAATTTTAGAATTTGCGGCCCAAAAGATTGGGAAAGAAGACAAGGAGATGGCGGTAACGTTTGTGACCAACGAACGCAGCCATGAACTCAATCTTGAATACCGGGATACGGATCGTCCGACAGATGTCATCAGTTTAGAATACAAGCCTGAGATGGAGATTGCGATTGATGAGGAAGATTTGGCTGAAAATCCAGAATTGGCAGAGATGATGGCAGAATTTGATACCTATATCGGTGAGCTCTTTATTTCAATTGACAAGGCGCATGAGCAGGCGGAAGAATACGGCCACAGCTTTGAGCGCGAGATGGGATTTTTAGCAGTACATGGATTTCTTCATATCAATGGCTATGATCATTATACGCCGGAGGAAGAAAAGGAAATGTTTGGCTTACAGGAAGAGATTTTGACAGCCTATGGACTCACACGACAATAAACGAAAATGGAAAAACCGGGACTTCACTTCTAGTTTGGAGTTCGCAATTACAGGGATTTTTACTGCCATTAAAGAGGAGCGCAATATGCGCAAGCATGCTCTTTCTTCATTAGGAGCCCTTCTTGCGGGTTTACTTTTTCGGATTTCTGCAACAGAATGGCTCTTTTTATTGCTCAGCATCACCTTGGTCATTGCTTTTGAGATTGTGAATTCGGCCATTGAAAATGTGGTGGATCTGGCCAGTGACTATCATTTTTCGATGCTAGCAAAGAATGCCAAAGACATGGCGGCTGGGGCTGTTCTGGTCGTATCAGGTTTTGCCTTGGTGACAGGATTAATCATTTTTGTGCCCAAATTCTGGGCTTTGGTATTTGGATAAGAGGGAACATGCCCTCGTGAAAGGAAATTATGACGTTTAAATCAGGCTTTGTAGCCATTTTAGGACGTCCCAATGTTGGGAAGTCAACTTTTTTGAACCACGTCATGGGGCAAAAGATTGCCATCATGAGTGATAAGGCGCAGACAACGCGCAACAAGATTATGGGGATCTACACAACCGATAAAGAGCAAATTGTCTTTATTGATACTCCGGGGATTCACAAACCCAAGACAGCTCTCGGGGACTTCATGGTGGAATCAGCTTACAGCACTCTTCGAGAAGTCGATACGGTCCTCTTTATGGTGCCAGCGGATGAAGCACGTGGCAAAGGCGATGACATGATTATGGGGCGCTTAAAAGAGGCTAAAGTACCTGTCATTCTTGTGGTCAATAAGATCGACAAAGTCCATCCAGACCAACTCTTAGCACAAATTGATGATTTTAGAAATCAAATGGATTTCAAGGAAATTGTGCCGATTTCAGCCCTACAAGGCAATAATGTCTCGCGATTGGTGGATATCTTAAGTGAAAATTTGGAAGAAGGTTTCCAATATTTCCCAGAAGACCAAATCACCGATCACCCAGAGCGTTTCTTGGTTTCTGAGATGATTCGTGAAAAGGTGCTTCAATTGACCCGTGAAGAAATTCCGCATTCAGTTGCGGTCGTGATTGATTCCATGAAGCGAGACGAAGAAACGGACAAGGTTCATATCCGTGCGACCATTATGGTCGAGCGGGATAGCCAAAAAGGAATTGTCATTGGAAAGCAAGGTTCCATGCTTAAGAAAATCGGAACCCTTGCGCGGAAGGATATCGAGCTGATGCTAGGGGACAAGGTCTTTCTAGAAACCTGGGTCAAGGTCAAGAAAAATTGGCGGGATAAGAAATTGGATCTTGCCGATTTCGGATACAACGAAAAAGAATATTAAGAAGAGGTGGGCAGGGGCCTGCTTCTTGTTTTTGAAAGGAGTTCTATGCCTGAATTACCAGAAGTTGAGACCGTTCGGCGTGGTCTTGAGAAATTAATTCTTGGAAAGACGATCCAGTCAGTGGAAGTAAAGTATCCAAAGATGATCCATACAGATCTAGATGCCTTCCTTCATGATCTACCGGGGCAAGCGGTTCGCGCCATGGGACGACGGGGCAAATATCTTTTGTTTCATCTGACGGATCTGGTCCTCATCTCGCATTTGCGGATGGAAGGCAAGTATTTCTTTTATCCAGAGGAAGTCCCTCTTCGCAAGCATGCCCATGTCTTCTTTCACTTTACAGATGGCAGCACCCTGGTCTATGAAGATGTCCGTAAGTTTGGGACCATGGAAGTTCTAGTGCCTGAGCTTCTAGACAGCTATTTTTTGAATAAAAAACTTGGTCCAGAACCGACGGAAGAGGATTTTAAAGGGCCAGCCTTCCAAGCAGCTCTTAAACAGTCCAAGAAACCTATTAAATCAGCTCTTTTGGACCAAAAATTGGTAGCTGGGCTGGGCAATATTTACGTGGATGAGGTCCTCTATCGAGCCAAGGTTCATCCAGCCCGTTTAGGTCAAAGTTTGACGGCTAGAGAAGTCAAAGCCATTCGCAAAGAAACAATTGCCGTATTGGCTCAGGCTGTTGAAAAGGGTGGCTCCACCATTCGCTCCTACAGCAATGCTTTTGGAGAGGATGGCACCATGCAGGAAGAGCATCAAGTCTATGGCAAGACAGGTCAGCCTTGTTTGCGCTGCGGGACACCGATTGAGAAAATCCAGCTGGGGGGACGCGGGACCCATTTTTGCCCCCACTGCCAAAAGGAGAACTAGATGGCGAGAATCATCGGATTAACAGGAGGGATTGCTTCGGGAAAGTCCACTGTCACCTCCTATCTAAGAGATAAAGGTTATATGGTCATCGATGCTGATCGAGTAGTTCATGACTTGCAGACACCAGGAGGAGCCCTTTACCGTGTCCTAGTGGACCATTTTGGGAAGGAGATTCTCACAGAAAATGGAGAACTGGATCGCGTCGCTCTCGGCCAACGGATTTTTTCAGATCCTAGTGAACGAGACTGGTCCAATCGTGTCCAAGGCCAGCTGATTCGTGAGGCTCTGGCAGATGCAAGAGACAGGCAAGCAGCTCAATCCGGTCTCTTTTTTATGGACATTCCGCTCTTAATCGAGCAGCATTATGAAGAGTGGTTTGAGGCTGTATGGTTGGTTACAGTATCGAAAGAAATCCAGATCAAACGCCTGATGGAACGCAACTACTTGTCAGAAATACAGGCTCAAGAGCGCATTGCAGCTCAAATGCCGTTAGACGAAAAAAGAGCCCATGCAGATCTGGTTCTAGACAACAATGGAGATCTCGCTGTTCTCTATACTCAGTTAGATGTAGCTCTACAACAATTAGAAAGAAGATGATTTTATCACAAGAGAAGTCAATTGGCGTAAAAATTTATGGATCGCTTGGATTGGTTGTTTTTTCATCGGAGCTAGCCTTTCCTTAGTTGTACCGTTTATGGCCCTTTTTGTGGAAGAATTGGGTGTTACGGGTAAGGCTGTTCCTTTTTATGCAGGGATTGCTGTTGCGAGTTCTTCTGTCACCTCTGCGATCATGTCTCCTATCTGGGGAAGCCTGGCTGACCGCTTTGGTCGCAAACCCATGATGCTTAGAGCTTCTATTGCCATGACCCTGACCATGGGCGGGATCGCCTTTGTGCCGTCGGTCTTTTGGCTTTTGGTTTTGCGCTTACTCAATGGTGTCTTTTCAGGCTTTGTTCCTAATAGTACAGCCTTGATCGCAAGCCAAGTCCCCAAGGACCAATCGGGCTATGCCCTAGGGACCTTATCGACCGGTGTTGTGGCGGGTACTCTGATGGGTCCCTTGATTGGGGGCTTCATTGCGGAGAATTTAGGAATGCGCAATGTCTTTCTTTTAGTAGGATTCTTCTTATTTCTAGTTTCCCTTTTGACCTTCTGGGGGATCGAGGAAGACTACGAGCCCCTTCCAAAAGAAGAACAAAAATCCAGCTGGGAATTGGTAAAATCTATTCAGCAAAAAGATATCCTCTTGGGCCTCTTTTTAACCAGTATGACCATTCAAATGATCGCCCAATCTATCTCACCAGTCCTGCCACTCTATGTGAGGGCTTTAGGGCAAAAAAACAATCTCATCTTCGTGTCGGGGATGATCGTTTCAGCCATGGGAGTCTCTAGCATGCTCTTTGCAGGTTGGATGGGGAAATTAGGAGATCGCATAGGAAATCACAGGCTTTTATTGATTGCTCTTTTTTATAGTGGTTGTCTTTATATGCTGTGCGCCCAAGCACAAAATCCGCTACAATTGGGGATTTTACGCTTTCTCTTTGGGATTGGAACCGGAGCTTTATTGCCAGGCGTTTCCGCTTTGTTAAATCGCTTAACTCCTCCAGAAGGCATCTCACGGATCTTCAGCTACAACCAACTCTTTTACTATCTAGGGGGCGTATTAGGGCCCATGATGGGATCTGGAATTTTCATGCATTTTGGTTACCATTGGGTCTTCTATGGAACGGCGCTCCTGGCCTTTACAGACTTATTGTTCCTCTTGTTCTTATTTAGAAAGTATTTGAAAGTGAGAGAAATTCGTGCGAATTAAAGTTCAATTGACTTGCACCAGCTGTGGCAGTCAGAATTATTTAACTAGTAAAAATACCAAAACCCATCCCGAAAAGATTGAGGTTCTGAAATACTGTCCTAAGGAAAGAAAAGTAACCTTACATATTGAATCGAAATGAATTTCATGGTATAATAGTGAAGATTTTAAGGAGTTTTGAATATGAGCGGAGTATTAACAACTATTTTACTAGTATTATCAGTATTGATTATTATCGCAATTTTTATGCAGCCAACTAAAAACCAATCGAGCAACGTCTTTGACGCCAGCTCAAATGACTTGTTTGAACGTTCAAAAGCACGTGGCTTTGAAGCCGTGATGCAGCGTTTGACAGGAGTCATGATTTTCTTCTGGCTGTTGATCGCGATGATCTTGATGGCACTTTCTAGTAAATAAGATAGGCTCAGACAAGTTCTTTGCCTATTTTTATTTTGCAAAAGTTCCGTTTAATCAGTAAAGTACAAGATCAGAAACGTTAGAAAGAGGAGGCTGGCTAGCCAGCAAGAATCAAAATGAAAACAAAGATTATAGACTATTTACAAGAGCACGGCAAGGTCCAGATCCATGACCTAGCAGCGGCTCTACAAAAAGAAGGCGCGAAGGACTTCCGTGAGTTGGTCAAGACCATTTCTTTGATGGAACGCCGTCATGAGTTGAAGTTTGAGGACGATGGTTCGCTGAGTTTGGCCCAAAAAAAGGCAGCACCCATCACGCTCAAGGGGATCTTTCATGCTCATAAAAATGGCTTTGGGTTTGTCAGTTTAGAAGGCGAAGAAGAGGATCTCTTTGTCGGTCGAAATGATGTCTCTTATGCCATCGATGGGGATACCGTTGAGTTCGTCATTACTAAGGTTGCAGACCGAAACAAGGGAACCGCAGCAGAAGCCAAGATTATCGATGTCTTGGAGCATAGTGTTAAAACGGTGGTCGGGCAACTTGTTCTAGATGAGGAAAAGCCCAAGTATGCCGGCTACATTCGGTCCAAAAATCAAAAGATTAGCCAGCTGATCTATGTGAAGAAACCGGCGCTTCAATTGGAAGGAACTGAAATCCTTAAGGTCGAAATTGACCAATATCCGAGTCGTAAGCACAATTATTTTGTAGCGACAGTTCAGGATGTTGTCGGTCACGTGACAGATCCGGGGATCGATGTCTTAGAAGTCTTGGAATCCATGGATATCGTCTCAGAATTTCCAGAAGAAGTGCTGAAAGAGGCTGAGCAGGTTCCAGATGCACCGTCTGCAAAGGATTTAGAGGGACGGTTGGATCTGCGAGAGGAAATCACCTTTACGATCGACGGAGCGGATGCCAAAGACTTGGACGATGCGGTCCATATCAAGCTACTGAAGAACGGCAATTTTGAGCTGGGGGTTCACATCGCAGATGTCTCTTATTACGTTACAGAAGGCTCAGCTCTTGATAAGGAAGCTCTAAATCGTGCAACCTCTGTCTATGTGACCGACCGAGTAGTACCCATGCTTCCAAAACGCTTGTCCAATGGGATCTGCTCATTGAATCCCAATGTGGACCGCCTGACCCAGTCTGCCATTATGGAGATTGATCCTCATGGCAAGGTCGTCAAGCATACCATTACCCAAACAGTGATCAATACGACCTTCCGAATGACCTATAGCGACGTCAATGATATCCTAGCGGGAGACGAAGAAAAGGCTCAAGCGTTTAAGAAAATTGTCCCAAGTATTCATCAAATGGCCACCTTGCACGGTATTCTAGAAAGCATGCGGATTCGCCGTGGAGCCCTCAATTTTGATACCAATGAGGCTAAAATCTTAGTCAATAAAGAAGGAAAGCCGGTCGACATTGTCCTCCGTCAAAGAGGAATTGCGGAGCGGATGATTGAGTCCTTTATGCTGATTGCCAATGAGACAGTGGCGGAGCACTTTACACGAATGAAACTGCCGTTTATCTATCGGATCCACGAAGATCCAAAGGCAGAAAAAGTACAGAAGTTTATCGATTATGCTTCTAGCTTTGGGATCCAAATCTACGGAACGGCTAGTGAGATGAGCCAAGAAGCCCTGCAAGAAATTATGCGCAAGGTCAAAGGAGAACCTTATGCAGATGTTCTTTCGATGATGTTGTTGCGCTCGATGCAACAGGCCCGTTATTCAGAGCACAACCATGGCCACTATGGGCTCGCTGCGGAGTATTATACTCACTTTACCAGTCCCATTCGTCGTTATCCGGACCTGATGGTTCATCGAATGGTGCGTGAATACGGTAAATCCCAAGAAGTGGCAGAACACTTTGAACAAGTCCTTCCAGATATTGCCAGCCAATCCTCTAGTCGAGAGCGCCGGGCTATTGACGCAGAGCGCGAAGTAGAGGCTATGAAAAAGGCCGAATACATGGAAGACTATGTTGGGGAAGAGTACGATGCCGTGGTTTCGAGCGTTGTGAAATTTGGCCTCTTTGTGGAGTTGCCCAATACGGTCGAAGGTTTGATCCATATTACTAATCTTCCTGAATACTACCATTTTAACGAACGAGATCTAACCCTTCGCGGGGAAAAATCTGGTGTGACCTTCCGTGTCGGTCAACAAATCCGGATCAAGGTGGAAAGAGCTGACAAGATGACAGGAGAGATTGACTTCTCCTACATTCCAAGTGAATGGGATATCGTCGAAAAAGGCCTCAAGGTTAAAGGACGTGACCGAGATGGTAATCGCAGGGATCGCAGACGCAAAGACAAAAAAGTTTCTAAGGGTTCGACCGTTAAAAGAGATGCAAAAGGAAAAGAATCATCCAAAAAGAAAAAAGGGAAGAAACCATTTTACAAGGAAGTAGCAAAGAAAGGAGCCAACCATGGCAAAGGGCGAAGGAAAGGTCGTCGCGCAAAATAAAAAGGCGAGACATGACTATACAATTGTAGAAACCATTGAAGCAGGAATGGTGCTGACGGGAACCGAAATCAAAAGTGTTCGTGCAGCACGCATTAACTTGAAAGACGGTTTTGCACAAGTTAAAAATGGAGAAGTTTGGCTCAGCAACGTCCATATTGCCCCTTATGAGGAAGGCAATATCTGGAACCAAGATCCAGACCGTCGTCGCAAGCTTCTTCTTCATAAAAAGCAAATCCAAAAGCTGGACCAAGAAACCAAAGGGACAGGAATGACCCTGGTGCCTTTAAAGGTCTATCTCAAGGATGGCTATGCCAAATTGCTTTTGGGACTCGCTAAAGGGAAACATGATTATGACAAGCGTGAATCCATCAAACGACGGGAACAAAACCGGGATGTCGCACGGGTCATGAAACAATACAATACACGTTAAACTAAAAAGGCAATTCTGAAACTTGTTTCAGAATTGCCTTTTTCTCGGAGAGGGGCCTTTTTTCTAACTTGTAAAAAGGGGCTTTTTCTTGTATGATAAGAGTACTGAAAGAATAAGGAGAAGCCACATGACACAAAAATTAATCGCATACAAGCGCATGCCTATCTGGACCAAGGATACCATGCCAGAAGCTCTTCAAAGAAAGCACAATACCAAGGTAGGAACCTGGGGAAAGATTACTGTCTTAAAAGGTCAGTTAAGATTTATTGAATTGACAGCAGAGGGAGAAGAAATCGCGAGCCACATTTTTGAAGCAGGAGCAGAGAACCCCATGGCCGAGCCCCAGGCCTGGCACCGTGTCGAAGCGGCGACTGACGATGTGGAGTGGTACTTGGAATTTTACTGTGAGCCAAAAGACTATTTTCCTAAAAAGTACAATACCAACCCTGTCCATTCAGAGGTGCTAGAAGCAGTGGGAATTGTCCCAGCTGGAAAGGCGCTGGATCTTGGATGTGGTCAAGGACGTAATGCCCTCTTTTTGGCCCAACATGGTTTTGATGTGACAGCCGTCGATCAAAATGAGCTGGCCTTAGAGATACTCCAAAGTATTGTTGCCGAAGAAGATTTAGAGATGCCAGTCGGGCTTTATGATATCAATGCTGCATCGCTCACCCAAGACTATGACTTGATTGTGTCCACAGTCGTATTCATGTTTCTAGAAGCCGATCGGATTCCAGCCATTATCCGCAATATGCAAGAGCACACCACTTCAGGTGGCTATAACCTCATTGTATGTGTCATGGATACAGAAGATTATCCTTGTCAGATGCCCTTCTCGTTTACCTTTAAAGAAGGAGAATTGGCGGAGTATTACAAGGATTGGGAATTGGTCAAATACAATGAAAATCCTGGCCACCTCCATCGTCGAGATGAAAATGGCCATCGGATTCAACTACGCTTTGCGACTATGTTAGCAAGAAAACCCTAATCAAATAAGAAAAAGCTGGTTCTTTTGTCTGTAGGACAATTGAGCCAGCTTTTTTAAAATGAACTGTTTAGTTCCAGCTTGCAAAGTCTGAGATACTGAGAATAATGGTTGCAATCTCAATCGGGTCTTCCTTGGCTCCAGATTCCAGCCAGGTCACAATGACGGATTCGATGGTCGCAATGAAGATCTCAAGACCATATTTATATGGGACTTGAAAATCAGCGATGATATGCTCCTTAGCATGAGGAGTATCTTCCAAGGCATGAAGGGTAAAACTTCTGACAAGTTTACGGAAATCTGGACAGCTAGATTGTGAAAGAGCATAGATAAAATCATAATTCTCTTTTATCGCTGTCAAAACATTAAGGAAATTGACCTTGACGGGGCTGCCTTCAATAAAGAGACTGTCCAATTCCTGCATCATTTCCAATTTCATTTGATCAAACATGTCGTTTTTATCGACATAATGCAGGTAGAAGGTTCCTCGGTTTATCCCAGCTGTTTCCGTCAATTGGCGAATGGTAATCGTATCAAAAGGTTGCTCCAACAACAATTTAGAGAGTGCATTTCGTAAGTCTAGCTTGGTAGTTGTTTGTCTTTGTCGTGCCATAAATTCCTTTCTATTTTTTTATGAATCAGTTTCATTCTATTTATTTGAAGATGAAATCATTTCATCTTACCAACTAGTACATTATACGCTAGTTAGAGGAAATGAACAACAAAACCCTTTTTTGTACAAATAAGGAAAACTGTATAAAAATATTACAAGGGTAGAAAGGACAAGCGATTACAGAATTTCGGACAAATTTGGAAAAATTTTTTTATTTAAAATAATTCCCTCTTTAAAAAATGGTCAGGAAATTTTTAGGAACACAATAGAAGGCAAGAAAAAAGGAGTGGGACAGCAGCGCTTTGCTGACTGTTCCACTCCGCCTTTTTTATTTGATAAAGGTGGTGTAGATCAAATTGAAATTTAAGACCGTTAAGACGATGGCGACCAGATAGCCTAATAAGGTATTCCATTTGGCGTTGACATGTTCTCCCATGATTTCTTTATTAGAGGTAAAGTAAACCAAAGGAAAGATGGAGAACGGTAGGGCAAGCGATAGGAAGACTTGGGAATAGACCAAGAGGTCATCCAAGACATGCTCTTGATCTCCAAATAAAATAGCTACAGTAATCACAGGAATAAGAGCGAAAATCCGGGTTATAAGCCGTCTCATCCACTGCGGTATACGGAATTTCAAGAAGCCTTCCATAACGATTTGACCGGTCAACGTTCCCGTAATGGTCGAGTTTTGACCACTAGCCAACAAGGCTATGGCAAAGAGGGTCGACAAGAATGGACTGGCAATTGCCCCTGCGATTTGGTTGTCCTTGAGAGCATTGTACATGCTGGAGAAGGCATTGATCTTATCACCATGTCCAAAGAAGAGAGCAGCCCCAAGGATGAGGAGTAGAGAATTGACGACAAAGGCCAAGCCCAACTCAATATTGGAGTCCCAGGTCATAAAGCGTACGGCACGCTTGATATCAGCTTGGTCCTTGTAGTCCACTCGACGGGTTTGAGAGATGGATGAGTGAAGGTAGAGATTGTGGGGCATGACAGTGGCTCCGATAATCCCAAGAGCCAAGGTCAAGGCTTCATTTCCTTTTGGAAGCCCGATCCCTAGTACTTCTTTTTGAGGTAGATAGCCGGCAAAGATCCCACCGATATCTGGTTTCGATAGAAAGACCAGATAGGCAAAGATGACTAGAATCGTTAAGATCAGAGTCAAAACGATGGCTTCAATTTTCCGAAAACCAAGGTGCATCAATCCCAATAAGAGGAAGACGTCAAAAATGGTGATCAGAATGGAAAAGAGCAAGGGCCATCCAAAAAGGAGGTGGAGAGCGATCCCAGATCCGATAACTTCGGCTAAGTCTGTAGCCATAAGGGCTAATTCAATAACGACCCATAAGGTATAGCGAAGCCATTTAGAGAGGTGATGAGCGGTTGTTTGAGCTAGATCCTTACGATGAACAATCCCTAATTTTCCAGCCATTTGTTGCAATTGCATGGCAATCAAAGAAGAGAGGAGAACGATCGATAAGAGAAGGTAGCGATATTGGGCACCGCCGACCACACTGGTAATCCAGTTACCAGGGTCCATATAGCCAACGGCCACCAGACCACCTGGTCCTGAAAAGAGAAGAAGGTTTTTCCAAAAAGAGATTCCTTTTGGCACCTTGATGGACTGATTGATTTCTTGAAGAGATTTCCTTTCAATATGTTGTGAACTCATAATGAGCCTTCTTTCTAAGAAATAATTTAATTTCACTTAAGAAATAATTTAATTTCACTTTAATTATAGCATAAAATTTATAATTGTCCATTAGAATTAGAGGTTTTCTTGCCCTTTTTAGTGAAAAATCCTTTGATATTCAAAGAAATGGAAAGAAAAGAACTTCCTATAAATCGTTGCTTCAGGCTGAAAGATTTTTGAGGCTCTGTTATAATGGAAGAAAGGAGTAGATCATGACAAAAATTGCTTTACTTTCGGATATCCATGGAAATATGACCGCTTTGGAGGCAGTCCTTGCGGATAGCCAAAGAGCCAAGGTGGACGAATACTGGCTGTTAGGAGATACCTTAATGCCTGGTACAGGTAGACGTGCGCTCTTGGACTTGTTGGAGGAACTACCGATTACGGTTAAAGTCCTCGGTAACTGGGAAGATAGTATGTGGCGGGCCATGAAGGGAATGCTAGACCCTAAGAGATCGAGCCATCGCTACCTCATGCGCCAGTGTCAATATATTCTCGAAGAAATCAATCCCCAAGAAATCGAAGCCATGCAGGAGATGCCTATGCAGGTCCACCGAGAAATGAGTGGCTTGAAAATCGGGATTACCCACCATTTGCCGGATAAGAATTGGGGGCGTGAACTGATCCATATTGGAGAGCAGAAAGATTTCGACCGTTTGGTGACCAATCCTGCCTGTGATATCGCAGTCTATGGCCACATTCACCAGCAGTTTTTCCGCTATGGTTCAGGTGGAGAACTCATCCTCAATCCTGGCTCGATTGGCCAACCTTTCTTCTTAGAAAAGAACTTGCGCAAGGATCTTCGGGCTATGTACGCTATTCTTGAATTGGATGAAGTAGGGCTTAAGGATGTTGATTTTAGACGGGTAGATTATGACGTCGCTAGGGAACTCCAACTCGCCAAAGACTTGCATCTGCCATACTACCAAGTTTATTATGAAAGTTTGGTCAATGGCATTCACCATACGCACAACCATGAGCTTCTTCATGAGATCGAACACAGAGAAGGTCATGATCTCGAAATCGATGCTTGGTTACAGACCTTCTTTTCATAGTGTAACTATTGACATTACATCTAAAAAGAGTATAATGAAGAGAAAGAAAATGCTTTGCTGACTAGATTGAGAGGAATGAAGGATGCAAATTTCGAGTCGGTTTACCATCGGGACCCATGTCATGATCATGATTGCCCTTCGAGGGGATAAAACCAAAGTAACCAGCGATTTTTTAGCAGAAAGCGTTGGGGTGAACCCTGTGATTATTCGGAAAACCTTGTCTCAGCTAAAGAAGGCAGGCTTGATTCATGTAGCGCGTGGGACAGGTGGAGCAGCCCTAGCAAAAACAGTCGACGAGATTAGCTTATTGGATATCTATCGGGCTGTAGAATGTTTAGGAACGACAGGTCAGTTATTCGGCTTTCATGACCATCCCAATCCAGACTGTCCGATTGGTCACAACATCCACGACATCTTAGACGGCAAGCTCGCAGCTATTCAAATCGCCATGGAAAAAGAAATGGCTCGGACCAGCCTGAAAGAAGTTGTCATCACGACCCAGAAAAAAATAGACCAGGTATCAGTATCTTAAAAAAATAGAGAGTGGGACAGAAATTGGTCATTCGTTAGGATTCGATTTCGTTGTCCCACCTCCGCACAGTTGAGTNNCACTCAACCACTGCTTCTTGTTTTTAGATATGGGCACGCTGCAAGAGCAATCGTTTTCTATCAGTCTGTCGCATTTTCCCATTTTTTAGCTAAATGGTGAGAGAAACTGGAGAGTGCGAAGTTGAAGAGAAAATAAACCGCAGCGATTAATAGATAAAGGGTAAAGACCTGAGAGGGTTCAAAATAGCGTCCCATCAGAATTTGGCTACTTCCAAATAATTCTTGTAAGGCAATGACCGAATAGAGCAAACTAGTATCTTTAATGACGGTCACAAACTGAGAAATGATCGCTGGAAGCATCTTACGAATAGCTTGTGGCAAGATAATATAATAAAGAATTTGGAAGGAAGTAAAGCCTTGAGACATCCCTGCTTCGACCTGATTGTGGTGAACTGCATTGAGACCACCACGAATAATTTCCGCGAGAGCTGCAGAAGTAAAAAGGGTAAAGGCGATGATCCCTGCAGGAATCGATTTTACTTGAAAGACAAGAAAAATGGTGAAGATCCACAAGAGATTGGGAACGTTTCGAACAAACTCAATGTAAATACTAGCGATAAGTTTGAAAAAGCGATTCTTCCCATTGCGCATGATTGCTAAAATAGTCCCAAAAATCATCGATAAGACAATCGAAATGAGTGAAATAAATAGGGTTAACTCGAAGCCTTGCAATAGAAAGAGAAGGTTTGTGGGAGTTAAAACTGTTAAGATATCGTCCATGAAAATCCTCCTTACATTGTGTAGGCTTTTTTATTGGCTTCTTCCATTTTGCGGCCAAACTGAGCGACAGGGTAGCAAAGTAGGAAGTAGAGAAGGGCTGCTCCTAAAAAGGATGGGATATAGTTTGCGTTCAAGGCAGACCAAGATTTCGTCACAAACATCAAATCTACCCCTGAAATAATTGCCACAGTGGACGTGTTTTTAATGAGGTTTACGATTTGATTGGTGAGTGGGGGGAGAATAATGCGGAAGGCTTGTGGAAGAATAATCAAGCGCATGGTTTCAAGGTAGGTAAATCCTTGAGACAAGGCAGCTTCCATTTGACCATTGGGAATTGCTTGAATACCAGATCGAAAAACTTCAGCGATATAAGCCCCATGATAGAGACCGACGCATAAGACCCCTGTCCAATAGATCGGAATCATGACCACATAGTTTGTAATCAAGGGGAAACCATAAAAAATAATCATGAATTGAACGAGAAGTGGTGTATTTTGATAAAACTCAACGAAAATTCGAGCAATCAAGCGGTAGACCTTCTTCTTGCTAGTTGATAAGGCACCAAAGAAGATTCCAAGTATCATGGCAAGGATAAAAGCCCCGATAGAAAGAGCAATGGTAAATAGAAAGCCATTCAAAAATTGAGGAAAATCTTTGAAATAAGCGGACCAAGATGAGAGATTCATGTTGAGGGCTCCTTTCTATTCTGTCGTTGTGGAAGGCTTCAGACCGTAGCGGTCATAGAGTTTTTGAAGGGTTCCATCTTTTTGCCATTTTTGAATCAACTGATTGACATAGGTGTTTAGTTCGGTATTCTTTTTGTTGGTCACAATCCCGTATTCAGCCCGCTTGAAGCTATCATTCAGCAGTGTAGTTCGTTTGCTGGTATAGCCGGATAGGATTGAGCGATCGACCGAAAAGGCATCGATACGGTGGGCATGAAGAGAGGTAATCAACTCAGGGTAAGATCCCAATTCGACAAATTTGAAGGACAATCCCTTTTCTTTTGCAATCGACTTGAGCAATAATTCGGTAATCGATCCTTGAGCCACCCCAATGGTTTTCCCATCGAGATCCTCAATGGTTGAAATATTGGCTGAACGGTTCACCAAAAATCCGGAAGCATCTACATAGTATGGGTCTGTAAAGTTGTAGAGTTTTTTTCGTTCATCTGTGATGGTGAAAGTCGCAATGTCCATATCTACCTGCTCATTGTCCAAAAGTGGACCACGTGTTTGCGCAGTGACAGGAACGTAGGTGACCTTGACATGTAACTCTTTAGCAATCAATTTTGCAATGTCAACTTCAAGACCGGTGTAACGTCCGGTCTTCGGATCTTTGTAACCAAAGTTGGGAACATCTTGCTTGACCCCAACAATGAGTTCGCCTCGTTTTTGGATATCCTTAACGGTTGTTTGAGCCAAGGCCATCTTTGAAAATGCCAGGCTACAAAATAGAATGAGGGCTAATAGCCATGCTTTTTTATGTCGTTTCATTGTTTCCCTCCTTAATGAACAGTATCACTTTCGTGGTTGATAATTTTACTAAGGAATTGTTTGGCACGAGGTTCTGTAGGATGATCGAAGAATCCAGCAACATCTGTGGTATCGACCAAGACTTGGCCTTCCGCCATAAAGATAATGCGGTCAGCAACTTCTCTGGCAAAGCCCATTTCATGAGTGACGACAATCATATTCATCCCTTCTTGGGCCAATTTTTGCATAACAGTTAACACATCTCCGATGGTTTCAGGGTCTAAAGCAGAAGTGGGTTCATCAAAGAGCAAGAGTTCAGGATGCATGGCTAAACCGCGTGCAATGGCAATCCGTTGCTTTTGACCACCCGAAAGCATACCGGGATAAGAGTCTTTCTTGTCCCACATATTTACAAATTCTAAGTATTTTTGAGCCGTTTCTTTGGCTTCTTTCTTATCAATTCCAAGAACTTTCACTGGGGCAAGTGTTACGTTTTCTAACACTGTTTTGTGAGGATAAAGGTTGAAATGTTGGAAGACCATCCCGACCTTTTTACGCAAGGGAACCAAATCCTTTTGGCTGGCGCCAGCAACTTGGTGTCCATCGACCACAAGACTGCCTTTGTCGATAGCCTCTAGTCCATTGATGGTCCGGATAAGGGTTGACTTACCAGATCCTGAAGGTCCAAGTAAAACAACAACCTGCCCTTTTTCAAATGTTAGATTGATGTCGCGAAGGGCGTGGTAGTCTCCATAATATTTTTCGACATGTTTAAATTCTACAAGTGGCATAAGGTTCTCCTTTTCGTCAATTGATTTTTTCTATTATAATCGCTAGGAGAAAAAAAGTCAAGTGCTTATGTTAGATTTTCTAACATTACAAGTAAATAAAAAACTCAGAACGAGCCTGTTCTGAGTTTCTAGTGTAGGATTGGCAAAGAATTTAGTCGAAGTAGAGTAAGTCTTTGCTGGTTTCGGTGAAGAGTCCAAATCCATCTTTGGTAACGTGGCCACAGTCTTCGATACGGACACCGACTTTTCCTGGGATATAGATCCCTGGTTCGACAGAGAAACACATTCCTTCTTCAAGGACGAGATCGTTTCCTTCCATAATAGAAGGAAATTCATGTACATCCATTCCGATACCATGTCCAAGACGGTGGTTGAAGTATTCTCCATATCCAGCTTTTTCAATGACGCTTCGAGCAGCTCGGTCCACTTCATGAGCTGTCACGCCTGGTTTGATCATAGAGATAGCTGCTTGTTGCGCTTCAAGAGTCAAGTGGTAGATTTCTTTTTTGAAGTCATCTGGTTTCCCAACAGCCACTGTACGCGTCATATCAGAGGCGTAGCCATTGACCATACAACCAAGGTCAAAGAGGAGAAGCGCATCGTTTTCGAGCTTGTTACTTCCGGGAATTCCATGAGGATTTGCGGCATTGTTTCCTGTCAATACCATGGTCTCAAAGCTCATTTCTTGGCCGAGGCGTTTAATGCCAAAGTCAATTTCAGCGACGATATCCGTTTCAGTTTTATCAAGAGAAATGGCGTCAAAACCAAGATGAACCGCCTTGTCTGCATATTGGCCAGCGACCAACATTTTTTGAATTTCATCTGCTGATTTGATCAAGCGCATGCGGTTGATTCGTGGGGTCAGGTTGGTGAATTGGGCCTTTTCAAAGACTGTTTGCAACCCATGGTATTTGGTAAGGATCAAGTTATCAAACTCAAGGGCAACTGTTTTGGCATCTGGTTTTGCAATAGCCCCTTTAATCTTTTCCCAAGGGTTTTCAGAATCGACATAGCCAAGAACTTGGAAGTCAACGACAGCTGTCGCACGCTCTACTTCCAGGGCAGGAACAAAAAGAAGTGGTTCGTGGTCTGTGTAGACAAACAAGAATAGTTGGCGTTCATGAGGGTCACTGTAAAATCCAGTCAGGTAATTGATCGTGACAGGATCGGATACAACAGCGACATCTGTTTTTTCAGTTTCAAGAAAATCGACGATTTGATCTAATTTAGACATAATGCTACCTTCTTTCTATGGATCTATTTTGTCAAATTTTCCTCAAAAAAGCAAGAGTTTACAAAAACTTGTCAAAATGCTTGAAAGTGTTTACAATAAGTGATAAAATAGGATTAATGAGAGAGTGAAAACGAAATTTTCAAAAACGAAAGGAAATCTTATGAATACAGACGATACAGTAACGATTTATGATGTCGCCCGTGAGGCAGGGGTTTCAATGGCAACCGTTAGCCGGGTTGTGAATGGAAATAAAAACGTAAAAGAAAATACACGTAAAAAAGTTTTAGAAGTGATTGAACGCTTGGATTACCGTCCAAATGCAGTTGCTCGTGGACTGGCTAGTAAGAAGACAACGACAGTTGGAGTTGTGATTCCAAATATCACCAACAGCTATTTCTCTACACTTGCAAAAGGAATTGACGACATAGCGGAAATGTACAAGTACAACATCGTCCTTGCAAATAGCGATGAAGACGATGACAAGGAAGTTTCGGTTGTTAATAACCTCTTTTCCAAACAAGTGGATGGGATTGTTTTCATGGGCTATCATTTGACTGAAAAGATTCGTTCTGAATTTTCACGCTCTCGTACGCCAGTTGTGCTTGCTGGAACAGTGGATATGGAGCACCAATTGCCAAGTGTCAATATTGATTACAAGCAAGCGACAATTGATGCTGTGACGCAACTTGCAAAGCACAACAAGAAAATTGCCTTTGTAAGTGGTCCATTGGTAGATGATATCAATGGTAAGATCCGTTTATCAGGTTATAAAGAAGCTCTAAAAGCTAAAAAATTGAGCTATAGCGAAGGTCTGGTATTTGAATCCAAATACCGCTATGAGGAAGGCTACCATTTGGCAGAACGTGTCATTGCTTCAAAAGCAACTGCTGCTTTTGTGACGGGAGATGAGTTGGCAGCTGGACTTTTGAATGGCTTGTCTGATCAAGGTGTCAAGGTGCCTGAAGACTTTGAAATTATCACGAGTGATGATACACAAGTAACGCGTTACACTCGTCCAAATCTATCCACAATTGGCCAACCACTCTATGACCTTGGAGCCATTAGTATGCGGATGTTGACCAAGATTATGCACAAAGAAGAGTTGGAAGAACGTGAAGTAGTATTGTCACATGATATTACGAAACGTGGAACTACGAAAAAATAAGGATGAGTAGACTAGAGTCTCGACTTGGGAAGATGTGTCTACTCGTCATGGAAGAGGCTGGGACAAAAG
>NZ_MRXX01000006.1:119097-149060 GCF_016642265.1 Streptococcus lactarius
GTCCCACTCTCTCTTTTTTATACCCTATACAGGTAGAGACTTGCTGGGCACTCTTTATTTCGGTATAATAGAAGGTATGAAAGTTTTACTGTATTTAGAAGGAAAATCCGTACTACAAAAATCAGGAATTGGTCGAGCCTTGCAGCACCAAATGCATGCACTTGATTTGGCTGGAATTCCCTATACGACAGATATTTTGGGAGATTATGATGTGGTGCATATCAATACCTATGGACCTCGGAGTTTTCTCTTGCTCCATGCAGCAAAACGTCGTGGAAAAAAAGTCATCATGCATGGCCATTCAACCCGTGAGGATTTTGAGAATTCCTTTATTGGATCTAACCTTTTTGCGCCCTTGTTTGGAAAGTATTTGGCTCATATGTACCAAAAGGCAGACTATGTCATCACGCCTTCTGAGTATTCCAAACACTTGATCCAGTCCTATGGAGTGACGACTCCGATCATTGCCGTCTCCAATGGGATTGATTTGGAAAAATACAAGAAGGATCCGAAAAAAGAAGAAGTCTTTCGCAAGCATTTTAATATCCAAGAAGGCCAAAAAGTTGTTATCTGTGCAGGGCTTTATTTTAAACGTAAAGGGATTGAAGATTTCGTAGAAGTAGCCCGTCGCATGCCGGATGTGCGCTTTATTTGGCTTGGTTCGATCAACAAATGGATCATTCCGCGTAAGATCCGCCGTTTGGTGGAAAAGGATCATCCAAGTAATGTGGAATTCCCTGGCTATTTCAAGGGAGCGGTCTTCCAAGGGGCCATGACGGGTTCAGATGCTTTCTTCTTCCCATCCTATGAGGAAACAGAAGGAATTGTTGTTTTAGAAGCCTTGGCTAGCCATCAGCATACAGTCTTGCGAGATATTCCCGTTTACAATGGCTGGATCGACGAGAGCTCATCTGAATTGTGCCACAATGTGGATGAGTTTGTGGATTCCTTGAACAAGGTCTTGAATGGACAAGTGGACAAGCGGGAGGCTGGCTATAAGGTTGCTGAAAGTCGTTCGATCGACTTAGTGGCCCATCAATTGGTCGAAGCCTATCAAACAGTGTTGGAGATGTAAGATGCGTGTAGGGTTATTTACAGATACCTATTTCCCGCAAGTGTCGGGAGTGGCGACCAGTATTCGGACGCTCAAAACAGAATTAGAGAAATTGGGTCACACGGTCTTCATTTTTACAACGACCGATAAAGATGTGAACCGCTATGAAGATTGGCAGATCATTCGGATTCCAAGTGTGCCTTTTTTCGCCTTTAAGGACCGCCGGGTTGCTTATCGTGGTTTTTCAAAGGCACTTGCCATTGCCAAGCAATACCAGTTGGATATTATCCATACCCAGACTGAGTTTTCACTAGGCCTTTTGGGAGTTTGGATTGGACGCGAGTTGCGGATTCCAGTCATTCATACCTACCATACCCAGTATGAGGACTATGTCCGCTATATTGCGAGAGGTATGGTCATTCGCCCAAGTATGGTCAAATACATTGTGAGAAGTTACATGAATGATCTGGACGGCGTCATCTGCCCAAGCGAGATCGTCTATGACCTGCTCCAAAAGTACAAGGTGAAGGCGGAAAAACGCATTATTCCGACAGGGATTGATCTGGCTAAATTTGACCGACCAGAGATCACCCCGACTGAGACAGCGGCTCTTCGTGAAAAATATGAAGTCGCAGAAGATGAAACGCTTTTATTGAGCCTATCGCGGGTCTCTTATGAAAAAAATATTCAGGCTGTCATTGCGGCCCTTCCTGATGTCCTTCAGGTCAATTCGAAAGTTAAGTTGATTGTTGCTGGGGATGGTCCTTATCTGGATGATTTGAAAAAGCAGGCCGCCAAGCTCGAAATTTCAGATGCGGTGATCTTTACGGGGATGATTCCGCCAAATGAGACGGCTCTCTACTATAAGGCGGCGGACTTCTTTATTTCGGCATCTACTAGTGAGACCCAAGGCTTGACCTATTTGGAAAGTATCGCTAGTGGCACGCCTGTTATTGCCCATGGCAATCCTTATCTGGACCATGTGATAGACGATCCCATGTTTGGAAAACTTTTCTATGAAGAAAGTGATCTAGCAGCCGCTATTGTAGAAGCGATTGAAGCTAAATCTGCAATCGATGAGGCCAAATGGGCTGCAAAGATTGATGATATTTCCGCAGCGACCTTTGGTCGTCGGGTCTACGAATTTTACCTGGATAAAATCATTTCCAAAGATTTTACAAATGATATCACTCCAGAACAAAGTCGTATGAAACGGATGTCCAAGAAAATTGTTAAAATTCCAACCAAGGTCATTGCTCTTCCGGTCAATGGATCGGTGAAAATGATGAAGGCTTCGGTCAAACAAGTCAAGAAAATCCGTAAAATCACGCATTTCTTTGATTGAAAATAAAACTTTTTCTTGCAAAATTTTTCAATCGTGCTATAATAACTGTCAGAGACATATCAAATCTAGGAAATCTAATAGAGAGCGCGTGAAGCTGGAAATCGCGTAGAGGATAGGTTTGGGACTACTCGTATTCCTTTTATGCAAACATAAAACGGTGGCCACGTTAGAGCCAATCAGAGGTGTCCCTCTTTTTTGAGGAACATAAATGAAGGTGGAACCACGTTGCGACGTCCTTTTGAGGATGTCGCTTTTTTCTATTCATCCTCTGCTTGCAGGCACCTCTTTCCTAACATTACTTACGAAATTAATTTAAGGAGAAAACCATGATTCAAATTACTTTCCCAGATGGCGCTGTTCGTGAATTCGAATCTGGCGTTACAACTTTTGACATTGCTCAATCCATCAGCAATTCCCTAGCTAAAAAAGCTCTTGCTGGTAAGTTCAACGGCAAATTGATTGACACAACTCGTGCCATCACTGAAGACGGAAGCATTGAAATCGTGACACCTGATCACGAAGATGCTCTTCCAATCTTGCGTCACTCAGCGGCTCACTTGTTTGCTCAAGCGGCTCGTCGCCTCTTCCCAGATATCCACTTGGGTGTTGGCCCAGCTATTGAAGATGGCTTCTACTACGATACAGACAACCAAGCTGGTCAAATCTCAAACGAAGACCTTCCTCGTATCGAAGAAGAAATGAAGAAAATCGTGAAAGAAAACTTCCCATCTATCCGTGAGGAAGTGACTAAGGATGAAGCGCGTGAAATCTTCAAAAATGATCCTTACAAATTAGAATTGATTGAAGAACACTCTGAAGACGCTGGTGGCTTGACCATCTACCGTCAAGGTGAATACGTAGACCTCTGCCGTGGTCCACACGTCCCATCGACAGGTCGTATCCAAATCTTCCATCTTCTTAACGTTGCTGGTGCTTACTGGCGTGGTAATAGCGACAATGCTATGATGCAACGGATCTACGGTACAGCTTGGTTTGACAAGAAAGATTTGAAGGACTATCTTCAAATGCGTGAAGAAGCCAAAGAACGTGACCACCGTAAACTTGGGAAAGAACTTGATTTGTTCATGATCTCTCAAGAAGTTGGTCAAGGTCTTCCATTCTGGTTGCCAAACGGTGCAACGATTCGTCGGATCCTCGAACGCTATATCGTGGACAAGGAAGTGGCTGCGGGCTACCAACACGTTTACACACCACCAATTGCTTCTGTTGAACTGTATAAGACTTCAGGTCACTGGGACCACTACCGTGAAGATATGTTCCCTCCAATGGATATGGGGGATGGGGAAGAATTTGTCCTTCGTCCAATGAACTGTCCACACCACATCGAAGTCTACAAACACCATGTGCATTCTTACCGTGAATTGCCAATCCGTATCGCTGAAATCGGTATGATGCACCGTTATGAAAAATCAGGTGCCCTTACAGGTCTTCAACGCGTGCGTGAAATGTCTCTTAATGATGGACATACCTTCGTTGCTCCAGAACAAATTGAAGATGAATTCAAGAAAATCCTTCAATTGATCATTGATGTTTATGAAGATTTCAACTTGACGGATTACCGCTTCCGTCTATCTTATCGTGATCCTGCAGATAAGCACAAATACTTTGACAACGATGAAATGTGGGAAAATGCTCAACGCATGTTGAAAGCAGCCGTTGACGACATGGGTGTTGAATACTACGAAGCCGAAGGGGAAGCCGCATTCTACGGACCAAAATTAGATATCCAAATGAAGACAGCTCTTGGAAAAGAAGAAACCCTTTCTACCATCCAGCTTGACTTCTTGTTGCCAGAACGCTTTGATCTCCACTATATCGGAGCTGATGGCGAAGAACACCGTCCAGTTATGATTCACCGTGGAGTTATCTCAACTATGGAACGCTTCACAGCTATCCTCATTGAAAACTACAAGGGAGCCTTCCCTACATGGCTTGCTCCTCACCAAGTCACTGTGATTCCTGTTTCAAACGAAAAACATGTGGACTACGCTTGGGAAGTAGCGAAGAAACTTCGTGACCGTGGTGTCCGTGTCGATGTCGATGAACGCAATGAAAAAATGCAGTTCAAGATTCGTGCTTCTCAAACTCAGAAGATTCCTTACCAATTGATCGTTGGGGACAAGGAAATGGACGAGAATGCTGTAAACGTTCGTCGTTATGGTCAAAAAGAAACAGAAACCATGCCAGTAGATGCATTTGTAGAATTGATTCTTGCAGATATTGCAAACAAATCTCGTGTTGAAAAATAAGAAATAAAAGCTGGGTTAAGATTTCCAGCCACCTAAAAAGCAACAACTGAAATAGTTGTTGCTTTTTTACATTTTGATTAAGTTGAGCTAGTAGTGTTTGGTCAAACCACCACAAAGGTATCCTCATTAACAATCTTTTCTATCCACTAACTTTTGGTTATAAGATATCCTCCCAAGATTTGCTTCCATGAGTTAGATAAATTGACTATCCTCAGTCCTTGTCTGCCTCATTTTCTTTTACGAGATCGTTTTGTGAATCTTTTTCAGAGAGTTTTTGATCGATATACTTGTCAATGTTTTCGTAAAATTCCTTGGCCGTCTCACTATCTAATTTTGTCGAATTATGGACTTGATTGACTTTCAATTGAACAGATTGAATACCGTAAGAGGCTTGTTTTTGGCGAATGGTTTCTAATTCTTCTTCTGAAATCGGATCTCCAACAACTGTCAAGACCAATTCATTATCCCTAGACTTGTAGACTTGATTAATGACCGTATGATTGGCGAACTCTTTTCCTACAAACTGTTTGATCCCTTCTTTTCGTGCTTGATACATCGTCAGAGTGACTGCTGAATAGCTGGCTGGAAGAACCAATAATACAATTAAGAATATCAACCCAATTCTCATTTTAATGTTTAGCTCTTTAAATGAACTTAAGGGAGATTTTCTCATCAAAATTCTTGTTCCAACAATGTTGGCTAGCATGATAAAGACACAGTTAATCAAGAAAAGATAGAGAGCCCCAAATAAAAATCGCACATTTCCATTAGCTAAACCATAGCCTGCAGTACAGATAGGTGGCATCAGAGCTGTTGCAATGGCTACTCCAGGCACGATATTGTTTGCTTCTTTTTTCCTTGAACCAATGACACCTGCTATACCACCAGCAATAGCAATGAGAACATCCCAAATGGTTGGAGAGGTTCGTGCAATCAACTCGCTACTTGCATAAGATAAGGGAGAAATCCAGAAATACAGAGTCGAGACAAGCAAACTGACCAATACTTGAGTAAATAAAACCTCTAGAGATTGCTTGATTAAACGCGTATCAAAAATAGCTAAACCAAACCCCAGTCCAACAATCGGTGTCATAAGAGGGGAAATCAGCATGGCTCCAATAATGACAGCTGTTGAATTCATATTTAGACCTATAGAGGCAATAAAAATCGCACACATTAAAATTACTGTATCTCTTAATCGAACATGAAGGTCATCATATAGTTTCTCTCGGAATTCACGTGTTGAATAGTTTCCGGTCATTGGTTATTCCTTTTATTTCATATAATCTTATTTCTACATGGATGATGGTAGAGAGACTTCTGCCCAAACTGACATATTTTTAATTCTCACTTATAATTTTTTTGAACATTATCTTTTAAATATCCATCAGTCCATCCTACATATTATATCAAAAATTTTACAGTCTTTCTCTGAAGAAATCTATTAATTGAACAGATAGAGAAAGCCAGAAATTTTAGATTCCTTATTCAAAGAAGGAAGAACGGTATCTCCTCTGAAAGAAGAGACCGTTTTAATGTTTAAACATGATGAGTGTGTAGCAGCAATCCTAGCTGATATCGTCAACAAATCACGTGTTGAGAAATAATGAACAAAGAAAAGATTGAGATGTAACGATCTCAGTCTTTTTTTCATGCTTTTATTTGAAAGTCTAGCCATTGAGGCTCCACATTTCTGCATAAGTTTGATATAATAAGAAGATAGAGATTTGATTAGGAAAAGAAGCATTAGAAACAGGTATGTAAGATGAAAAAAATATTAGTAGTTGATGATGAAAAACCGATTTCAGATATTATTAAATTCAACATGGCGAAAGAAGGCTATGAAGTCTTGACGGCTTTTGATGGTCGGGAAGCCTTGGAAGTTTTTGCGGCTGAAAATCCAGATATTATTATTTTGGACTTGATGTTGCCAGAGATTGATGGTTTGGAAGTGGCGCGTACGATTCGCAAGACCAGCAATGTGCCGATTATTGTCCTTTCTGCCAAGGATACGGAGTTTGATAAGGTCATCGGTCTTGAGATTGGGGCAGATGACTACGTGACTAAGCCGTTCTCAAATCGTGAATTGCAGGCGCGTGTGAAGGCCTTGTTGCGCCGTTCTGAATTTGCTGCGGATTCTCAGCTTGAAAATGATGCCGACACTGAGATTGTCATTGGAGATCTTCACATTCTTCCAGATGCTTTCTTGGTTCAAAAAGGCAATAAAGAATTGGATCTAACCCATCGGGAGTTTGAATTGCTCTATCACTTGTCGACCCATGTTGGACAAGTGATGACACGGGAGCATCTTCTTGAAACCGTTTGGGGCTATGATTACTTTGGAGATGTTCGGACAGTGGACGTGACGGTTCGTCGCTTGCGTGAAAAAATCGAAGACACACCAGGACGTCCTGAGTATATCTTGACCCGCCGTGGTGTCGGGTATTACATGAGAAACAATGATTGATCAATTAAAACAATTTGTTATGTCGTCAAACTTTGTGTTTGTCCTGATTACGATTGGTTTTATGATCGTCGTAGCCTTGTTCTTACTGGAGAACCGCAAGGACAATGTAAAGTTGAGGCAACTAAATGCCAAAATTAAGGATTTGATCGCAGGGGACTATTCCGAAGTTGTTGACATGCAAGGAAGCCCAGAATTGACCGATATGACTAATAGTATCAATGATTTGTCAGAGGTGATTCGGCTCACGCATGAAAACTTGGAGCAGGAAACCAAGCGCTTGACCAGTATCCTTTCTTATATGACAGATGGGGTGCTTGCGACCAATCGTCGTGGGCAGATCATTATGGTCAATGAAATGGCTGCCAAGCAATTAAATATTCATCCAGAAGAAGTCTTGAATACGAGTATTTTGGATTTGCTCTCGATTGGGCAGGACTATGATCTGCGAACCTTGATTACCGAAGTGCCTGAGTTGACCATCGATTCTCAGGATGAAAATGGGGAATATTTGAGCTTGCGTGTACGGTTTGCTTTGATTCGTCGGGAATCAGGATTTATCTCTGGTCTAGTAGCGGTCTTGCATGACACGACAGAGCAGGACAAGGAAGAACGTGAACGGCGTCTCTTTGTCTCCAATGTCAGCCATGAATTGCGGACCCCATTGACCAGTGTCAAATCATACTTGGAAGCCTTGGACGATGGAGCTATATTTGAGCCCGTTGCACCGGACTTTGTCAAGGTTTCGCTCAATGAAACAAACCGGATGATGCGGATGGTGACAGACCTTTTGAGTCTGTCTCGCATTGACAACGAAACCAGTCAATTGGAGATTGAGTTAACTAACTTTACAGCCTTTATCACCTTTATTTTGAACCGATTTGACAAGATCAAGAGTCAATCGCAAGAGGATACCAAAAAGTATGAACTCATTCGAGAGTATCCAATTACACCGATCTGGGTCGAAATTGATACTGACAAAATGACGCAGGTGATCGACAATCTCTTGAATAATGCGATCAAGTATTCACCGGATGGTGGGACGATTAGAGTCGGGATGAAAACGACAGATGCTCAGTTGATTATTTCCATCTCTGATGAGGGATTGGGAATTCCAAAGAAAGATTTGCCTCGTATTTTTGACCGCTTTTATCGAGTGGATAAGGCGCGCAGCCGGGCTCAAGGTGGAACTGGTCTAGGCCTAGCCATTGCGAAAGAAATCATCAAGCAGCACAAGGGCTTTATTTGGGCCAAGAGTGAGTATGGCAAGGGCTCGACCTTTACCATTGTCTTGCCATATGACAAGGATGCGATCAAAGACGATGACTGGGATTCAGAAGAGGAAGAGTAAGGAGTCAATGACAGAAAAGGGATTTAAGTATAGTATTTTAGCATCTGGTTCCAGTGGAAATTCTTTTTATCTGGAGACACCAAAGAAAAAACTGCTCATTGATGCAGGCTTATCTGGAAAAAAGATTACGGGACTATTGGCTGAAATTGATCGCAAACCAGAAGACTTAGATGCCATTTTGATTACGCACGAACACTCAGACCATATCCATGGTGTGGGTGTTTTAGCGCGGAAGTATGGAATGGATCTCTATGCTAATGAAGCTACTTGGAAGGCCATGGAAGGAACCAAGTATCTCGGCAAGGTCGATGATGCTCAAAAGCATATCTTTGAGATGGGCAAAACTAAGACTTTCGGAGATATTGATATCGAGAGTTTTGGGGTCAGTCACGATGCTACAGCCCCTCAATTTTATCGCTTGATGAAGGATGGGAAGAGCTTTGTCTTGCTGACGGATACGGGCTATGTGAGTGATCGCTTAGCTGGAATCGTCGCGGATGCAGATGGCTATTTGATTGAGTCCAACCATGATGTGGAAATTCTTCGAGCAGGTTCCTATGCTTGGCGCTTGAAGCAACGGATTTTATCTGATCTGGGTCACCTTTCAAATGAAGATGGGGCAGATGCCATGATCCGTACCTTAGGAAATCGTACCAAAAAGATTTATCTGGGGCATTTGTCAAAAGAGAACAATATCAAAGAATTGGCCCATATGACCATGGAGAACCAACTGGCTCGGGCAGATCTAGCAGTCGGTCATGATTTTGAAGTGCTGGATACCTCGCCAGACACTGCAACTCCATTGACGAAGATATAAGATGGAAAACCACCTGCGGGTGGTTTTTTTATAGCATATTTGAGGAAATCTACATCTAGTGATGAATTTGCTCTTTGCCCTAAATTTGTGTATGATAAGAGTACTTTATCTCATTAATAAATCGACGGAGAAATGTTAATTTTGAAAACATATATTGGTTATTTGGATTTGAAATGGATTTATTTTGATGAAGAAAACGAAGTATTTCAATATCAAGATCAAAAAAATACTTCGAATTGGATAATGGTTGCTGCTCCACTTGCAGTCTTTCTTTTAAAAGGAATTGCAAGTGTCTTAAATTCAGTCTTTTGGGGATTACCGTATACGATCAATATCGGTATTGCAATAATTGGAACTCTGATAGTTTTCGGAATGTTGATAATAACGAAGGTGAGAAAAAAAGATCTGAGAACTGGTTGGAAAACAGTTGTCTTGAAGGAAAAAGATCTCAAAACACTCAGAGCAAAGGTGCTTGCAATTTTTATTATGAAGATTCTTTTTGCTTTTTTAGGGATTTTCTTCTTGGTTACTTTTATTAGAGAAACTGATTTTTTGTGTCTGATGATTTATCTACTTTCTTTTGCTTGTGTGATGCATTTTCATCAGGAAATTAAGACTAGAAAGATTATCAAAATATTGAAAGGTCAAATGGGATCATTTAGACAATAATTTCATTGAAAGATGTATTACTGTAATAGAATGAGAACATTGCATCTTTACGGATAGATTTAATGAACGATGAACGGAGTGAAGGAATTTTGGATGCTTCATCATTTATAAAATCCTTTGATTAATTGACATGTAAAGAATAGTATGGAACCAATCTGAATGGTAGTTAGATCTTATTCAATCACTAGAAAGGAAAAATAGAAATGAAAAAGATGATCAGATCAAAATTAGTCCAAGTTTTATTTCTTGTAATTGCTATCACAGGAGCCAGTCTTGCATATAAGGCTTATCATAAGCATGAACTAACCCAGTTTGTCATGTGGAGCCCGAGAGCAAAAATTACAGATTATGAATTTATTGCTAATCATAAAGCGGTAGCAATTAGCTGGGATAACGAAGCTGAATTAAAGGAAGCGAAAGAGGCTAAGAAATATGATCCTCGTATTGACATCAGAAACAATAGAATTGAGATGCATGGTGAACGTTTTATTATTCGGCAGAGTTACAAATTGAAGTCGGCAGCATATAAGTACTGGTTAAGTGAAAAGGATAAAGTTCCTTATTTAAAGAGTAATATCCCTGAAAAAGGAGAATACTGGTTATTAGATGTTTACGATACAAAAGACAATACGATTAAACAAAAAACTTATGATGTGTTTAAGATGGTGAGGGAATATAATAAAAATTATGTTCCAATTAATGTTGCCGATTCCTCAAAATTGTTACAATCTGAAGAAGGAAAAACTTATTTGCCTATAAAGATGGCAGTGAATAGTAAATCAAACTCAAAAACTTTTATTGGTATCATAGATATAGAAACGGGGAAAATTATTTCTAAAACATCATCTGGAAAAACAGGTAAGGACTTTTATGATGTAAATCAAAAAGCATGGCAAAATAAAGAAGGTCTTGAGGATTTACTCAATAAATATGACAGACTTTCAAACCAACATTTTAATTTTGTATGGTCAGCGTTTTGGTTTACTAAAAAAGCTCAAGCAGATTCTTTAGTAAGCAAGTATCCAAAAGTATATGATATATTGAGTAAAGGTTCGCTATCTGAATTGTATTTCCTTGGAAAAGAAGATGTTCGTTTCAAAATCTCTTTTTTGAAATTGGTTGTTCCCAAAGATACCAATATCTTTAAGAACCTAACTATTCCTGCAACTAGTTCGAAAGATGGAAAAGAACATATCGTTCAAAGTGAAGAAGAGTTTTTAGAGCACTACCAATCAAATTTGGGGGAGAAATAAATGTCAACTAAAATGCTAATGCTTTGGCTCTCAACTGTAATTATCTTTTTAGCCTTGGTTTTTTTGAGTGGGACTTATTTTTATCTTTATTTCCGTGATAAAAAGATGGTTCGGCTTGCTACATCATCCATCAAAGGAACCGTTGTGGGCTATAATAGCTTTCGGGCAGGAAATCCTCCGATTGTGGAATACACGGTAAATGGCGTGGCTTATAAAAAATCTTTTCGTTATTTTCTGGTAAAAACGATCTCGACTCCATGGGGACCTAGAAATGTGCCAAACATCTATACTAGAGAAGATATGTTAGCCAATTCGATTACCTTTTATCGAAATTCATTTGTTTCTTTTAATACAGTTCTTCAGACACAATTTCCACTTTGCTCTTCGATGACAGTCTGGTATGATCCTGAAAAACCGAGTAGAGCTTATGTGGAGCGTTATTGTGGTGTGAATCGCTATTATAAATGGGCTGGAATCCTTTATGGGACCTTGCTTCTTCTAGTCTATGCTGTGGTGTTAGTTGCTTTTTTTAAAAATTGAGAAAGGATTAGCAAAAGCTAGTAAGTCAACTAAGGACTGGCTTTTAATAGAAACGCATCATGCAAAGGAGAAGAAAATGCGCCTTGTTTATCTTACGATTGGTTTTATATCATTGGGACTAGGAATTATTGGAATTCCTTTGCCAATTTTACCGACAACCCCCTTTTTACTGTTGTCTATGGCTTGCTTTGCCAAAAGTTCCAAACGCTTTGAAACTTGGCTTTACCAGACCAAGCTCTATCAAGTGTATGTAGCGGATTACCGAGAAACCAAATCGATTGCCAAAGAACGGAAGAAATGGATTCTTCTTCAGATCTACATTCTGATGGGCGTTTCCATCTATCTGGCACCGATTATTTGGGTGAAGCTTGCTTTAGGGGCTTTGACGATTTTTATCACCTATTATCTCTTAAAAGTAATCCCCAATAAGCCTGAAAAACCAACAGAAGAACATCCTGATTAAAAATGGAGAAATCAGGCCCTAGAACTAGGAAAAGAAGTGCGTTCGTGCTTCTTTTTTGGTATACTTAAGAAGTATGAATTTATTAGAAAGTAGGCTTTCCATGGAGAAATTACAAGCCCTGTTATCGGAACGGTTTCAAATCGTTTTTTCAGATACCGGTTTATTAGAAACCGCCTTTACGCACACTTCTTACGCTAATGAGCATCGCCTCTTAAAAATTTCACATAACGAACGTTTGGAATTTTTAGGAGACGCTGTTCTTCAATTAGTTATTTCCGAATATTTGTATAAGGAACACCCAAACAGACCGGAAGGAGATTTGTCTAAATTCCGTTCCATGATTGTCCGTGAAGAAAGTCTGGCTGGGTTTTCTCGGGATTGCCAATTTGATCTCTATATCAAACTGGGCAAAGGCGAAGAAAAATCAGGTGGCCGGGATCGTGATACCATCCTTGGTGACTTATTTGAAGCCTTTTTAGGTGCTTTGTTGCTGGATAAAGGGGTGGACGCTGTCAAACGCTTCATCTATCAGGTCATGATTCCCAAGGTTGAAACGGGTCAATTTTCTCAAGTCATTGACTACAAGACTCGTCTGCAAGAGCTATTGCAGGTTCATGGGGATGTAGAGATCCAGTACCGAGTGATTAGTGAGTCGGGTCCTGCTCATGCCAAAGAGTTTGAGGTGGAAGTATTCGCTAACGGCAAAACTCTAGGTCGTGGTCATGGTCGCTCCAAGAAATTAGCGGAACAAGAAGCAGCCCGCAATGCAGTTGAAACGAGGAATGATGGGCCATGTATCTAAAAGAGATTGAAATCCAAGGCTTTAAATCCTTTGCGGATAAGACAAAAGTCGTATTTGACAAAGGGGTCACTGCAGTGGTAGGGCCGAATGGATCTGGAAAATCAAATATCACGGAGAGCTTGCGTTGGGCCTTAGGGGAATCCAGCGTCAAGAGTCTACGTGGGGGCAAGATGCCCGATGTCATTTTTGCAGGGACAGAAGCGAGAAAACCCTTGAATTACGCTTGTGTAACGGTTGTTTTGGACAACCAGGACAGTTTTATCCAGCAAGCGGGGAAAGAAATTCGGGTCGAACGCCATATTTATCGCTCAGGAGACAGTGAGTACAAGATCGATGGTAAGAAAGTACGTCTCAGAGATGTGCATGATTTGTTCATGGATACGGGATTGGGACGAGATTCCTTCTCCATCATCTCTCAAGGACGGGTGGAGGAGATCTTTAACTCCAAACCGGAAGAACGACGTGCCATCTTTGAAGAAGCAGCTGGTGTCTTGAAATTTAAGACGCGGCGCAAGGAAACGGAGACCAAACTCAACCAAACCCAGGAGAATTTGGACCGTCTAGAGGACATCCTCTATGAATTAGAAGGACAGATCCAGCCTCTTGAAAAGCAAGCGACGGTTGCTCGTCGTTTCTTAGAATTGGATCAAGAACGCCAGGTACTCTTGCTGGATGTTTTGGTTGCCCAAGTCGATCTGACAAAGGACCTTTATGAAAAGGCTGATCAAGAAGAAAAAGCCATTCAAGAACAGTTGTCCTCTTATTACCAACGTCGTCAGGTTTTAGAAGAAGACAATGTCCGCATCAAGAAAGTCCGCCATCAGTTGGATGAAAACTTGGCTGAGGACCAGGCGAGCTTGCTAGAGGTCACTCGTTTGATCAGTGATTTGGAAAAGCAAATCGAAGTCGCTAAGCTGCAATCGAGTCAAGCAGCTCATAGCCGCAAGGAAAATCTAGAGCGACTGGATGCTGTTTTGGCCCGTCTGGAAGAAGCAAAACAAGAGCTGGCTCAAAAACAAGAGACGCTAGCAACTCTTCAACAAAGACTGACAGAGAACCGTCAGCAACAAGAGCAGTTGGAAAAAGAATTAGCCAACTACGAAGAAGATCCGGAACAAGTCATTGAGCATCTACGTGAGCAGTATGTGGCGCTCTTACAGACAGAAGCTGAAAAATCCAATGAGCGCACAGCGATTGAGAGCCGGATCCAAGCACTCCTACAAGAATCTAGCCATCGTCAAGAGGATTTGACCAAGGCGCAATCTAATTTTGAAGCTGCCAAGGAAAAAGAAGTCCGACAATTGGAAGAGGTAGAGCAGGCACAAGCGACGGTCAAAGGTCTATTAGCAGAATACCAAGATCAATTGGTAAAAGTGGAGCAGGCCAAAGCTGTCTACCAAGAGGCTCAAACGGCCATGTTTGACTTGATGGATGAGAGCAAGAACAAACGGGCGCGAATCAATAGCTTGGAAGCCATTCAGAGGAACCATAGTAACTTCTATGCAGGTGTCAAGAGCGTCTTACAAGAAGCGGACCGTCTAGGAGGCATCTGCGGGGCTGTTAGTGAGAATTTGAGTTTTTCAAAAGACTACCAAACAGCGCTTGAAATTGCTCTGGGAGCTAGTAGCCAACAGATCATTGTCGAGGATGAAAAGGCCGCAACGCGAGCGATTGATTTCTTGAAACGAAATCGCTTAGGACGGGCAACCTTCCTTCCGCTAACGACGATCAAAGCCCGCCAACTCTCTCCGCGGAATATGGAGTTGATTCAAACTAGTGCAGGATTTTTAGGAATTGCGAGTGACTTGGTGACCTATGAGCATCGTTTTGAACAGATTTTCCAAAACTTGCTTGGAGTAACGGCCATCTTTGACACGACGGAGCATGCGCGTGAGGCGGCTCGTACAGTCAACTATCAAGTTCGAATCGTGACCCTAGATGGGATCGAATTGCGGACGGGAGGATCTTACGCCGGTGGTGCCAATCGTTCCCAAAATACGGTCTTTGTCAAACCAGAATTGGATAGTTTGAAACAGGAAATGCAAGCTCTGGAGGCTCGTTTAAGAGAAGCAGAGCAGGAGGTAGAGACCAAGGACAATCTGCTCAAGCAGTCGCAAGAATACCTGGCTTCGATTCAAAGCCAGGGTGAGCAAGCGCGTCTGGAGCAACAGCGGGCCCAATTGGCCTACCAACAAAGTCAAGAGCAACTGCAAGAAATTCAGGAACTATTAGAAGCCTTGAAGTCAGAATTGGCAACAGATGCGACCCAATCTCTCCAAGAAGAGCAGGAGTCCCTTACCGAGCAATTGGCAGCGATTGAGCTTCAAAAAGAAAACTTGAATCGCGACATTGAAACCATGAAGTCGGATAAAGATGTCCTGCAACAAAAGGTGCAAAACCTGCAAGAACAATTGGCAGGACTGCGACTCCAACAGACGGAATATAAAAGTCAACAAAGTTACGAGCAAACAGATGCTCGTCGTTTGGAAGAAACGATCACTCAGTTGGAAGTAGAAGAGCATCAGTTGCAATTGCTGATTGAACAAGGCGATGCCCAAGTTCAGACAGTCGATGGGGAGCAGCTAGCTAACCAATTGACACAGGCACAAGCCAAGAAAACGGATTTGGAACAAGGGATCATTCGAAAACGCTTTGAGCTGGATGATTTGGAAGGCCAGGCCGAAGATGTGGCAGAACAGATGGAACAAGCGCGCAAGAAAAACGAAGAGTGGATTCGTCAACAAGCTAAGGCTGAAGCGACACGTGAAAAGCATGCAGATCGCTTGAACAAGCTCTTAACGCAAATTACTGATGAATTCATGCAAAGCTTTGACCAAGCCAAAGAACAGGCCAAACCTGTTGAAAATCTTGCGGCAGCTGAAAACCAGCTCAAGAGCATCGAAAAAGACATTAAGGCGCTGGGTCCTGTCAATGTGGACGCGATCGAGCAGTACGATGAGGTGAAGGGGCGCTTTGATTTCCTTTCTAGCCAACGAGAGGACGTCTTGGAAGCTAAAAATATGCTCATGTCTACCATCAACGACATGAATGATGAAGTCAAGGAACGCTTTAAATCAACCTTTGAAGCCATTCGTGAATCCTTTAAGGTTACTTTCCGTCAAATGTTTGGTGGGGGTTCTGCTGATTTGATCCTGACAGAGCCAGATCTTCTGACAGCTGGTGTTGAGATTTCTGTGCAACCACCTGGTAAAAAGATCCAATCCTTAAACCTTATGAGTGGTGGAGAAAAAGCCTTGTCAGCCTTGGCCCTCTTGTTCTCGATTATTCGCGTCAAGACCATTCCATTTGTCATTCTGGATGAGGTAGAGGCGGCTCTGGATGAAGCCAATGTTAAACGATTTGGTGATTACCTCAATCGCTTTGATAAGGAAAGCCAATTTATCGTCGTGACCCACCGGAAGGGAACCATGTCAGCAGCTGATTCCATTTACGGTGTGACCATGCAGGAATCAGGGGTTTCTAAAATCGTCTCAGTAAAATTGAAAGACTTAGAAAATGAAGAATAATGATATCAAATTGATCGCTACGGATATGGATGGAACCTTTCTAAATGACCAACATCAGTACGATCAAGCCCTCTTAGGCAAGGTATTAGCGAGTTGCGAGGAAAAGGGAGTGTATTTTGCTGCAGCAAGTGGGCGTGCCCTGCTTTCGCTAAAGACCCTTTTTAAAGAGTTTCAAGACCAAATGATTTTTATCGCTGAAAATGGCAGTGTGGTGGAATTTCATGGAGAAGATCTCTATGAAGCCACCATGTCCAAAGACTTTTATTTGGGTGTTTTTGAAGCTTTGAAATCCTCTCCCTATGCGGATCCCAACAAGGTTCTCTTGACAGGGAAAAAAGGAAGTTATGTTTTGGAAACGGTAGACTCTGACTATTTGGCCTTGAGCCAACACTACAATGAAAATATCCAAAAGGTCAAGAGCTTAGCGGACATTCAGGATGATATCTTTAAATTAACCACCAACTTTGATCCAGCTCTTGTCTTTGAAGGAGAAAAATGGGTCAATGAGCATATCGCAGGTGTCAAAGCAATGACGACAGGGTTTGAATCCATTGATATTGTCCTCGATTATGTCGACAAAGGCGTGGCGATTACGGCCTTAGCAGATAAATTAGGAATTTCGATGGATCAGGTCATGGCTTTTGGAGATAACCTAAATGACCTCCATATGATGCAAGTCGTTGGCCATCCTGTAGCGCCTGAGAATGCCCGCCCTGAAATCTTGGCCATTGCTGAAACAGTCATTGGCCACCACGCGACTGGTTCTGTTCTGCGTTATATGGAGGAAGTACTATGAGTCAGATTGCCTTGATTGCACTGGATTTAGATGGGACCTTGCTTAATTCTGAAAAAAAGATTTCTACCCGTAATCGGGCGGCCCTTGCTGCTGCACGGGCTCAAGGTATCAAAGTGGTATTGACCACTGGTCGTCCCTTGAAAGCCATGGATTTTCTCTTGGAAGAATTGGGAACAGCCGGTCTCAAAGAAGAGTATACAATTACCTTCAACGGTGGCTTGGTGCAGCGAAACAATGGCGAAATCCTTTCGAAAATCGTTTTTACGAAAGAAGATGTCGATCGTATCCATGATGAAACAGCTCGTCTAGGCCTTCCTCTTGATGCCATCAGTGAGGGAACTGTTTATGAGATTCATGCGGATCGGAAGTCTCTATACTCCCGTTACAATCCGTACTTGAACTTTATTGAGGTGGGTGCGAACGACTTACCTGACACCATCTCCTATAACAAGTGTGTGACCGCTTTTGATCAAGAATTTTTGGATTCAGCTATTGCACAGATAAAGCCAGAGCTCTTTCAAAACTATGAAATTTTTAAATCTCGGGACATGCTACTGGAATGGTGCCCCAAAGATGTTCACAAGGCAAGGGGATTAGCAGCATTGGCCACCTTCTTGGGCCTTGAAGTGGATCAAGTCATGGCCTGTGGAGATGAAGCCAACGATCTGTCCATGATCCAGTGGGCTGGACTTGGGGTAGCTATGGGAAATGCAGTGCCAGAAGTAAAGGAAGTCGCAGCCCTTGTTGCCCCTATGACGAACGACCAAGATGCTGTCGCATGGGCAATTGAAAATTATGTGCTAAAGGAGAGTGAATAAATGGGATTATTTGATCGTTTATTTGGTAAAAAAGAAAAGACAGAAAAAGTCCTTCCGACTTCTGAAGAAGTGATGGAAAACAAAGAGCAAGAAGTAGCTGATACAGAGGAGCCAAAAGTTGTTTCCCAAGACCGGGACGAGCAAAAGATCTCTGACATGGAGGCTTATTACCAAGAGCTTAAAGAGCGAATTGCAGCCACACATCAACCTGTTTCAACCGTCACTCAAGAAGAGTCATCAGAGGAACCTCTTGTTGAAGAAAAAGAGAGTGTAGAGGCTAGTGAGGACCAAGCGCCAGTAGAAGAAATCACGGAAGTAGCCACCCCTGCTGAACCAGCAGAAGAAATTGCAGAAGTGGAAGCTCCTGCTGAACCAGCAGAAGAAATTGCAGAAGTGGAAGCCCCAGCTGAACCAGCAGAAGAAACTACTGAAGAGGTAGTCTCAGCTGAGCCGGTAGAAGCAATCACTGAATTTGTAGCAACTCCGGATTCGTCAGAAGCCCCTACTGAAGTGGAAATCCCTGCTGAGCCAGCAGAAGAAATTGCTGAAGAGGTGGCCTCAGCTGAGCCGGTAGAAGAAATTACGGAAGTAGTATCTCCTGTTGAACCAGCAGAAGAACCCGTTGAAGTGGAAGAACCGGTTGTTGAACCAGTGGTGGAAGCTCCAGATCAGGAAGCTCAATCCGAGGTCGCACCTCAGCAAGAGACCATTCAGGAAAAATATGACCGTAGCTTAAAAAAGACGCGGACTGGATTGGGTGCACGTCTCAATGCCTTCTTTGCCAATTTCCGTTCAGTCGATGAAGAATTCTTTGAAGAATTGGAAGAACTCTTGATCATGAGTGACGTTGGGGTTCAGGTTGCCTCCAATTTAACTGAAGAATTACGATATGAAGCCCGGTTGGAGAATGCCAAAAAACCAGATGCTCTCAAGCGCGTGATTATCGAAAAATTGGTAGACTTGTATGAAAAGGATGGCCAATTTAATGAAGCCATTCGTTTTCAAGATGGCCTCACGGTTATGCTCTTTGTTGGGGTTAATGGCGTCGGAAAAACCACTTCTATCGGGAAATTAGCGCACAAATACAAACATGAAGGCAAAAAAGTCCTATTGGTTGCGGCGGATACCTTCCGTGCGGGAGCAGTGGCTCAACTTGTAGAATGGGGACGTCGCGTGGATGTTCCAGTTGTGACAGGCCCTGAAAAATCAGATCCGGCAAGCGTTGTCTTTGATGGAATGGAACGCGCCATTTCCGAGAATGTCGATATTTTGATGATTGATACGGCTGGCCGTCTGCAAAACAAGGACAACCTCATGGCAGAGCTTGAAAAAATCGGACGGATTATCAAGCGTGTTGTGCCGGAGGCACCGCACGAAACTTTACTTGCGCTCGATGCTTCGACGGGTCAAAATGCCTTGGTTCAAGCCAAAGAGTTTTCAAAAATCACACCTGTAACTGGGATTGTCTTAACCAAGATTGATGGAACGGCTCGAGGTGGGGTCGTGCTTGCGATTCGTGAAGAATTGGATATTCCAGTGAAGTTGATTGGATTTGGAGAAAAGATTGATGACATCGGACCATTTAACTCAGAAAACTTCATGCGTGGCCTTTTAGAAGGATTGATTTAACCGTACAATAGAAAAAGACAAATTGTTAGAAGGGCAATTTGTCTTTTTGTGTCATTGGAATAAAAAAACTACCCGAAAGTGGCTTTAGATTGAAGACAAAGTCATCTTAGAAACTTTCCTTAGGTGAGTACGGACGTCAGCGAACTTCGAAGAAGTTCCATGACTTAGTTTTGGACCTGAAGTTCCAAAACTCCCGGGTGTTAGAAACACTAATGTTTCTAACACTTTTCTCACGACGGAAAGCTTCAGTTGTACTTCAATGTACCTAATACACTATCTCATTTTATTTTTATAGCACTACTTAGGATGTTTTATGTAAAAAAACAGTTTATCTACATTCAAAAAACCACCCGAAGGTGGCTTGTCTTAATTCTTAGGCTCAGGTTTCCACACCCATTCTGCTCCGTATTCTGTAAGGAGACCATCAGAAGCAGTTGGTCCCATGGACCCTGACTTGTACTCATAGAGCGGTGCTCCATTTTCAGCCCAGAGTTTTTCAATTCGATCAATTAATTGCCATGAAGCGCGAACTTCGTGCCAATGGCTATAATTGGTGGAATCATTGTTCAACACATCATAAATCAATTTTTCATATGGCTCTGGTGAAGCTCCAGTTGCGGTCGCATCTGTTTCGTAGTCAAAGGAAATCGGCGCGATACTGAACTGCTCGCCCACTTCTTTTCCATTGATGCTCAATGAAAAGCCTTCATTTGGCTGAATATAGATGGTCAAGACGTTAGGTCGTAAACTGTCTCCAAAGATAGAATCTGTTTGCTTAAAGACCACATTGACCATGGTTCCTTTCTTAGTTAGACGTTTCCCAGTACGGAAGAAGAAAGGTACTCCTTGGAACCGATCGCTATCAACAAAGAAAGCTCCAGAAGCATAGGTTTCCGTAGTAGATTCAGGATCGACATTTGGTTCACTGCGATAAGAGATATCTTTTTTTCCTTCGATGGTTCCAGAATGGTATTGGCCACGGATGAAGAATTTCTTTAATTCCTCATCAGTAGGATTGTGCATTTGCTCGAACACTTTAACTTTTTCAGCACGAATCGCATCCTTGGTAAAGGTAGCAGGCTTATCCATAGCAAGCAAAGACAAGAGCTGAAGGGTATGGTTTTGCACCATGTCCCGAAGGGCTCCAGAGTGATCATAGTAGCCACCGCGTTCTTCAACACCCAAGCGTTCTGCAAAGGTAATTTGGATGTTGTCAATGAAGTCTCGGTTCCATAGGTTATCAAAAATCAGATTGCCGAAACGAATGGCAAAGATATTTTGGATCATTTCTTTTCCAAGGTAGTGGTCGATCCGGAAGATTTGTTCTTCATCGAAGGTTTCTTCCAGTTCCTTGTTGAGTTGACTGGCCGTTTCTAGGTCTGTACCAAAAGGTTTTTCAACGATCAAGCGCTCAAAGCCTTGTCCATCCACAATGCCTTCTGATTTCAGGTGTTTAGCAATGGTTCCAAAAAATTGAGGAGCCATAGATAAGAAGAAGACCTTGTTGTGTTCCGTTTGGTATTTTTCATCCAGAGTGCTTTGCAATTCGCGCAGAGCGATGTAATGTTCGGTATCATTGACATCATGGCTTTGGTAGTAGAAATGACTAGCGAATTCTTGGGCTTGTTGAGGGCTATCTGCGAGGTCTGTGATGGATTCTACCACAACTGATTCAAAGTATTCCTTGCTCCATGGTCTGCGGGCTGTTCCGATCACCGCAAAGTGTTCAGATAGATTTCCTGATTTATAGAGTCTAAAAAGGGATGGATAGAGCTTTCGTTTGGCTAAATCGCCACTAGCTCCGAAAATGGTTACAATAACTTTTGAAGACATTTAAGTACCTATTTCCTATTTTATTAACCATATTTTACCATAAAATCTACAAGATTTCCTATACAGAAACTAAGTTCCTCACAATTTCCAATTGAGTGTGACTCGGTGAAAGAAAAAGCTAGAACACAGGTTGGTTCTAGCTTTGACTGGTATAAGATATTTGACTCACAACCCAAGCTCCATCAGAATACGCGATAGACATAAGGATTGTCGGGTTTTGTAATGGTCTGGCAATCTCTAATGTGGAGGACTGGCAAGCTTTGTTTGAGTTGCTTGTGGTATTCAATGGACAAGGTTCCTTTGGCCTGGATCCAAGTATTGTTTTCGAAATGCTGAGGGGCCCCGGTCGTTAAGAGGCCGTAGACGCCAGAATCTGCAATACAGTGGATGATTCCAAAGCGAAAGAGAAATTGGCTGCCCTTGTTATTAGGGTCATTGTAGACAAAGCCGGTCAACTCGATCGTCTTTCCTGCAAATTGGTCTGGATAGTCATAAATGACTTCCATGACTTCCATATAATTTTCAGTGGTCACCTGGATTACCTTTTTATCCACATATTTCTTTGCTGCCTGCTTCATTTCTGATTCATAGGCAGACTTGGTGAAATAGCTACTGGTATCCGGTTTGAGATACTGAGTGGTTGTTCCTTCGTCCTGCTGGATTTCCTTGGAAGAACCAGCCGCCACTGGGAAGTGATAGCCTTTGGCAGAGACTGTTTGGGAATCTAACGTTACGGTTGGGAAAAATAGACCGACAAACAAAGGAATACAGAGCAAGAAGATACTCGCCACTTTTGCCCAGAAGCCAGAGAGATGACTGTGGATTTTCATTTGTTTGACCCAGATAATCAGCTGCACAAGCGCTAAAACAAAGGACAAGAACATGGAAATATATGCCAAGTAAGAGTAGTGTAAGTTGATGTATTGATTGAGCTTACCAGATAATTGCAAATACATGGTGAGTTCAAAATAGCCAGCTAATATCAAGAAACGAATCATAGCACTACCCCCACAAACCAAGCATAAAGGAGCACAACTCCACAAACAATTCCGATAAATTGCCAGATGAAACGAGCCTTGAGATAATTTTTCATCATGAGGAGATTTTTGACATCAAGCATAGGCCCAATCACCAAAAAGGCTAGAACAGGCGCTAGTCCAAAACTGCTCAGAAGAGAGGATCCAACAAAGGCGTCAGCCTCGCTACAAAGTGACAGGAGAAAGGACAAAACCATCAGTAAGAGAATGGCCACAACCGGTGTCGCACTGATTGAGGTGAGGATCCGTGTTGGGACATAGACCTGGACGAGGCTAGCAAAGAGGCAACCAAATACCAGGTAGCGTCCTGTGTCAAAGAATTCATCAATGGCCTGCACCAAGACTTGGAAGAGTTTTTTCCCTTTGCTCAAGCCACTAAAATTATGCTCATGCACAGCCTTGCGCTGTTCTTTTTGGATCGAGTCGGTCTGTATAAAACCAAGAAAGATCCCAAGCACCGTTGCGACAAGAAGGGATCCCAAAGCGCGGTAGAGAGCCATCTTTAGGGAGTTTCCAAATGCAGAATAGGTTGCAAAGAGAACGATGGGATTGATGACGGGTGCTGTCACCAGAAAGGGAACAGCAGTATAACTAGGAACCTTCTTCTCTAAAAAGCGATTGATAATAGGAACAATCCCACATTCGCAGGAAGGAAAGATGAAACCGACAAAAGTCCCAAAGAAAATCCGCCCAAATTTATTTCTGGGGAGAAAGCGGTAGACCCTCTCGGGGGTGATATAGACCTCAATGATCCCTGAAATGATACTTCCGATTAGGACAAAGGGCAGGGCCTCAATGATAATCGAAAGAAAAATAGCCCCAGCCTGCAAGACGCTTGAGGGTAGGTGTTGAAAGAGGGCCATAGTTATTTAGCCTTCTCGTCTTCTTTTTTAAGAGCTTTTTGAGGCTTCTTTTTCTCATCTGGGAAATCGACTTTTTTTTCTACATCTGGAAAACTCGCAAAGTTTTCAAACATTTTATCAAGATCATCTGTCTTAGAAAATTTAATAGCCATTTTTGGGCCTCCTTTTTCGTTTTCTATCATTATAACAAAAAGACAAGAGCAAGGGGGAAATGGAGCATAAAAGTCAAGGAGGAAACCGAAGCAATCGGTAGCCTATAGGCTTGGCTACGGTAAAATATGCTATAATAGAAGCTATGGATAAATATGAAAAAATAGCCCAAGAATTGGGAGTTAGTTTAAAACAAATCGATACCGTATTGAGTTTGACCGCAGAAGGCTCAACCATTCCCTTCATTGCTCGTTATCGAAAAGATTTGACGGGAAATTTGGATGAAGTAGCGATCAAGGCCATTATTGACCGGGACAAGTCCTTAACAGCCCTAGCTGAACGGAAGGAAACCGTCCTAGCCAAGATCGAAGAGCAAGGCAAGTTGACGGATGCACTCAAGCAGGCCATTGAAGCTGCTGAGAAATTAGCTGATGTCGAAGAACTCTATCTGCCTTATAAGGAAAAACGGCGGACCAAGGCCACGATTGCCCGAGAAGCAGGTCTTTTCCCCTTGGCGCGCCTTATTCTACAAAATAGTCCAGACTTGGAAGCGGAGGCACAGAAATTTATCTGCGAGGCCTTCCCAACCGAAACAGCGGCTCTAGCTGGTGCAGTAGATATTTTGGTCGAGGCTATTTCAGAAGACACCCAATTGCGGTCTCTCACCTATCAAGAAATTCATGGGTATTCCCTCATGACGTCAACCTTGAAGGATGAAAGCTTAGACCCTAAGCGGACCTTTGAAATCTACTATGATTTTTCTGAAAAGATCAAGAGTATGCAAGGTTACCGGACGCTTGCTCTCAATCGTGGGGAAAAATTGGGCGTTCTTAAAGTCGGATTTGAGCACCATCTGGATCGAATCATTCGTATTTTTGAAGCTCGATTTAAAACGAAAAATACCTATGTCGATGAGGTGATTCAGCAGGCCGTCAAGAAAAAAATTGTACCAGCGATCGAACGTCGGATTCGAACAGAATTGACCGAAGCAGCCGAAGACGGGGCTATTCAATTATTCTCTGAAAATCTACGGAATCTATTGCTCATTCCTCCATTGAAGGGGCGCGTAGTCCTTGGTTTTGACCCAGCCTTTCGGACAGGTGCTAAATTAGCCGTTGTCGATGAAACAGGAAAGATGCTCACAACCCAGGTCATCTATCCAGTTGCCCCTGCCAAACCAGCTCAGATCGAGCAAGCTAAAAAGGATCTGTCCTCCTTGATCAAGGAGTTTAACGTAGAGATTATTGCCATTGGAAATGGAACCGCCAGCCGTGAAAGTGAGGCCTTTGTCGCAGAGGTGCTCCATGACCATCCAGGGGTCCGCTATGTCATTGTCAATGAAAGTGGAGCGTCTGTCTATTCGGCAAGTGAGTTGGCCCGCCATGAGTTCCCAGAATTAACCGTTGAAAAACGCTCGGCTATCTCCATTGCCCGCCGCCTGCAAGATCCCTTGGCTGAGTTGGTTAAAATCGATGCCAAGTCGATCGGTGTGGGTCAATACCAGCACGATGTCAATCAGAAGAAATTGACCGAAGGCTTGGACTTTGTGGTGGATACGGTCGTTAACCAAGTTGGGGTGAATATCAATACAGCTAGTCCCTCTCTCTTAGCGCATGTAGCCGGGCTCAATAAAACTATCTCTGAAAATATCGTCAAATACAGGGAAGAAGAAGGAATGATCCTTTCACGGGAACAGATTAAAAAAGTCCCTCGTCTCGGGTCCAAGGCTTTCGAGCAGGCTGCTGGATTCTTACGCATTCCTGAAAGTAAAAACATTTTGGACAATACTGGTGTCCACCCTGAAAGTTACCAGGAAGTTGAAAAGCTCTTTCAACTTCTTGAAATTACCGAACTGGATGAATCTGCTCAGGAAAAATTAAAAGCTGTCAATATAGAGGAAATGTCGACCCAGCTTGATCTGGGACCAGAAACTCTAAAAGATATTATTGCTGATCTCTTAAAACCGGGTCGCGACTTGCGGGATTCCTTTGATGCACCAGTGCTCCGTCAGGATGTCTTGGATATTAAAGATCTCCATATCGGTCAAAAATTAGAAGGGGTTGTGCGCAATGTGGTTGATTTCGGAGCCTTTGTCGATATTGGTATTCACGAGGATGGCTTGATTCATATCTCCCATATGAGCAAGCAATTTATCAAGCATCCAAGCCAAGTCGTCTCAGTAGGTGATTTGGTAACTGTCTGGGTGAAGAAAATCGACGTGGAACGCGAAAAAGTCAACCTCAGTTTGGTAGCACCGAATGAATCTAACTGAGTATGTACGCCAAGTATCTATAGAAGATTTTGGGAGAGAATTCCGCCATCAAGCAGTGTGGAATTCACGTCTCCAAACCACAGGAGGCCGTTTCTTTCCCAAGGATCGACATCTCGATTTCAACCCCAAGATTTACCAGACTTTCGGATTAGAAACCTTTCGCAAAATCGTCCGCCACGAACTCTGTCATTACCATCTTTACGATCAAGGCAAAGGCTATCGCCACAAAGACCCAGCTTTTAAGCAACTCCTTCAGCAAGTGGATGGCCTTCGTTTCACACCTCCCCTGCCAGAAAAGACTGGACGAGTCAAGCGGATCTATCTCTATCAATGTCCCCATTGTGGTCAAGAGTATAGACGAAAGCGAAAAATCGATCTGCAGAAATATGCCTGCGGTCGCTGTCGCAGCCGCCTTCAATTCCTTGAAATGAGACAAGAATAAGAATCGGTCTGTAGGCGGATCTCTTTCCAGTTAGACTCTGCTAAAATAGGTCTAACTAGAAAGAGGAACATCTAATGAAATCATCATTTTATAAATTAAAACACCGCCGCCTGGTTTCAGGTGTGCTAGCTGGCCTAGCTGATAAATTTGATATTAGCGTGGCCCTACTTCGCTTCTTGTTTATTCTCTTTATTTTCTCTAGCGCCTTTTGGGCTGTCGTGATCTACTTTCTACTAGATGCTATCTTACCCTACAAGGAGGAAGAAGAGCAAGTAAGGTATGGGAATGGCCCCCGTAGGAGAAAAGAAGCCGAACCCATCTATGATCAAACGGACAAGCCATTTTTCTAAAAGGAGGCCCGGGTGAAGCAGAAGTTCTATTACCTTGCTTTTATTCTATATCTCTTCTTCAGTTTTATAGGACAGTTTTTCATTTTAAATCGTGTTTTTGGTGAAGGAGTTGGAACAGTTTTTATAGGAATGGCCCTTTATCCACTGGGCATTTGGAATAGTCTCTTCTACCTCTTGTTTCTGCCAACAGAAATGGCTAGAAAGCCACAAATTTATCGGTTTTCGATTTTATTTCTTCCGATTTTGTATCTGGTTATGTCCTTGCTGGGGGGAGGACCTGTCGCCTTTATGCTTGGCTTGATCGCATTTCCTTCAAATGCGGTGGTCTATGCAGTATCTACCGGAATCAAATCTATGATCAAAGATTTTTTGCAAGGCGAAGGCTAGAGCATTCTTCATATGTTACCATCATTTCATAGAGGTTGGGGACCTTTGTCTTGGCCTCTTTTTGCTTGCCTTAAAAAGGAGTCGAAAATGGATCTTTCAAATGACACTTCAGTCTCTCGTATGAAGAGAAAATTTGCTATAATAGAGAGAGAATTTGAAAAGGGAGAATGCCATGGCAGTTACTGTTCGTGATTTACAAGCAAAGCTTCGTTTATCAGTTATTTACGGAGAAGATCATCTCTTGGACAAGGAAATCACCACTTCGGATATTTCCCGGCCAGGTCTTGAGATGACAGGCTATTTTGATTATTACACACCAGAGCGGATTCTTCTTGTAGGGATGAAAGAATGGTCCTACTTGATCAAGATGAGCTCCCACAATCGCCACCAAGTTTTACGAAAGATGTTTCAGCCAGAGACTCCTGTGATTATCGTAGCACGAAATTTGGAAATTCCTGAAGAAATGTTACGGGCTGCAGAAGAGAAGCAAATTGCTATTTTGAGTAGCAATATTGCGACCAGCCGTTTGTCCGGGGAACTTTCGAGCTATCTGGATAGCCGTCTAGCTGAGCGTACCAGTGTTCATGGTGTTTTGATGGATATTTATGGGATGGGGGTCTTGATCCAAGGAGATAGCGGAATCGGAAAAAGTGAGACCGGCCTTGAGCTTGTCAAGCGTGGCCACCGTTTAGTCGCAGACGATCGGGTTGATATCTACGCCCGTGATGAGATGACTCTTTGGGGAGAGCCTGCTGAGATCTTACGCCATTTACTGGAGATACGCGGAGTTGGAATTATCGATGTGATGAGCCTTTATGGAGCAAGTGCGGTAAAGGATTCTTCACAAGTCCAAATCGCCGTTTATCTGGAAAATTACACCACGGATAAGGTCTATGACCGTCTTGGAAATAACGCAGAAGAAATAGAAATCGGCGGGGTGACCATTCCTCGTATTCGCATTCCTGTCAAAACAGGTCGGAATATTTCCGTTGTGATTGAAGCTGCAGCCATGAATGTACGTGCCAAAGAAATGGGCTACGATGCAACCAAAACCTTTGAAGAAAGATTGACTCAGTTGATCAGTCAAAATGAGGTGAAGGAATGAATCCAATAGCTCTTCAATTAGGCCCTATTAGTATCCGATGGTATGCGATTTGTATTGTGACAGGTGTGATCTTAGCGGTTTATCTTTCCATGAAAGAAGCCCCTCGGAAACGCATCAATCCAGATGATATTATTGATTTCATTTTGATCGCCTTTCCACTAGCCATTATTGGGGCTCGATTGTATTATGTGATCTTTGAATGGGGCTACTATAGCCAGCATCCAGCTGAAATTTTTGCCGTCTGGAATGGAGGTATTGCCATCTATGGTGGTTTGTTAACAGGGGCACTCGTCTTGTATCTCTTTTCTCACAGACGCATGATTGATACGATCGACTTTTTGGATATTGCAGCACCTAGTGTCATGATCGCACAAAGTATTGGGCGCTGGGGAAACTTCTTTAACCAAGAAGCCTATGGTCGAGCCGTCAACAGTCTCAACTATCTCCCATCTTTTATCCGTGATCAGATGTATATAGATGGAAGTTACCGTCAGCCAACCTTCCTATACGAGTCCTGCTGGAATCTATTAGGCTTCATCTTGATTTTATTGTTACGCCGAAAACCCCAATTTTTAAGACAAGGTGAAGTTGCAGGCTTTTACCTAGTCTGGTATGGGTTTGGCCGGATGATCATCGAAGGTATGCGGACGGATAGCCTGATGTTTGCTGGTATCCGGGTTTCCCAATGGTTATCGATCCTATTGATTTTAGTTGGTCTCGGCGTATTTGTTTACCAGAGACGCAAAAAAGCCCCTTATTATGTAGAAGTAAAGGAGTAACCTATGTTTATTGAAATTACATACGGCCTCTTAGGCCTAGCCCTTGTGGCTCTCGTGATTTACATGATTTTCTTTCTTTCAAAGATTGGAAAAGTTGTGGATGAGACACAAAAAACCATACAGGTATTGACGTCAGATGTCAATGTTACCTTACACCAAACAAATGACCTATTGGCAAAAGTCAATGTCTTAGCGGACGACTTGAACGAAAAGGTTGCGACGATTGATCCCTTGTTTACAGCTGTAGCGGACCTTTCTGAGTCCGTATCAGATCTAAATGACCAAGCCCGTCAATTAGGTTCCAAAGCTGTATCAGCTGGTGGGAAAACGGTGAAAGCCTCTATTGGATTAAAGGCGATTCGAATGGCTTCAAAATTATTTAAATAGAAATGAGGATGAAAACAAATGGGACGTTTATCTAGTTTATTAATCGGTGTTATTTCAGGTGCTTCGGCAGCCTACTATTTATCAACAGAGAAAGGAAAGAAGGTCACTAAAAAGGTCGTACGCTTTGTAAAAGACTATCAAGAAGACCCTCAGGAAGTCCATGAATCTGTTAAACAAACTGCTAAAGATGTTTCCAAACAAGCAGCGGAAGTGATCCAACAAACCAAAGAAAAAGTTGGTTCAGGCGAAATTACAACAGGAACCGTTTTAGAATCTGTCAAAGAAAAGACGCAGGATGTGGTTGAAAAGTCACAAGAAGTTTATCATTCATTAAAAGATAAACTCCACAAAGAAAATTTAGCAGGAAATGACTTGGTTCAATCCATTCGCAAACAAACTGAGTCAGAAGACATTGTCCTTGATCTGGATGAAAAAGACTCGGAAGCAGTAGAAGAAACGAAAGAATAAAAAAGAGAGTGGGACAGAAATCGTTCATTCGCTAGAATTCGATTTGGTCGTCCCACCTCTGTACAGTTGAGTAGGGCTGTAAAAGCTGATGA